>CAVPFK010000020.1:0-156523 GCA_963703705.1 uncultured Acidobacteriota bacterium | reverse complement strand
AAAATACGGATACTTCGAATTTTGCGCCGCCTGCCGAGAAGTAGTGAACCTGCTGGTTGCCGATCTCCAACGGTGAGTCCACTAAGATGTCATAGTTTGGGACCGCAAATGTGTGTTCCGCATCGACAGTACCAATTCGCTCAAGCCCGGTGGAAATTTTTTTCCACCCGCTAAATGGATGAATATCGAGAACGGCCTTCTCGTTTTCCAAACTATCGACGTAGAGGAACACGCTTGCGCCGTTTATGATTCCGTGGATATTGTCCAGATAACTCGTATCAACGGT
Source organism: uncultured Acidobacteriota bacterium (assembly GCA_963703705.1). Lineage (GTDB taxonomy): Bacteria > Acidobacteriota > Terriglobia > Acidiferrales > UBA7541 > Palsa-295. The sequence continues at coordinate 156,237 of CAVPFK010000020.1, read as the reverse complement.
AAGCTCGAAAGCGTACACTCTATCAGCTAATCCGCAGTTTTTCCGCTCCAGCTGTTTCCACTTGCCAACTGTTTTTGTTCAATTTGGTTGTAACCAAAGAAGCCTCCGAGTCGGAGTTCACAGCGTTCAAATCCAGAATGTTTCTCGAAAATTCGCGCACGAGGTAGGACCCTGGCGTCCACACTGGCATCCTCAGTTTCAATCGCTCAGGATTCGAAACAAGTTTTCGATAGTCCGTCAGGTCAATCTTTACTTCAAAATAATGTGTTTGAGGATTTTCCATGGAAACGGTATATTGCAACAATTCAGGAAACCCGGATAATTCCGGCTATTTATTAAGAAGGTGCCGGAGCAATCTTCGCCCGTAACTACCGGCCTTGTCGCGACTAAAGCAACACTTTTGAATTTGGGGGAATTTTAGGAAAGTAAGCGGAGCCCTTCCAATGCTTTTCTGCCCATTTTGCAACGCGGAAGAAGATGACCGGCTGGAAGGAGTGGACGAGGACGGGACAAAAGTTATACTTCTAATGTTCAACTGCCCATTTTTTCTGAGGATTCCCCGAGAAAGTTTCGGATCAGATGAGCAAATTCAAGGTTATTTGAAAGGATGGCGAATGAGAGAAGGAGATTCTTGGCTAGAGAGTGTCGGGCCGGTGCTCAAAAGAAGGGAGCTGAAGAATATCGAGAGAAGCAAAGCGCCGAACCAACAACTATCCTAACAGATTTTCCAGTTTTGCTCTAAAAGCTGATCGCGGGACGATATAATCAATTCTCTGTTCTTGCGCATTGGATCTTAATTCCTGAGAAACATGTGGAAAAAAGCCGAAAGTCTTCGCACCCAGTTCTCGGGAGATTTTTGCAAGGTACTGTATTTCCTCAGATGTCAAAGTGGAAAGGTCGCACACGATTAACAGTCCGACAGGGCTCTCGGCAAGAGAAGTTAAACCGCTGATTGCCTGAACTGCTGAGAAACCTACCTTCTTCTTTGCGCATAACGCTTCGATCGTAGAAAGATCGAGGAGACTTTGCATCTTGCAGCAGATTATACGATCGACTTTCAGCTTTCGACAAATTCCTTGTGGATTTCTTCTTGAACGGGAATAGATTAAAACTAGAGTGAACCTTCGAGTATAACTGGAACCAAAAGGCGAGTCAATTGTCAAAAGAAAAGATTCACGCTCCTCATGAAGGTAAATCCGCCGCCCCTACTAACAGACTCGCACAGGAAAAGAGCCCGTACCTCCTCCAGCACGCGCACAATCCGGTAGATTGGTACCCGTGGGGTAAGGAAGCCTTTACGAAAGCAAAGAGAGAAAACAAGCCCATTTTTCTCAGTATTGGGTACTCCTCGTGTCACTGGTGCCACGTGTTTGCGGAAGAATCCATGGAAGATGAGGACGTCGCAAAGTTCCTGAATGAGAATTTTGTTTCGATCAAAGGTCGATCGCGAAGAGAGACCTGACGTCGACGAGATCTACATGAAATCCGTGGTCGCCATCACAGGGTCAGGTGGATGGCCCCTGAACGTGTTTCTGACGCCTTCGCTCGAACCCTTCTTTGGAGGTACTTATTTTCCTCCCACGCCGCGGTATGGAATGCCCGAGTTTTTCCAACGTTATCCGGAGCATCGCGCAATCCTGGAAATCCGATCGGAAGAGATTGGTCGACTCTGCCGGGGAATTGAAGAACTCCCTTATTGAAATGTATGATTTCAAGAAAGCGGCTGACACTGTCGCTGAACGACTCTGTAGTCCAGGATTGCTTCAACGAACTCGCAGGATCTTTTGATAGTCAATATGGAGGATTTGGTGCCGCGCCCAAATTTCCGAGCCCCTCCAATCTTTTTTTCCTTACCCGATATCATACTCTCCGCAATTCGAAACTTGCACTTACAATTGTCACGAAAACGCTGGATTCCATGATGCGCGGAGGAATCTACGACCATGTGGGGGGAGGGTTCCACAGGTATTCTACGGATAGATATTGGCTAGTACCCCATTTTGAAAAAATGCTCTACGACAATGCACTTTTGGTTCTAGCCTACTCCGAGGGATTCTTGCTCACTCGGAAAAAAGAGTACGAGCCGAGTCGTCGAAGAAACGCTTGATTGGGCGCTGCGAGAAATGCAAAATCCTGCCGGGGGGTTTTTTTCTGCACAAGATGCCGATAGTCCAGAGGGTGAGGGATCTTACTACGTGTGGACGCCGGATGAGATCAAAGATGCTCTAAGTTCGGATGAGAGGCTGCGAGAAAAGTGGGAACTCGTAAATAATTATTTCTCGATCACGAGGGACGGGAACTTTCGAAAATGGAAAGACCATTCTAACTGCAAAGACGCAAAATGAAGACGTCCCTCTGATTCCTGGGTATTCTGATAAGGAAGGTGAGAAGTCTCCTGCGGGAAGCAAAACAAATTTTGCGAAAGTTTCGAGACAAACGCCCTAAACCCTTTACCGATGATAAGGTGCTTACGTCCTGGAACGGTCTAATGATCTCTGCATTGGGCAGGGCCTACCAGGCTTTTGGAAAAGAAAAATATCTGGTCTCAGCGATGACGGCTGCGGACTTTGTGCTGGAGCAAGCTTGACTCTCAGAATCTGAAGGCAAAGCGCACCTGATCCGAAGATTCCGTCAAGGCGAATCCAAAGGTGCCGCTGTTCTCGAGGATTATTCGTTTTTCATTAACGGACTCTTGGATCTGTACGAGAGCGGATTCGAGACAAAGTATCTGGAGTGGGCCTTTAGGCTTGCCGATACCATGGTTGCAGATTTTTACGATCAGCTCCTCCGGAGGATTCTTCCAGAGCACCAAGGAAAGCGCCGACCTCATCGCCAGAGCCAAAGACGCCTTTGATGGTGCCCTGCCGTCGGGAAATTCCATTGCCACGTTAGTGTGCTTGAGGCTCGCAGAAATTTCTTCGGACAACAAGTGGAAAGATCTGGCGCAAAACTCCTTCCTCGCTTTCTGGGAGGGAATGATAAGGCAGCCCACATCGTTTACCGAAATGCTTGTGGCGTTGCAGTTCTTTATGGGAAGCCCCAAGGAGATTGTCGTATCCGGAAATCCAAAGTCTTCCGAACACCCGAGAATTATTACACGTCCTTCGAAGCCATTTTCTCCCCAATTCGGTTACGGTGCTTTCCAGTCCTGAAATAGAAAAAATTTCCCCGCTCGGGGCGGATCGCTTGCCCGTGGAAGGTGTTCCCGCAAAGGTATTTGTTTGCTCCAACTTCACCTGCAAACTGCCCTCCACCACGAAAGCGCAACTGGAAGAAGCCCTAGAAAATAGGCCAACTGCCTCGTAAAGTGTGCGAAAGTTACGCTCAAGGCACCTGCGGAGAACGTCCATCGCAGTAGGGTTTTTTACGTAGTTTGGCGCAACTCTTCCATTCGACGCAGGATTTTACGCGAAAAAGCTAAGCTTGGAGTGAAATGGATTCGACCCTACCCGCTATAACGAATAACGTGGAAGAGCCGTCTGAGAAGCGGTCAGACAAGTTGCAAGCGGCTAAATATGTCGGTAAACCCAGCGATGAGACTGAACCGGCGGCAAAGCAGAGCGTGCGCGTGCGTCTCAGCTCCGGTATCATGGACGAGTTGATGGACAAGGCTTACGCGAGTGTTTACGATCCTTTCAGAGAACTAATTGCTAACAGTTATGATGCAAACGCGTACAAAGTGCGCATCGAGATCGAGAATGAGCACAGTTGCTTTGTCGACGATGACGGGTACGGCATTTCGGACTTTAACTCCTTTCTGACAAAGGGAATGACCGAAAAACGTCAAGCAAGCAAAGGTGTCTCGGATTCTGGAAGATTATACATCGGCGAAAAGGGCCTGGGGTTTCTCTCCGTATTCAAGATCGTCGAGAGACATTGAAGTATATTCCCGACCGGGTCCTAGGACGTGGAAAGTCCATCTCACCGATGAAGCGATTCGAAATTCCATCGATATGGGAGACCCGATCGAGGTCGAAGATGCCGGAGAATTTTTGACTTACGGTACTCGCGTCTATCTGAGGAAATTAAAGAAATCCTTCAGTGTGGCAAAGTTGTACGAGTATGTCAGCGTCGCCTTTGCGCCGCTATTGACCTGGCAGTTCCGGATTCTGGTCAACGGCAACGAAGCGATTGCTCCAGAGCTTCCCGGCAGGAATTACTCACGAAAGATCGGGAGAAGGCTATCAGATTAATCTGGTCAGATCCCTATCGGGTCGAAGATCGAAAACCCATCCGGTTCTACAACCGAGGAGTGCTCGTAAAGAGAGAGGTCATCGCTAAGAGACCCACCCTCACCGGGTACGTGAACACGGATCTGGCGCTCGTCACCGGGCGAGGTGCATACGTGGAGGACGACGTGTACTGGCGATTCAAGAAAGCTCTCGATACTCTCGTGGATGACATTCCGGACACTCCGCATTATTCCAACGTGCTAGTCCAGAAATCCCTGAACAAGCTCGCCAAGGTTCTGGAAAAAGCCCTGACGACTGTCGAGATTTCTCTTCCGGCAGAATACAAAGTAGTTAACGAGCAACAGCTCGCATCCGCACAGTTCCAGGTGGGTCTGCCTGCAAAGGGGAAGCAAGAAGGTCAAACAGATCAAGATTATCACCGGAACTCCGAGATTGCCGCGGGAAATTCGCGCCGCGAGGACTGCCTTTGGAACCATAAAAGAAGCGCAGCTCAGTCCCTCAGATCTTCCGGTCATGACTACACAGGATTCGATCATCCTGAATCTGTCCCATCCTCATGTCTCGCAGCTGGCAACGATCCCAGGAATGTACCGTGATCTAACACTCGATGAGCTTCGTCGCAGAGGGGTTTGTGGATCTTCTCGGCATCAAAAACAAGGAAGAATACAAAGAAACGACAGACAAGGTCATTCGAGAGATGCTGAAACTGTACGGGCAGGAAGTCGAGCGGCGCCGGCAAAGTCAGGGATTGAAGAGAAAATCCCTACGGAACCGACGAAGGACGAGCAATAATCTACGTGATTTCTACAAGCGCGTGCAATTCCGGCAGAGTGCCGGTTAAAAATATAAATTGCGTACGCTAGACACGCACCTCTTGTGTCCAGTCAAGTTCTCGCGTCCAAGTCCAAAGAAGAGCCCCAAGAGCAGGTCTCTGCAGGTCGTAGGGCTGCCTCTAAAGCGAAAAGAAGACCCTCGAATTGTAGCGGGTCGCACTCGCTATGTCGATGACATCAAGCTTCCGGGAATGCTCTTTGCTACAGTTCTGAGAAGTACCTACGCGCACGCGAGGATTAAGGGCATTGACATTTCCGAGGCGCTCCAATCCCCTGGGGTATATCGAATTCTGCTCGCGAAGGATATTCCGAAGCACTCTGCGTCTCTTCCGAGCCAAAAACTAGAAGACGGATCTATAATCGATCGGCCCGTGCTCGCGAGTAAGGAAGTCATGTTTCGTCAGGCGAAGCGCTGGCATTCATAGTAGCAGAGACTCGGTATCAGGCGGAAGATGCTTTAGAAAAAATCAAGGTGGATTACGAACCGCTTCCGGCAATCGTCGATCCTGAGGCTGCTCTAAAAGACGAGAGCCCTAAATCCCACATCGGCATCAAGAGCAATCTCGTTCTAGTAGATTCCGTGCAGGTCGGCGACGTGGATGCTGCCTTTGAGAGAGCTTCCAAGATTGTAAAGGTAGACTTGCTGAATCAGAGACTGTCGCCCGCCCCGATGGAGCCGAGAGCGTCCATCGCATCTTTTGACAAGGGAACGGAAATGCTCAACATTTGGATTTCCACTCAGGGCCCCTTTCAGAGCAGGACGGATCTTTCCAACATCCTGAAGCTTCCCGAAAACAAAATCCGAGTGTATGCTCCCGACGTGGGAGGAGGTTTCGGCGCGAAAATTTCCTTGTACCCGGAAGATGTTCTCGTGTGCCTTGCTTCGATCCAGACGGGGAGGCCCGTGAAGTGGATCGAGAGCCGATCAGAGAACTTCCAGTCCATGACCCATGGGCGGGGGCAGATTCAGCACGCGGAAGTAGCGACGAATGAAAAGGGGAGAATCCTGGGACTGAGAATCAGATTGATTGGAGACGCGGGAGCCTACCTGACGGAAGGGTCTTCCGACGCCACCTTCACTCTGCGGATGAGTCCGGGGCAATACATCATACCCGGCGTACAAGGCGAGGCTTTCATTGCGCTCACCAACAAAGTACCGCACGATGCCTATAGAGGAGCATCGCGGCCAGAAGCTACTTACGTTATCGAAAGGACCATAGATGAATTATCGCGAGAAATGGGCGTGGACCCGGCGGAGATCCGAAGCAGGAATTTCATCCCCAAAGAAGACTTTCCCTTCAAGACTGCGGGAGGCCTCGAATACGACACCGGAGATTATTCCATGAATCTGCGCAGGGCCCTGGAGCTCTCGAACTATGAAAAATGGCGGGAAGAGCAGCGACGTGCCCGAGGTTCCGGGAGATTGATCGGTATCGGTTTGACGACTTACGTCGAAATCTGCGCCTTTGGTCCGGACTTTCCTCAGACTGCCGCGCTATCGGTCAGCCAGTCAGGCAAAGTCACTATAATTTCCGGGACCTCTCCCCACGGACAGGGTCACGAAACACCCTTGGCGCAAATAGTCGCGGAAAAATTGTCAATTCCCGTCGAGGATATTGTCGTGGCTTATGGAGATACGATGATGCTCCCCTGGGGGACCTTTACTGCGGGGAGCAGATCTGCCGCCTTGGGTGGTTCGGCAGTCTTGATGTGCGCCGAGAAGATCAAAGACAAAATGACGAAAATTGCTGCGCTGTCCCTGGAAGTGCCCGAGGAGGATCTGGTTTTTAGCAACGGCGAGATCGCTTTCGAGATCCGGAGAGGGTGATGCGAAAAAGAAGGTCTCCTTTGAAAAAGTCGCATCGTATGCCTACCGGCCGAGCAAACTTCCCAAAGGGATGGAAGCGGTGCTTTTCGCGTTTAGCGCTTTGCCCCGCCCAACTTTACCTATCCCTTTGGAACCCACGTCGCCGTTGTGGAAGTGGACAAGGAAACCGGTCGCGTCAAAATCTTGGATTACACTTCCGTGGATGACTGCGGAAAGGTCCTCAATCCGCTGATTGTGGAGGGCCAAATTCACGGCGGAATAGCCCAGGGCCTGGGGCAAGCTCATGCTGGAAGAAGTACGCTACGATGACGACGGGCAGTCATTGAGCTCGAGTTTCCTAGACTATCAGATCCCCTTGCCGAAGACTTGCCCAACATTCACAGTTTTAGGACGGAGACTCCAACTTATGCGAATGCGATTGGTCTGAAGGGAATCGGCGAAGCAGGAGCAATTGCTGCGACGCCAGCGCTCGCCAACGCTGTCAGAGACGCACTTTCCGTGGGAGGAGTTAAAGTGGAAAAAATGCCATTCTCATTGGATTATGTGTGGCACCTCGCCAAAGACCTGAACTACAAGCAGGGTACGAAAACAGCTGGCTAGTTTCGATTTCTTTTGATTTATGATTCAGTGCGTTCCTTTCAACGCTTTTTTGGACTGCTCGCACTGTAAGCCGATCGCTCTAAAAGAAGTGGTGAGTGCGGGGTAATTTAGAATGAGGTTGTAGATTGTTACTTTGAGATCCCGATATTGTTGGAAGCAAGAATTTATGATCAAATAACCAAGTCGGTTACAATTCGGGATGAAAGAATTAGAGCAAGGAACGCGATCTAAGAATCCAAGGGGAATTTACAAAAATGGTCTCCAAAAAAATTAACTCGAGCGAAAGTCAGAGATCTTTTGCGTACTGTCGGTGAAAGACTTTGATGTGCCTCTGTAATTGGGTTTCGCCATTTACTAAAGGCAGATCCCTCGGAAATTTGCCCTTGCAGTAGGGGCACGGTTCTGGGTCTGTTCCACCCTCGGGAACATCTTTCGTGGTCGACAAGCAAAACAATTATTCTGAAACATAATATTTCAGTATTACATCCAAAGGACATAGACATCTTTTCTGAACTTCAATTAGAGCAACGAACGCCGAATTTTTTTGTCCAGTGGTGGCCTGTTTGCTTTTCTCAGGTAAGAAAGTTGTAAACTTCCCGTTCAGTTTTGGTAATAATGCTTTTAACATTCAAAGGAGGACTTCCGACTTTATGCTTTCTACCCGTTGGTCAAAGTTTCGCTTCGCAATTAGCCGTGTTGCTGTTGTGGCCGTTGTCGTTGTGATTATTATCATAATCGCTGTCGGTGGTTATGCCGCCTTGTCCGGAAAAGGTACTACGACTACATACCCCTCCCACCACAACAGTACGACTTCTATCGGTCAAGGACCACCTCTGACCGGCCCAGTAACCACGTCTACTACTTCGACTCCGTCTACCACGACTTCGACTAATACAGGGCCTTCTACACAGTACAATCAGACCAGGGACAACTACAACTTCCACTACGCCAACGACTACCACTTCCACCACAGGAACTGCAGCAGTGCCTGTTCCTCAACTTACTTATGAAGAAACTCAGACTTACCAATTTTTAGATCCCTCAGTTTCCTATTATTCGTACGACTACGTCATCGGTCAGAATGTTTACGAGACCTTGCTCTATTTCAACGGAACGAGTTCTTCAGTAACGATACCATGGCTCGCACAGAACTATACCACTTCCGCTGACGGAAAGACTGTGAACTTTACACTGAGAAGTGGAATCACCTTTGGTGATGGCGAGCAGCTCGAATTCCACTTCAGTGTACTTTAGCTTTCAACCGGTTCCTTGATTGCAGATGCAGCAGTGCCTACTGGTCACCAAGGAGGAGCTTGGATTCTTCAGCAGCTTTTGAATACCAGTCTTTCTTGGATTCTCTGGTGGACCTCACAGTTACACAAGCGCTTGGGCACAGAACGTTCTGAATGAAAACTTCATCCAGATTACTGGTCCAATGACTTTCACGATGCACATCCAGCATCCCAATGCGGCCTTGAACCAAATCTTGTCAGACAATTTGCTGTCTGCAATAATTGCACCAGATTACACGATGCAGAAAGACATCGCTTTGTGGACTAAGACTGGCTACACTCTGCCAAACCCTACTCCGAGCGGTAATGCGACCACGATGATCAACCAATATCTCTTTGATGAAATTGCGACTTGCAATACTGGTGCTACTCCGAACGGATGCGGAAGAACCTATCTCGATGACTCACTCGGTGGTTCTCTTGCTGGTACAGGACCTTACCAAATCACCAGTGTCAATCAGCAGTCAAACGAAATTATTCTCACAGCAACTCCGAATTATTGGGGTGGTGCAAATCCTCAGAAAATTACCCCTGCATATTAAGACGATTGATCTAAAGTACGTTCCGGATCCAAAGACTGCCGAAATTGACTTGGAAAATGCAGGCAAATCAGGACAGGCGATGGCGATTGATCTTCCGGGCGATCATCTATACGATGTAGCAAACAGAACAGCTTGGCTGAGTAACAACGTATTGTCCATCCACTATACCCGGAGTCTCGCTTTACGGACCAGTATCTGGTCTATCGACTCTATTCGAGATATTTCGACCAGAATGTCACAAATCCGCTTACAGGGTGCCCCCTACGTATTCCAGCCATTCTCTGATGTCAGATTCAGGCTCGCGTTCGCAGATGCGGTGAACATGTCGCAAATAAACCAAGACGTGAACAATAAACTAGGACAAGTGGCAACAAATGTTGTTGCGCCGGGCTTGGCTCCAACTGGATCATTCAACGCCTCAATTGCTCCCAGATACAGTTTCAGTCCAGATGCGGCAGCTCAACTTCTGCTTGAGTGCCATGCAATCCCCGATCACTCACTTCACCTTCTACAACGGAACTGCGGCTCCATCTGGATACTTCAACAACTCCTTCGGTTGCAACCCACTTCCATCTTCGGGTAGCGTGCAGCAATCCGATCTCCACTCCTCCAATCAATCTCTATGTGGGTGCAGCAGACACAATAGATATCCAGGTCTTTACGCAAATAGCAGAAGTAATCAACAACATCAGCTCGACCTACAACATGGGTCTTCAAGTCTCTGTAGTGCCCGTTCCCACTGGAACTCTGCTCACTCAAGCACTCGGAGCTACAAACCCATACTACGTATACGCTCTCGGGTGGTTCGCAGACTACAACTGGGTCGTTGATTTCACAGGAGCGATGTATGCGCCTAATCAGGCATATCCTGGACCTGACCGATGGAATCTAACTCGAGATGCAGAATCTCTACACCCAACAGGTCGCAGCAACTGCAGCGTGACAACACTACGGGTGTTGTCCAGACAACGCAGTTGATGAATGAAATCGCGAACCAAGGAGTCATGTATCTGTGGTCCATCTATCCGCTGAACATTCTAGTGATGACGTCGAATGTTCATGGGTTTCACATACAATCCAGCAGCCTCCACTGATGCGGGCGGCGACGCTATGGAGTACTTCTACTACCTGACTAGTTGAAGTAGACAGAATAGTGTAGGCATGATTATGCATGCCTACAATCCCCTCTTCTTTTTCTAGCACTTTTGACAGTACTCAAGGGCGTAATTAGGGCTCAACTTTTTATCGCACCAGAATGCTGATGTATTCTGAATGAGGCTTTACGAGTACATCATTCGAAGACTCATCCTCATGGTCTTCGTCCTGCTGGTCGTAAGCGTCATTGTATTTTACCTGACTAGGGGAATACTTGCCTGCTACTTTTGCCCTCGCGCCCTACATCACTCCGAGGATGAACGATCCCACCAAACTGGGACTGGCTGTTGCCCTGGGAGTCGCTACTCCTTCCTGTCCGTCCTGGACAGCCTTCGGGCAGGCGGCACATGGATGCATAGTCCCGCTCTATCAGCAGTATTTTTCGTGGCTGCGCAATGTCTTTTCCGGGAACTGGGGATACAGTCTGCTGCCCGACATTGGCTCGGGTCAAACGACCTGGGGGTTATTTGCGTCAAGGTTTCCCGGCACCGCAGAGCTCGCGATCGCGGGTTCGATTCTGACCGTCGTAATCGCGCTTCCGATGGGGATAATTTCTGCGACTCGAAACAACAAATTGCCCGATCACGTTTCGAGGATAGTTGCCCTAACTGGGTATTCGATGCCAGTCTTCTGGCTTGCATTCATTTTACAGATTGCGTTTTGTGCTGTATCTTCAGGGTGAACAATTCCGGAGTTCTGCCTTCCAACGGTTTGCTCAGTACAACATGCGGTATCTGTCTCTCTAATGTGGGAACCGTTAGGACGTATTACAGGTGCGCCCATTTTTGATTCCATCATTGCCGGAAATCCCGGGTATTTTTGGGACTCGATCGTGGCCCTCATCCTGCCAGCCATTACGCTGACTTTTTCCACTCTCGGAGCGCTAACGAGAATCGTGAGATCGAGCATGATGGAATGTCTACGCCAGGATTACATTCTTCTCGCGCGCTCCAAGGGGCTAGCAGAAAGGACCGTAATTTACCGGCACGCCCTAAAGAATGCGCTTTTGCCCGCAATTACGATCAGCGGTATCATTCTCGCGTCCTTACTCGGCGGAGTGGTCGTCGTTGAATACGTCTTTCTCCTGGCCGGGAATTGGAGTTGCTGCGCTTTCGGCTTCTCTTTACGTCGACATTAATTTCTTGGAATTATACACTCTTGTTATTGCACTGATCATGTTCTTTCCAACTTGATCGTGGATGTACTCTATGCATTTCTTGGACCCGAGGATTAGATTCTAGTTTAGTTAGAGAATAATGAAGGATAAAGTAAGAGAATTGACCCTAGAAAAACTGGAATTGGAAAAGGAAACATGCTGAGAAAGCAGCGTTCTGGCCGAATTGCCGAAATAAGATATGCACTTCACCTAGCGAGAAAAAATCCTCTCGTGTTGATTGGCACCGCGATCGCAATCGTGTCCGTGTTCTAATCGCTGTATTTTCTGGATCAATCGTAAATCCGAATTCGTGGAAATTCACGAATCTTGTCGGCGAAGCTCTGCTGGAATAATCCGGCCATAAACTGGAATCTGGTAAATGTCGCTCCCTGTCCGGGAACGCTTACGCACATCCTTTGGGACAGATCTCTACGGTCGAGACGTCCTAGACATGATCGTCTTGGGCCTTCCGATCGATCTCGAAATATCGTTCGCGATCGTTCTTTCCGCGTTCGCAATAGGAGTCGTAGTGGGATCGGTGGCTGCCTACGCAGGTGGATATCTCGATGAAGCAATTCTTGAGGATCACAGATATTTTCTTTGCCTTTCCAGGACTAGTTCTCGCTATCGTCCTCGTTACCGTATTTGGGAGAAATCTGACAATGCTCACGATTGCAGTACTAGTCGTGTGGTGGCCCCTGTACGTTCGGCTCGTAAGGTCACAGATTCTTACTGAAAAGGAAAAGCCATACGCCGAGGCGCTTGCGAGCAACTGGTGCGGGAAGATTCCGAATTCTTTTCCTCCACATTATCCCGAATTCCATTTATCCTGTCCTTGTGCAGGTGACTCTGGATGTCGGAGGAGTAATCCTGACATTTTCCTCTTTAATGTTTCTGGGTTTTGCCCCGAGTCCTCTTACCTCCGGAACTAGGCAAACTCGTAAGTGACGGAATCAATTTCGTGTCCATTGCCCCCTGGCTGATCGTATTTCCAGGATTAACTATCGTCATAGTTGCTCTTGGTTTCAATCTTCTGGGAGATGGAATCAGAGATATACTCGATCCCAGACTAAGACGGTAAGATACTCACTAGTCTAGACATATTTTTCATTGTTGAATCTTCTCCATGATGGAAGCTCGACATACAAAAGGAACGGAATGAACCGGCCCTTGAGGTACAGGGTTTACGCGTGGTTTTCAACACCTATGCGGGCGTCGTGAAGGCCCTCGATGGAATTGATCTCACCGTCTTACAAGGGTGAGGTGCTGGGCCTCGTCGGAGAGTCCGGTTGCGGCAAATCCGTAACTGCCCTTGCAATTGCAGGGCTGCTTGCCTGAAAACTCGAGAATTCTCGAAGGGAAGTTCTGCTGAATGGAAAAGATCTTGCTTCAGAAGATCAAAGAAAGAAATCCGCATTGCCCGACTGAAAGAAATCGCTCTTGGTTTTCCAGGATCCCATGACTTACTTGAATCCGGTCATGACAATTGGATCGCAAATCACGGAGATATTTACGGGAAATCTGAAGGTCTATCAGGACGAACTTGTCCAATCGACGACTCGATTTCCTCAATTCTGGCAACGGGAACGAAAGTGCTTCGGATCGCAGAAGCCGAGAAGGATCAGAGAACTCTCAATTCGATCCAGAACTTCCGGAGGGAAGACTCAGTAAGAGAGAGGGCAAGAGACTCGCAAGACTTAGGGCGATCGAATATCTTCGCTTCGTTCGGCTTCCTGAACCGGAACGTGTTTTCAAAATGTATCCGTTCGAGCTTTCCGGGGGGATGCGTCAGCGTGCGATGATCGCGATGGCGCTTGTTCGCCGACCCAAGGTCTTGCTCGCAGACGAAGTCACAACAGCACTAGACGTCACAGTTCAGGCGCAGATTCTCAAACTACTCAAAGATTTGAGGGACAAAATCGACTCTTCAATCATTCTGATTACTCACGATCTGGGAGTTGTTGCGGAGACTTGCGATCGTGTCGCCGTCATGTACGCGGGAAACATTGTCGAAGTTGCGGATGTTTTTGAAATGTTTCAAAATCCTCTTCATCCCTACACAAAGGGTCTTTTCGCCGCTGTCCCGAAGCCCGATGTCACCTCTACCGACTTGGAATCGATCAAGGGTAGCGTACCCAATCTGATTTTTCCTCCTTCGGGATGCCGATTCCATCCGAGATGTCCTTTCGCATTCGAGAAATGTCCTCAGGTAAAGCCTCCTCTAATCGAGGCGCGCCCAAATCATTTTGTTGCCTGTCATTTGTACTGATCTAACATGGAGACCCAGCAAAATCTAATCGAAATCAAAGACGTGTACAAGTGGTTTCCAATAAAGGGAGGCCTCTTTGGAAAGACCCTTGCAAACGTAAAGGCCGTTGATGGAGTTTCTCTGAGCGTAAAGAAGGGAGAAACGATGGGGCTTGTAGGCGAATCCGGATCTGGCAAAACGACCATTGGGCCGATGCTCATGCGGCTTACAAGCGTGACAAAGGGTGAAATTAGCTTCGACGGCAATCGATATTACCCGTCTCAAGGGACGAGATCTGAAAGCCCTATCGACGCAGAATGCAGATGGTCTTTCAAGATCCTTACGCCTCGCTAGATCCCAGGCAAACAATACGTTCCACCTTATCGGAACCCATGAAAATTCATCATGTTACCGGCTCCAAAGCCGAATCGAATGCCGCAGTGGAGAAATTAATCGAGACTGTCGGACTGAACCAGGATCACTTGTCGAGATTTCCTCACGAGTTCAGCGGCGGGCAAAGACAACGAGTCGCAATCGCAAGGGCTCTCGCTGTCAATCCTCAGTTCCTTCTTTTGGACGAACCCACATCATCCTTGGATGTTTCCGTGCAGGCGCAGATTCTTGAATCTGCTTGAAAAAATTGCAGCGAGACTTTAATCTGACATACCTTTTCATATCGCACAACTTGTCGGTGATCAGACACATGTGCGACCGAGTCGCTGTCATGTATCTGGGAAGGATCGTCGAAATCGGAAACATGCAGACGATTTACGAAAATCCAAAACATCCGTACACTTACGCACTGCTTTCATCAGTTCCAAACCCCGATCCTCAGAAGAGAAAGGAATATGGGGGTACTGGAAGGCGACGTCCCCAGTCCCATTGATATTCCCAGCGGGTGCAGATTCCGGACGAGATGTCCCTACGCAACTAACAAATGTACCGAAGAGTTTCCGCCACTGGTCGAGATTGAGCCGGGACACTGGATCGAGTGCCACTACGATATTGATTTCAAGAGTCGACGAGAAATGGAAGCCAACCAGCGGATCACCGCGTAGTGAGTTAAGTTCCTTTCCTCGGTGATTATTTCAGCAGCGCGATGGCCAATACCAGACCGAACAGGATAAGATTAGAACAACGAAAGGAAGGAGGAATGTTTCCAGCGATGCAATGACAAGCGCCATGTAATCCCGCCATTCAAGAATAGGGCCTGATTCATCCCTGGATTCGACTGCCACTTTCTTGCTATAAGATTCGGTACGAGGCTTGGAGTCGATATCTTCATCTTCCCAGACCCAGTTTCCATAAATATCGCGTTTTTTTCGCCGCACCAACGGATGATTACAGCCTCTTAATGGTACGGGTCTTTAATATCTCTTTTTCAAAGAAGCTCATGTCTTGAATGGCGCTATTGCGAAGATCTGTTCCAACTCATCTCGAAGCAAATTCAGTCCATTTTTTCTTCTCTCTTCCCGACTCTCGAAATTTCAGCCCTTCCCAAGGTCCGGTTGGCAGAGAGGGTAATAGATTGCCTACAAACTGCTTGGCATTTTCCTTTGATCCAATAGATTCGTCCTCATCAAACCAAATGTCCATGGTAGAGCCCTTGGCGGTCTTTATGGAAGGAATTAGTAAATTTCCCACTTCGGGATCCTTCCTCTTTTCGACGACGATTCTAAAGTAAGCCGGCTTCGTTATTTCAAACTCGATGAGGTCACGCCCTCTATTCTGAAAAAATTCGAAGTTTAATTGACGCAAGACACTCCTTTGTGTTTTCTGTGAGCGTCCCAAAGTCAGTAGAAGCTTTGAGAAAAACATGATCACCTGTCACTTTATTCGCAACTTTCCTTCCGGATGAAACAGCGCATTAACGTTGTATTCAATAATCGATCGCAGCCTCCAATTTTCGGTGCCGGGGATGTCAAAACAAGATCGCTGACCTTCGAATCTGCCGTTTTTCCCCGTAATTCTATTTGCGAAAGATTCTCTTTGACAGATTTGAGATAATGAGAGAAACTGTGAATATCTCCCTCGCTCCACATACTTCCCCGTGACCTGGAAGAAACGTGAATAAGTACCTAGATCCAGATCTTCGAGAGTTTCAACCCAACCTTCCAGATTCGCATCTTCCAGATTTGGCAGAAACTTATTCCACACAATATCTCCTGCAAATAATACGCCTGAATCTGGTATGCAAAGATATGTATCGCCAAGAGTATGCGCCCCAGTTCGGGGATGGGCAAAGACAAATTCCCTCCCTTCGATTTCGACAGTGAATCCCAAATCGGAATAAGTGATCGATGGGAGGTACGATTCGCAATGAGTCGAGAACAGGTCTTTAGATCAGGAATCGGTCGGTAGCCTCTTCATTCGTTTTTTTCCTAGGCGCTTTATTTGATCCGCACAATGCTTGTGAGAAATAGAAATCAGACCCGTTTTCGAGTAATTATCCAAAAAGAAAGAATTTCCGAATACGTGATCGGAGTGATCATGGCTGTTTATGAGATAGCGAATTTTCTTGTCCGTTACTTTACGAATCACCTTGTTCAGCACTTTGGATGGCGAGCTGACAACCCGGAATCAAAAAGGAGGACAGACTCTTCTAAAATGACAAAGCCTTGATTTGCACCGAATCCACCGTACACTGAATCATCATCGGCCCATAGTCACCCCAAAAATATCGGTCTTGATTTCCTCCAGTCGCCCTTCAGGACGCCCCAATTAGTAGAACTCCATTGTGTTACGTCCGGTCGGGGGATATCGACGAAGAAAATCAAGCGGTCGAATTATAGTTGATTTGGTACACGAGACCCCGCCGAATACAGTCGCCCCGACGACCCGGTTCAACCCGGTAAACTAGAGGACTCGAATGCCAGTCTGGAACGGGGCTTTTGTATCGCCTGTAGGATATTTCATCTGGTACGTATAAATCTCCGTGTACCCGTTAGAGATTCCCGATGCACCAGTAGTGGTAGAGACTGTTTGATTGTACCCTTGAGCAGTTTGAGAGTTCACTGGATTGTAATACAACCCCTGCGACTGAAACGGAATGAAGCCGTCCTAATGTCGGAGCTGGACCAGAAGTAGGGAGTCGGGCTAAAATCGTCGTTTTCCATTAATGCTCTTGGTCCTATCGTCTCCTCTAAACAACCACAGGTAGTATTTCCGATTCGAATGAACCACTGCTTCTTTGATTCATCGCCTCCCGCGGGCTGCGGGAAAGAGGATCGGGACCGTCAACATGTAATATAGCGTGCTTGCTTGTCCCTGCTGCGTACTAGGCGAAAACGCGTAGCCTGCGATAAAAATCAAAAGATACTGCGGAGAATGCAGGTGATTCTTCAAGACCGCAAGAGATTGAGTAGGGGGATCAACCAGTGCCTGCCCAATATACGCAATCTGAGTCTCGTTTATGGTGGCGTTGTCGGCAAGGGAGGTCACATTCCCCATTACTGCAGTCCAGTAACCATAGTCCCACCAAGAGGCTACCGTAGCATTAGATCCTAGTGTTCTCATCCAGCTGAGACGCTTGAAGCCAGTCAGGGCTAGAAGATGCCTTGAAAGCAGTACCTCCGTTTGCCAGACTTACGGGCACATTCGCACTCGCAATCCATCCAGAGTGAGACAATTTGTACCCGTTGCTGGTGTTGGCGGGGATAAAGATCGGAACCGCAATCAACACTACCATCAGCACGGCGAAAAGAACTTTCACTTCACTGCGAGACTCGTAAATTCTAGATCTTTACGGCTGACTGTTGAAACCGTCGGTCTCAAGATCGATTCCGAGAGGCTCGATCAACCCGATCGCCCCCAGAATTCCTAGAGAAATCGTCGAGTAAACCATTAACCGGGAGAAGGATGAGGCAATATACACTCCCGTAAGGGCAAGAATAAGGGCAAAAATGCCCTCTATGGATCGTCTGCGAAAGGCTATGTACGCGCCAAAGCCCGCTAGAAGTATCACCACTGCATAGTCGGAAAAGAACTGGCTTCCTGTCGGAACTGCTTGTTCTGCGACAGATTGAACAAGCGGATCACCTGTTCGAAACTGGGAATACAAAACAGTCAGATACCTACCCGAGATTCCACCAATTGCGCCGAAGGATACAACGATTAATCCTCCAAATACGAAAACAAGCAGAATCTTCACAAGGTTCCTCGTGTAGGAAGCGGGATCGCCATACTTTTTGACAAAGTATGCGAGGAAAGCGAAGACCCAAGTCGCAATCAACGGGAGTCCAACGAGGTCAGTAATAATGCCGGGCCCCGGCCGCGGGGTCGCTGCAGCTATCAGAAGCAGGGTACCAACTAGAATGAATCCTCCCTGCACTGTTTTTTGAAGATAATACTCTTGACGAAGGGAGCAATCAAGAATACTAGACCGAAAATAGTACAAACTCATCTCCGCCACCCCAATCGATGATCGAACATCCGAACATCAAACCGGCGAGAAAGCCGCGAAGAAGGACACCCTTTAGAGTTGTCTTGGAACTAAACATGGATAAGAAAAAGTACGCGCCTATGACCGATGCAAACAATGAAAGGGGCTCAGACTTGAACCAGCCTAGGTTTCCTCTTTCAAGAATGGGGGGAGACACGGCAAATATGAGCGCCGCGAAGATACCTCCTGCGCTGTTTGTTATTTTCTTGACGAGATAGTATAGAGGGATAATTGTGAAGTGATCCTACAAGGGACCGGAAAGAATACAAGAAAATCGTAGTAGCTGACTTGAATTCCAAAGACCGAGTTCACGATAAGATAAGAAATCGCTCCAGTTAATTGCAAACCCACCTGACTGGTGGCGGCGACATCTCTACCATACGGGTACCACATTTGTATTGTGTGCCAGTTGTAGTAGCCTTGCTGGTCATGGCATGCTGTTAGCAAACTGGGCGGACAGTTTGGAGGGTTATTGAAAAGCGCGTAAATCAAACCATGCTGCTCGACTAAAACGACAACGTGATATGAAGCATAATAGTCGAAGTAAGGGATCAAACTAGTTGAGGAACCAGCCGTATAGCGCCGGATAAATCCTCATTATGATGGCAATAACGAAGATCAGGGACATTGAAGGAAAATTGTTATGACGCTTCAATCTTTTCGACATTGTCGGACGATAGAAGATGCTCCTGAGCTTGCTACGAATGTCTCCAGTTTCCATTTTCAAAAACGGATATCTTCAAAAATCGTCTATAAGGTTTCCTCCAAATCTCAATCCGTTTCTTCTAGACTCATCAAATATTTTCTGTATGCTTCTGCGTTGGAGAGAATCCATCGACTCGCTGGCAAAGTTATGAGTTTGAATCTCCATCATCCAGCCATCAATATAGGGCGACTGACTCACCAGTTCAGGAGCTAGGGAAAGTTTAGAATTTATTTTTGCTACTTTCCCAGAAACCGGCATAAACATGTCAGAAACAGTTTTCACTGATTCGACTTGTCCGAAGACGTTCTTCTTTTCAAGGCGCCCCTTCCAGTTTCACGACGATGGCTTGCGTCAAGGCGGCGATGGCGATGGCTCCGAGTCCAGGCGTGTAGCTACGTCGAACACGCGAAATTCCAGCGTGCCAAACGTGGGATGCGGGCGAACGTCCCACCAGATTTTCTTGGCGTTGTCGATGCAATGCAAACGCACGAGCAAGTTGACGTAATCTTCGTACTCGCTCCACGAACTGAAATGGTCCGGGATGCCGGTGCGCGGAAAACGCCGAAATACGGTGGTGCGAAACGACTTCAAGCCCGTATTGCGACCCATCCAGAAAGGCGAGTCGGTGGAAAGCGCCAGCAGATGCGGCAGAAAATAGCGCGCCATGTTCATCAGGTCGATCATGGTGGTGCGGTCTGGCACTGCCACGTGCACGTGCATTCCGAAAATCAGCAGCGAACGAGCCAGTTGCTGGAGTTCTTCGACAATGTTTTTATAGCGGTCCCCGGGCGAGATGACCTGATCGATCCAGCTTGAAAACGGATGCGTGCCGGCGGCGGCAACCTGCAAACCGACGCGTTCGGCAGCGCGCACCAATTCGCCTCGGGTGCGATGCATGTCCGCTGCAAGTTCTCCGACGTCGCCGCAGATTTTGGTGCCTATCTCAACGATGGATTGGTGCATCTCGGGCTTTACTTGCTCGCCCAAGCCTTGAGAAGTTGCTGCAACCAGCTCGCTGACGTGCGAGCGCAGCTCTCCGGTGGCAGGATCAACGATTTGAAACTCTTCTTCGACACCTATAGTGAACCGGTGATTCATGTGAGGCCTTTCCGGTCCGAAACACGGGGATTTCGCCACTATCATACGCGATCTTCTATGCAATTACATAGTTGGGGATGGCAGGATAGCCTGCGCAAGCGACGACCGCAGCGGGGATTTCGGACCAGCGATTTTATGCCAGAATCGTTTCGAGGCGTGATAGAAAACGTTGAACTTCCGACGGGTTGCGCAAATAAAAATGCGCCTGCGTGCCGCGCACCCGGCCAACCTTAACTGTAATCTGATCGTTCAGAGCCGCGAAGGCTGTTTCGTCCGTCACATCGTCGCCCACATAAATCGCCAAAGTTTTCTCAGGCAATCTATTCAATAGCGAACGGACCGCTACGCCTTTTCCGGGGACTTCTTTTGGCATCACTTCCCAAACTTTGTTTCCATGTATCACGCGCAAGGCCGCCAGGTTCGGGGCCAGGATCTTGCGCAACGCGAGATCCGCCGATCGGACCGTGGCCGGTCTTGCGCCCCAGTAATGGACTGCAAAACTGAGGCCTTTGTCTTCGATCCAAACCCGCGCGAGTCCCTTGAGCTTCGCCTGCGCGGAACGCTTCGCGCGCAAAAGTGCTCGCATGCCGTTTGTGCTCATGGGCGGCGACGTTTCTTCTTGTTCCGCGCCGTGCAAGCCAACGTAACGGACATGATCCATCCCAATAATACTTCGCAGGACTTTAAGTTGCCGACCGCTGACGAAGGCGAGGTGCAAATTCTTGTGGCCGTTGAGCAGTTTAAGAATGCTATTGGTCCGCCGAGAGAGCCGAACGTCCGCGGGCCGTGGCCGTAGGGGCACCAGCGTCCCATCAAGGTCTAGAAAGAGCGCACAATTCTCAGCAGCGTTAATGCGTGCTTTCAGTTGCGGCCAACTGTGAAATAAATGAGCTGGAAAATATTCTGGCTTTGGACCTCTTTGGTCCCAGGAAGCGCTCCGGATTGACGGAAGAACGAGATTTCTCGAAGCAGGAATCTCAGCCTCCAGCGCTCGCTCTTGGCGGCACAACAGTCAGATGAACGCTGCGAGGCTGTGGCGCGGAGTCCTGTGCCTTGAGCAGATCCGATGGTTCAATACTCGATTCGTTATCGCCCACCCTGATTTCCGAAAGTTCCGCAATCAGGTTTCCTGCCCAACGGTAAATGTTGTTTTCTTTTACCGTGCGGCGCATCTGGACCATGCGAACGTGGCGTTCCTCTGGGTCCATTTCCAAAGCCGACCGGATTGCTTCGCCCATTTGCTCCACGTCGTACGGATTGACGATGATCGCGTCGCGCAATTCGCGGCTCGCGCCCGTAAACTGGCTCAAAATCAGCGCGCCCTGTTCATCTTCGCGGGCGGCGATAAATTCCTTGGCCACCAGGTTCATGCCATCGTGAAGCGAGGTGACCATGCAGAAATCAGCGGCTTGGTAATACGGCTGAATTTCTTCGTGGTTATGGTGGCGCGTGATCATCGCGATGGGCTTCCAGGTCGCCGTCTGAAACATTGAGTTCACCCGCGCCGCCTCCGCTTCCACTTCCATCAGGAAGTCATGGTAGCGCGGAATGTGCGTGCGGCTGGGCGCTCCAATTTGCACGAATGTGAACCTGCCAACATATTGCGGATATTTCTGGAGGAAACGTTCGATTCCTCGGAATCGTTCGACGATTCCCTTGGTGTAATCGATGCGGTCGACACCTATGCCCATGAAATTTGCTTGGATTCCCAGCTTTTTTAGCAGCGAAGCGCGCAGGACATACGATGACACGGTAGGCGCCTCGGTGTGTTTCTCGCGGAAATCCACGCTGATCGGGAACGGACGAACCAGCGTGATGTGACCGTGGCGCTTCACGGCAAAGCGCTCCCACTCCGTTCGTGACTCGACTGCAGCATCGACCGTTTCAAGAAAATTATTGCAGTGCGCCTGAATGTGGAAGCCAACCAGATCAGCGCCCAACAGCCCGTCGATCAGTTCGCGCTGCCAAGGGCAAATCCCAAAGGCTTGCGGATTGGGCCAGGGAATATGCCAAAAGATCGCAATGCGAGCATCTGGACGCGCTTCCTTGAGCATGCGCGGGAGCAGAGCGAAGTGATAGTCCTGCACCAGGACGAGCGGTTTTTCAACACCTTCCATTTCGGTCAATACGGCATCTGCAAACTTTCGATTGGCGGTCTGATAGGCTTCCCAGTCAGAGGTGCGGAAAATGGGACGCGTGTGCGCGATATGGCAAAGAGGCCAGAGCCCTTCGTTAGAAAATCCGTAGTAATAGCCTTCTTCTTCTTCCTTCGTCAGGAAGACGCGTTTTAGTGTGTATTCCGGTTTGTCCGGAGGCACCCGAAGGCGGTCGTTCTCGTCCACCGTTTCGGCGTCGGCATCGCCCGAACCGGAGGCAATCCATTCGCCGTCGCAGGCGCGTAGGATCGGCTCCAGAGCGGTGACCAAGCCGCTCGCTGGGATAATCATGTCGATCGTTTTGCCGCGGCGCACGTGCATGTACGGCTCGCGGTTTGAAACCACGAACAACGTGTTTTGCAGAGCTTTGTTTTGGATGCTTACGCGCAATCGTTCGGGAGTCCACAACGACTCGCCCGTTTCGCGCAGGCGCGCTTCTTCCTCCGCAGCGGCTCGCGCCTCAACCAAGCTTTCCGTCAGATTCTGCACTTCGCGGGTAAAGGGCTCGAGAAAATCTCCTTTGGGCAGCGGCGGACGCGGCGCCGAGCGGCCGGCGCGAACGTCTTTCATCCACTGAGCCGTGCGCGAAATCGGCAGGATGATGGTCCAGCGGATAATCAGAACGGTAATGAACACTATCAGGAGCACCTGCGCGACGACGTGCCACAATGTCTCGCGCCAGATGCGCGCACTCTGCGCCTCGATGTAACCGGCGTCGTGGAAAATTCCCAGATATCCGATCAAGGAAGACTTGCTGTGCAGCGGCAAAAAATAACCGTGCATCGCCATGGACTTGCCGCCAACGTCGTAAAACTTGCTGGCTGCTTCCTCTCCGCCCTGCATGTCTTTGATGGGGACAGAGGGGTTGAACTTCGCCGTCAGGCTCGGCGTTTCCGCCATCACGTTGCCCTGTGCGTCGTAAACAACTACGCCGGCAAGGCGCTCTCTATTTCCAAATCTTTCGACGATGCGCCGGAGTTGATCGCGCGAACCTCGTTCCACTGCCGGCTCGATAATTTCCTGCAAGCTTTCAGCCAAGATCCCCGCGCGCCGTTCCAGATCCGCGCGCAGGCCGCGCTTTTCCGAGCGCACCTGGGTTCTTGCCACCAAGAAGGTGACCAGCGTGATGCCGACAACGAGAAATAAGATTAGCCGGAGACTTAGTCTCACTTCGATCCTGACCTAGGATTGGATTTGTAGTGTAGATGGATCGTGGGCTTCGACCTACCATCAGTTTCGCACATGCCAGTGTCGAGGCCCAGCACGCAGTTTACTCTAGTTGCAGGAACCATGCCAAACCCTTGCCATGTAATACATTCTAATTAAGCCGGTTACGTCCGCGGGGATATAGCGCACGCGTGAAGAAATTGCGGATCGCTGAAAAATATGCATCGCCTCCAGCGTAATCACTATCAGTTAAGATGTTCTTACAGACGCCGAGGTCACCCTACCATGCCTGTAGACACGGTCTTCGTTTCCCTCACACGCCTTCGCGTGCGCTCCTGGCGCTACTTTCCTTTCTTCTTGGTGCAGGCGTTTCGCTCGGCGCGACAGGCCCAGTCCGCTCCCGGCGTCTTGTCGGTTTCACTTCTGCGCGACGCACGAAACGCCTTTTGGACCCGCACGCTTTGGGCCTCCGAGCAGGACATGAAAAACTTCATGCTCGCTGGGGTTCACGGCCGCGTCATGAGGCACTTGCTCGAATGGTGTGACGAGGCTGCCGTCGCTCATTGGACTCAGGAATCCGCCGAGCCTCCCTCTTGGGAGCAAGCGCAGCGCCAGCTTCAGCAGTCCGGGCGGGCCTCCAAGGTCAACCATCCATCCCAAGCTCAGCGCAACTATCACATTCCCGCGCCTCAGATCCGGCCTCGCAGAGAACTGCGCTTCAAATGATCCTATGGTAGTCTGATCCAACGGATTGAATCCGATTTGTGCATCCTTCATCTAAGAGGAATCATGGCGATCGCAACGATTAATCCGGCTACCGGTGAGCTTGTAAAGTCTTTCGAGGCCTTGACCGACGCGCAAATAGAGAAAAAAATTCAGCTCGCGACTGAGACTTTTCAGTCCTATAAAAGGGTCCCGCATTCGAAACGGGCGGAAATGCTCGTGCGAGCCGCCGAAATCCTGGAGAAAGAAAAAGAAAAGTTCGGCCGCGTGATGACGCTGGAAATGGGCAAGCCTTTTCGCGCCGCGGTGGAAGAAGCCGCAAAGTGCGCTGTCGGCTGCCGCTATTATGCCGAACATGGCGCAGGTTTTCTGGCCGATGAAGTAGTCCAAACCGCCGCCAGACAGAGCTTCATACGGTACCAGCCACTGGGCGTGGTGCTTGCGGTGATGCCCTGGAACTTTCCTTTCTGGCAGGTTTTTCGTTTTGCAGCGCCGGCCATGATGGCGGGCAATATGGGGCTGCTCAAGCACGCCTCGAACGTGCCGCAGTCTGCTCTTCTGATTGAAGAAGTCCTGTTGCGCGCTGGTTTCCCGGAAGGAGCGTTTCAGACTCTGCTCATCGGCTCCGATAAGGTCGCTGGGATTATTGCCGACTGGCGAATCGCAGCGGCTACGCTGACCGGGAGCGAAGGCGCGGGAATTCAAGTGGCGGTCGCCGCTTCGAAACAAGTCAAGAAAGTCGTGCTGGAGCTTGGCGGCAGCGACCCCTTCATCGTGATGTCGAGCGCAAATCTGGAAGAAGCGGCTTCCACGGCAGTCAAAGCTCGCGTGCAGAATAACGGCCAGTCCTGCATCGCCGCAAAACGATTTATAGTCGATCAGCACATTGCCGATGACTTCGAAAAGCTCTTCGTCAAAAAAATGGAAGCGCTGAAAATCGGCGACCCATTTGACGAGACTACCGAGCTGGGCCCTCTCGCCACCGCTGACGGCGTTACCACTCTCGATGCGGACGTGCAAAAGACCATTCAAGCAGGCGCAAAATTGTTGACCGGCGGGAAACCTCTCAATCGCCTCGGAAATTTCTACGCTCCCACAGTGCTCAGCAATATTCCGGATGGTTCGCCAGCCGCTTGCGACGAGCTTTTTGGCCCGGTGGCTTCTCTGTTCCGCGCAAAAGACATTAACGACGCGATTCGCATCGCCAACGCCACACCGTTCGGATTGGGCGCCAGCGCATGGACCAAAGACAAAACCGAACAAGACCAATTTATCGAGGGGCTCGAGGCCGGCATGGTGTTTATTAACCGCATGGTCGCTTCCGACCCGCGAGTTCCCTTCGGTGGCGTGAAACGGTCAGGCATCGGGCGCGAGCTGGGAGTGTACGGAATCCGCGAGTTCACCAACATTAAAACCGTCTGGAACGAGTGATGGATACCGCAATGCGCAAAGGACGCGCCAGTTCCTGTGCTAAAATGGGTTCGCCTAAAGCAATCCGTTTCTCGAAAGAGGAGAACTGATGGGATTTGTCAAGACAGCCAATCGGCGGATCGGAATTGCGGGAGAACTCATATCCTTTTTTGCGCGTCACAAGCGCCGCTGGATGCTGCCGCTGATTTTTTCCGTGCTTCTTCTCGCGGTTCTTATCATTCTGGCCCAAAGCTCAGCTCTGGCTCCGTTCATCTACACGCTGTTCTAGATCAAGCGACTCGTGCCTAACACCTTCGTAAGCGAAATAAAGGCTCTTTGGGATGCATGGAAACGCCTGGCCCACAAGATTGGCAACTTCCAGGCGCGCGTACTTCTCACCGTTCTGTATGCGATTGTAGTGCTGCCGTTTGGCGTTGCCGCGCGCCTGTTCTCTGACGCTCTGCACATCAAGAATCGTCCTGCGAAATGGATGGACCACCCCCCGGAAGTTCACGACATGAGCTGGGCACAAAAGCAATAGCTCATGCATATTCTCGGAGTCTCCTGCTATTACCACGATGCCGCCGCAGTACTTCTGCGCGATGGCCTGCTTGTCGCAGCAGCCGAAGAAGAACGGTTTTCGCGAGTCAAGCACGACTTCGCCTTTCCGGCCAGCGCCATTCGGTTTTGCCTTCGCGAAG
Organism: uncultured Acidobacteriota bacterium; assembly: GCA_963703705.1. Lineage (GTDB taxonomy): Bacteria > Acidobacteriota > Terriglobia > Acidiferrales > UBA7541 > Palsa-295. The sequence continues at coordinate 129,988 of CAVPFK010000020.1, read as the reverse complement.
CGCAAATAAGCGGAAGCGATCTGGACTATGTTGTTTTTTTCGAGAAGCCGTTTCGGAAGTTCGACCGCATCCTGGCCAGCGTCCTGCAAACCTATCCGCAATCCTGGAAGGTCTTCCGGGAGTCTATGATCGGCTGGATGCTGGACAAACTGTGGGTGGCCAGCACTCTGCAATCAGAACTAGACATCAGCCGCGAGCGGATCCTTTTCTCCGGCCATCATCTGTCCCACGCCGCCAGCGCATTTCTGTGTTCTCCGTTTTCAGAAGCGGCGATTCTCACCGTGGACGGCGTCGGCGAATGGACCACGGCTGCCTCGGGTGTGGGACGCGAGAATCAAATCAGTCTGACCAAGGAGATCGACTTTCCGCATTCCCTCGGCCTCCTTTACAGCACCTTCACCGCATTTCTCGGCTTTGAGGTCAACGAGGGCGAGTACAAAGTGATGGGCATGGCGCCTTATGGCACACCCCGCTACGTCGATAAAATTTGGAAGCTCGTGCGGCAGAATGATGACGGTTCCTTTTCGCTGGACATGGATTATTTCTGCTTCCATCACTCCACGGACCGTATGTTCAACCGGAAATTTGCGAATTTGTTTGGCGAGCCGCGCCCGCTCAATATGCCTTTCTTCACCGAATCTACCGGGTATCCGAAATATTTTGGCGAACGGCCTCCCGATTATGTTCCGAAATGCCGCATCAACGAGCACTATGCGGATATTGCGGCCAGCATCCAGCAGGTCACCGAGGACCTTCTGGTCGGCATGGCGAAAAACCTGCACAAAGAGACCGGTCTGAAAAAACTGTGCATGGCGGGCGGTGTGGCCCTCAATAGCGTGGCGAACAGCCGCATCCTCGGCGAATCCGGCTTCGACGAGCTGTTCATTCAGCCGGCTGCGGGAGACTCCGGCGGAGCTCTAGGTGCGGCTCTGTGGGCTTATCACTCCGTCCTGGGAAAGCCCCGCACATTCCGAATGGAGCATGCCTATTGGGGCCAGGAATATGGCGCGTCTGAAATTCGTTCATTTCTCGATCGGGAGAATATCCCATACTGCCAGACCCCGAACACCGATGAGCTTCTGGATCGCGTGACCGAAAACCTGATGGCTGGCAAAGTGGTCGGATGGTTTCAAGGGCGCTTCGAATGGGGACCACGCGCGCTCGGGAATCGAAGCATCCTGGCGGATCCACGAAATCCGGCGATGAAGGACATTGTCAACGCGAAAATCAAGTTTCGCGAACCGTATCGTCCCTTTGCTCCGTCGGTTGCCTCCGAATGCGCGGCAAAATACTTTGAGCTCGATCGAGCCGCTCTGCAGTATCCGGTCCGCTATATGCTTTACGTCACGCCAGTGAGGCCGGAACACCGAGCGACCCTCCCGGCAGTGACCCATGTGGATGGCACCGCAAGGGTGCAGGCTGTTTTCCAAGAATATAGTCCGCTTTACTACCACTTGATTGAGCGGTTTGGCCGGGCTACGGGCGTTCCGGTCGTACTAAATACCTCTTTTAATTTGAGAGGCGAGCCGATCGTCACCACTCCTGAAAATGCGTTCAGCACTTTTTCCAGAAGCGAAATGGATTGCCTGGTTCTCGGAAACTTTCTGATCGACAAACAAGGTTGATTTACGTTCTGTAAGCAACACGGTCAATTCGAGTTCTTATCTCCCGCCGTTGCCTTATCAGCGGGCTTCTCATCGAGCCAGGGCTCCAGGACCTTCGCTGCTACCGCGCTCCCGCGGGCGGACCAGTGACCATCACAAGGCAGAAAGTAGGAGCGGTAGTCGCCTCCCGATTGCGCCTCCATCTGCGGTAATAGGTCCTTTACCGGAATGCCCGAATCCTGTCCCCAACGCTCGAGCAACGGGCCCAAACGGTTCGTGCCCGCTTGATGCAACCGCAAGAAATCGTTGGCACGCGGGATCAAAAAGACGGCCACTCGGGCATCGTGTGCGTCAGCGGTGCTCTTGATGTCCTCGAGCGCCTTCTTCAAGCGCGCGAGATCCACGTCGTCGAAGTCGTTATAGCCGGAATAGGGAGTTTGTGAATACCAGTAGAACCGGTCATGAATGTAATACCCTACGTGGTAAGAAGCGAGGTAGGCCCGCAAAAAAGCTTCGGTGTGATACCAAATTCCTTCGCCCTTATTCGGCTGGAACTTGCCGCTATAGATAATGGAAAGATCATCGGCGTAATAAGGGCGGTAACGGACGCCTTCCCCGCCCCCCTTCCAGAACGACAGCGACATGTCGTGGAAATCGTTGTCAGGAAGGACTCCCACGATGACCAGATTGTGGTCGAAAGCAGCGGCCATGGTCTTGTATAGAAGGGCATATTGAAGGGGTCCGAAATTACCGCCGGTCCCGAAATTGAGATGCTCGCGTCCAGTATCTTTTTCAAGAATGTTGGTCAAACGAGCGTCGGCTGGCAATCCCACACCCTCAATGAAGGAATCACCGAGAACAACTGTGCGAGGCGAGGATGAATGCAAACTGCGCTCAACATCACGAGCCCCGTAGCTGTTGGTATCGTATTCGACGGTGTAGCATCCGCTCCTGTGAATGAAACGGCCGTTCGAGCGATGCCACACGCCAAAGGCAGGATTTATGTCCGCCCAGAATGAGTTGTAGTCCAGGTGATAGTTAGGCTTGCCACCCGGCCAATTCGTAAAATTAATCCATAGAAGGCAGACGAGTTCGACCGTAACGGAGAAGACTAGAAAATCGATCGCTGCCGATCGCAGCCAGGATAGGACTCTCCCAAAGCGAGGCCTTGAAGTGCCTGCAAGCTGAGGGGTCGTATCGGTCATTCGCAATTGGGTCCCAAGGTTATGGGCTGAATCCCCTTCGCGACACCGTCTCTTTGCGTATTGAGGATGCTAGTGACTAGCAGACTCCCGCGCGTGTCGATCACGCCCTTGCGGGTCATTTCTTTGCGCTCTGCCGGAGCAATTGCGCTGCCCGCTTTCAGAACGTGCGCGGCGAGCAGTTCGAGCTCGGGTTCGTTTTCCACATCGATCGAATCGATCGATGGTCGCCTGAGACTTGAGGTTGGATTATGATTCTCGATACTCATACCCTCAGTATAAGCCAAGACCATTCAAACGTGTTTGGCGCTTACGTGCCCGCCAAAACCGCTAATAAAATTCCGTGTGTTCTTGCCGAGAACTTAACAGACACTCGCAGGGGAAGACCGCAACCCGAGCTGACATCGGAAGTCTGTGGTACGGCCATGACATAATATAGGGAGATCACTATACTGGATTGTATGACCGAGGAGCCGGCTCTCGAGCCGGTGGTCTGGGTGGGTCAAGTCGCAATGATTTGCGTGCATTTCCCGATCCTGTCCAAGATCACATGGGCTATGCCATCTAGGTCGCCCAGCGAGGTGGCAAGGACCGTGACGCCAAGATGCTGAGTCGTTTTGGCGGCAGCGGTGTTGGAAGTGGTGAAGGATTCTCGCGGTGACACATTCCGCGCCGTATACACTTTGCGGTATGCGGGGGCCGTTTACGTGGTGCATGTGTTTCAGAAGAAGTCGAAGACGGGGTGCGAGACAGCTTGGCGAGATATCGACGACAAAAACGGGATCAATAGCTGCAAATTGCTGGGCCTTGGATTCACAACTGCTTTAGCCATTCTGGTTCGGAGCCGCGAGAAAGGCTTGATTGGACGGAACGACGCGCTCGCAAAACTCGCTGCGTTAGCGAGAAACGGTCGTTACAAGGATTTCGATCGTTGACGATGCCCGGTTGAAGCTGGAGGCACAAAAATGACTAAGACGATGAGTATCCGCATGGACCGCGATAACTATGAGTTTCTCAACGAGCTCAGGAAGGAAGAGAGAAGTGACCTGTCCAAAGCGGTGCGAGATCTCGTTTCGCGCGGCAGAGTTCTGTTAGCCGTAGAAAGATACAAAAACGGAGAGGCTTCTCTCGGCAAAGCTGCTGAACTTGCCGGAGTTCCCGTGGGACAAATGATAACAATCCTCACGGGATTCGGCGTCGAAAGCCGAATCGAAAAGGAGGACTACCTCCAGGGACTGCAAAATCTCGCAAGCGTGTGGTAGATCCATGTCGACAAAGGGTGTTCCACACTCTCTAGATCAGGGCGCGTCACCGTCTAGAGGCATCATCGCGATGAGCAGGCCATGCTTAGCGATCCTAGGCCACTCAGATCTCAAACAACACTGAATGTCTGCACACATGCGATACCGGAATCGCAAAAACGTGCTGTAGATAAAAGGTGACTGGCTTATTGTTCCCTAATGTTCCCGAGTTTTCAGTATCTACAGAAAATGGAAAGCCGAATTGATTGTCTCGTTCTCTTTTCTTTCCAGAACTCGCTCGACGTGGGCTTTGCGGGTTGGACGCGCGCATTTCCTGGTCACTCCGGCCAACCGATTTCATTCTCCGCGTACACCTTGAGTTGTTTGCAGTCTCCCGTTTTCCAGTCGGTCAGGTCGGCTTCCCTGAGTACTTGCGCCGTCTGCAGCGTCCAGCACAGTTCGGTTTTGTCCGTGAAGCGCACCCGCACGTATAGCATCCCTTCCTCGAATATGTGCTCGGCCCAATCCACGATCTTGCCGTGGACGCGGGGATACTGCTTCCCTGGCCTGGGTAAATCCTTCTTTTGCGACTCCGCTGCTTTCTTCTTTTTCATTGCCTGGCCTCCCCGTCCGCCTGCGAAACATCACTGGGCGGCTTTGGGTATTGGCGCTCCCATTCGCGTTGTTCCTCAGACGTGAAGAACCGCACCTTGGGCGGTTTTCCCTCGGCACGCCGGCGTTCTTCGACGGCCCGCACATCCCGATAGACTTGCACTTCGTCCAAGTTGTTCTCCTCGTATTTGCGGCGCTTGACTTCAAAGTGAGCGGAATCCCGCTGTTCCGTGCGCTGGAGAGTGCTGCAGAAATAGGAGTTGAGCTGCGCGCGATGGTCCTCGAAGAGCACCAGTTCTTCATCGAAATACGAGAAATCGAGCTGCGAGTCCTTAACACGTTTGAGGCGTTCGAGCCCGCGTACGGCCTCGTCAACACCTCGATTCACCAAAAGAATTGCTTCGTACAGATACGCCTTTTGCATTTGCGTCTCCTCGTCTTGCTTGCGGCAAGAACGCCACGGCCCGGCAGACAATCGCGAGTCAGTTAGGGAGGAGAATCAGCGACCGGTCTCGGAGGAAGCAGAAACGGAAACAACGAGTGCGAGGTGAGTTGCGCGGAGTGTAGAAAATGGATAACTTCTGTTGCAGGCATCGTTGCACCTCAGACGTGCGGCCTTGCTTAGGGGCGCGTTCGGTGCTCAAACACCGCCGCGTCCCGCTTAGCTATTTGATTCGTTTCTTTCGCTTTTTACGACCGCCTTTGCCCCAATAATGCTCCGCCTTATATTTCCGTGCCGTGACCAGTTGCGCGTCAGACCACAGACGAACCTTCACGCCGCCGATGAGCTGAAGCTCGGGCGTGACAACCTTCTTCTGCTTCAACCAACGGTGCAGAGTGTCCGTGCCGATACCCAAAATCTCTGCAATCTGAGCGGTCGAATAAGTTGCCATTTGTAGAATCCAGTAGGTCGACTTGGTTTGTCAAGCAAAAAGTGAACCCGGATGGCCGCTCTACTGAAGGCGCCAATCCGGGCACCGCAAGAATATCTCAATTCTTGCAGGAATGAGAGCGCCGAAGCTTCACAAAGAAGTGGTTTCGCTCCTATTGAAATGTACGGTATATTACCGTACACTAGAGCTGTGAGGATACGATGGCCCTCGTGCTAAAGACGCCGCAAAGACAGTTCAAGAAAATCGAGCGGGTCGAAGCCCGACTCAATCCCGAGCAGAAGCGTCGCATCGAATATGCGGCCAGTCTCAAAGGGACTTCGATCTCTGACTTCATGGTCTCCAGTGCCGACGATGCTGCTGTACGGGCTATCGAGCAGCATGAAGTGTGGACTCTGACAGGCCGGGATCGAGAAGCCTTCGTCAAGGCGCTGCTGCATCCGCCAGCTCCGAGCCCTCGCATGAGGGCTGTCGTCCGGCGCTATAGAACCCGAGTGCGCGCTTCGTGAATCGAGAGCACGACACGCTTCAATATCGAATTAAGCCGCTCGGAGAACAGCACAATCGGGCGGCTTTTTCGTGCGGAGTAGAAGCGCTAGACCGATATTTGCAAAAACACGCTGGCCAAGACGCAAGCAAGCATGTTGCGGCAGTCTTTGTCATCACGCCGGATGGAGAGAATATCGCTGGTTTCTATACGCTTTCGGCCCACGTCATAAGCCTTAGCGACCTCCCTGATAACACTGCGAAGAAGCTCCCCCGATACCCAAACGTTCCAGCAACGCTGCTGGGGAGGCTAGCCGTCAGCAAGAACTTCCGTGGCCGCAATATCGGCGAACTATTGCTGCTCGACGCATTCAAGCGTGTGCTGGCGAATGCTCGCCAAGTTGCATCGGCGGTCGTAGCCGTTGACGCCAAAGATGACAGCGCACGCGAGTTCTGTTTGCGACACGATTTCATTCCTCTTCCTTCACGGCCGAATCGTCTTTTTTACCCCATCAAGACGATAGAGAAACTGTTTGGTGCAAAGCGCGGACACGAACCGGACTGACCAAACCGAAGTCCGCATTTCAATTCATACATGATCTGCATCGAGCAGCCATTAATACTTGGTGAGCAATAAATTTCTGGCTCTGCTGGAAACTCTGCTTACTCCGAGTTTGCACGGCGCGTTCGCCTCAGAGCGCCTGAACTGAACCCCGCACGGGAACAATAGGCTTGCGCTTCCTGACGAGCTGTCAGCAGCGCTTGCTGCTCCTGGTCAAAACGTGTCCCGCGCCGCCTTCGGGCCCTGGCCTTGGCCGCTTACCGCGAACGCAAGATTTCAGCTGCGCAGCTGCGCCATTTGCTCGTTTACGAAACCCGTTTGGAAGTGGAGGCCTTTCTGAAGCAGCATGGTGTCGAACTCGAATACACCCTAGTAGACCTCGAGCGGGATCGCGAGACGCACCGGCAGCTTGACCTGTAGATGCAAGCGATTGTCTCCGACACAACCCCCCTAAACTGCTTGGTATTGATTCAAGCAGCCGACATTCTTTCGAACCTATATGGAAAGGTCTTGATCCCTCCCACTGTGAAGGTGGAACTGACCGATGCAAACACGCCGGATGTCGTGCGCGCGTGGATTTCGCAACGTCCTCCCTGGTTGGAGATGCTAGTCTGTCTTCCCTCAAAGCGACCAAGCTCATACGGCTCATGAATAAGTGCCCAATTCATCGTGTTCGCAGGGGAGTCCTCTTGACAGGGAACTTAGCAATTTGCTAAGATGCTTCTGTGCAGATTATCGGCAAACATCTGATAGAAGCTGCGCAAAAGAAGCATGCGAACTGGAAAGGCTCTCTCGGTTCTTGGGTCAGGATCGCGGAAGGAGCGGAGCCGCCCTGGAACAACTTACCTGCCGTCAGGCGGACGCGTAAAGATGCGGACCCGGTTGGAGACTGCCTAGTGTTCGATATCAAGAACAACGAAGCCAGGTTGATATCCCACATAGACTACCAGATGGGAACGGTTACAGTGTTGGCGGTGTTGACCCAAAAAGAATACGACCAAGGAGGGTGGAAAAGTGCCTGCAACTGCTGAACGGCTGCCAGCCAAATATCTTGTCAAAGAAGAGGCTCCGAAGATCATCTCTTCGCCCGAGCAACACCAAGCATACATTTCCCGTCTTCTAGAACTGCAGCGCAAAGCGCATCGGAGTGCAGAGGAAACGGAAACGGCCAAACTACTCGTCGTTCTGATCGCCGACTACGAAGCGAAGCATTTCATGGTTGAAAAAGTCTCGGGCGTCGAGGTGCTGCGAGAATTAATGGCGGCCAACGGCCTGAGGCAGAGGGACCTGGCCGACGACCTGGGCGGCGAGAGTATTGTGTCCCTAATCCTGCAAGAAAAACGACAACTCAACCGGCGACAGATGGAAAAGCTCAGCCATCGCTTTCACGTTTCTCCTGCAGTATTTTTTTGACGTTAGCGGGCGTGTCACCATGACAGTCCCCGTTAGCAAACCGATTGATCTCGAGCTGGAAGACACCAACGCCATTCCAATTGACAGCTCTCGAGAATCCGGCAACCGAACTTTCTTCCACGCTATCTCTTCTGGGCCATTTTCTGAGCGGTGAATATTTTAAATCAAAAGAGGAGCAATTTAGACATGGGATACGGTAACCGCGACAAACCAGCACGTAAATCAGGGGCGAGCCGGATTTGTGAACTCGAAGAGCTTTAGGGAGTTGACGGCGACCACCTGCGCGAGATTCGTCTTTGCCAAGGCATTTCAGAAACTTCTCTTGCATCTCGCGCAGAAAATGGCACGCCGCCACCAACGCTCTCTAACTTAGAGGTTGCGTCAATTTACATCAGTAGATTAATCTTCCAATAAATTCGGAGTGCCTGGGCACCCTGGCAGAAATAGGAGTGTGTGCTCATGGCGACTCGCATTTTGCTCGCAGACGGCCACGAAGAAATAAGAAAGTTAATACGAGAGGTAATAAATCAAAGATTGGGCTGGCATGTTTGTGACGAGGCTTCAGATGGTGTCGAAGCAGTTGAGAAAGCGAAAGCGTCTTGCCCAGACTTGGCTATCTTAGCTCTCAAGATGCCACGGTTGGACGGCCTTGAGGCTTCCAAGCAGATTCTCCACACGTGTCCTCAATCCATCGTGATCGCGAACAGCTTGTACGATCCTCGTCCACTTTTGGCGGAAATCAGAAGGGCCGGTGTTCGGGCGTTTGTTTCGAAAACGCGCATTGGGACCGACCTTGTGCCTGCTATCGAAGCTACACTGGCAGGAAGAACATGGGTGCGGCTTGAGGGGCAGGATTGCCACTTGGACCCAGAAGAGGTGACCGAACAGGCTGGCACGCGTCATTTAATATGGGCCCCGGACCCGACCTTTGAAGGGTTTTCCTGTTCCAACTGTAGATGGAGAATCTCCAACGAAGAGGCTGGCGATCTGAGAAATACCGAACAAGCCTTTGGCAATCACGCTTGCGGCAATTATCCTTCACGAAGAAAAGCGGCAGGAATATGAACTAGAATCAGCTTATTATTGCGGCCCACACCTTGGGCTGTCGGTACATCCATAGATTCAGAAATCTTTATGTGTGGGGACGATTCCGCATGATTGGGGAATGTTTAAGCGGTAACGGAACCTGTACCTTCAGTATCCTTTCGCATTTTGAGGGACTCGGAGGCGGGGTCGGACGTATGGTTTCCTTTGCGATTCCGAAGAACGCTTGGCGGGCTTCCTCAAACTCATCTTCTGCGATAGGATTTGGCTTTTGCATGTTCGTATTCAATTTCTAAATCGCCCAGGAGCCGGGACGCGTTTCAAGGAAGCAGCGACATTCTAGAGAACGCCGAAAACCGTTTCTGTTCCATTTGGAACAGGTACTAGTATCGGACTCCGTTTCCACTCCGCTCACCCGATATTTCCCGCTGGCGCCTACGCAGTCGCTGCTTGCCTCCGCGTTGACAACCTAATCGTTAGAAGGAGTGAGGCTTAGCTTCCCATCGCTCTCATAACACAATTGTCGGAGTTGTTTCAGCCAGTCCGCTCCCGAATTATCAGGATTGTGTACCAAACTGAACAGATACTGCGAGGCCCGCGGCCCAAACTGATGCATCGATCCTGAATGCGAGGATCCTTTCACGGGAGGCTAAAAATGTTTGGATACGGGCTGCTCGGAACCTTGTTGATTATCTGTCTGATCGTTTGGCTGGTTCGTAGAGCCTAAGTGGAACATTCAAGTTGCTCGGCTCAACTCGTCCGTAAAGTGCAATTTTCAGCTACTTATTGTAGGAGCGTCTTTCTGGCACGATCTCGATTTTGTATAACGTTTCTATTAAGGCAGCGCGCGGAACGCTTTAATCCAATTAATCCAAATGAAGAGAGTCCATTCGAGGCTTCCTCCCTTTCCGTGCTCAAAACAAACATACAGGTGCGCTGAATGACAAGAGACGATGTGACAGGCCATCTCTACATTTATCTTGGGAATAGCGGTTGGAGCAGTGGTCTCTCTTCTTTTTGCACCCAAGCCGGGAGAGCAACTGCGAACTGATCTGGCCGAGGTTCTGAGCGAAGCGGCCGACCGAGTGAACTCGACGGGCAAAGGTTTGAAGAGGCGCGGCAAGGTACTGGTGAATTTGGCAAAGAACCGGGTACAAAGTGCGATTGAGGCGGGTGACGATGCTTATAAACGAGCAAAGAGTTCGTGACGGTCTCTTTTGCCCATCTTCAGAGGCGGCCTATGAGGTGTGAACAATGCGAACGACTGCGCGACCGACAGGCCACAACGCACCGGTCATATATGGAGCACATCGGAGACGACTCCCGAGAAAGTCAAAACACCGACACTCCAAATGGTCTCCTGCCGCTGAGAGAAGCCTACGATGCAGCGGCAGCGGAGTATAAGGGTCACCTTGCGACGGAACACCCCTTGCCGCCACCGCGCTTTAGATAGCGGCGTTCTTCAGAAGCCGCGTTGACATATTTTCCTGACTAACTTTCTGTAGATTTCCGACGATGATAAATGACTTGATTGGCGATCCACTGCTGAATTCCGTATGCGCGAGATTGGTTACAAATTCAAGCATGTTCTTCGGCTCGGTGCCATGTGCAGTCAGGAAACTGTGCACTATTGAACGGAATTGTTTCGAGATTAGGACCACTGTCAAGGCATGGTCGATGAAAACGACAAGAAGCGCTTAAGGGACGCAACTCTTGCGAGCGTCGTCAAAGAAATGGCCAAGCCTCGGTTGTCTGCATCTGTCGGAAGACGAATTACCAGAAAGACCTGACTGCACAATGAGAACGGAATGTTGGGTAGCAGAGATTAAGAAACTCACGCTCGGTCTACACAGGACGTTGGAAAAATGAAAAAACGCGTACTCGTTGAAAAATCGGCATTCGCCGCAGCCCTTTCGCGCGTGATCCGGACGACCCCCTTGATGCGCCATGCGGTCAAGACGGGCCGCAAGAAACCGACGAAGATATAGCTCCGCGGCACTAGGCTGCCCAGTACTCTACCAGTCTGTCAAACATCCGTTTCTGTGTGAAATCCAACCACCGCGAACAGCCATTCGCCAACCTGATTTGAGTCGTATGCATTGGGTATTTGCGATTCGGCTGGAAAATAAAATTGCGCCCGGAATAATGATCCCTGCTACTATGGTGGTCGAGCGGTAATTGTATGAAAGTAATCGCGAGATCAAGCATCAAACCCAAGATAAAATCCAAGGAAAGGGCCGCCTTCGACGTCCAAAGTTTTCTAGATTCGGCCGGTGTGGCACGGAAAGTTGCGCAGTTTAAGAACAAGCAAGCGGTCTTCTCGCAGGGCGATCCCGCTAACAACGTTCTGTACATTCAGAAAGGCGGGGTCAGGCTTTCGGTAGTCAACGAAACCGGCAAAGAAGCAGTTGTGGCAATTTCGGGGCCGGGCGAGTTTTTTGGCGAGGGATGCCTCGCCGGCCAGCCGATTCGGATAGGGTCGGCCACTGCCGTTACGGCCACCACTGTTCTCGTAATTGAAAAGAAGGAGATGAGTCGCGTCCTTCACGCGGAACACGCATTTTCTGACCGCTTCATCTCTTACATGCTTTCGAGGAACATCCGGGTTGAGGAGGATTTAGTCGATCAACTTTTCAACTCCAGCGAGAAGCGGCTCGCGCGGACGTTATTGCTGCTGGCACGCTATGGCAAGGAAGATACGCCCCAAAAGATGGTCCCGAAGGTATCGCAAGAGATGCTGGCGGAAATGATAGGCACAACGCGGTCTCGCGTTAATTTTTTCATGAATAAATTCAGAAAACTGGGTTTCATCAAGTACAACGGCGGGCTCCACGTAGATTCTTCCCTCCTCAGCGTCGTCCTGCACGACTAAGTTGAGTTCGCGCCATACGCAAAGATACAGCCTCACCGATCGAGGGCTAATGCAAAAGTGTCCAACATTGAACGGTTTCGCGGCTGGGTGTTTACATATTCTGTGCGGATGAAAAAGAAAGAACTCACTCCCAAACAATCGTGCTCCGTTCCCTGTCCGACATGTGGTGCCGCCGCCGGGAGGCGTTGTGTGCTCCTTTCAGGTGCTCCGCGCTCGGGACCGCACGTTGACCGGAAGTTAGACGCGATTAAGGCCATAAAGGGGAAATGAGTTCAGCTCCGTAATCGTCTCGAAAACAACGGAAAACTACAATTTACAAGTGTGCAAATGTGTACAGAACGTCTCAGACCCAACTGCCCAACTTCTACAATCCTTTCACGCACAAAGGTGCGGCTAGAACAAGAACGCCAGAGGAGATAAGAAACGGAGTGGCGACTCGATTCTGGCCCTAAAGATCTGTTTATCCGAGACTTCAAAGGTCAGAAGATACGGACGGGCCCCTAAATCAGTGCGGGTTGAAGTGAAAGAGACATGGATTTAACTACCTCTGATTGAGCCACATGCAGCCAATGGATTCTTCGACGCACGGCTGGCGAAATGCTGGACTGCATCCAATAATGGAGATATAATGATCCATATCTGGAGTTGGCGCGGAGGTAGTATGGCAATAGCAAATCAACTAGCCAGCACAGGCATCGCTTGGGAGAAACCCGTCGATCTTTCCAATAAGGACGTGCTGGCACGATTGACTCCTTCAGCAGTGAAAGCATTCTTGATGATTAGTGAAGTTTGGAAATTGCGTGATGAAGACACCAGGCAATTACTGGGTGGCATGTCGAATGGCGCATTTTACGAATTGAAGAGGAAGTCGCGCGGCACTCTTGATCAAGATCGAATGACAAGGATTTCCGCGCTGATTGGAATTTTTAAGGCGTTGAACATCCTGTATAGCAAGAACCTCGCCGACCGTTGGGTTCAGTTGCCAAACGAAAATCCGATGTTTGAAGGAGAGACTCCGCTCACGTACATGATCAAAGGCGGCCAGCCCGCAATGATGCGCGTCAGGCAACTTCTGGATTCTCGCCGCGGCGGACGGTAGGTGCGACCTCAGGTTTCCGATGTTTCTCAAGACGACACGCACCGTCTGATACCCTCCAGACATATCGACAAGGATCGCAGCGTTCTTACTAGACTAACAGATGATCCTGACGAGCTGAATGCACTGTTTGAACTGGAGGGAGCCACAAACGACCGGCTTCTCGGCGAAGCTGGAGTTCTTCCCGGCATTACGGTGCACGAACTCGTGTTTGGTCTCTCTTACTCTCATATTGTCAATGCTGCGTTTACGCATGCCAGCCCGCTCGGAAGCCGTTTCAACGGAGCGGAACGGGGCGCGTGGTATGCAGCATTCTCCCGCGAGACTTCCGAGAAAGAAGTGGCATATCACAAGATGAAGGAACTACAGGAAATCAAATGGCAAGAGAAGGAGATTTTTGCCTATGTTGATTTCCTCACGGACTTTCGGGGAAAGTTTCACGACATTCGTGATGATCCTAACTTTCAGAATTGTTTGAATCCAAACAGCTATAGCGCCTCACAACGATTGGCCAGAGAACTTCTCGAACTTGGATCAGCCGGTATCGTTTATCCCAGCGTGAGGCACCCTGTCGGGACGTGCATTGTTTGTTTCAGGCCGGCGTTAGTGAACAACGTTCGGAAAGGTGTCGCAATATCGATCACATTTAACCATGCGTTCGCTGCGCCATTAATTGAGGAAGCAGTCCCCGGGCCGGACCATCATGAGGTTGGAGCCGAGGGGCGGACTTGAACCGCCGACCTGCCGATTACGAATCGGCTGCTCTACCAACTGAGCTACCTCGGCTTTGTTTGAAAAGAAAGCATTTGTTGACAATCCGACTGCCGGTTTTCTTCAACTTCCATCAAATTGCCATCAAGATACTTCTCGACCTTCGCCTTTGCCTCGAGCAAATCCGTCGAGTCCACGATGTTGTACCTTTCAAAAGTAGATTCGGTCAGATGCCCCGAAATCTTCATGGGATTCTCCGTGGGCCCCCTGACCGGATCAGATTCCTGACCCCATTCCGGCGAAAGTCGTGAATGATAAAGACTTCGCAAGTTTCGCAAGTTTCCGCAAGTTTCGCAAGTTTCTTACAGTAGAGGTTTTGAATCTGAGGCTTTTCGCGTTCTCGGAAATGGTGCGCTTAACTTGGTCGCTCCGCACCCGTTAGCGCTACCATTTGATAGCTCATCCAAATGTTTGGAAGCCTTATCCGCGTTTCCGCGGCCGGCAGATCCGTTGCGGCAAGTGCTCTTCTTCCAGCTGCAGGCCCACCGCATCGGTCCTCGGTTCGGCAAGATCAGCGAGCCGATCCGTCATGCCGAGCACAAACAGGACGCTGGCATAGTTTCCCATAGCGACGCCTGGCTCCCCTTTCCGATTATGACCAGCGTCGTCCGGCTGATGGACGCGCGCGCGGCGGCGATTTCTGCGGGAATACGTCGGCGCCTGCGCGCGTCACGTATATCGTTGCCGAGCTTGCGCAGCGTGCGCGCAACGGGCAGGTTGAGCATCTCTGACGGCTTCTTTATGCGCATAATTAACGTCCACTATTATGGTCACTGTCCTGCTTATGTGCGGAATTATGAACTTTGAGTCAATTACTGCTAACGGTCGGACCGAGCCCGAAGGCTGGCCGCGCCACGCGCCATATTGCAGACTTCATGCGGTTGCGCTTATATTATATGCACCAAACATTGCCTATTAGGCGATGTTCTTGACATACGGTATAAATATGATTATACTTCATGCATCTTTATTTGCTTTTCAGGCTATCTATTGAACATACAGTATAACTCGAATCTGAGGACTTCACGCAGTCGAATGGCCAAGCTCCTGATGGCCCTCTATGATTCTGGGCAAACTATGTTCACTAACGCGGACGCCGTCAGATTCACCGGATTGACACCCGCACTCGCCAGCAGCCTGCTTCATAAGGCTGCGAAGCGGGGCCTCGTGTCCGCGCTGAAGCGTGGTCTCTTCGTCATTGTTCCCCCCGAGTTGGGGACTTCAATCGAATATTCCGGAAACCCCTATCTGGTCGCGCGCTATCTGGTCGGCTCCGCTCCCTATTATCTCTCTCACGCTTCCGCTATGGAACTCCATCGCATGGTGACCCAACCGCAGTTTGTCGTCTTCGTTTCCAGCACCAAACGCATTCCCGGCCGGACTCTGCATGAAACCAAATTCCGCTTTGTTCTCCTGAAACCCGATCATTTCTTTGGCACGACGAAGCACTGGGTGACAAAACAAGAATCGATCGAAATCAGCGATCTCGAACGCACCATCATCGATGGATTACGCCAGCCTGAATACTGTGGAGGCGTAACTGACATAGCTAAAGGTTTATGGATGCGTCGCGCCGATATGAAGATCCAGAAACTCCTCGAATACGCCACCTGCTTGAATGTTGGTTCCGTAAAGCGCCGTCTGGGCTATTTGCTCGAATTGTATGGCCTTGCTACCGAGGAACAATTGCGCGCTTTTCGAAAGTCGCTGACAGACACCTACGTTCCACTCGATCCTCTTCTTCCGCGGGAAGGACCCCACCTTGCGAAGTGGCGGCTGCAGATCAATATCTCGCCGGAGGAATTACAAGCGGCTCGGAGCACTTGAGTGATTCCTCAAAGAAACATTTCCGTGCTTTCCAATCGTCTCGCGGCTGAGGGTGGTATGCGAATTCGCGAAGACATTCTCGAACGAGACTATTGCCTCGCCTGGTTTTTGTGCGGCCTCGCTCAATCTGACTTGAGGCCTGCCCTGGCTTTCAAGGGAGGAACTGCACTGAAGCGCTGCTACTTCGGCGATTATCGTTTTTCCGAAGATCTTTATTTTACGCTGCGAGAGCCGGTACCTTTCGAGGAGATCCGCGCGCGCCTTGAACGCGTGTATGCCATTGTTCAAGAACAGTCCGGTATCGTCTTCGCGTTTGACCGCGAGATCCCCGGGTGCACCCCAGCAGCCATACTTTCTATCTGAAATATACCGGACCATTACCCAGGGGCAGTGACGTCAAAGTGGACATCACCATAAACGAACTCGTGGTATTTCCTCTGGCGGAGCGTCCCATCCTTCGCGGCTACGAAGAATTCAGCGATCTTCCGGAAGACCGATTCCTTCTCGTGTATTCACTTGAGGAAACTGCGAGCGAGAAGACTGTCGCTCTCACCGACCCCGCGCGAAATGAGCCGCGTGATCTATAGGACTTTTGGCATCTGACGACGAATGTAGGGATGAATATGAATCCCCTGTTTCCCGCGATTTGCCAGAAAATAGAATTCCGCCGCAGGGCGTGCGCAGGACTGCGAGCTGCAATTGCCAGAAAGGACTCGCGCCTGGCGGCGCTTTGGGAGGCGAGATTGTCGCATCAAATGACGGCTCTGCCGCCGTTTGAAGAAGTTTTCAGAGCTGTGCGTAGAACTCTTCGCCAAGCCAATCTGCCTTAACCCACCTAAGGCCTTAATATGTCATGTAAAAACGAAGAAAACACAGAGTCGAGTAGTGATTATAGACTTACCAACCGAGAATCTTGGTTTATCTAGATGTAGCAATACGATCACTGTTGCATTTTGAAACCGTCACACCGTGGCGTCTGCTAACTTTAACGAGGGTAGCGCGTCTACCCTGACTAGGGTAGAATGCCTACTATCATGGCACCTAAGAACTCCCCCAGCCGGACCGAGCTGTTGCAAGGCACTCTCGATATGCTGATTCTGCGCACGCTGCTCTTCGGGCCGGCTCACGGCCATCAAATCGCAAAACACATACAACGCACTACGGAAGACGTGCTGCAGGTGGAGCACGGATCGCTGTATCCGGCTCTGCATCGCATGGAGCGCAAGGGCTGGATCATCGCTAAGTGGGAGATGGCGAAGGAACGGAATCGCGAACTCAAGTATTACAGGCTTACCCCTGCCGGCAGGAAACAACTCGTTCGAGAAGAATCCAGGTGGAAACAAGTGGCTGCCGCTGTGGCGACGGTTATGGCGCCAGTTCGGGAAGAGCAGTCATGAATCTCTGGAACTGGCTTCGCTCGCGACGCATTCGGTTCCGCGAACGGCACAACCGGGAGAGCGAATTGGACCGGGAGATGGAGGCGCATCTCGAACTGGAAGCAGAAGAACAAGAGGAATCTGGATTGCAGCCCGACGAGGCACATTTTGCTGCCCGGCGAGCCTTTGGAAACAAGGCGATGGTGAGAGAGGACGTTCGCGCGGTTTGGAGCGCCGTTTGGTTAGAGCGGTTTGCTCTCGATGTGAAGTACGCTGCCCGCTCCCTACGCAAAAGCCCCGGTTTTGCTGTGGTTGCCGTTCTCACGCTCGCGTTGGGCATTGGCGCCAATACCGCAATTTTCAGCGCCATTGATGCGCTCATGCTGCGGTCGCTGCCTTTCACTGCTGCGGACCAACTCGTGCGTATCTACTCCATTCAGAAAGGCGTGTTTAATACTTTTGCAAATCCTGATGGACCTTCGGCACTGGACGTTCGGGACTTCGCGGAGAGAAGTCGCAGCTTTCAGAGCATGGTCGCTTATGACACCTGGGCTAAGAATGTGAGTTTCGGTGAGTCCGCGGGCCAACCGGAGCAGATGGCGGTCGGATTGGTCCCGGCAGCGTATTTCGAAATCCTCGATATTCGACCCATCATCGGCCGGCTCTTCACCGAGGATGAAAATCAGGAAGGCAAAAACTACGTGGCGGCGATCAGCGCACAGCTGTGGAGAAACCGATTCGGTGGCGACCCGTCCGTTCTGGGCCGCAAGGTTCACATCAATGGGGAGGCCTACACCCTTGTGGCAGTGATGCCGGACGTGATTCCCGCGTGGGTCGAGCCTGGGCGGTACAGCGAAATTTGGACACCCTTTCCATATTCTCCCGACATGTGGTCGGAGGGTGGGAGAGGAGAGCGCGGGTACGCGGTGTTGGCACGGCTAAAGCCTGCAGTGTCGCTCGAACAGGCTCAGGCAGATCTCTCGGTGATCGCCGCTGCGCTCGCAGCAGAACATCCGGTGGATCAAGGTGTCGGTGTAGCGGTGAAGAGATTGGCTGACTCCCGGGTTGGAGCTCTGCGGCCGATGCTGTACTTGTTAATGGCAGCCGTGAGCCTGATCCTGCTGATAGCCAGCGTGAATCTGGCTAATCTGCTGTTGGCGCGCAACTCGGCGCGTCAACGGGAGCTGGCGGTGCGCGCGGCTTTGGGTGCGGGACGAGGCGGGCTTGTCCGGCAATTGCTCGCGGAAACTCTATTGCTGTCGCTCATCGGCGGAGCGGTGGGATTTTCTTGTGCGGAGATTGGACTGAGAGCTCTTGCGAGGATGCACCCGGAAAATCTACCCCAACTTGTCTCGGTGGGAATCGATTGGCGAGTGCTGACGTTCACTTTATCGGTATCTCTTGCCACAGGTTTGCTTTTTGGGCTAGCGCCGGCGTTCATGGGCACGCGGCTGAACCTCGTGGATGCACTGAAGCAAGGCGGGCGATCCGGAACGGCCGGACCTTCGAGTCAGCGTGTGCGCAGCCTGCTAGTGATAACGGAAATGGCGATGTGTTTGATGCTTCTGGTGGGAGCGAGCCTGCTGGTTCGAAGCATCATGCGTTTGGAAGGTCAGAATCTGGGTATCCGTCAGGACCATTTATTGAGAGGCCGCATCTATTTGCCGCCTGTCCGCTATACAAACCCCGGAGTAAGAACGCGCTTCTGCGATGATTTTGCGACGAGGGTCCGGGCATTGCCAGGCGTGATTGAGGCGACGGTGACAACCGTGTACCCGCCAAATAACGGGTGGACTCAGATGCTGGTTATTCCGGGGCACCCGGTCACCCGAATTCAAGATATTCCGTCGGCGCAGTTTGGAGTTGTGGACCAACATTTCCTTCGAACTTTAGGAATTCCGCTGATTCGAGGAAGAGATTTCGCGGTGTCGGACGGCGCCGCGAGCCCTCCGGTGGCGCTGATTAGCGAGGAATTCAAGCGGCGGTATTTCGCGACAGAAGATCCCCTCGGCCGCAAGATTCACATCGGGCCTCCGCAATTACTGCAACTCGCTGCCGAAGTGGATGTAACCGACGATGCGGACGTCACCATCATTGGCGTTATTGGCGATTTCAAAAATGCTGGTCTGGCGCTCGCGCCCCAACCACAGATTACCGTGCTGTATTCTCAACATCCCCTGGTGAATGGCGGGTTCAAGGATGTTGTGATTCGCACGGCTTCGGAGCCTCATTTAGTGGAGTCCGAAATACGAAGTCAACTTCGTGCGCTGGATTCCGACATGCCTTTCGCCCAGGTACAAACCATCGACGAACTGGTTGAACGCCAGACCGGCGGACAACGCTTCACCACCGCATTGTTGGCTTCCTTCGCGGTGGCAGGATTGGCGCTCGCAGTTGTGGGCATCTATGGCGTGGTCTCCTTTCTCGTGGCGCAACGCAAGCAGGAGATGGCGGTGCGGATGGCATTGGGGGCCAGCCGCGCAAACGTTCTCTTGCTCGTACTGAAGCACAGCCTGGGAATGACCTCGATTGGCGCAGCGATAGGACTGATTGGAGCGTGCGCAACGCAGAGATTGACCAGCGGGCTTTTGTTCGGAATCTCACCGGTTGATCCGCTTACGTTCACGGGTGCGGCATTCTTCTCGCTCGCAATCGCAGCGATTGCAAGTGCGATCCCTGCCGCGCGAGTCTTGCTTATCGACCCGGCCGGGGCGCTTCGCCAAGACTGACGCGAAGAATGAAGCTCGGAGCGATGGTCAGAACCATAACAGGCCAACAGTCGCCCGGCTTTACTTCACTTTTTGGGGTTCTCTTCTAGGTCTTTGTATATGACGTGGCCTCCGTGGCTGCATGCTTTTTGTCCCTCTGACGAGAGAGGCGTCACTTGTTCGTTTGGGAGCACAGAATCGCAGCGCATGTAATCCTCAAAGCCCGGCGCTGAAAATACGAACACGACACGGACGGTCTCGGTTCCCGCGTTCTTTACACTTACCCAGGTGTAGGCCGGAATAAAGACGGTTCCTCCCGCGTGCAAATCGCGTTGCTGATCTCCCAGATGAACGTGAACCGTTCCTGTTTCGATGTACAGAATTTCATCCTGCCCGAGGTGCTCGTGCGTTGGAAATTCGTCTCCGGCAGCCATGTCCTCGGTCCCCATAACAAGGTGCACAGAAACCATTGTTTTTTGGGCTGACTTTCAGGATGAAGTCCCCGGGAGGAGGCTCTCGCCAAATCCGCCGCTCACCCTCAATTTTCTCAAGGAGGAGGGGTTTTGCAGCAGTCTGGGAAGTGTTCGCAGCAGCGGATTGTGCCGATCGAGCTTGAAAGGTACAAACTGAAACGAAGATCACGATCGCGATCGCAAACATTGTCCTAGCTGAATTTGAGTTCATGGCAGTCCCCTTTCGTTACAGCCGCTGTACCGGTGCGTGGTGGAATTGTGCCCGAGCGACGGGCTAACCGGAAGTAATTCCAGTAAGTCGGACATGTTGAAGGTTGGTACTTAACTTGATGCCCGGTTTGCGTCGATCAGGCGCGGAGTCCATTTGGCCTGATGATCACGGTTGACAGGGCAGCAGGCTTGACGGATACAAGGAGTTCGCAACGAGTCGTTCAAAAAGGAGGCATTATGAAGCTCACAGCGAAGAAGGCTCTTATCACCGGCGGCAACAGTGGCATCGGTCTTGCCACAGCCCGACTATTCATTGCGGAGGGCGCGCAGGTTGCCATCACCGGTCGCGACCAGAAGACGCTCGATGAAGCGATCGCCGAACTGGGATCGAGCGCGCGTGGCTACCGCGTTGACGTCACCATTGCGGAAGATCGCAAGCAGCTCTTCGCAGCCCTGGCCAAAGATTTCGGGAAGCTCGACATTGTCTTCGCCAATGCCGGCATCTCCGGCCGGACTCCTACGGGCTCGACCGACGAGGCCATTTTTGAGAACGTGATCCACACCAACCTTAATGCCGCCTTCTTTACGGTGAATCTAGCGGCGCCTCTGCTGAACGACAACGGTAGCATTATCTTTAGTGGGTCGGTACATAACTATCTCGGCCAACCAGGCGTCGCCGCATATGCAGCCACCAAGGGTGGTCTCGTCTCGATGGCGCGTTCGATCGCCGCCGACCTTGCACCGCGCAACATTCGCGTGAACGTCGTCGCGCCAGGCGCGATCAAAACTCCCATTTGGAAGCGCGGACCCCGCGCCTCTGCTTCCGCAGAAGATTCCGCTAAGTTGGCGAAGTTCTTTTCTTCTGCGGTTCCGCAGGGCCGTTGGGGCGAGCCGGAAGAAGTTGCCAAAGCCGTGCTCTTCCTCGCGTCGGACGATTCCTCCTACATCAACGCGGTCGAGCTGATGGTGGATGGCGGATTCACAGGCGCCCCATTTGGAGCTCCCATTTTTCAGGACGGATTTAGACCGCTCGGAAGCGAGGGGAAGTTGGCAAAAGCTCATGCGGAAGGAGATCCGCAGTGAAGCGGATTACGGACAAACCGGAAGCTATCGAAGACTTTCTCGTTGCGGAGGGCTTGATTTGAACCCTCCGCGAAAATCTTGAGCCTCCAACGATCCTGTATAAGCTCCCTGACACACAGGCGAACATGGTTTCTCTCTCGTCTCCGAGGCGCTTCAGAGTGCGCTCGGCTTGGCCCGTCGCAGCCAGACCACTTGCCCGACGGTGACCAGGATGGCGCTCGGCAGCAAGAGGAAGGACATCGCCTCTGCCAGATTGATCGGCAGCGTGAGCCATGCAATCGCAACCGCAAGACCCGCCAGCACCCAGATCCAGCCGGCGAGACGTTGGACGGCCTGAACCTTTGCGGGGTCGCAATGCAGCGCCGCCAACGGCGTGACGGTTTTCGGTATGGCGTTCCCGGTCACGGCCAGGAAGGCGCCCATGATCGCCATCGTCGCGCGCAGCGCGATATCGCCGTAGCGGACCGCGCCGAGCGCCACGGCAAGTTTCGCGCCAAGCGAAATCACGAGAATCAGACCGGCTGTGACGATCCCGCTTCGGACCGAACTCCCGGCATCGCGGCGCGCTGCTTCTTCCTTAGGCTCGCGAGAAACCAGGACAAGAGCCAGGGTCATACTGATGAGAACAAGCAGGACCACCAACCAGGCCCCCGCGCTCTGGGGCCGCAGATACCAGTTCTCGGCGACGAGCAGAGTGTTGAGCGCGATCAATGCTGGCGGAATGTAGTTCGGGATCAGTTTGGCTGCCATCGTTAGCCCTCCTGCTTCAGTGGACGCAATCTTGTCCCGCTCTTTAACGCGGCCCGGCGCGCACCGCCCGGTGCCTTCATGTCCCAACCCACCGTTTGCGCGAAGCCGAGCAGCGCCTCCTCGAGGACGGACATCTTGAGCCGGTAGACGATTGTCCTGCCGTTTTTTTCGGCTTCGATCAGCCCCGCATTCTGGAGCACGGAAAAATGGGCGGACATGGTCGGCTTGGAGACGGCAAAATGGTCGGACAACTCACCGGCCGACATCGGCCGTTTGCGCAGCAGTTGCAGCACGCGGCGCCGCGTTGGATCGGAAAGAGCTTTGAACACGCTGTTCACGAGTCTATATTTAGCTAATCATCGAACTATTGTCAAGCGCCAATTTCAGAATTACGTGCTGGCGCTGGATTACATGAAGCGGACGAAAAAGTTGACGCCCGAGGTGCATGCCAAGGCGGAAGGATA
Source organism: uncultured Acidobacteriota bacterium (assembly GCA_963703705.1). GTDB lineage: Bacteria > Acidobacteriota > Terriglobia > Acidiferrales > UBA7541 > Palsa-295. Next base: position 107,304 of record CAVPFK010000020.1, on the reverse strand, counting down.
CATCACCAACGGGTATCAACGGCTGCTGACGTTTGAAGTCCAGAGCGGAGGATTTTCCTGGTTCGGCCAGGCGCCGGCGAACAAGATTTTGAGCTCCTACGGCCTGATGGAGTTCTACGACATGTCGAAGGTGTATGACGTGGATCTGCGCGTGGTTCAGCGCACGCAGCAGTGGCTCATATCGCAGCAACAGGCGGACGGCAGTTGGAAACCGGATACGCAGTTCATCAATGAAGGAGCGACGAACCGGTACAACAAGGATGTGCTGCGCATTACGGCCTACATTGCCTGGTCGCTAGGCAACACCGGATACCAAGGGCCTGCGCTTGGAAAATCCAGCGAATACATTCAGAAGAATCTTTCTGAGAAGTCCGATCCCTACACGCTGGCGGTGCTGGCCAATTTCGCGGTGGATTCCGGAAAGGACCCTGAGTTCATTCGGCAGGCGATGCAGATGCTCCTGGACGCCCGCACGGAAAAGGATGAGCAGGCCTGGTGGAGCTCGGAAGAAACGGGCGTCTACTCGACCGGAACGAGCGCGAGCGTGGAAACTACGGGATTGGCCGTGCAAGCTCTGCTGAAATGGGGGCGAGCGGCAGGAACGACGCGCAAAGCGCTGGCTTATATCACGTCGAAAAAGGACGCCACCGGCGCCTGGGACAGCACGCAAGCAACGATCATGGCGCTACGCGCGTTGCTGCTGGCGAGCGAAAAAGGGACGGCCGATTTGCGCGGAACGGTAAAGATAGCAATCAATGGAAAAACTGCCGAAACGCTGGTTTTGGCTCCGGAGAATAATGACCTACTGCATCAGTTTGTCTTCAAGGAGATTGAAAGCAGCGGGTCGAATCTCGTGGAGATTCGCTACGACGGCAAGGGAACGCTTGGGTATCAGACCTCCGGCCAATACTTCATTCCCTGGGACCAGCAAGGCGAGAAGGAGCCGCTGTCGATTTCCGTGAATTACGACCGCACGAAGCTGATGCAGGATGACATTGTCACCGCGACAGCCACCATGCGAAACAATCTGCCAAAATCCGCGAAGTTGGTGATGGTGGATTTGGGAATTCCGCCCGGATTCGATTTGCTACGCGAGGATTTGCAGGAGTATCAGGAAAAATCGTCAAAGCTGAAAAGCGGCCGGTTGGAAAAATTCAGCCAGACGGCGACGCAGGCAATTCTTTATTTCAACGCTTTCGCGGCCGGAGAGAGGGTGCAATTGAAATTCCGGCTGCGCGCGAAGTACCCGATTCGGACGCGAACGTTCCCATCGCGCGTCTATGAATATTACGATCCAGACGTCCGGTCGGTGGCGCGCCCCGTGTCGCTTGAAGTGAAAAAGCAATGACCTGACGCGCCGCACAAGTTCAGTTAGATTCGACTTGCCGCGCAAGTCGTGCTCTCGTTGGACAGAAACGGGGGTCAAGTGAGATCAGAGCGCGAACAGAACTTCGTACGATCGGTTTCCTCTCGCCGACTTATCGGGGGTTATCGAAGGTCGGCCAAACAATCTTAAGTAATTTCGCATTGGAGGGAAAGTGTTCTTCCGGAATCATGAGACTCATTCCGGTGTCAGGAACCCACGTTCACAATTTTTCCGATCCAGTTTGGTTCATCCGTCGCTGCACGAAGCAGGCAGTCGGCGCAATCGTCAAAGGAAAGCGGAACGAGTGGCGCGACTCGTGCCAACGGACCTGCCGTATAGCGTCCCTTCGGCGGCTTATCTGCCAATACGACCGGGCGAACGATGACCCACTCCATTTCTATTTTCTGCGTCATCCGCTCGGCGACCGCCTTGTCAATAATTGCAGCAGTGAATATACGGCGCGATAGGCGGACGGCAAAGCGGTTGGGACAGGAGAGCTCGCGCCCATCGCTCAAGCCGATACCGCTTTGCAATATGAATCGTCGGACGTTGGCACGTTTGCATTCGGTGAGAATGCTGGCGACACCGACCGACATGAGTGTTCCTGGCGAGAGGTTCCTTTCTGGTCCGATGCAGCTAATGACGGCCTCCACGCCGTCAAGAGCACCGGTCAGGCCACCCGGCGAAAGTACATCTCCTCGGACGAAGGACTGTCGGTCGGCAGATGGCAGTCGCTCCGGATGGCGAGCAACGGCCGTAACGAAATGTCCTTGTGCAAGTGCGTGCTTTACTACTCTGCGTCCCGTCGCACCCGTCGCCCCAACAACCGCTATCTTCATGTCTCGACGCCGTTGGCACTAGTTCAGGATTAAATAATTGAGTAACTTTATAATTTTTTAGTTATAGGGGCTCACCGCTACTTTCCCACCGCGCGGTCCCGGGCATGATTCGTATTAGGAGCAAGAGGTCCGGCACGACTGACTCGAAACGTAATTTCTCCTATGTCTTTCGTTTCAGGGTTGAAGGTGATTTGATGGACGGCTGGATCACCCCAAGCTAAACCGTTCCAGCCAATCCTGCTATGGGGTTCTCCTCGAACAATCGGGCGACCATGACCCAGTCGCAATGGGCATGGCTCTCGGCGCCCTCATGAACTTACCGTCGGCATCGCTGGAAAAAAAGCGTCGTCGTTAGGAAAGTCAACGCAGTTCAGTGCGAGAAGGGGTACATCAGCCAGCCGATGGCGATTCCCACTGCCAGAAACTTGAAAAAACAAGATGCCGCGTATTTTGCACGTTCGAGCGCTGTTCTCTTCGTCAGACCTGCCAGCGCGAGAGATACCAGCAGCGCAAACAGCGACATTGCCCAAAAATGCGAAATCCGCATCGGTGCAATCCACCAATCCATAAATTGCGCGTAGACCGTCCAACATGCGGTCACATGGTTCTCCGTCCAAGCGCAATTTCGTAGGCGTCAAATACGTTGAGCAAGTTTACGATGCCGGCGGCGGCGATGAATCGCGTGCCATAATCGCCCGCGGCCCGTGACACGTCTGGACCGGCTCGCTCAAAAAAACGCGACAGAACGTAGAAAATTCCCGTGCTGGCATCCGCGAGGAAGCCAAGCGTGTCGAAGACGTCTCCCGAACGCGGTGGGAAGACGTTACCACGCAGCAGGTAGCCACTGATCGCAAGACCTCCCACCGAGAGAAAGAAAATCAACGCACGCCCCCAACGCCCGAGAGCCAGGTGGCCCAGCCCGGGAACGATCCAAGCTGCTAGAGCGAAGAATGGCGCCAGCACCTGGCGCCGAGTGGCGTCTTCCGGCGGGCGCACCGAGCTAAGCGCCCCGTCCCGAGCGGCGGCGTTGGTCCCGGGAGCCTCATCCATTGGATGGTTGTTCAAGATGTTATTTGCGAAACGCCGGACACGCAACTCAAGCTAACAGAGGAAGGATTTCTTCCTGTATCGCGCCGGTGACGCGCGCTTCTTTCTCGTCCACGTAGACATTCACTTCGGTACGTATCCCAAATTCCGGAAGGTAAATTCCCGGTTCAATCGAAAAACAAGTATTCGCAACGATCTTGCGGTCGTCGCGGGTTTCCAGCCCGTCCATATTCGCGCCGTTTCCGTGGACCTCCTGCCCGATGCTATGTCCCGTGCGATGCACGAAATATTTGCCGTAGCCGGCTTTCTGGATCGTTTTGCGAGCCACGCCATCCACTTCCCATCCGTGAATCGTCCGCCGTTTGGCAACCGCTTCCTGGATGAATTTCACCGCATTGTCTCGCGCCTGCTGCACCACCTGAAAAATCTTCGCATAAGAATCCGGCACCCGATTGCCCAGATAGCCGACCCATGTAATATCGTAGTAAACGCTTCCCGGCCGATTGAGCTTGGCCCAGATATCCAGCAGCAGCAGGTCGCCGGCGCGAATCGGGCGCGAAGATCCCGCCTTCGGCTCGTAGTGCGGATTGCCATTGTTCGGTTGCACCGCAACAATCGGTGGCTCCGCTGTGACCAGCCCCTGCGCATGGAACTGGTCTAAGATCCATTGCTGCAGTTGGTCCTCGGTGAGCGGCTTCCCTTCTTTCACAAACGCTGCAGCGCGAGTAAACGCATCGCGCGTTATTCGGTCAACAATCTTGCCGGCTTTCAAGTGATCTTCCAGTTGTTCGCGCGACCAGCTTGCTTCGAATATCTGAACCAGGTCGGCGGAGCTTACGATTTTCTTCTTGAACTTGCGCAGCAGCTCGATCGTTCCCGCATCTACCAGCCCAATGTAGGGGATATTGTTTTCCGGCGAATATTGCATCGCGATGGTTTTGCTTCCCGCGAGCAACTTCGGGAGATTCTTGTGCAGCTCTTCCCAACCCGAGTACACCAGCCTTTTCCCTTCCAGCCCATCCAGCGCGCCCTGTTCGATGCGATGCACCAGTTTGCGCGGCTCACCCTTGGCCGGAATAAAATAAAACCAGCGTCGCGTAGCCATCCCATTCCCGCCGCTACCGAGAATATGCGCCGCGATCGGATCGCGATGGTGATGGTCGTAAAAAAGCCAGCCATCAATTTTGCTGCCGCGCATTTCCAATTGAATTGCTTTGATGTCCGGCATGGCTTCGGTTAGCTCCCGAGGAACCCGTCAAAGGCCGAGTCGCTCGATGACCCGCACTCGAGTAATCCCCGCGACAGAAATTTGCTTCGCGCGGCTCGGCTCGCCTGCCACGATTCTAACAGCCGACACCGGCACGTTCAACGCTCAGCCAGCCATCGTCGCAGCGCATCGTTCGCTTTGTTCCCCCGGCGGAGCGGTGAGCCGCACCTTTAGCGCTTCGCCGTACACTGCTTCAATCGCGTCGCGACTGGCTCGCGCGACTGCGCGAACCGCGAACCTCCCCCACCGTCTTGCTCACTGAGCTCCCTTTGGCCCTCTCGCTCCGCTAAACAATTGATTCTAAACGGACGAAAATAAATCACTCGCTGGCCCCATGGTTCAGGTAATATTTCGCGCTCGAACGGCGTATAGGCATTGACCGTCAACAACCGACATGGACGCTATTACACTTGAAAGGGTCACCAAATCATACGACGCGGTAGTCGCCGTCAGCGGAATCAACCTGCACGTGCGCCAGGGCGCCATTCTCGGCTTGCTCGGACCCAACGGCGCCGGCAAGACCACTACCATCCGCATGATCATGAATATTCTGGTCCCCGACGAAGGCTCCATCCATGTCCTCGGTCAGCCGGTCAGCGACAACACGCGCGACTTGATCGGCTACCTGCCAGAAGAGCGCGGCCTCTATCCGCGCATGAAGGTGCTCGATATCATCGTCTTCCTCGCGGCGCTTCACGGGCTCACCAAGTCTGAAGCCAACCGCCGCGCCAAAGAATGGCTCGAAAAACTCGGCCTAGCCGAATGGTCCGAAAAAAAACTGATCGATCTTTCCAAAGGCATGCAGCAAAAAGTTCAGTTCATCACCGCGGTGATACACAACCCTCCGCTGGTCATTCTCGACGAGCCTTTCTCCGGTCTCGATCCGGTCAACGCCGCCACTGTGGAAGAAATCATGATCGATATGCGCGCGAACGGTTCCACGATCGTGCTCTCCACTCACCGCATGGAACAGGTCGAGCGCATGTGTGACTCGATTTGCCTCATCGACAAAGGCCACAACGTGCTCGACGGCGAGCTTCGCGCCATCAAACAGTCCTACGGCAAGAATACACTGCACATACAATTTACCGGCACCGACGCTTTCTTGAAGAATCCCGGAATCATTAGCCTGACTCGCTTGGGAAATGGCGTGGAAGCCAAACTGAAACCCGGCGCCAACCCCCAGGAAATCCTGAAGGCCGCCGTCCAGGAAAATGTCAGCATCATCCGGTTCGACCTTCTCGAGCCTTCGCTCAATGAAATTTTTATCGACAGGACTTCCCGTGCGTAAACTTCGCCTGATAGTCAAACGCGAATATTTAACCCGCATCAAAACAAAGGGCTTCATCATTGGAACCATCCTGGTCCCGCTCATCGGCTTGGCTTTCTGCTTGTTGATTATTTTTCTGGTGAATCGCAAGCCCACTCAAAGCATGCGGCTCGTGATCGTGGACAACTCCGGCACCCTCGCGCAGCCCATCACGCAAGGTCTGGACACCAAGCTCGACAACGGTAAGCCCGAATTCAACATCCTGGAAACCATCCGCCGTCCCGGGTCTCCAGACGCCGTCCAACAAGACCTGCGCGCGCGCATCAATGCCGAACAGATCGACGCCTACCTCTGGATTCCCAAGGATCCGACTCAATCGTTCGAGCTGCACACGCGCAACCCGGAAAATTTCAGTCTCATCGCCCCGCTTTCGGCCGCTATCGATCAAGCCGTAATTTCAGCACGCCTCAGCGAACGCGGCATTCACCTGGACGACGTCAATGCCATCCTGAAGGGCACCGATCTCAAGCTCCTGAAAGTCAGCGAGACCGGCGAAGCGGTGGAAAAAGGACAGAGCATCGGCATCGCCGTGGCACTGGTCGTGCTGCTTTACTCTGCGCTGCTGATGTACGGCATCATCACCATGCGCTCGGTCCTGGAGGAAAAAACGACGCGCACCATGGAAGTCCTCATCTCGGCCGTGCGCCCCTTTGAGCTTCTCTGCGGGAAAATTCTCGGCGTGGCCGCCGCCGCTTTCACCCAATTCGCGATATGGATGATCTCCACGGCGCTGCTTTTTTCCTACGGAGCGCTGGCCGCCATGGGCCTGGGCGGAACGGCCCTATCCGGCGTTCATATCCCCATTTCGCTGGTGCTTTACGCTGGAGTCTTTTTCGTCGGCGGATATTTTCTGTACTCCTCCATGTTCGCCGCCATCGGCGCGGCCTGCTCCAACGAGCAAGACGCGCAGCAATTGCAATGGATCGCCATGGCCCCGCTGGTTTTCTGCATGGTCATCTACAGTATGGTGCTCACCGATCCGAACTCCACCGCTTCGGTAGTCCTCTCCGAGATTCCCTTTTTCGCTCCAGTCCTGATGGCCCTGCGTATCTCGCTGCAAACGCCACCAGCGTGGCAAATCATCCTGTCCCTGTTTTTGCTTCTGATCACCACTGTCGCCACCATCTGGGCCTCCGCAAAGATCTACCGCATCGGCATCCTGATGTACGGTAAACGCCCCAGCCTGGTAGAAATGTTCCGCTGGCTCCGCTATTCGTGAAATCCGCCGGGGTGGTCAGTCTCTTTCCCATCTCGTCTTCTTTCGCCGGCTAACGGGCAGATCTACTCAACCGATTTCCGCACGCCGAAAAGCGCGGTGCCGATTCGAATCTCCGTCGCACCTTCTTCGACCGCCACCTGGAAGTCGTGGCTCATGCCCATCGAAAGCACGGGCAGCGATTGGCCTACCCTAGGAACTAAACTATCGCGAAGCTCGCGCAACTTCGCGAAATAGGACCGCACCTCTTCAGGCTCATCCAAAAAAGGCGGGATGGTCATCAGGCCCAACAATTCCAGATGTGCCAGTCCGGCCACGTCCTCCGCAAGCTTCGGCAGATCGGATTCCGCCACCCCGCTCTTGGTAGCTTCATCGCCCAGCCTGACTTCGATGAGCACCTGTAGGCGTTTTCCGCTCGCAGCGGCGCCTGCTTCGGCAGCTTCCATGGCGAAAGACGTATCGAGCTTTTGCGCCAACGCGAAACTGTCCACGGAATCCACTCGATCAAAGAGGTGTGCCGCGCGCCGCGCTTTATTGCTCTGCAAATGTCCAATCAGATGCCAAGTGGCTTGTAGGTTCGCAAGCTGCGCCTGCTTGGACTCCCACTCCTGCACGCGATTTTCGCCAACATGACGCAGTCCGGCATGGTAAGCGGAGCGAATGGCTTCAGCCGGGAACGTCTTCGACACCGCGACAATGGTCACATCTTCCGGGCGTCGCCCTGCGCGTCGGGCCGCCCGCGCAACGCGTTCGCGCAGGCGCTCGAGGTTTGCCGCAATCACGGAATCTTCGGCTGCCATCATCGCGCGATTCTATCACGCGCCCAAATCCACGCTTTCGACGCGAAGCGCGTCCCTATGCCGACCGATACGGCTGCTAAGCGAGCCCGCGCGATAGCCCTATGCTAGACTGGTCGCCAAACGTGATGCCTGCCCGCGGAAAATTGATCGTTCTCGAGGGGATTGACGGCTCCGGCAAGCGCACGCAGCTCGATCTGCTTGCTCAGGCCCTCGCCTCGCGCGGCGTGGCGTTCACTCAAATCAGCTTCCCGCGTTACGACGGATTTTTCGGCGAAATGGCGGGACGCTACCTGAATGGAGATTTCGGTTCGCTCGACAAGGTAGACGCGCACTTTTCCGCTCTGCTGTATGCCGGCGACCGTTTTGAAGCCAAGCCCAGGATCGAATCGGATCTTATCGCCGGCCAAACCGTGCTCGCCGACCGTTACGTCGGATCGAATCTCGCGCATCAGGGGGCGCGCGTCCCGCGCGAGAAGCGCGCCGAGTTCTTGCAGTGGCTCAAGCAACTCGAATATCAGGTTTACTCACTCCCGATGGAAGATCTGGTGATTTATCTGCACCTGCCGCCGGCCGAGGCCCACCGGCTGGTGGGCGAAAAGGGTGCTCGGGGATACACGAAATTGCGGCGCGATATTCAGGAATCGAATCTGGCTCACTTGGAAGCGGCCTCGGAAGTTTACGACCAACTCGCGTGCCAACCGAATTGGCGAAAAATTAAATGTTACGATACTGCAGCGGGCGCACTGCGGGCACCGCAGGAAATCCGTCAGGACATTCTGGCCGCAGTCGAGGCGAGCGTCGCGCCCGGCCAGCGGATGGGAAAATAATTTATGGGTTTCGGAGAATTTCTCGGCAACGAACGCATCGCGAGCGCGCTTGGCGGAATGTTGCGGCGCGAACGCGTTCCGAGCGCGCTGCTGTTCACCGGCCCGCGCGGGATCGGAAAGTATACGTTGGCGCGCATGTTCGCCCAAGCCGCAAACTGCGAACGCTTGAAAGACGATTTCTGCGGCCAATGTGATTCCTGCCGCAAGATCGCGCGGCTGGCGGACCCCGCTCCTCTTATTGAACTGGGGCTCGCCGAGCGTGGCGAGAGCGCTGACGCCGCCGCAGTCGAGCGTACCCCTCTGCTCATTGAAACGCATCCGGACGTTTGGCTCATCGTCCCCGATCCCGTGCGACTGCGCACGCCTGTCGCACGTCCCATGGTCCGCGTAGGGCAATTGCGCGCCGTGCAGCGGGCCGCGTATTTCAAGCCGCAAGGCCGCAGGCGTGTTTTTATTCTGGATGGCGCCGACACCATGCGCTGGACTGACGCCGACCTGTTCCTGAAAATCCTGGAAGAGCCGCCGGAGAGCGCCACCTTGATCCTTCTCGCGCCCACCCCGGACTCCTTGCTGCCGACCATCCGATCGCGCTGCCTGCAGTTTCATTTCGCGCCGGTTCGTGACGAACAGATGGAAGCATTCCTGAAAGAACATACCGACGCGAAGGCTGCCGAGCGCAAGCTGCTCGCGCAACTCTCCTGTGGCAGCCCGGGAATGGCCCTCTCGATCGATTTGGAAGAATCCAAGCGGTTGCGCAAAACTGTCCTGACGCTTCTGGCCCAAGCCGTCGCGGGCGAGCGATTCGGCGAGATTTTCGCCGCTACCGCCCAGCTCGCCAAGCGGGAAAAGGAATCCTTTGAAAATATTTTAGAGCTGTTCTATAGTCTCCTCACGGACCTTCTGGAATTTTCCCAAGGTCAGAAACACGGCCCGCCTCGAAATCCGGATTTGCGGCCGGAGCTAGAGGCCCTCGGTAAGAAAATAAATTTCGAATGGGTCTTGCGAGCTACGCATGGCCTTGATCGGCTCGATCGTCGCTTGCGACGCAACGTAGGCCGCCAGTTGGGCCTGGATGCGCTTGTCGCCTCTCTTGCGATTCGCTAGGTCGGGCCAGGGATTTTGATTATTTTTCAGAATCCTGCAACCGAATCACTTCTTCCGCAGTCCAACAAATAGAATCTACAAAAGCAGTTATATGCGAGGAGCATTTTTATGGTAAATCGCAAGCTTTTCCGCCCCACTCTGACCGAAGTGAAGGACCAGTTCGCGGCGCCTCGGCCGGTGCAGGCAATCCCGCAGCAGGTGCCGCAGCGAAAAAAACCGGCGCCGCCGGAACAGACTCATGCAGAAAATTTTTATTTCGTCAAGCAGATGCAATCGCGGACGCCGGTTGCTGTGGTGCTCACGGACGGCGAAGTGCTTCGCGGCACGGTGGAGTGGTATGACCGCGACTGCATCAAGCTGACGCGCTACGGAAACCCCAACGTTCTGCTCTACAAACACTGTATCAAGTACCTATACAAGGACGGCGACGAAGCGGCGCACGGCGGCACCAACGGCCAGTAAACCGAGGATTGAAAACTCAGAGCGAATTCTGAGGATAAGCATCCCAGCGAGAGGCTAAGAGCGGCGCTTCCTGCGGTTCTTTCTGAACGGGCCCACGAAGAACGTCATCAGCGCCTTGGCAACCAGCCTGCCACCGTTATCTTGCAAGTCACAATCCGCGACGGCGATATGCTTTCCCAGGCGTACCACCTCCGCCTTAGCGGTCACGCTTCCGGCCTCCACGGCTTCCAGAAAGTTGATCTTCATCTCCACCGTAGCCACTCGCGTTCCGCGTGGGCAGGCCATGTAGGTCGCGAGTCCTCCAGCAGTATCGGCCAGCGCCGCAAGCACGCCGCCGTGAACCACGCCATGCACTTGCTTGTGCCGGGCAGTGACGGGCATTCGAATCGTTACTTTTCCCCGTTCCGCGTGTTCCACGGCAAAGCCAAATTGTTTTGCCGTATTGCTCCGGCGCACAGTCGCTCGCAATTCAGCCGCGGCCAGGTAGTGGACCCTAGAGGTTCGCGCCATATCAGTATGCGGTCTGCCCTCCATCCAGTGGGAACACAGCGCCTGTGACCCACGAAGATTCGTCGGAGGCGAGATACAGAGCCATGCTGGCTACGTCTTCTGGAGTTCCCAAGCGGCCGAGCGGAATTTCCGCTATGCGCTGCTTTCTGGCTAATTCCGGATCGGCGGCCTTGGAAAGCGATTGCACCGCCATCTCCGTCTCGATCATCGCCGGGCAAATACAATTCACGCGAATCTTGTCTTGCGCGTGATCGATCGCCATGGCTCGGGTCAGCCCCGCGACTCCGGCTTTCGCCGCGCAGTATGCCGCGCGCTGCCGTCGGCCTGCGATTCCAAGGTAAGAACCGATGTTGATGATAGAGCCGCCGCCAGACTGGCGCAGCACCGGAACCGTTGCGCGCGATACGAGAAACGTTCCGCTCAAATTCGTGGCGAGGATTAGGTTCCAATCCTCCTCGGAAGTTTGCTCCACGGTTCCAACCACAATTGCGCCGGCATTGTTCACGATAATCTGGAGACTGCCAAAACGGCCGACGACGTCAGCGATCGCCGCTCGCACAGCTCGGCCATGGTTAACATCGCATTCGACCGGAAAACCTTCGCCACCCGATGCCTCAATCTCCTTGGCAACCGTCTCCAAAGGCTGCTTTCTGCGGCCCGCGACAGCAACTTGCGCGCCTTCGGCGGCAAACGCCAGCGCGCAAGCCCGGCCAATTCCCGTTCCGGCACCAGTGATAAACGCCGATTTTCCCGAAAGTCGTGGCATCGCAGAGCCTCGCCGCCCGTCTAATCTAGCGGCGGGAAGCGCGAGCCTAGCATCCGTCGAGCGTGCGGCGCAAGTAACACGCCTTGCGGCTTACAGCGACCGGCTGTTAGAGTCCAGTGAGGTTCCATGAAAATCGGCATCACATGCTATCCGACGTATGGCGGCTCCGGAGTGGTAGCTACAGAACTGGGAATCGAGCTGGCTGCGCGCGGCCATGAAATCCATTTCATCAGTTACGCGATGCCAATCCGGCTGAGCTCGGCACACGAGCGAATTTACTTCCATGAAGTGGAGGTCACCTCCTATCCGCTTTTCGATCACCCGCCTTACACTTTGGCTCTTGCAACCAGAATGTTTGAAGTCGCCGAGGAGGCGTCGCTGGACCTTTTGCACGTTCATTATGCGATTCCCCACTCGGTAAGCGCGCTGCTAGCCCGCATGATGTCGCCGAGGAAACTGCCGTTCATCACCACGCTGCATGGCACCGACATCACTCTGGTCGGCAACGATCGCAGTTATCTTCCCATCACCCGATTTTCGATCGAACAAAGCGACGGGGTGACGGCCATTTCAAAATATCTGCGCGAGCGCACCATTCACGATTTTGAGATCAAGCGGCCGATCGAAGTGATACCGAATTTCGTCAACTGCGACCTCTACGCGCGATGCCCGGATCAGTCCGCGCGGCAGTGCTGGGCAAAAAATGGCGAACCCATACTGATGCACCTATCAAACTTCCGTCCGGTGAAGCGCATCCCTGACGTTGTCGAAATTTTTTCCCGCGTGCGCGAGGAAATTCCCGCCAAACTCGTGATGATGGGAGACGGCCCCGACCGCGGCTCGGCTGAATTCACAGTTCGCAAGAAGGGCCTGTCAAAGGACGTATTTTTTCTGGGCAAGCAGGATCGCGTGCAGGAAAAACTGGGCCTCGCCGATTTATTTCTGCTGCCCAGCGACGAGGAATCGTTCGGCTTGGCGGCGCTGGAGGCCATGGCGTGCGAGGTTCCAGTGATAGCGACGAATGTCGGCGGATTGCCGGAAGTCGTCACCGACGGTGTGGATGGCTACCTGATTCCGCCGCGCGACGTTGAAGCCGGGGCGAAGTACGCTCTGGAAATTCTTAAGCGCCCCGACCGCGGACGCTCGATGGGCCAACAAGCGCGCATCAACGCCCGCAGCAAATATTGCTCGAATGACGTGATTCCTCAGTACGAGGCATACTACAAGAAGGTTCTGAACGCGGCCGGCTCAGCTGCGCAAGCAGCCAAATAAGCGGCCTCTTGCGCTCAAAGTTCTACTACAAAGATCATAGTAGCGAACTGCGAATTTATTCTACGCCCCCCGGAAATAGTCCACACCCGCGCAGTCGCTAGAACCTGCTAATGTGCCTCGACGCAGTGAGATGGAAACTTGGCTGCGTGATTGCAATAGAGGCCAGGCCCAGTCCTTTCAGCTCTTGGAGAGGACTATGAAAAATGCATTCCTTGCAATATCTGTCCTGTGTGCGGGCGTGTTTTCCAGCGGAATGGTAGCGGCAAAAACGCAGAGCATATTGCCCTGCATAACTACCAGCACGGTCCAGCCGAATGCCGCTCCCGACGATCCAGCGCAAAAGTTCGAAGGAGTGATCATATCGAAGAACGGCGAGCTGTTCGTGCTGCGAGACGTCGTGAACGACACCTGGTACCACTTGGACGATCAGCAAACGGCGGGAAAATTCCTGGGGAAAAAAGTGTTAGTGACCGGCACCTTAGACGTCCGCACCGATGTCATCCGAGTACAAAAAATAACCGAAGAAAGCTAACTATCGCTCGACGATGGGCACGGGCTGAAGAGACTTCACGGTCGTGTTGATGTCGTCCTGTGTAATTTTGCCGCTCGCTCCGCCGGCTGCGGTGAAGATAAATCGGAATTGCTTGTCGTAGTCGTCGAAGACACGCAACGCCACAGGACGGCCTTGGGACGGATCGCCGAACTGAAAACCCTTGATCTTGCCCCAATCGAATGAATAAAACTCGGGCGTCGTTCCGGATTCTAGGTCCGGGCCAAACGATAATTTCCATAGCAGGAGCACGTTGTTGCGCACCGCTTCCTGCTCCTTCATCACTGGAGAAAGTGGCGCGAGCGACGCGCCGTAGACCGCCTGGTACAGGGTATAGTTCGACTCAATGGGCCGACCCGCGAATACACTGGCCAGCTTCTGGGCTTCGGGAGTGGTCGGGGATCTCAGCGCATGGGCCGTATCGATTTGTACGTCTGGGTCGAAGAAAACCACTACTTGGCCGGAGTCATAGCTGAACTGGACGCCGGTCAGCGATGGCGCCGGTTTTCCTGGTCCCTTCCACGGAACGACGAATTCGTAATTGAAGGCCTTCTCTTGCGAGCCTTTTGTGGGATCGGCGGAAGATGCGGGCAACTGCTGTGGAACGTCCCCGAGCCAGGGATTCGCCGATACCCATTGCTTGGCTCCCATCCAAATGAGCGTCTGCAGCCCAAACATCAAGCAATAAGCCCCCACAAGAATCACGACCACAGCGAGAATGATGGCGTTACGCGCGCCACCCTTGTCGTCTTCCTCTTGATTCATCCGTGCGAGTTCGTCCATATCGAGAACGACCATTCTACGCGGTCTCGCGGCGCAGCGCCGCAGGATTCGAAAGGTTTTCTGCTTCGACCCGAGTGCGCTGTCGGAGAGCCCCCTCGAGGGACCGACGCAATGCTTCCTTTGCGATTGCTCGGTCGCTGTTCGGCGAAAAAGCCGGTCAGCTGATTGATTGTAGTGATGAAGATAAGTGTCGCGGAATCGGCTGAGGAAATTGACGAACGTTTTTTCGGCAGCGGTCGGCAGATGGAGAAATTAGCCCGCTCAGATGCACCGATCGAAGGATGGCGAAGCGCAGCTGCTGGTACGTTGGAACTAAGGCGCCAGTTTCATTCCGCACGCAAAGCGTCAACCGGATCGACCGTTGCGGCGCGGCGAGATGGCAGGTAGCAGGCCAGATAAGCGGTTACCACGACGCCAACCGTTACGGCAGCGTAGGTGACGGGATCGACCGGACTCACGTTGAACAGCAACGAAGACATCAGTCGCATCACCGCGAACGCGCCAGCCAGCCCGCAAACGATACCGATGCTCGCCAGCCATAATCCGTGGCGAACGAACATCGCAACGAGCGATTGCCGTTGTGCGCCGAGCGCCATGCGAATGCCAATCTCGCGGGTACGCTGCGAAACCGAATACGCGATCACGCCGTAAATTCCCACGATCCCGAGCAGCAGCGCCATGGCTCCCGCCACGCCCAGCATCACCAGCGTGAAGGAGGTGCGCGCCATCGATTGCGTATAGAAATATCCGAGCGTGTGAACCTCCGCCAGCGGAACATTCGAATCGACTGACCACACCGTTTGGCGAACCTCTCTCAAAAAAGATTCTGAGCCAGCGCGCGGACTTCGAATGGCAAAGGCAATGCCGCGCCGGAGCATTTCCTTTTGCCCCTCAAAGTGATCCATCATAATCGGCCAATATACCGTGGCGGGCGGTTTCTCGCTCACGCCGTTGTCATGTACGTCGCCGACAACCCCCACAATTTCGCGCCAATCATCGACGCTGGCGACGCGGATTCGCTTGCCCAAGGCGCTGTTAGGATCGTGCCAATACTCGCGGGCGAGATTCTCAGAAACGATGGCCACTGGAACTTTTTGATAGGTGTCGGCCCAAGAGAGGTCGCGTCCGGCAATCAGCGGAGTACCTACGGTCCCGAAGTATCCCGGTGACACCCATTCGAAACGCCGCAGTGGCGGAAGCTCACCATCCGCATAGGCCCGGTCCTGCGCGAAAATCGGATCATTTGAATCATTCCCATCCATGGGGATCATGCTCGAGAAGCTCGCCCGCGACACCCCCGGAATGGCCTGGAGTTTATTGAGAATGTCTTCTTCCAAGCGCACCAGGCGTTCGCGATCTGTATCAGGGATATCCGTTTCCGGTACGTAGAAACGGAAAGTTTGCACTTGATCCGCCCCGCTGAACCCCGGAGGCACGTGCATCAACGCACGAAAGGTGCGAATCATCAGCCCGGAGCAGATCAGCAAGACCAGAGCCAGCGCCACCTGCACCACAACCAGAGTGTTGCGGGCGCGATGCCGCTCGCGGCTCGCGCTCAACGCGCGTCCGCCCTCGCGCAAACCGGTGTTCAAATGCGTTCCGGCATACTTGAAGATCGGGATGGAGCCAAACAGCAAGCTGGAAAAAAGCGCAATCGCCAGGGTGAACAAAAGGACCGGAACGTCGATGCCAATTTCGTGGAGGCGCGGAATACCGGTTGGCGCCATGGCGACAAGAATCCGCAACGCCCCGTAAGCGAGCGCTAATCCAAGCAGGCTGCCCACAAGCCCCAGTATGACGCTCTCAAAAAGCAACTCGCCGGCTATTCGCCGCCAGCCCGCACCCATCGCAGCGCGAATCGCCAATTCCTGACGGCGCCCTTCCACGCGCACCAGCATCAAGTTCGCGACGTTCGCGCAGGCGATTAACAATACTCCCGCGATGGATCCCATCAGAACCCACAAAACGTTGCCCACATCCCCCACAACGTCCTGCTTCAGCGGCCGCAAATTCGGCCCGATTTGCGCGGTTTCGAACAGCTTTATACTGAAGCCTTCCGGGGCGGGGAAACTTCGAATCGAGATGGGAAGCATGCGCGCCACATCGGCACTGGCTTGCTCCATGGTGACGCCCGGTTTCAACCGCGCAAGCGCGCGATAACTGAAGTTGCCGAGTTTCATTTTGTCGCGGTCCCATTTAAAAGGAGCAATCACCGCCGCGTCTTTCTCGTCAAGGAAATGGAACCCTTTGGGCAAAACTCCAATAATCTGGCGCGGTTTGCCATCCGCGGTGATCGAACGACCGATCACGCCGGGGTCGCCGCCAAATTTTTGATGCCAGTATCCATATGAAATTAAGACCGTTTCAGGCGTGCCTGGAGAGTCGTCCTCTCGTGTGAACAAGCGTCCCACTGCCGGGACTACTCCTAAGAGCGGCAGCGTGCCGTCGGTTACGTCAAGACCGTAGACCTGCTCCGGCTCCCCTGCTCCGGTGATACTGAACGAATCATTCGTATAGGCGCCGATGTCTTGGAAAGTTGTGCTCTGTTCGCGGTCGATAAAATAAACCGACGGCGCCATATTCAGATCCGGGATGTTTATTCCGGGCGCTTTGTGCCAGACGCCAATCAGCCGCCCTGGATGCGGATAGGGCAAAGGTTTTAGCAGCACACCTTCAAGCACGCTGAAGATGACCGTGTTCGCGCCCACTCCAGCAGCCAATGTGATCAGAGTGATTGCAGTGAACAGCGGCGCGCGTCCGAGCCGTCGAAGAACCTGCCTGAGTTGATCGCCGAACGTTCCCATATTCCGCACCTGACCTAAGGATCGAGCCACTCATAGTTCGCGAAGAGCACTGCCATTTGATACGCGGAGATCCGGACAAAAGTTCAATTGGCTGGAGAAATCCCGTCTTAAGCGGAAAAATCATTGTTCATCAGATTAGGCTGTTCGGATTTGAAGCGTAGTCCCAGAATTGGGATTGCAAGATGCACAAAGAGCAGAACACAATGTTCCAAGTCATCATGCGCCCGACCGGGCATCAAAATAATTGGTCCTAACTTGCGTGTAGCCGACGATACGGGAGTAGTTTCTAAAAGTATCCGCGCACTCTTGTAGACGGCGACCTCCGCTAGGTCGAAAGTTTGAGTTCGCGTGTCAGGCGCATGAATCTTTCTTGGTCGCGAACTGCGTCGTAAGCGGGGAACACCATTGCCGATCCTAGAAACGGATCGTGTTCGGCCAGAGCTGTCTCCAGCCAGTCGAGGGCGGCGGCTGTTTCACCCAACCCGAGATAGGTCCATGCAATGGGCAGTGGGGGGCCGTACGCTCCCTGGCGGCGGGCCTGCAGGTCGGCGATCACGCTGCGGGCTTCGGGTATGTGTCCCAGCAGTCCGGCAACGTAGCCAAAGTAGCCCTCGCCCAGCGGAAGTCCATCGTTGAGGGTTCTGCCTGTATTCGCCATCTCCCAAGCTTCGTCCTTTAAGCCTACCGCCGCCAACGACAAGGCTAGGTAGAAACAGGTGTAGGGCGAGTCTGGCGTCAGCTCGATGGCTATACGACCGGTGCGGACCGCTTCATCATAGCGGCGCGCGTAGTAGTTGGCCTGCAGCAGACGGAAGTTCGTCATCAAGTCCAGTGGCTCAAGTTCGACCGCTTTGCCCGCATGCAGCAAGGCCTCATCATGCCGGCCAAGGAAACTGCAAAGAATGGGGTAGGTCATGTGCGGAAACGCATTCGTAGGTTCCAGGCTGATCGCTCGCTTGTATGCCTGTTCGGACTCCGCCCAGCGCCACTGAAAAGCTCGCAGCATTCCCAAGGTGCTGTGTAGACGCGGTGAATTCTCGTCCAGCGCCAGTCCCTTCGACAACAGGTCTTCCGCCCTGGGAAGCGCACTTCGCGGAGGCAACGCTCCATACGCTGCGCTCACGTTGTAAAACATCGCCGCGCCGTAGTAGGGCTCCGCGAAACCAGGGTCCAGCCGGATCGCCTCCTGAAAGTACTCGAAAGCGCGCCGCACATCGTCGGGCCGTCGCTTCTTAAGGAGATGGGCTCCCTTCAAATACTGCACGTATGCACTTATGTCGCTTGGCCGTTTTTCTCGAAGCTGGACCGCGAGGCGAACGTGCAGCGCCTCGGCGACAGCCGAGCAGACCTCATCCTGAATGCTGAATAAGTCCCCCATGTTGGCGTCGAAGCGCTGCGCCCACAGGTTAAATCCGTCTTTCACCCCGACCAGGTTGACGGTGATGCGAATGCGATCTCCGGACCTCCATACCGATCCTTCCAACACAGCTTCGACGCCCAATTCGCGGCCGACTTGTCTGGCGTCCCAGGGCTGCCCCTTGAAGCGAAATGCCACGCTGCGCGCGGTGACCCTCAATCCCTCGATCCGCGACAACACGCGAATCATCTCGTCGGCCAATCCATCGCTGAAATAGTCATCCTTAGCATCTGCCGTTTGGTTCGCGAATGGCATCACCGCCACCGCCGGCCGCTTGGCGATTGGGACTACAAATCGGTAGCCGCGCTTCGGGATTGTTTCGATCACGCCCGGCGAGTTGGCGGAATCTCCCAGCGCGTCGCGCAATCGGCTGACCGCGGAATTCAGGGCCACTTCGAAATCGACAAAGGTGTCCGACGACCAGAGCCGCTGGCGCAATTCCTCGCGTGTCACGATCTCGCCGGGCCGTTCCACGAGAGCGGCGAGCACCTGAAACGACTGCTCCCGGAGGGTGATAGGTATTCCCCGCTTCAACAGGCGGCGGCCTTCCAAATCGACCTCGAATGCTCCGAACCTCACGGTCATGGCTGTCGAACATTCTTGCTTTCAGTCATTTGCCTGTCAACATTTTGATCAGGTGCAAGCTATTGTCATTTCTGCTGTCGCGGTTAAGCTTCACCCATCGATCGCCGGACTGTGCGGGAAGGCAAACACGTGAGTAGACCCAAAATTGCTTCAAATCCGATCGAGACGGCGACCATCCGGAAACTCAGAATCCGGCTGCTGCCGTTCTTGTTCGCACTTTTCGTGGTCGCCTTCATCGACAGAATCAACCTGGGGTTTGCTGCGCTGACGATGAATCGCGAACTGGCAATCACCAGCCAGCAGTTCGGGTTCGCAGCGGGAATTTTCTTCTGGGGCTACTTCCTGTTTGAAGTTCCCAGCAACCTCATCCTTCACAAGATCGGAGCACGCGTTTGGATCGCCCGCATCTTGATCACATGGGGCGCAGTTGCCACTCTGACCGGGTTTGTGCAGTCCGCCAATCAACTGTATATCGCTCGCTTTGCGCTTGGGCTCGCAGAAGCTGGATATTTCCCCGGCATCGTTCTGTACCTGGGCTACTGGTTTCGGCAACGGGAAAAAGCACAGGCGATTGCCCTAATCTTGATGGGCATACCCTTCGCCAGCATCCTGGGTGCTCCAATTTCCGGTCTCATTTTGGATCATGTGCATTGGTTCGAGCTTAGCAGTTGGCGGTGGCTGCTGATTCTGGAAGGATTGCCAGCCATAACCTGCGTGTTTCTGACGAAACTCCTGTTGCCCAGCAGACCTGCGGAGGCCAGGTTTCTCACGGCGGAAGAAAAGGCATGGATCGCCGGTCAACTGGAGTCAGAAGACAGGCAGAAGCTAGGGGCACAATCCATGTCAGTGGCACGGACTCTGGTTAGTCCCAAGGTCTGGCATCTGGCATGGATTGGTTTTGGTCACGGCTTTGCCGGCTACACGTTCAGCTTCTGGCTGCCGCAGATTATGAAATCGGTCCTAGCCGGGCAGTCCAATACTGTGGTTGGATTCGTTGTTATGATCCCCAATCTCCTTGGCCTCATCGTGATGATCCTGGTGTCTCGTCACTCTGACCGCACGCTGGAGCGGCGATACCACATGGCAGCGTCGGCTGCCTTAGCTGGAATTGCGTTGCTGCTGCTCGGAGCGCCCCGTTCGGCATTCTTTTCTGTGGTTCTCTTTTCCGCCGTGGCCGTGGGAGCATACAGCTTTTTGCCCGTTTTCTTTTCGATGCCCGGCGAATTCCTGACCGGCTTCTCCGCCGCTGCGGGCATTGCCCTGATGACATCCGTCGCTAACTTTGGCGGATTCGTCGGGCCCTATACGGTAGGCCTCATTCGACAGAGGACTGGCAGCCTCTACTACGGCCTGACCTGCGCAGGAATTTCCTTTCTTTTCTCAGGGAGCTTGACTCTAGCCTTACGGAAACGGAGCTTGCCGATAACTGCGCAAACAGAATCGCCAACGACTGACGTAGCTCGGCAGCCGTACTACGCGCTCCAGAAGGCTTCTCCTTTTCGGGAGGAACAATGAACTGTCCTATGACGTCCGATGGCGGCCAGGGTGCTTATCTGCTTGGTAGCTCGGACGCAGAGCACCAGCGCCTGATCCGGCAGGCCTCGCGGCTCGCCCCAGTTACGGAAAGTTTCTTCCGCGAAGCCGGCATCGGTCCTGGGCAGCACGTGCTGGAGCTGGGTTCTGGCGTGGGAGATGTTGCAATGCTCGTGGCACGGCTTGTGGGTCGTTCCGGAGAGGTCGTAGCGATCGAGCGTGACGCTCGCTCGATCAGTCGGGCGCGGAGTCGCGCAGCCGAGGCGGGTTTCGATAACATAAAGTTTGTCGAGAGTGACATTGCGCATTTCTCCACCGACACACGGTTCGATGCCGCCGTTGGTCGCTACATACTTCAGTTTCTTCCCGATCCCGTTACGATATTGCGCTCCTTGTCTCAGAAGGTGCGGCCTGGCGGCATTATTGCCTTCCAAGAAGGGTCCTTTGCACCCTTCGTTGCGCTTTCCGCACATTTGCCCCTGTGGTCTGCGGTAGTTTCGCTGCATCACGAAGTTTCCGTGCGGGTCGGAGTGAACACCGAAATGGGTCCCGCTCTTCACAAGGTTTTCCAGGACGCGGAGCTGCCGGTGCCCAGCATGCGTTTGATAATGGAACTGGGTCACGATCCAGACTTCACCCGATGGCTTTCCGATGCGACCGTGAGTATCCGTCCGCAGATTGAAAGGCTCAATCTGTCGTTCGACAAACTCGGCAATCTCGACACGCTACACCAGCGACTGCATGAAGAAGTGGCACGCTCGCAGACGGTTGTGCCATGGCTTGCACTTGTGGGAGCGTGGTGCCGCACGCGTGCCAACTAAAGTCCTGTTTTGAATGACTCCTGCCGGTTGACCGGATGCCCCGTGAAAGGTAATGGTCGACGGCGGGAGTTGAACCCGCCATTTATGAGAAATTGTTTCAGAAGACGTCCCAGCCTAAATATCCCGAGATAACTGTGAAGAAGCCATCACCCACCGCTTTCGCAACGGTGTCCGCTCCGCGTACAACCGCGCCGAACTCCGTCTGCCGCGCCAAGAGGATTTTTGTTTGAGCATGGCACGGCCGTGCATCTTGTTTTGTGCGAAAATCTTTCATCTGCGGATGCAAAAGGCTGCGTAATGAAAGTCTCCGGAAAAATACCCACGCGCGTGGCGCGGGGGAAGACTAAAACACCCACGAAGGTTATTGAAGTTCGGAACAGTCCCCCGCTACAGATGCCGTCTGTGTCGGCTCAAGAGGCCCTAAGCTTTCTCAAGCAGACTCGCGGCGTCATAACTTGGACGGTCGAAGACATGGCTCGGTCGCTGAAGATTAGTCAGCCGGAAGCTCATCAAACCATCGTCATTCTTGAATTGCAGGGATATGTGAAACCCGCTTTGGACGACGAAGGCTGGCTTACGACGCTAGACGGCGAAACAGTGTCCGGTTCGAAGATTCCGCGTTTCACGCCAGAACGAATGAAAGCCGCGCTTGGTGTCCTTGAAGAACGGATCAAAGCAAATAACCGTGACCGGAACGCGGCGTTCCGAATCGCAGACGCCGTAGCATTCGGCGACTTTCTTAGCGAAAGGCCGCGGGTTCAGGCAGCCGATGTCGGAGTGCGTCTCATTGCTCGCAAAAACGGACCCTTGCCATCAGAATCCGCGTTCCTAAAGCAACTCCGAGCCGGAAGCTCCCTCGTACAACTGCATCTATACCAGCCGTGGATGAAAAGCAGGTCCAACCGCCCGCTCGTGTGAAAAATATTTTCGGGCTGATCGTCACTTCGCTCGTTCACGACTGGTGACGTAATTTTGAGTGTGTAAAAGGAAAGAGGGTGTAGGTTTTGTTGTGTCGAGCAACAAAATCTCCGGTAAAGGAGCCTACACCCCCGATGCGAGTGAAGAATACCACACAGCGGTTTCAGTTGTTTGTGCAGGATTTGCAAGAGAGCTTTTGGGGAGACTTCCAAGGACGGACGCGGGAAATGCTTAAGAAGTTGTTGGAGAGCGATGCCGAACAGCAGATGGCTGACTACTTGGGATTGAAGTGGCACGAGCGGGCCGGAGCAGCTGAGCGGGTGGATTACCGCAACGGGTTCTATGAGCGGGACTACGTGACGCCGTTGGGGGTAATCCGATTGCGCATTCCCCGCACGCGGCAGCGATCGTTTCTGCCGCGCTGGATCGGGCGACTGGAGCGGCGCTCGCCGGAAGTGGCGCAGCTGATCCGGCAAGCCTTCTTGCGGGGGATTTCCACGCGTCAGGTGGGGCGGGTGGTGGCCGTGCTGACCGGAGAGGAGGTCAGTGCCCAGACGGTTTCTCGTTTGACGCGGGTGCTGGACCAGGCGGTGAAGGAGTTTCACGAGCGGCCGCTGGGGGATGACTGGGCCTATCTAGTCCTCGATGGAGTGTGGCTGAAGGTACGACGGGCCTTTGGACCGCAACGGGTGCTGTTGTTGGTGGCCTACGGAGTTCGCCGGAACGGGCAGCGGGAATTGCTAGCTTTTACCCGGGCCAAGAGTGAAGGCCAGGCGGGCTGGGAAGGGTTGCTAAACGATCTGTTTCAGCGCGGATTGCGCGGTAAGAACTTGCAGATGGTGATCACCGACGGATGTGCTGGGCTAGCGCGGGCACTGGAGACGGTCTACCCGCGGGCGCGGCACCAACGTTGCTGGGTGCACAAGATGCGAAACATCCTGGAGAAGGCCCGACGCAGAGACGAGCCGCAGATCAAGACCCAGGCGCAGAAGATTTATTTGGCAGAAAATGCCGCAGCCGCACGGCGGGCCTTTGAGCGATTCCGCTTTCGCTGGCGATCGCGCTACCCGACGATGGTCCGCCAACTGGAACGAGATTTACCAGAGTTGTTGCACTTCTTCGCCTTCCCCAGGCACCTGCGGCGAAAACTCCGCACTACGAACGTGATTGAACGCTGTTTCGTCGAAGTGCGCCGGCGAACAAGACCCATGGTGGTCTTCACGAATGTGGAAAGCGTGGATCGGATCATCTATGCGATTTTCAGTCGGTTTAACGAGGACTGGAAAAACCACACCCTCGACCTATTTACACAAGCAGCTTGACGTCACCTTCACGACTTCACGACTTGCGCCGTAGCGCAATCCGCAATATGATGCTAGCGGTGTGTCGCGTCTCCGCACGAAATGAGAGTTTGGTGAGAGTTTCCTCGTAAGTCATAGAAGCGGGAGTAGTTCAGTGGTAGAACGATAGCTTCCCAAGCTATAGGTGAGGGTTCGATTCCCTTCTCCCGCTCCAATTACATAAACGGGTTTCGAGCTACCGCCTCGTTTTCCTTCCTTCTTAAACTACACTCCAGAGCCATTTCACCGGGAAAGATCGACTGGGATAGACTGGCCTATCCCGTGCCTCCACAAAAACGACATCGCACGCAACCGTTGATGCTATCCATGTGTTAAACCTGATCAATGAACGCTCGTCGCAGGACCGGGCGCTTTGAGCCGTTATTGAAAATCGCGGCTGCAATTCTAATCATAGCCCTGGGTGCAGGACTGTGGGCGCAACAAGGGCCCAAGATCTCGGTTAGAGCGAATGTAGTTACGCTTTTTGCGACGGTCCACGATGCGAACGGTCGCGTGGTGAAAGATCTGAGACCGGATGATTTTCTATTGCTGGAAGACGGTTCGCCTCAGAAGATCACCTTCTTTTCACAAGAGTCGGACCTCCCTCTCACTATCGGACTTTTGGTTGACACCAGCCGGAGCCAGACGGGAGTGCTCGAGGAGGAGCGCCGCGCCAGCTATACATTCCTGGATCAAGTCCTTCGCAAAAGCGATCAGGCATATGTTGTGCACTTCGATACCCAGGTTGAGACCTTGCAGCGTCCGACGTCTTCTCGCAGCGATCTCGAATCGGCGCTTGGCCGGCTACGCATTCCCGAGCGTGATTCGACCCTTATTTACAGCGCGGTGAAGGACGCCTCAGAAGATCCGATGTATCAGCTAATGGGCCGGAAGGCTTTCATTCTGCTGACTGATGGCGTGCCGTACCATGAACCCACATCGATCACGACGGCGATCGAATTCGCGCAGCGATCCGACGTCATCATCTACGCCGTTCGCTTTTCCGACCCTATTCCACTTTCCCGCCCCGTCATTGGCGCGATTCTCAGCCTGGCGAGTGAGCATGGCAAGCAGGGGCTGCACAGGATGGTGAAAGAAACCGGCGGGTCTTACTACGAAGTAACAAGCGGCCAAACGATCGAGGAAATCTACTCTGAGATCGAGGACGCTCTTCGCAATCAATATGGTATCGGGTATACGCCCCCGCGGACAGAGCCGGACGGAAAATATCACAAGATCAAATTAACCACAAAAGATCGCCATCTGGTAGTCACCGCAAGGGCGGGATACTATGCCAAGTAATGTTCTGGTTCAGCGCAACCCAAATTTGCGTTTCATCTATCCGCACCGCTACCCACCTACCCGTTTGCTTAGCTCACTTGAACTAAAATCCGTCCCAAGCGACCCCAGGCGGTTACAGATTGCGTCGGACTTCCTGCGCACCACTGGCTCGGCACTTCATTATTTTACTAAGCTATTTGTAATCTGTCTGTTAGAGGTGAGGCCAACCGTACCCACAATCTTCTGGAGCGCATCTTATCTATAGGGGCGAAATGGAGTTAACGACTGGCGGAATCCGCATCGTGACACGAGCGACGCCAGCGGCAATCGAGAGCCTCAGATTCTGAGGGAAGGGACAAGACGATGCGAAACCAAAAGGTGGGAAAGCGTTTTATCAGGGAACACTTGCTGGGCATGGGCGCGATATTTGCACTCATGGTTGGAATGATCTTTGGAGCAACCTCGGCCTCCGCAAACGGGCCAGACTCGTCAACCGAGGTGCCGGTGCACATGGTGGTGACGGTGAAGGCCCACCACGATGGGCAAGTTCCGGTGGTGGCAGCAAACGACGTGAAAGTATATCAGCGCGATAAGCAGGATGCAGTAGCGAGCTGGCTGCCGCTCCAGGGCGACCGAGCCGGACTGCAGCTTTTCATTTTGATTGACGAGACTTCCAGAGAAAGCGTCAGCTTGCAGTTCAAGAGCCTTGAGAAATTTATCGAAGAGCAACCGAATAGCACTGCTGTTGGCATTGGCTACATGCGGAACGGGATGGTCGCCACAGCACAAGAATTGACGCAAGATCACGCCTTGGCAGAGAAAGCGTTGCGCTTGCCGATGGGTGCTTCTGTGGGGTACACGAGCCCTTACTTGTCCCTGTCAGACCTGATGAAGAAATGGCCGGAAACCAAAGATCGCCGCGAGATCTTGATGATTACCAGCGGAACTGATCCTCTCGGCGGCGGATTTTCGAATGATCCATATAGCAATCCTTACCTTGACGCGGCTTCCGACCGGGCGCAACGAGGAGGGTTTATTGTCTATTCTATTTACACTCCCGGAGCAGGGATCGCCGGCCGCGGCCGGGGTTTCCGGACGGCGTTCCAGCAAGCTGGATTAGATCTGCTTTCTCAGAAGACCGGCGGAGAAACCTATTATCTCGGTTTCGGCGCCCCGGTTGATTTTACTCCGTACTTGGACGACATCAGCTACTGCCTGAAGCACCAGTATGAGCTCGTCTTCCTGGCCAAGGGCGCAAAGAAGCCGACTCTTGAGCCGGTGAAAGTAAAGACCGAAATGCCGAATATGGGCTTGATTACTGCGGAAGATGGCTACATCGGAACCGGGATGTAACGAGGCAGCCCCCTGCCAGCTGCCGGACCTGTTGGTTTCCTAACCGGATCCGCGGTCTCGTAGAACTCGCGGGTGAGGCATCCTTTGGTCTCACCCGCGATTGCCTTTTTCACCGAGCACGCCGCGACACCTGAATCTCGAGTCCGCCGCCTGGAGTCGATCCCTCGCGGCCAGAAAATCTTAGGGCCAACCTATCCCATCTGAGGCAAAATGCTTCGCCGGAGAATTTTGCAGGTGCTCCCTCGATGCTCGGGGAGAAGATGAGGCAATCTCGATGAACAGGTGGCTCGTTGTTTGGATTTTCGGCGCCGCAGCGCTGGTCTGCGCGGGTGCCTCCCAAGGCCTACAGCCCGCCCAGCGCACGATTGCCGTCACCGTTGATGATCTTCCCGGCGCGATTCCCGGAAATGATTTCGCCATGGGCGACTTGAAGGAATTGCAGAAAATCAATCGCACGATTCCCGCCACTCTGAAAGCGCACCACGCGTGGGCCATAGGCTTCATCAACGAACGCAAGCTGCAGGTGCAGGGTGAACGCGACGCGCGCGCCGAGCTGCTTCAGATGTGGCTCGACGCGGGGCTCGCGCTCGGCAATCACACTTTTTCCCACGCCGATTTTCAAACCACTCCTCTGGCGCAATACGAGGACGAAACGATTCGCGGCGAAGTGGTGACTACTGCGCTGCTAAAGGCCATGGGACAAACCGAAAAATATTTCCGGCATCCCTATCTCAACACCGGGCCGACGGCCGAAGCAAAAACAGCGTTTGAAGCTTTCTTGAAAGAAAGAGGCTACACGATTGCGCCGGTCACAGTGGAAGACGCCGACTACGTTTTCAATGACGTGCTGGGGCAAGCCACCGAAAAGAAAGACAAGAAACTCGCGGCGCGAGCGAGGAAAGAATATCTCGAGTACGCCGACACTTCGTTCGATTACTCCGAAGGGCTTTCGCGCAGTGTTTTTGGACGCGAAATCCCTCAAACCCTTCTGATTCACGATAACCAACTCAATTCCGAGTGCCTGGACGCGCTGCTGACAAAAATCGAAAAGCGCGGGTACAAATTTGTTTCACTCGATCAGGCGCTGAGCGATCCCGCTTACGCGACGGCCGACAATTACGTGGGCGCAACGGGAATTTCCTGGCTGCTTCGCTGGAGGCTCGCCTTCGGACAAAAACCGAATTTCGAACAAGGACCGGAGCCGCCGGCCTGGGCCAACACGATTTTCGAACAGATGCGCAAAGAGCGGCAGAAGTGATGAGAAAAAAGAATCAAAACTTCAGGCGATAGCCTGCGGGATGGCTTTCTTCCATTTTCCTTGCGACTTCAGAATCAGCTCGACGACTTCGCGGGCGGCTCCTCTACCTCCCGGCACGGTGGTGATGTAGTGCGCAGCGCGTTTGACCTCCACCACGGCATCGCCGACAGCCACAGCTAGTCCCACGCGCTCGAGAATTGGAAGGTCGGGAAGATCGTCGCCAATGTAGGCGACTTCTTCGTCGGCGACACCCGCGCGAATCAGAATCGTTTTGTAGGATTCAATTTTTTTGGGCTGGCCCTGAATCACAAATTCCATTCCCATTTCGCGCGCTCGGCGCGTGGTCGCCGGAGAGTCACGGCCGGTGATGACTCCCGAACGAATGCCCATGATGCTGGCCAGTTTGACTCCCGCACCATCGTGAGGGTCGAACACTTTCATCTCCGCCACGCTGCCATCGGGAAACCCTTGAAGGCAAACCACCCCGGGCGTCAAGGTGCCGTCCACGTCCATGAGCAAGACGCGGATTCGTTTTGCACGTTGCATAACTTTTGCCGGAAATTTGATTTCGCGTATGGTCATTCGGTCCTCAAGCTAGATACCGCCTCCCGAGAGATCCTTCGTCACCTTATTCCTCAAGATGACCACGCTTGTCGCATGGTCAAAATAGCTGGAGCGTCCAGAGGTCGTGGACGTGCAGCACACCTTCCAGACGGCCGGCGGAGTCCACTACCAGCACGGAAGTTATTTTCTTTTCCTCCATCGCGCGCAGGGCGCTGGCTGCGAGTTCGGAGCGCGGAATCGTGACGGGATTCTTCGTCATGCAATCTGCAGCGGTTAAACCCAGCACGTTTTCTTTTTTCTTCAGCATCACACGGCGCAAATCGCCGTCTGTGATGATTCCCAGGACGCGGCCACCCGCTTCGGTGACCGCGGCCAAGCCGAGTCCCTTGCGGCTCATTTCGTAAATCACGTCGGGCATTTTTGTGGCGGCCAGGACGCGTGGGACCTCTTCGCCAGTGTGCATCAAGGCTTCCACACGGCGCAGTTTTTTGCCCAGGCGTCCGCCCGGATGCAGCGCGGCGAAATCCTCCTCCTTGAACCCACGGCGTTCGAGCAGCGAAACGGCCAGAGCATCGCCCATGGCCAGAGCCGCTGCGGTCGAAGCGGTCGGCGCAAGATTCAGCGAGCAAGCTTCTTCTTTTACGAAGATATCGAGGACGATGTCGCTAGCGGCTGCAAGAGTCGAGCGCGGATTGGCGGTGAGAGTGATGATATGGATTCCCAGCCGCTTCACGGATTCCACCAGCTCGACCAGTTCTTCGGTTTCTCCGCTGGAAGAAATCCCAAGCAAGACGTCGTCGACGGTCAGCATGCCCAAATCGCCGTGGAGCGCCTCCGCCGCGTGGAGGAAAAGCGACGGCGTGCCAATGCTCGCAAAGGTAGCGGCGGTTTTTCGCCCAATCAAACCCGATTTGCCGAGTCCGGTAACGACTACGCGGCCTTTGCATGCATAGAGAAGCTCAACGGCTTTTTCGAAGCGCTCATCAAGGCGCTCAATCAGACCGGCAATGGCTTCCGATTCGATTCGCAGCACGCGCTTGGCGGTGACGAGACTCATTGAGGATTCCATCCGCGCACAAGCGTCGCAATCTGGAAAATTTTCTCGAGCAGCGGACGAAATTGCGAAAGCGGCAATGCGTTCGAGCCGTCGGAGAGCGCTTTCGCAGGATTGTCGTGCACTTCGAGAAATAATCCATCCGCGCCGGCGGCGGTTCCCGCGCGCGCCAGAGGCTCGATGAATTCCGGCTGGCCGCCGCTGGATTTTCCTTCGCCGCCGGGCAATTGCACCGAATGAGTCACATCGAAAACAACCGGATAACCAAGTTTATTCATAATCGGAAAAGAGCGCATATCGACGACCAGATTCTGGTATCCGAACGAGTTGCCGCGTTCGGTGAGAATCATTTTTTCGTTTCCGGTGCTGGCAATCTTTTCCGCTACGTTGCCGATTTCCCATGGCGAGAGGAACTGGCCCTTCTTAACATTCACCACTCGGCCAGTTCGGCCCGCAGCGATCAGCAAGTCTGTTTGGCGGCAGAGGAACGCTGGAATTTGAAGGATATCGCAAACCTCCGCGGCCGGGCCGACCTCCGACAAGTCGTGGACGTCGGTGAGAATCGCAAGTCCCGTCTTCTTCTTGATATTTTTGAGTATGCGCAGACCCTCTTGCAGTCCCGGCCCGCGAAACGACGAGAGTGACGTGCGATTGGCTTTGTCATAGGAGGCTTTGAAAATGTAGGGCACGCCGAGCTCGGACGCGATGGCGCCCAAACGCTCGGCCAAGCTGGTCGCATGGGCTTCGCTTTCTATCACGCACGGGCCCGCAATCAGAAACAACGGAGCGTTTCCGCCAAAGCGAATCGAATTCACCCAGAATGTCTTGGATAACGTCATATCGCCAAAGGACTCCGGTTGATTAACGCCCAAGCCTATGCAGGTTTTCCCACATTTGCAATGCCTAGCCGGGCCTTATAATCCGGGTCGTAAATTCGTTGCGCTTCCCCCAACGGGATATTTTCGCCTTCTTCTCCTGCCCATTCGGTCCTACGGTGCCTAGCAAGGTTCCCGATCACCTGCAGTCCACCAAACGCTTAGTAGTTGTTCATCAAGGAACGGGCGCAGAGGCGCTGGCGGAACGTGCTTGGTTAACGCCATTTGCCAGTTTCGGTGACGGAAATTTCTTAGCGGTCAATCGTGCCAGGGTATCGGGAAACTTCGTTGATATTTACTTGCCGTTCACTCTGCTGTATACACCATACCAGCCGGTAAAATTTCAGCGTTTCGTATTTGGGGTGGAGGAAGCCATGATTGAGAAGAAGAAACTGCTGCGCGCCCTTGTAATCCTCTCTGCAGGCTTGTTCGTGTGTTTATTGGGCCAGGCAGCTCAGGCGGCAACAACCATAGCCGTTGGCAACTGCAAGAGCGGAATTAAATCGTATTCAACCATTCAGGCCGCCGTAGATAATGCGCCAGCAGGGGCCACAATCGCTGTGTGCCCGGGCACTTATGCGGAACAAGTAACCGTTGCCGCGAACCTGACGATCATGGGCGTATTGGCGGGAACCGCAGATGCGCCGACCGTCGTGCCGCCTAGCGGCGGCCTGGTGGCCAACAGCACCGATCCGGCGTTCGGCACGTCGATCGCGGCGCAAATCCTGGTGGTCTCGCCTGCCACAAGCGTAACCATCGGCCGCCTCACGGTGGATGGCCATGGCAACGGCGTGACCGGTTGTACCACTACCATGATGGTCGGAATCTATTTCCAAAACGTCTCCGGGACCATAAGCCAAAATGCGCTTCGAAACCAGGCGCAAGCGAACGCGGCACAGGATTGCCAAAATGGGATGGGAATCTATGTCGAGAGCGGAGATGGAGGCACTTCAACCGTCACCGTCTCGAACAACACCGTGCACGGTTACCAGCAAAATGGCATTACGGCGAACGGCTATGGCGACGGAACAACCGGCCCGGCGGCTACGATCCAGAACAATTCCGTGATCGGAGTAGGTTCCACAAGCGTTGGATCGGAAAACGGAATTCAGATAGCTCTAGGTGCGACAGGAAAAGTTACGGGAAATACCGTCATCGACGATCTGAACGCGATCGACACTGTCAGCGACAGTGGAGATGCCTCAGCGGGCATTCTTGTTTTCGCTTCCACGGGAATCACGGTATCCGGCAATTTCGTGGGGAGCACCCAATTTGGAATCGTAACGGAAAGCGCTGGCGCCGGCTTTTTGGCCGATAACACCTCGGTGACGGGAAATAGAATCATCGGGACACAGATCTTTGACGGAA
The DNA here is from genome assembly GCA_963703705.1 of uncultured Acidobacteriota bacterium. Lineage (GTDB taxonomy): Bacteria > Acidobacteriota > Terriglobia > Acidiferrales > UBA7541 > Palsa-295. Next base: position 75,994 of record CAVPFK010000020.1, on the reverse strand, counting down.
TCGATCTTTGCAGTAACGGAAATACGGTTACAGGCAATGAAATAAGCAGCAGTGCCGAGGCTGGCGTCCACTTGGATAGCAGTTGCGCGTCGACTGGAAACAGTAACACGGTGGACACCAACACAATCAATGAGGCCTGCGCTGGAATCCTCGCGGACTCTGGCACTAGCGGCAACACAACTACGCCGAATACGATGTTCAACGTAATAAACTCGGTGTCGGCGGGAAACAGTTGCACCGCGCTCGAAACGGAAGGCACCGATGCAAAGACACGGCCGCGCAGCGCCAAACGTGGCGTAGCGCGCCCATGGCCGGCACCAGCAAGAAAAAGGGGTTCATAGATCTTCCTACGAGCTGGTTTCCCTCTAGACCCTAGTCGGTTCCAACCACGCATCGCGGCGCGACCGATTGTGTTGCGTAATCACCAAACGCTCCACAGAGTAATCGGACTGCGGTTTAGGGTGTTCCGCCCGGAGAGGTCAACCTAACGATACTGGCCGCGGGGACGTTAGTCGGCGGGGTTGCTGGCACGGGATTCCGCGGCGGTTATGCCTTGGCGCTGGTGGCGGTTCTCAACGCTTGCGCGAATGAACGCAGCGAACAGCGGATGCGGAGCCAGCGGCTTGGACTTAAATTCCGGATGGAACTGGCAGCCGAGGAACCAGGGATGGTCAGGGGCTTCGACGATTTCCACGTACACGCCATCGGGCGTTCTCCCGGTTATACGGAAGCCGGCGCGCGTTAACGTGTCTTCATATTCGCAATTAAATTCGTAGCGATGGCGATGGCGCTCTGAAATTTCCAGCTGGCCGTAAGCTTTGGCTGCGAACGAGCCTGGCTGCAATTTGCATTTCCAGGCGCCCAAGCGCATGGTGCCGCCCATTTCGTCCACGCCAAGCAGCTCCCGCAGTTTGTAAATCACGCGATTCGGAGTGCCGGGATCGAATTCGGTGCTGTCGGCATGTTCGATATGCGAAACGGTGCGCGCATATTCGATGGTGGCGCATTGCATCCCCAAACAAATCCCAAAGAACGGAATTTTTCGCTCGCGCGCGTAAGTGATGGCGTGAACCATTCCGGCGATGCCTCGTTTGCCGAATCCGCCGGGAACCAGAATGCCGTCGACGTGGCGCAAGAGGCGCTCGGCGGTGGCGGGCGAGTCGATGTCTTCGGCCTCGATCCACTCGACGATGACGCGATGCCGGTTCGCCAGGCCTCCGTGCATCAGAGCTTCGCGCAAACTTTTATAGGCGTCTTCGAGTTGAACGTACTTCCCTACCACGCCAATGCGCACTTCGCCCTGCGGATGCTCGAGAGTTTCGAGCATGGCGAGCCAGCGGCTCAAGTCGCGCGGAGGAGCTTCCAAATGTAGTAATTGCAAAATTTGTTCGTCCAGGCCTTCGGCGGCAAGCGACATCGGCACTTCGTAAATATTGCCGACATCAGGAGCGGAGATGACGCGGGACTCCGCCATATTACAGAAAAGCGCGATTTTCGATTTCAGGTCAGTGCCGAGTTGGCGGTCGCTGCGGCAAATCAGAATGTCCGGCTGAATTCCGATGCTCAGAAGCTCTTTCACGCTGTGCTGCGTGGGCTTGGTCTTTAGCTCGCCCGCGGTGGGAATGAACGGCACGAGCGTAAGGTGCACAAAAATCACATTTTCGGGACCGAGCTCAAGACGCATCTGGCGGATCGCTTCCAGAAACGGCAAAGATTCGATGTCTCCGACCGTGCCGCCAATTTCTACCAGAACGATGTCCGGCGCGTCCGGGCCACCTGAGATTTTGCGGAAGGCGGATTTGATTTCGTCGGTGACATGCGGAATCACCTGCACGGTTTTTCCCAGATAGTCGCCGCGGCGTTCTTTGGTGATGATGGATTCGTAGATTCGGCCGGTGGTCCAATTGTGATCGCGCGTTAAATGCGCGTTGGTGAAACGCTCGTAGTGGCCGAGATCGAGGTCGGTTTCAGCGCCATCATCGGTGACAAACACTTCCCCGTGCTGATAGGGCGACATCGTGCCAGGATCAACGTTCAGATAGGGATCGCACTTCTGGAGAGTTACTTTCAGTCCGCGGCTTTCAAGCAGGCATCCGATCGAAGCAGCTGCTACGCCCTTTCCCAGTGAAGAAACTACGCCGCCCGTTACAAAAATGTATTTCGGGGCGGAACGCAAAGTACTCGACTTCCTCCGGAAAGAATCTGCGTACTCAACATTATGGTCACAATGTTGGCGCGTGTCAAATCAGGATTTTGTTTTTGTTTTAAAAACGGAACTCATCGCGCGTCTGTACCCCTGGGACCTCAGAAATTACTCTTGACTGACATAAAAGCTAATGGGGGGCGCGTTCGCGCAGTAATTTTTCCACGCGTTCGACATCCGCGGGCACATCCACACTGATGGCGTCGTACTCCGTTTCAACTACGGCGATGTGGAAGGCATTTTCAAGCCAACGCAGTTGCTCGAGCTGCTCGATGCGTTCCAGTTCACCGGGCGGCAAAGTGGGAAATTCCAGCAGGGCGTCACGACGATAGCCGTAAACACCAATGTGCTTCCAGTGGCGCGCGTCCACCTTGGCGCCCGTGTCGCGAACCCAGGGGATGGGGGCGCGGGAAAAGTAGAGCGCATTGCCGTCGAAATCGCGGACAACCTTGACGACGTTGGGATCCATGATTTCGTTCGGAATTGTGATCGCCGAGCAAGGTGTGCCGATCTGCACGGATAGGTCGTCGAGCATGGATTGGACCACGGCGTCCACCGTGTCGGGATCGATCAAAGGCTCATCGCCCTGCACGTTGACGTAGATCTCGGCGGGAATGTGCACGGCAACCTCCGCCACACGGTCGGTACCGGTGCGATGGTCGGCCCTGGTCAAAATGGCTTCCGCGCCGAAGGATGTAACCGCGTCCTTGATGCGTGGGTCTTCGGTGGCCACCACGATTCGCGAGATTTTGGAAGCCTCGCGCAAGCGTTCAACCACGTGCTGAATCATGGGCTTGCCCGCAATTTGAGCGAGGGGTTTCCCCGGGAAGCGCGCCGAAGCGTAGCGTGCTGGAATTACGGCCAAAACGCCTTTAGGGTCCGGTGATCTCATTCGAACCTGCCAAGCCGTCCTCGGCCGACATCTTAACATGGAGGCGCCGGTACCATTACGATTGCCCCTGTTCCAGCCAGAACCGCGAGGGAGGGAATTTTACAAGGCCGCGCTTGCATTCAAAAAATCGAGTGCTACACTCAACAAAGGAACCTGCGGCGCTGCGTGGGTTTCGCGGTTTTGCCCGGGGGCATAGTTTGCCAGACCTCGCTCGGCGCCGTTCTCAGGGCCAATGGTTAGCAGCGATTTGTGCGGTTGTGGTGTTCTCGCCTTTCGTTTGTCCCGCGTGGTCCCAAGAAAAACCCGCCGGTCCGGTTCATCCTGAAAATTCGCAGCGCATCGAAAAGGGCAAAGCGCTCAGGGCCGAGACGGATATGGCGCTCATAAACATCTCGGTGACCGATCCATATGGGCGGCTGGTGACCGGATTGGAGCAGAGTAACTTCCGTGTCTTCGAAGATAGCGTGGAACAAGAGATCCTGCGCTTCTCAGGCGAAGACGTGCCCATTTCGATCGGCGTGATTTTTGATATGAGCGGAAGCATGTCTGACAAGATTGAGAAGTCCCGGCTCGCTGCCGTCCAATTCTTCCGCACCGCGAATCCGCAGGACGAGTTTCTGCTGATCAACTTTAACGATCGAGCGCAATTGGCCAGCCCGTTCACCGCCAGTATAGAGGATTTGCAAGGCCGCTTGATGTTCACCGCGGCACGCGGTCAAACCGCACTCTTGGACGGAATTTATCTGGGCCTAAGCGAGATGAAGGGAGCACACAACACAAAGAAAGCGTTGCTCATCATATCTGACGGAGGCGATAATCACAGTCGCTACACCGAAACCGATATTCGGAAGTACGCTCGCGAAGCGGATGTTCAGATTTACGCCATCGGGTTATATGAACTGGGGGGCGGACCCACGGTGGAAGAACGGGCTGGCCCCTCGTTACTGGCCGAACTGACCGAAATGACCGGCGGCCGCACGTTTGCGGTGACCAGCTTGACTGATTTGCCGGACATCGCGTCAAAAATCAGCATGGAGTTGCGCAACCAATATGTGGTTGGATACAGACCGAGCAACCGAACGCACGATGGAAAGTGGCGCAAGGTCAAAGTCAAGCTGCGTCCTCCCAAGGGATTGCCACCGCTTACCGTGTATTCCAGAGCGGGCTATTACGCGCCCGGGCATTAGGAATTCTAGGAAAACCTCGCTTCTGTTGCTGGCACTACTGCTAGCTGGCCCCTGCTTGCGCGCGCAGAACCCCGGGCCACTGCCGCCTAGTCCGCCTCCGCCGCCCACGCCTGGAACGCAGAACCAGAGTCATACCATCAAAAATGTCGTGGACCTGGTGGTGCTGCATGCCACGGTAGTGGACGAAAAGGGCAACTTCGTCCCGGACCTACCCAAAGATAACTTCCGAGTGTTTGAAGACAAGATCGAACAGAAGGTTTCCGTTTTCACCAAGGAAGACGTGCCGGTGACCATGGGACTGGTAATTGATAACAGCGGGAGCATGAAGGACAAACGCCCGCAGGTGAATGAGGCGGCGCTTTCGTTTGTACGCACCAGCAATAAGCAGGACGAAGTCTTCGTGGTGAACTTCAACGACGAGTATTATCTGGACCTTGACGAGGATTTCACCAGCAATCCCGAGGAGCTTCACGAAGCACTCGAAAAAATTGATACGCGCGGCAGTACCGCGCTCTACGACGCGATCATCGGTTCGCTAGGCCACTTGAAGAAGGGGCACCGGGATAAGCGCGTTTTATTGGTGATCACCGATGGCGATGATGACGCCAGCCGCAAGGATTTCGCCTACACCGTAAAGGCGGCGGTGGAATCGAACGCGCTGATCTACGCCGTGGGCGTTTTCAGCGACGAAGATCGCAAGAGCGCCAAGAAGATGGTGCGCAAATCCAAAAAAGACTTGTCTACGCTGGCGGAAGCCACCGGTGGCTTGGCTTTTTTCCCCGATAATCTCTCGGAGGTGGATTCCGTCTGTACCGAGATCGCCAGAGACATCCGCAACCAGTACACCCTCGGCTACTACCCCACAAATACGGCGAAGGACGGCACCTTCCGCTCGGTGAAGCTCGAGCTGATTCCGCCTAAGGGCCATGGAAAACTATCGGTGCGCACGCGCACCGGCTACTACGCAAGCAAAGCCCCGGCCAACTAAATCTCAAAAGATTTCAGCTGTGATGTGAAGCAGCCGTCGTCGCCGCTTCAAGCCGTAGGGCCGCGCATGCTGCGCCCCTAGGAAGCAAGCGACAGCCAACCGCCGCTCTAGTGCAGGCTTTCTTTGCGACTAGCCGAGTAGCGATTCGAGGAAGCTTGTCCCGCGGGCAATCTTCGTGCCGAAATTTTCTGCCACGGTCTGGCCCATATCGGCGAGCGTAGCGCGCGTTCCTAAATTCGTGCCACTCGCCGCGCTCGGGCCGTAGGCGATGATCGGAACGTATTCGCGAGAATGATCCGTCGTCGGATTCACCGGGTCCGGATCACATCCATGGTCCGCGGTGATGATGAGCAAATCCAACGGGCGCAATGCGTTGAGAAAAGCCCCCAGCAGGGCGTCAAATTCCTCCAGGGAGCGCGCGAATCCTTCCACATCCTTGCGATGGCCATAGAGCATATCGAAATCCACGAGGTTCGCGAAGATTAGGCCTTTTGGCCGCTGCACGAGCGCTTCGCTTAGCTTGGCCATGCCGTCCGCGTTGTTTTTTGTCGTCACATATTTCTCAACCCCGCGACCGTTGTAAATATCGTGAATCTTCCCGACGGCGAAAACCGGGATCTTAGCTTCGGCTAGCGCATCGAGCAGCATGGGACGCGGAGGCTCAACCGCATAATCATGGCGCCGCTCCGTGCGCCGAAAATTTCCGGCTGTGCCCGTAAACGGCCTGGCAATCACGCGCCCTACGCGGTTGGGCACGTCCAGCAATTTCCGAGCGATCTCGCACATGCCGTACAACTCCGCAATGGGAATGACTTCCTCGTGCGCTGCTATTTGAAAAACGCTGTCGCCGGAGGTGTACACAATCGGAAATCCAGTGCGAACGTGTTCCTCGCCTAACTCTTTAATGATTTCTGTTCCCGACGCGGGCTTGTTTCCGAGCGTTTGCCGCCCAATCTGCCGCTCGAATTCTTCCATCAAGGGCTTCGGAAAGCCGTGCGGATATACCGGGAAAGCTTGCTCCAGCCAAATCCCGGCCATTTCCCAATGTCCGGTGGTGGTGTCCTTGCCCGGAGAAACTGTCGCGCCTTTTCCGTAGCTGCCGGCGGGCTTTGCGGCGGGGGGTAAATTCGCGAGCGGCTTGATGTTGGCAAGGCCCAGTCGGACGAGGTTCGGAATTTGCAGCGGACGTGAGCGCGCTATGTGGCCCAGCGTATCGCGTCCCACATCACCATAAGCGGCAGCGTCCGGCAACTCACCGATGCCAGCGCTATCGAGAACAATCCAGATCACGCGCTCAAAATGTGGGTTGCCCGAGGTCACCGCGCCGCCTTGCAAACTGCAAGCAGTATTCTGCGGGTAACTGCGAAGCCAGCGCAACCGCTACTTAATCGGAGCAAATGTCCTGGTCTAGGTAGGCGACCAGCGGTGTTCCTGCCGGTAGATCGACGCTCTTGCCATGCTTGATGAAACCATGGGCCCGAAAAGGACAGTTAGAGCCACCGTTGGGCCCGCCTTGCTTTCGCCTTTTGTGCCGCGATTGACTCCCGCGGTTAGATATTTGGAAGTCGGCATTCTGTCCCTAGAAAGATCATTATGCTTGCCAAACGGGTTAAAACTGAACCACCACATAAAATCAAGCTATCGCGGAGAAATCTGTAAGAATTTGCATCGCGAATCCCTCCAGGGCGATTGCTCGCATTGCGTCAGCAGCGTATAATTTTTGGTTTACGCTCATGGCGACGAAACCCACTGACAAGCCCTCCGCGGGCTCCAGTACTACCAAGCTCCCGGATGGCTCGCTGCCGCGTCCGGCCGTGCCCGGCGACGCCGAGGAAATCCGCGTCCGCGGAGCCCGCGTTCACAACCTGAAGAACATTGACTTTGTCATCCCTCACAACGCAATAACGGTGGTTACGGGAGTTTCTGGCTCCGGCAAATCCAGCTTGGCGTTCGATACGCTTTACGCCGAGGGCCAGCGCCGTTATATCGAATCGCTTTCTGCTTACGCGCGCCAGTTTCTGGAACGAATCGAGAAGCCGGATGTGGATGAAATCACCGGGATTGCTCCGGCGATTTCCATTCGCCAAAAGAACTCCACGCGTAATCCGCGGTCTACGGTGGCAACCGCGACCGAAATCTACGACTATCTGCGGCTCTTCTTCGCGCGCATTGGCCACACCTTCTGTTTGCGCTGCGGTGAAGAAGTCCGAAGAGACACTCTCGACGAGATTGCCGCGCGCGTTCTTGCACTTCCCGCTGGGCGGCGCTTTTACGTTTTGTACGAGTTGAAGCTCGCCGCCGACGGGGCCACAAACGCGCCACAGGCAACGCGACCCCGCAAAGCGGTTCGCGTCACGCAAGAGACAGTTCGTGAAACGCTGGTAGGATTGCGCAAGCGCGGATTCAATCGCCTGTATCAAGCCGGCCGCGTCTTCGAATTTTCAGCGCCGGAAGAATTGCTGGACGTGAACTTCACGCGGCCGGTGTACGTAGTGGTTGACCGGCTCGCGCTCGGGCCCGAAATTCGATCGCGCCTGATGGATTCGGTCGAAATTTGCTACCGCGAAGGCCGCGGCGAAGCCATCCTCGAATTCGTACCCGAACCGCCGGATACGACGCCGGAGCGCTTGGTATTCAACGAGCGCTTCGAGTGCAAACAATGTGGCGCGACCTATCAAGAACCGGAGCCGCGTCTGTTTTCGTTCAACAGCCCGTACGGCGCCTGCCCGCGATGCCAGGGTTTTGGCAACACCATCGATTTCGACATCGACCGCGTCATCCCGGACAGAAGCATATCGCTCGCCGACGGCGCCATCCATCCCTGGACCAAACCGCGTTATCGCCAGCTCGCCATGGATATGCGACGCTTCGCCCGCGCCAAAGGAATTCCAATTGACGTTCCGTTCCGCGAACTTGCTGCCGCGCAGCGCGACGCCATTATCGAAGGCGACCGCAAGGAAAAATACGATGGCGTGCAGGGCTTCTTCGCCTTACTCGAGCGAAAAAAATACAAGCTGCACGTGCGCGTATTCTTGAGCCGTTATCGCGGCTACGCCACATGCCCGGATTGCCGTGGAACGCGGCTTCGCGCGGAAGCTCGCGCCGTGAAAATTGCGGGCCGCTCGATCACCGAAGTCTGCCAGATGACGGTGAAGGAAGCGCGCCCGTTTTTCGCAAGCCTTGTTCTAACCCCAGCGGAAAATACGATCGTCGAAAAGGTCCTGGAAGAAATTCAGTTGCGCCTGCGGTTTCTCGACGAAGTTGGCCTGGACTACCTGACCCTCGATCGGCTCACTTCGACGCTTTCTGGAGGCGAGGCACAGCGTATCCAGCTCGCGACCTCCCTTGGATCACATCTTGTCGGTGCGCTCTATGTGCTGGACGAGCCCTCCATCGGCCTGCACCCGCGTGACACCAACCGTCTGATTGAAATCCTCAAGGGCCTGCGCGATTTGGGCAACACGCTGCTGGTTGTCGAGCATGATCCCGACACGATACTGGCCGCCGACTATATTCTCGACCTCGGTCCCGGCGCGGGCGAACACGGCGGAAAATTAATCTTTGCGGGCACGCGCGAGGCGATGCTCGCCGATCCTCATTCGCTGACCGGACGCTATCTCCGCGGTGACTTAAAAATTTCCGTGCCGGCAACTCGGCGTAAAACCCAAGGCAAATTTCTTAAAATATTCGGCGCGCACAGTCACAATTTGAAAAACACCGACGTGATGATCCCGCTGGGGATGCTGGTGGCCGTTACCGGCGTGTCCGGCTCCGGAAAATCCACGCTGGTTTACGACGTGCTGTACAAAGCGATTCAGCTCAAGCGCACGGGCGGAAATTGGCGCGAATGCTGCGACCGTCTCGAAGGCGACTCCGCCGTAATCGCCGTCGAAATGGTTGATCAGTCCCCCATCGGCCGCACGCCGCGTTCGAATCCGGCCACCTATCTGAAAGCATTCGACCCTATCCGCGAGGTTTTCGCCTCGACCCCGGAAGCAAAGAAGCGCGGGTTCACGCCCGGGCATTTCTCGTTCAACATCCCCGGCGGCCGCTGCGAAGCCTGCCAGGGCGATGGCACGGTAACCGTGGAGATGCGTTTTCTCGCGGACGTCGAGCTGATCTGCGAAGAATGTCGTGGCACCCGTTATAAAAGCGCGGTGCTAGACGTGCGCTACAAAGAAAAAAATATTCATGACGTTCTGCAGTTGACCGTCCGTGAAGCTGTCGCCTTTTTCGCAGCGAATCCCAAAGTGACCGCGCGTCTGCGGGTGCTCGAAGAAGTGGGCCTGGGCTATCTTCGCCTCGGTCAATCCGGTACCACGCTTTCTGGCGGCGAAGCGCAACGCTTGAAACTTGCGGCGCATCTTACTCGGCAAGAAAATACCGGCATTCTTTATATTTTTGACGAGCCCACCACCGGGCTGCACTTTGACGATATTCAGAAGCTGTTGACCGCGTTCCGCAAATTAATTGAAGGCGGCGCTTCCGTGCTGATCATCGAGCATAATCTTGACATCATCAAATCCTCGGATTGGGTGATCGACCTGGGGCCCGAAGGCGGCGACCAGGGCGGCCGCGTGGTGGCTTCCGGGACGCCCGAGCAAGTAGCCCGAAATTCCCAGTCCCACACCGGAAAATATTTGGCGCGCATCTTGAAGCCGCGCAACGGTTCGAATCACTCGAGCGATCATCCGCCGGCCGCTTCCAATGGTTCGGCGCAAAGTTCGCCTCCGGACGCATGAGAGCTCTTGTGAAGATACTGGCTTGCTGCTGCGCGCTTTCGGGCTTTCTCGCCGCAGCGTCAGCCAGTTCCGCGCAAGACTTAGGCGCATCTAGAAAGCGAATTCCCCAGGACCCTGCCGCCGTCGAGCTGAACAATCTACAGGTTCAAGCGCAGACGGCGATGGACCGCAAAGATTACGAAGCTGCCGTGCGGGCCTATCAGGAATATCTCGCCAAAAAGCCTGACGATGCGACCGTGCATTACGACCTGGGCTACGCCTACACCGCGATGCAGAAGCCGGCGGATGCCAGAAGCGAATATGAGAAAGCTATCGCGCTCGACCCTCGGATGGCGGCGGCATATCAGAATCTGGGACTCACGTTGATACCTACCGATCCCGCGGCCGCGGTTGCCCCGTTACAGCGAGCCGCCGAACTGATGCCGGAAGACGCGCACACTAAATGGCTTTTGGGCGTCGCGCTTGAGTCCAGCGAAAAACCTGAGGCTGCCATCCAGCAGTACGAAGCTGCCGTAAAGCTCAACGACAAAGACCCGGATATCTGGGACTCACTCGGATTCGCATTGTTGAGGGCCGGCCGCATAAACGATGCAGAAGAAGCGCTGCGCCGAGCGTTGGCTCTAGGACCGATAAAAGGCGCCGCGGCGGAGACTCATAAAGGATTCGCGCAAGTGTATATTGCGGAGAAAAAACCAGACGCGGCGGCAACAGAACTCAGCGCGTATTTAGAGGCGCGGCCTCACGACACAGCCGCGCGCATTGAGTACGCCTCCGTACTTGTTGATCTTCAGCGTGACGATGCCGCTCTCGCCGAACTCGATCGGGCCGCAACCGCCGGTCCGGAGAATCTGCGCGCGCTGAAACTGCGTGCTCTGATCGCATTCCGTACAAAGCACTATGACGACGCACTCCGCGCGCTGCAAAAAGCGATTGTGCTGGCTCCGCAGGATCCAGACCTGACGGCGCAGCTTGGCCATATTTATCTCGAGGGAAAAGATTATGCGCGCGCCGTCAATGTATTAGTCGTTGCATTCAAAATGAATCCATCGTCCAACGACGTTCTGGGCGATTTGATCACGGCGCAGTACCTCAACAAGAATTACGCGGCCACGCTGCAGGGTCTGGACCTACTTTCCCAACGCGAAACACTGCCCTTAGGGAGCTGGTTCATTCGCGCCACTTGTTACGATAAACTGGGTCAGCCGCTTCCGGCGCTCGATGCCTACAAGAAATTTCTCGAGCTGAACACAGACCAGAACAATGACATGTACTTCGAAGCGTCCGCACGCGTTCGAACTCTCACCCGGGAGCTCAAGAAGAAATAGTCCGCTCTGCGGCAAGCTTCGCGCAATTGGTGTCGTGATGATGCTTGCTGCGTGCGTCTGGCAGGCCCCGTCGGCTTCGGCCCTACCACCAGCGATGCAACAACAGAACGACACCGCCGCACTACGCTTGAAGTTTGCGCACGAGACCGACCCCGTTCGCAAGGCCAAGCTCTTGGTCCCGCTCGGCGACGCCGAATTCCGCGACATGCAAAAGGAAATCAGCTCGGATCATCTGGAAGAGGCGCTGGTGATTGTCCGGCAGTATCGCGACGAAGCAAACTCATGCAAAAAAGCACTAGAGGAAAAAGTAGCGGATCCGGAAAAGCATCCAAACGGATTCAAGCAGCTTCAAATTTCCTTACGCCAATGGCTGCGGCGTCTCGGCGATATCATAGTGGACTTGGCTGGCGACGAACAGAAACCGTTTGTCGCCTTGCGCGAGGACCTCGAGCAAATGGACCGTCAATTGATTCATGAGCTCTTTCCGCGCCGGCCCGAGGCGGAACAAGAGTCGCAGCCCGGCAAACCGAAATCCTAGAGGTGGTGGCCTATGTGGTCTCGCACTTTCGGCACCTGCAACGCTCTTGCATTATTGGCCGCGCTGATCTGCTCCATCGCTCTAGCCCGCGCGGCGAATACCAACCCTCAAAAAAAAGAATATCTGACCGACGCGGAATCGGACAAAATCCGCGAAGCGACGGACCCCGGAGACCGCATCAAGCTGTTCGTGTCCTTCGCTGAAGACCGTCTGAAAAAGTTCCAGTACGAGGCGGCCCGCAAACCCGCCGATCGGCGCCGCTCTGAAATGCTCAATAGCTTGATGAACGCCTACGCCGGATGCGTCGACGATGCCGCGGATCAAATCGGCCTGGCGCGCGAGAAGCAAGTGGAAATCCGAGGGGCGCTGAAACTTTTTAAATCCAAGGGAAAAGAATTCTTGGCCACCCTTCAAAAGATCGGGTCTGACGATCCCGAGTTGGCTTCCTACAAGGACACGCTGGACGACGCCATCGAAGCCACCAAAGATGCTCTCACCGATATCGACGACGCCGAAAAAGAACTTTCGCCGGCGCCGGTGCGCAGAAAGCCTTCCTGATGACCCAGCGCTTGGACAAACCGGCAGCGGCGCACAAATTTAGCCGTGGACGGCATAAATCAAAACTGGTTCCCGGCGGCGAACGCATTTTTCAGCGAATGTATACCCGTCTGGGGTGTCAGGGCCGGCCGCCATATTTCCTTGTCGAATTTCACCCTTATACCGGCCTCACGCTCACGGTTCGCCTTCGCGAAGATACCGCTTACGTACGTCTCTCAGACGCTTTACACAACGCTCCCACGCCTGTCTTCGAAGCTGCTGCCGCAATTTTGCTGGGACGCTTGTATCGCCGCCGGCCGCCGAAGGACTTGCTTGAGATTTATCGCCAGTTTTCCTATGCGCGGGGCACCCGGGAACGGCTGCATCGCCTGCGGCAAACGCGCGCGCGCCGCGCCGATGACGACCCTTCCGGGACGCATCACGACCTGGCACGTTTGTTCGCGCGTCTGAATCAGCAATATTTTAAGAATTTGCTTCCGCTGCCGTGCCTTAGTTGGAGCAAACACCGTTGGAGATCGCTGCTAGGCTGTTTTGATCCTGCTCTCCATCAAATCGTTCTGAACTGCAAGTTGGACCACGAGCGTGTTCCGGAATACGTTGTCGCTTACGTGCTTTACCACGAGATGCTGCATCTGAAGCACCCCATGAAGTTTGCGCGCTGCCGCCGTGAATCCCACTCGCCTAGCTTCCGCAAAGAAGAGAAAATATTTCGCGATTACGATCGCGCGATGAAATTCCTCGATCGCTTCCCGGCCCGCTGAGCACATGAACGCACGGGTCAAAGCTCCAGCAAAATAAGCGGAGAACTTCAGGAGCTTGGAAGACAAGCTATGAATTACCGCGTGTAGTGCGTAGGGGTGGGTCCCACTTCTAAACGGTGACGGTCCCAGATAGCGCCTTCTCGATTGTAATTGGCCATCTCGAAATCCTGGGTCAGTTCGAGGCAGTCGGTAGGACAAGCGTCTTCGCACAATCCGCAGAACATGCAGCGCGAAGTGTCGTAAGTGAAGGTAGTCAAAACTTTCCGCCGCGTAGCGTCGTCGCGCAACCATCCCACCACGATCAGGTTCTCCGGACAGGCTAGCGCGCAAAGATTGCAAGAAATGCAAAGCGACTCGCCGGTCTCCGGATTCATGTTCAGCCGAGGTGCGCCGCGATACCGCTCCGCCACCATCGGCCGTTCCTGGGGATACTGTTCGGTAGTAACATTCTTGGGTGCCTGGTAACGAAAGGTCAGCATCATCCCCTTTACCAAGTCCCACAAAAAGATCCGCTTCAGAATTTCTTTCATTCAAAGTAGTTTGACTTCGGCCCCGGCCAAAGTCAAGCCGTCCATCGGCGCGACCAGTTTTACGCTGGCGAGATATCTGCTCGAACGCGGTTGTACGGTCCACCATGACAGGTGCGAAGTTTGCGTAAGGTTTTCCGCAACGCACTAGCGGGGTTATCATGTGACCCTGGCTTCGATCGCCATGCCGCGAAAAAACATTCTTTTTCTCCTCAAAGATGGAGATCGACGCACGATCGGCCGCTCGGACCGAGTCGCGGCCATGGTGGCCAAAGACCCAAGCCTCTTTCCTGCGCTCATCGCGGGTTTGTGGGCCGAAAATCTCGTAGTACGAATGCGCGCCGCAGACGCCTCGGAAAAAGTAACGCGCGAGAATCCGTCGCTCCTTCAGCCTTTCAAAGAGGAACTGCTGGGCTTGATGGCCGAGACCTCGCAACAGGAATTGCGCTGGCACCTTGCGGCCATGGTTCCACGACTTTCGTTGAACGCACAGGAGCGCCAGGTTGCTACATCGTTGTTGAACGGCTACCTCGAAGATCGCAGCTCCATTGTCAAAACCTTCGCGCTTCAGGGGTTGGCCGATTTCGCGCGCGATGACCCGGGCATGCGACCAACGGTGACAGAGATGTTGCGCGAGGCCGCTCGAAACGGTACCCCGGCGATGAAAGCCCGCAGCCGCAAGTTGCTGCTTCAACTGGAACGCATTTGAGAGACATCCGTTCGTGCGCCCACTCGATGATCCTGTACTGGCCTCGTTGAGCATTTCCTAAGAAGCCCGATCCACAAGTGCGGACACTAGAGCCGCCAGTGCCGAAATCATGGGCAACATTCAAAGGCGGGTAGGCGTAGCTCGGACTGGACTTCGAGGACGGCGCAGGCACTCTCCGCTTCCTGACGAACATTCCATAGGACGGTACCCCACCCGTCGCAATCGGGATCTGCCGGACGGTAACAAACTGTTCGAACGGGGCGAGCCGATAGCGTCGTGCTATTCTGACATTTCATGCCGGAAGACATCGCAGCTGACCGCGAATTCATGCGCGAGGCGCTAATCGAGGCTCGCCAGGCCGCCGAACGCGGTGAAGTTCCCATTGGAGCGGTTCTCGTGCTCCATAACCGCATTATCACTCGCGCGGGCAATCGCACAATTTCCGATTGCGACCCGACCGCTCACGCCGAAATCGTCGCTCTGCGAGCCGCTGCGAGAATCCTTGGAAACTACCGGCTGCTCGGCGCGACCCTTTACGTCACCATCGAGCCCTGCGCCATGTGCTGCGGCGCCATGATTCAGGGACGAATAGACAGGCTCGTTTATGGCGCGGACGATGCCAAGGGTGGTGCTGTCCGCTCTTGCTTCTCCGTTCTTGATCATCCGCAGCTCAACCACCGCGTCGAAGTCAGCTCGGGCGTCCTCGCCGAAGACTCTGCCGCAGTCCTGAAGACTTTCTTCTCCGCCAAACGCTAAGCCGTTATCGTGTTTCCCCGAACGACGGTCCCTGCTGATGCTTCACCCACGCTTTGCACGAAGCGTTACTCTAACGGCCTTCTCCGGATTAGAATGCAATCTGCTGCTGGGTTAGGCTATCCACTGGAGACTTGTGAATGCGCTACGGTAATGGAGGCGGTTTTAATATCGAAGGTCATTGGCGAATTTTCGCGCAGTGCAGCTTGGCGGTGGCCTGGCTGTCACTGGCGGCTTGCCTTTTCGCGCAATCATCGTCATCAACGCCGCCGGCCTCGCAAACGCCCAACCAAACTTCTTCGGCAACGCCAACGGCCAACAGCCGCGCAAATCTGCTCGCGCAGTTCAATGACTCTCTGGAAGAGCTCACCTCGCGCGTATCGCCTTGCATCGTTCAAATTCAAGTCACCGGCTATCGCTCGATCGAATCAAAGGATGAAAGTGAAACTAGCCTCATTGGCCGGGAACGAAGTTTGGGTTCAGGGGTGATCGTTGATCCGGAGGGCTACATTATTACCAACGCTCACGTGGTCAAAGGCGCGCAACGGATTCGCGTGGTTGTCTCCACGCGGGCGCCGGGAGATTCTCAGGTGCGCGCGAGCCTGGGGCTTGGCGAGCACATCCCGCCCGTAGATGCGAAGATCGTAGGGATCGCTCCGACCATCGATCTGGCCTTGCTCAAGATCGAAGCAAAAGGATTGCAAGCCATTCCGTTCGCCGACTACTCAAAACTGAAGAAGGGCGAGCTGGTTCTCGCCTTCGGTAATCCGGAAGGACTTGAGAATTCCGTGACCATGGGGGTAGTCAGTGCCGTTGCCCGACAAGCCAATCCCGGAGTCGCTTCCGTCTTCATCCAAACGGACGCACCCATCAATCCCGGCAATAGTGGCGGACCATTGGTGGACACAAACGGCGAGCTGGTCGGTATCAACACCTTCATTCTTTCAGAGTCCGGCGGCAGCCAGGGATTGGGTTTCGCGATTCCCAGCAGCGTGGTGAAATTTGTATATGAAGAGCTTCGCAAGTACGGACGCGTGCACCGCAGCGTAATCGGAGCCGGCCTGCAAGATATTACTCCCGATCTTGCTGCCGGGCTTGGGCTGGCCAGGCAGCGCGGCGTGATTGTCGCCGACGTGGATCCGGACGGCCCGGCGCAAAAGTCCGGCCTTCAGATCCAGGATATCCTTTCCAGTTTGGACGGCCGCGCGATTGGAAGCGTCCCGCTGGCCGAAATGATCATTTCGACGCGACCTGCCAGTGCAATCGTCGAGGCCGAAGTGCTGCGCGGCGACAAAAAAGTAACGCTGGAAATTCCTGTAGCGGAAGAAAAGAACGATGTGGATCAACTGGCCGATCTCGTCAATCCGGAGAAATCTCTGATTTCGAAGCTGGGATTTTTCGGCGTGGAGATCGACGACAAACTCGCGCAACAACTGGAGGAATTGCGCGAGCCATCCGGAGTAATCGTTGCGGCCTTGGCCGCGGACCTCCTAGGCTTGGAAGCCGACCTTCAGCCCGGAGACGTCATTCACGCGCTCAACGGAAAACGTATCGAAACCATCGCAGCTCTTCGCGCCGCGCTGAAAGCCATGCCCGCGGGCGCGCCGGGCGTCCTGCAAATCGAACGCGACGGAAAGTTCCTCTACGTCACGTTTGAGATGGACTGAAAATTCCGGCTCGAACGCTCCGGTCTCGACACGCAGAGTTGTGGCGATAGAGGGCCTTTGCTAAGCTAGAGTCGCTGCCGCCGCGGAGAGGTGTCTGAGCGGTTGAAAGAGCTCGCCTCGAAAGCGAGTGTAGCGGAAACGCTACCGTGGGTTCAAATCCCACCCTCTCCGCCAATTTCTTTATCGTATAAAGAGCGCTATGTGCGACAGCGTTTTCTAGCTTTTGTGTTGACAATGTATATACATAGTTGTACACTCATCGTGAACACAAGAGAGGCACCGATGCGAGTGAGCGAAAAAAGTGAACGTAGCGCGCGGGGCGTTACGATTAACCTTCGTGCGGATCATACGAAGCGTGCACTCATAGATCGAGCTGCGGAGAGAGTGGGCAAGAACCGCTCTGAATTTATGCTGGAAGCGGCGTGCCGCCAAGCGACCGAAGTCCTACTCGACCAGAGGTTGTTCATGCTCGATGAGAAGGCGTACAAACGCTTCACCGACGCTCTGGACGCACCGCCAAGGGAGAACAAGCGCCTGAAGCGCTTGATGATGTCTAAGGCACCGTGGGACTGACGGGCGGTGCCATGGCAGAAATTAACCCGCCGGAACACTTAACGCCTCGGCACGATATATCGACCTTCGACTGTGGCATTCCTGATCTAAACGATTGGCTCAAGAAGAGAGCTTTGCCGAATGAGGAATCCGGTGCGTCGCGGACTTATGTTGCGTGTTCGGCTAGCAAGGTTGTGGGGTACTACGCGCTGGCGAACGGAGGTGTGGTGCTGGCAAAGGCGCCGGGTCGAGTTCGCCGCAATATGCCAGATCCATTGCCTGTAATGATCGTAGGACGGCTGGCAATCGAGCTTAGCTGGCAGGGTCGCAATATTGGTAGGAGTCTCCTAAGGGACGCCGTTCTGCGGACCCTACAAGCTGCTGAAATCGGAGGCACCCGCGCAATTCTAGTTCATGCAATTTCCGATGATGCCAAGCGGTTTTATGAGCGGTATGGGTTCACCTCGTCGCCGGTCGATCCGATGACTCTCATGGTCACAGTCGCCGATGCGAAAAAGGTGCTCCTTGAGAAGTGAATGAACACGGATTTCCGAACGGTTATACGTGTCATTTCTTCGTGCTGGTTGGAAACTTCCAAGCCGAGTGACGTCCACCCGAACAAGTTAGGTAAAACACACCACTCGGGTTGGGGCCACGCAGCCCTATGTATCGTGAACGCTTTCGACGATGGTCGTGCCTCTCTGTCATGCGCACGCTTTGATGACCCAGGATGAATTGAACCGCGCTTAGTCGCATTTGCCAATGGCACACGGCGCTTTTGCACCTCCCTTGTCCGCTCCAAAAGTAGTGAGTCTCGGTCACCCGCGCCGTTGCTTTGAGACGAAGACGTTAGGCAGAGACCTTTTGAAAGCGTTCACAGCAGAGTGTCGGAGGAATATTTAGCGGAGGTTTTCGAGGGCGGACTTGGCGAGCAGTTGGGCTTTGCGGAGGCGGGCAGCGTCATCTTGTTTGCCGCCAATGCTGATGCGCAGGACGGTATCGCCTCTAAGGACGTAGAGGGTTCCGACAAAGCGGCGGACCCAGAAAGCTTCCTCGCCTAAACCCGAAACGGGGACAGGCGCAGCAGACTTCTCTTCGGCTCCTTCTTGCTTCGGCTGCGGAGAGTCAAA
This sequence comes from uncultured Acidobacteriota bacterium, assembly GCA_963703705.1. Lineage (GTDB taxonomy): Bacteria > Acidobacteriota > Terriglobia > Acidiferrales > UBA7541 > Palsa-295. The sequence continues at coordinate 57,462 of CAVPFK010000020.1, read as the reverse complement.
ATCCGGTTCCTGGTTATCGGAAGTGTCCGCATGGAACCATTTTTTCCAAAGATAGCGCGGCCCGGTGCGGGAAGCATTTCCGGAAAGGGGAAGGTTGAGCGTGAGGCTGATGGAGTTTGAAAATGTGGGTAAAGAATAAAAGCATTGCGAAATGACCATCGATTCGTTTTGTGCCTGACTGCCCTTGGACTGCTTCAAAGGCTCACCTTGAACTGACTTGATCACAGAACTTGAAAGCAACGTGCAGGCCACCGATGAATTCTCCGATGAGCCAAGCGGCGGAGCTATATTTTTTGGTTCTTGCTCGACAGCGAGGAAAGCAAAGGCGTTAGCTAGAGATTGAGCAGGCTCGCGAATTTCGTCCGCACCCGCGGAGATCGCTATGAAGGCGAGAATTCCGGCCGCAGCCAACATCGGAAGGAGCAATGCTTTCCTGTTTGAAACCCGCACTCAGCGTCTCACTTAATCACATTCAATCTCGTCTTTAAGAACGCGCCGGCCCCACCTGGAATGGCCTGGGGCCGGACTTTCAACATTCCCACTCACTCAAGGTTTCGCACAAGAATAGCCGAGCGTAATGTTACCGGAAGACAGCGGGCCGGATTGCGAACTATTGTCCGCGCCGGTAATCTGAATTGCGAAAGTATCGGGCGACGTTCCTCCGGAGCTATTGTTGTCGCAAGCTGTAGCCGTGTAGTTTACCGCGCCTCCGGTAGAGAGGTTGGCGGTTCCTCCAAAGGTGACGCACCTTCCTGAAAGCGAGTCGGAATTGAAAGTGGTGGAGGTGAATTTTATTTTATTGGCGGGATCGTTGTAAGTGAACGAGCCGGTCAAGTTCGATTCCACGTTGCTGAGAGTAAAGCTGGCGTCCGTTCCACTGATCTTACCGCCGCCGCCTAAGCGGGTAGGACACGAAGAAGCCGACACGCTGACGTTTACGCTAGCTGGGTTCGGGCTTGCGGCACCGGTGGCGTCTGCTACCGTCAAGGTGGCGGTGTACGACCCGGGATCGAAGTATTGATGGTGAACGGTTGCAGTGGACTGCATCACCGAGCTTCCATCACCAAAATTAAAAGTGTAGGAGTTGATGGTTTGTCCATCGGGGTCACTGGAGCCGCTGCCGGAGAACAGTACATTGAGTGGGGCAGAACCCGACGATGGATTCGCAGCAAGGGCTGCCTTCAACGCGCAAGCCTGATTGCCGATCAGGATGTAACGTCCAGCCGAGGTGCTATCGATGGTTTCAAGAAGGCCGGTGCCGGCTGCGCCAACTTCGAGTTGGGTCTCGCCGTTAATATTCACCAACTGATTGCCGGGGGCCGGGCTGCTGACCTTGCTGTTGTCAATGATGATGAGAATGGTGCCGCTCGCGTTGAACGTGCTGCCGGTGTCGGCTGAGCCGTCTGTAACCAAACTAGGGTTCCCGGTAGCAAGGGTAGTGACGTGGCCATAGATGAATTCTGGGGTGGTGGGGTCGCTGGTGGTGTCCATGGCTACAAAGTGTTCGGTAGAGTCGGGAGTGGTGAAGAAAATGATCCATTGAGCGTTGGGTGGAAGAGGCGAATTTAGATTAGCAACCTGCATGGTGAAATAGAGCTGATTTCCAGTAGCCGAGCTATTAAAAGGTTCCGCTACGGATATGGACTGGATGTCGAGCTGGCTATTGGCGGGAGCGCCGGTTTGATCGCCAGCGGGATCAGTGATCACCGTAATGCCCGGCAAGATGCAAGCGCTTTGGATTGGCGGAGCCGGAGTCGTAGCTACTTCTCCACATTCTGGCCCGACCCCATACTTATTTTTTGCCGCCACGCGGTAATAGTATTGCGTGGTCGGGCTGGCCTTTTTGTCGAAGTAAGCGGTTTTCGCCGCGGTGACGGTGGCGAGCAGGGTTTCGCCGCCGCTAGTGGTGCCTCGGAAGATTTCATAACCGGTGAGCGGTGAGCCGCCGTCATCGGGAGCCTGCCAACTGAGAAGGACACCGGTCTTGCTTTGCAGCGCAGAACCGAGTAAAGGCGCACCCGGCTTGGCAGGCTCAACCGGGTCGAAAGCGGAAAGTAAGCGGCGTCCACCGGATTGACGGACGATGGTGCCGAGCGCGCTACGAGAAGCAGATGGCGGAGAGGTGGCATCACAGCTGCCGACGACGCAGCCATCGGCGAACGCGCCGACGACCCGACCTTGCGAGTCAATGGTCAGATCCATGAAGTCGAGCATGTTGCGATCGGCGCCGCCGGCGGAGTTGCTTTCGCAACCCGTAGTGCCGAGATTGCAGATCGAACCGACTTGGACTGGATCTGTGGGCGTGGCGTCAACGGTGACGTAGCTATTGCCGCCGTCAAAAGTGGTCGCGATATACAGATGCCAAATGCCCATGAAATTTGTGGGGTCCTGGTAATTCCCGCCTGTCGGGGTACCCAGAAACATGAAAGCGGCACGGTTCGGATCACCCGCAACAACTTCGGAGAAAGTTGAGTTCTGAATTCCGAACTGGGCGCCCGCGTCGATGGAGGAGGCCCAAGTGAGTCCACGGTCGTGGGAGACAGCGATTTTCGGGTGGCCGCTGCCGTCCTGGTAACCGAAATAAATTGTGCCGTCGGAAGCAATACCGAGAGAAGGATCGGTTAGACCGATAGCGGCGAGGCTATCGGGAATAGTGCGGACCGCCCAAGTCAAGCCGTTATCGGTCGAAACTGCTACACCCTGGTTTGCGCCGCATTGTTTGTTCGGAACATAGACCGTTCCGTCGGGAGCAACTTTTACGTGGCCGTGAATACCGCCGCATTGAGTGAAATTGTAAATGGGGACTCCGGGTCCGAAGGTTGCGGCGCCGTCGTCACTGCGTGAGCAGAAAGCGGTTTCCTCATCTTGCGAGCAGTAGTAAAAGGCGTTGGGATAAAGCGGATGAGGCGGAGGCGGCGGGGTGGCGTTCGGATTGTAGGGGCCGCCGCCGAGAGTTTCGTGGTCAACACCTGCGGGCTGTCCGGAGCCCTGCGACTGAGTCCAAGAATTGCCATCGGTATCGGAGTAGGCCAGCAGGCTGGTGGCGCCCGCAAGCTGCGACTGAAAAACGCGGCCGGGTGTTGGCGAGGTGCCGAAATGATCGCAGAATCCGATGGGGTCAAGTGTGGTTACGGTTTCAACCGGGCTGGTTATGGTTTCCCAAACGGTGTTGGCCGGAGAAGAGCAGTCGTCGAAGTCGACCCGGAACTCGGTGAGATTGGCGGTGAAAAACGCGACTCCTCCCTGATTGACCGTTCCATGTTTGAGCGAGGCGACGTTGGGATTGTAATCGACCCCGATGGAAGGCTCGCCGGAAGCGTTTGCGCCGCCCGCGCTCGGAGGAGCGGGATAGGTTTGGTAGCGCGGGGGGATTCCGGGAGGCGGTGGAGGCGCCGTGGGAATATTTTGAAGCGCAATCGTTCCGACAAAGCTTTGGCCCAGCGGGTTCCATGGATCAACCACGATGCTATAAGTTCCGGAAACGGCGGGGATGACCACGGCAGAAGGCTCGCCTCCGGCGGTGTCACTGGCGATCAAATGATTGTTTGAATCGTAGACAAACAGGTCGAATTCGCCCGCGGAGTTTGGGAAGCTAATGGAAACGCTGATCTGCTTGGTGGTGGCGTCGCCAGGAGCTACGTCGACAGTTAACGCGAAAGTGTCACACTGCTCGGCGGGAACAGTGGCGCTGCAAGTGGGCGTGCCACTGACGGAATCTGTCAGGTTAGGCACATCGAAGGGACCAGCGGTGTAAGTCAAACTAGCTGTGGAATCTGTGAGAGTGCCGCTTGCGGGATTGCTGGCGTAGGTTGGAGCGATCGCCAGGAAAACAAGAGCTGCAAGTGTGGTTTGCGCAAGCTTGGAATATTTTGAGCGAGGTTTTCCCAAGGAAGGCTGCATCGCCAGCATTCGTCCTCCTAAGTTTTGGGCCGTACTGAGACTGCGGGCTACACCCCAGGATGGGTAGCGTATTGCGGGGCGGATGGTTACAAAGCCACCAAACAAAGTCACTCGCTGATATACCCGAAAAACCGGGGGAAGACCCTGTAGGCGGAGAATCGCGGAGTTGTCAGCCGAGATAGAGGGCGTCTTCGTCTGGTTTCGCGATGGCATGGTCGGTGACTTGCCTGCCCTTCCATGCATCTTCTTAAGAGTACTGAGCAGGAACATTTGGACTGAAGTGTCGGGCCGATAGCTGCGCTATAGTTAATGAGCCTATGATTTCCAACCTGGCAAGGAAAAAAGCTAAAACTTTCCGCCTCCGCGCCGCCGCCTGGATTCTGATTTTCGTCTTTGGTTCTGTCAGCGTATGCCAGGGTTATTCCGTTCTAACGCATGAAGCCATCATTGATTCGGCCTGGGACCAGGGCATCAAGCCGCTCCTGCTGCAACGATTTCCTGGGGCCACTCCGGAGGATCTGAAAACCGCGCACTCTTACGCCTACGGCGGTTGCGTGATTCAAGACCTCGGCTACTATCCTTTCGGCAGCCACTTATTCAGCGATTTGCTGCACTACGTTCGCACGGGTGATTTTGTGCAGGCGCTCATCCGCGATTCTCAGGATTTAAACGAATACGCTTTCGCGCTGGGCGCACTGGCGCATTACGCTGCGGACAATCAAGGACATCGCGTGGCCGTAAATCTTGCCGTGCCCATGCTCTACCCCAAGCTGCGCGCGAAGTATGGAGACACGGTCGTGTACGATCAAGACCCTGCCGCGCACCTAAAGACTGAATTCGGTTTTGACGTTCTCGAAGTCGCCAAAGGCCGCTATGCTCCCGATGACTATCGCGGGTTCATCGGTTTCCAAGTCTCCAAGACTCTCCTGGAAAAGGCTTTTCAGGAAACGTACTCTCTGGAACTGAAATCCGTGTTTTCAGATTTCGATCTCTCCGTTGGAACTTATCGCTACAGCGTAAGCAAAGCGATACCCACTGCGACGAAGGTGGCCTGGGATACCAACAAAGATCAGATCCAGAAAGATATTCCAGGAATCACAAAACAGAAATTCCTTTACCACATTTCCCGCTCGAGTTACGAAAAAAACTGGGGCCGCAAATACCAAAAGCCGGGATTTAAGGTGGAGCTGCTGGCGTTTCTCTTCCGTCTGGTGCCGAAGGTCGGTCCGTTCAGCGTTTTTAGATTCAAAACTCCCACTCCGGCGGCCGAAAAACTATTCGAGGCCAGTTTCAATGGCTCGGTAACCGACTACCAGCGTTTTCTCCGCGAACAGAAAGATTCCGGGCATATCGAGCTGGTCAACGATAATTTTGACACTGGCACGGTGACGGGTCCCGGACAGTATCCCCTGGCGGACAAGACCTACGCTCAGTTATTAGACAAGCTGGCCAAAGACCATTTCGCGCAGCTTTCTCCGGAACTTCGCAAGACTCTGCTTGATTTCTACGCCGATCCGAATGCGCCAGATACGACCAAAAAAGACGAAAAAGAATGGTCCAAGGTCTTGAAAGAAGTCGATGAATTGAAGGCTCTCACGCCGAATGACGCACCCACGGCTACCTCTGCCGCCGCCACAGGCAGTAACTGACCATCAACCAGCAACGCGAGCTAAATCACTTTGCAGACCGTACGGCGCCGGTCAACACCGTGATCGACGCGGCGGGAAGCTCGTACTCGGTCGTCGGCGAGGCCGCAATTGTCGAACGAGCCGGCGGCCCATCTGGATCGGCCTTTCCCGTCATCGTTCCCGGATGCCATTGATACTGTGCGCTGCCAAAGGTGGTCATTTTCGTGGGACCGTCAAAACCACCTTCCCCGCCGGGCTTTAGGCCATCGAACGCAATTCGTACCGTATGCCCGTTCTCCTGATCCTTGTTCACAATCAGCAACGACCATTGGCCGTCTGGGCGCAGCGCCGCATACGCGGTCACCAGAACGTGCCCGGCCGCATCTTGTATATCGCTCGCCGCGTGAAACAGACGGTGCGCGCCGTCACCCGGTTGTACCCAATCAAGATTGATCATCTGGCTGGCGAAATACTGCGATAGCGGCTGCTCCGCTTGCAAATTCGCGTCCGTGGAAAACAGACCGAAAGTGCCCAGCGACCCGTTGCATCCCCCATGAATTCCTAGCGGCAAATAGTGGAAAAAATAAACAGCGTCGCCGCCGTTACTCAGAAATGCTCCCACGTAATCGGCAAGCCACAACGCGCCCCAAATATCCACGTAAGCTTCTTCGGACTGCCAGGCGATATTCGATTCCGTAATGAACATCGGAATGTTCACCGGCACGCCATCTTCGCGCCACACTTGCGCAATATGTGTGACCAGATTCGCTTCGTCGTAGAGGCTGCTCCAGGGAATCTTGCATGGCTCCATGGGATAATGCTCAAAAGAGAAGAATGCCAGGTCGGAAAGCCGACCGTGAACTTTCAGATAATCGATGAATCGAGTGGTCCACGAAGTTTTCCCCTGTGCGTCGGCCCAGGATTGGATGTCTTTGTTCACGCCAGTAAAAATCGGCCCGCCCAGTTTCAGATTCGGATCCACTTTGTGCAGCGCTGTGGCCCATTGCAGATACAGGGCAGCATAATCTTCAGGCGGAGTGTAATGGCCATCCGGCTCTTCCCCCATTTCGACATAGGAAATTGGGTAGCCGCGCTTTTCGAGGTACGAAATTTCCGCCGCGGAGTCTTCCGGAGTGGCGTACAACATCGCAATCGGAATCATGGCAGGCAAGCCGCGCGTGAAGCCACTGGTGAAAAAAAGGTCGAAGCCCACCTGGTCGCCGGCGTGTTCGTCGAGATCGGAAGGCTCGTGCCATGGATCAACCGAAGAGCAATACGTCGCAGTTTGATCCTGGTCGGGCGTGTGGCGAATCAAATCGTGAAACTTCCCATCCGAAGTGGTCGTGCCAAGATACATCTCGCGGATGGCGTAGCCCAGACAATTTCTTCGATCGGCGGCGCCATGCGTATCGCACGTGTTTGACGATTGCGTCATCAGCAAGCGAACGTATTGCACCGAGACCGGCGCGGAAGCCAGCGGGAGCGTAACAGAGCCTCCTCGGCCGTCTGATACGGCACCTGTGGGAAATGTCTGCCAGACGCCGGCCGTAGGTTTCTTGATCGGATCTTCGCCGGTCCAATACTGCACCAGATATTTCTTGGCGTAAGGCTCGGCCCAGGCAATACGAACCGCAGTGACGTCCTGCCGGCTCGTAAGATCGAGAAAAATCCATTGCGGATGCAGCGCATCGTCCTCTCCGGTGAATGGCTGGGTCAGATATGGATTGCTCTTCCAGTAGGAGTTCGTGTCGCCGTCGGTGAGCCGCGAATATCCAACCAGATCCGTGCCGTCATCATGAGTCACGCCGCGATGTGGGAGCGGATAGCCATAAGAATGGCGGATAAAATCACCGGGCGTTGCGCTGCCTGTGAAATATCCTTTGCCGGCCGGATCGCTCCACGTTCCGGCCGGGTTCCAGTGCCACGCTTCTATGTGCAATTCCGTGTTTTGCCGGTACGAAACGGTTTGCCAACCTGCGGAAAGAACTTGTTGGACCATGGAATCGACGAAAAGCTTGTCCGTAGCGCCGTAAGGCAACCGGTCGATTCCCGCTCCAAGCGCGCGCGTCGGAACGATCGAATTCGTGGAATGTTCGGGCCTGGCGTCCACGCGGATCATTTGCGCCCGCAACGGGAATGTCAAGAAAAACAAAAGAAATGCGGGAGATATTCCTCGCTTGAATAAGCGCGCCCAGCGCACTCCTGCAGGGCGGAGTTCGTCATTGCGTCGGCGTGCAATGGCCAAGGTTTTTATCCTCTGTCTCCGGCGGCGCGGAAATAGTTCGCTCACGTTTGGCTACGAACTCCTTCGCGTACTCTTCCCCGAAACCGGTCCGCCGATTTTATCCAGCGTCTCTTGCGCCTTCGATTTATAAGGACTGTTAATCGAAACCGCTTCCGTGAGCACTGCACGCGCTTCAGGAATGCGTTGCATCTTCGCAAGCGTAAATCCCAGGCGATAGAGATTGCGGGCGTAGAGAACCGTATTCGATTTCAGCAGCGGGCTTGCCTGTTTGAACGCGTCCACGGCCGGCTGGTTGCGCCCTTTATCCACGTTTGCTTCGCCAATCGCGGAATAGGCCAGGCCCTTTTCCACCGAGACTTGCAACTGCCACTGCTCGTCGCTCAAGTTGTCCGGCTTCTTCGCCTGCGCCAACAGGTCCAACGCCAACTGAGCGTAGGAGGCCGCTTTTTCCAATTGTTGGTTATTCTCCGTCCAATAGTCGGACAACAAAATCAACATCGAAATATTATTGGGATCAGCCGCCAGAATTCTTTGCGCCGTATCGAGCATCTTGGGAGTGTCTTGCGCCTGCTGGTAAGCGATGGCAGTCTGCTCGCGCACCGTGGTTGTGTAGGGAGAATCGGGAAACGATGTCACGTAACGCTCGAAAAGCGCCGCTCGAGCCTTCGGATCAGTCGTCTTGTACGCAGCGTTCACCAGAGCGTATTCAACGTAACCGATATCGCCTTGCACATTATTTAAGTTCGCGGCTTTCTGCCCAGCCCATTGGTCGGGCGCCGTGCCTTCCGGCGCAGGTGAATTCTTGTATTGCGCGATGATTTCCGACACCTTGTCGCCGGCGTCGAACAGCTTGTTTGTGCCGCCTTGTTCATCCGCGGCGTGGACCATGCTTACGGCCGCGGAAAGATTCCTGGGATCGAGCGCAAGAGCCTTGGCCGCGAATTCGTAAACCTTTGCGTAGTTTTTCTGTGCTAGGTAGGTCTGCACGTAGAGCTGGTCGGCGAGCAATTCAAGATCGCCCTTGCCGAAGTCGGCCATGAATTTATCGAGCAGAGCCACTTTTTCTGGCCCGTCGGGAGCGGCGTAAATCTCGGTGAGCGCTTTGTCTTCGGGCGTGCCAGCGGACACCGAAACGCTTTTTCCAATTTGCGCAAACGCTGCTGTCGAGGTACTAAGAAAGACCGCAAGGAGAATCACCAGTCGCCGCATAGTCACCTCCTGATTTCCGTCCATTCAAAAATCACCGCCGCCGACAGTTTCCGCAGACTTCGCAAACACTGGGACAAACCTCGGGACGCGCCGGCAATATTCTTGGTAAGAAGCGCCGAACCGGTTGTGAAGTTCGCGCTCTTCCAACGCTATGGCAATTCGAGTTAGCACCAGCCAGGCGGCCGCCACAATCCACATCACAGGTGTTCCCGCCAAACAACAAGCTCCCACCACCGCCAGAAACGAGCCAATATATCTCGGATGCCGAACGCGCGCATAGATTCCTCGATGCACAACTTCCCCTCCGCCGGAAAGTTCGGTCTGTCCCACAAGCCGCCGGGTGCCCAAGTCTTTGTGAACGCGCCGGAAAATCCATATTTCGAAAATAAGCAGCGCGAAACCCGCACTCACCTGCCATAACGCCGGCCGCGCGGCCCGGAATAGTTCGCGATGAAAAACCAGCAGGAGAATGGTCACCGGCAGCCAGGACAGCAGGAGCCCCGTGATGTATCCTGCCTTTTGATGGGCGCGCCAGTATCCCACTCCGGGATGCATCACGAACCAATAGAGCGGGATGGGCAGCTGCAGAAAAAGAACGATTGCTGCAATCCAGCCTAGGAAGGTCACGCGCGCATCTTAGCGGAGCCGCGCGCAGGAGAACAATTATTTTTGCGCTTCGACAGAAGCCAACTTGGCTGTAACGAGGGCTTCGGCCGCAGCCGGACAGCCATTGACGATTCGGACGTTTCGATAGACGATTCTAGCTATCCTGATAAGGGGGAACAAATGCCCGCTGCCACATCTTTTGAAAAAACCGAAATTGAGAAACTGAGCGCCCAGATCACGCGCCAGATGTTGAACGGTGAGGATGCCACTCTCGCCCGGATCTTTCTAGCGCGGGGAGCGGTCGTGCCGCGTCATTCGCATCGCAGCGAACAATTTTCCTATATTTTATCGGGCGCGTTGAAATTTAAATTTGATGACTCCGAGATCGTGCTGCGCGCCGGTGACATCGTATTGATCCCCGCTAATCTGCCGCACCGGGCCGAAGCGCTAGAAGACACTGTCGACATAGATTTCTTTGCACCGCGTCGCGAAGACTGGATTCGCAAAGACGACGCCTACCTGCGCGGCAACGCGGACAAGGATTAAATCATGAACCTCGGACTGAGCGCGCGCGTCGCAATCGTTGCCGCGGCAAGCAAAGGGCTGGGCCGCGCAATCGCCGAAGAATTCGCCAAAGAAGGCTGCAAAGTGGCCATCTGCGCCAGGACCGCCGCCGATCTTGAGCGCGCCGCCGCGGAAATCGGAAAGGCGAACGCATGCACCCTATTCTGGCGCACCGTGGACGTGACCAAGCCGGAAGCAGTGCGTGCTTTCGTCGAAGAAGTGGACAAGGAGTACGGGCGCATCGACATTTGCGTAACCAATGCAGGCGGTCCACCCGCAAAAAAGTTCTTGGAAATCAGCCTGGAAGACTGGCGGGCGGCCGTCGAGCTGACTTTGCTGAGCAATGTCTACTTCGCGCGTGAAGTGCTCCCGCGGATGCAGCGCAGCAAATGGGGCCGCCTGATAACGCTGACCTCCGTATCGGTAAAACAGCCGATCGATGGACTGCTTCTTTCCAATTCCCTGCGCGCGGGCGTGGCGGGCTTGGCCAAAACCCTCGCCAATGAATTCGGCGCCGACGGCATCACGGTTAACAATGTGTGTCCCGGGTTCACGCTTACCGACCGATTGGAAGAGCTCGTGGAGCTCCGAGCGAAGAATGCGGGCGTCGATCGTGCGCAGGCGCTTAAAACTATGAGCGCGCAGGTTCCTGCCGGTCGGCTCGGCCAGCCCGACGAGTTGGCCGCGCTCGTAACGTTTCTCGCATCCGAGCGCGCCAGTTACATCAACGGCACCACCATCGCGGTGGACGGCGGATTGGTGAAAGGTCTTCTGTAATTCTTTCAGTATGCGAGAAGGATTCGCAGATCGCGAAGATTGTTTCCGGTCGGGCCGGTGACGATTACGTCGTCGAGAAGCTTGAAGAAGTTGAAAGCGTCGCTGCGGCGAAGGAATTCCATTGGCTCCAAGCCTGCCACTCGCGCGCGCTGGAGCGTTTCGCCGTCCGCAACCGCTCCGGCGGCCGGACTGTTGCCGTCAATTCCGTCGGTGCCCGCGCTCAAGACAGTAATGTTTTTGTTCGCAATCTTCGGAACGCACGCCAGTACAAAAGCCAGGTTGCGCCCGCCGATTCCTTGGCCCGTGACCGGACTGCTCACCTCCCCGCCGGCCAGCAGAGCGACCCGCCTATGCGGATTGTCCATTTTTAACGCTTCGAGTTGCGCGAGTAAGTAATCCACGGCCTTTTCGAGCGGCCAATTGTCGGTAGAGTTGTCGGCGAGGCTGGTGAAGCCCTCTGATTCGCAGGCGTGATGGCAGACGTGCGTCAAATCGTGCGTGCGCAGCAATAATTCGAAATGCGAGCGCGCAAACGCCGGATGGCCCGGCTTCGGAGTCTCACTGAGCATTCCACGTTCGAACTGCGTTCGAATCGAAGCCGGAAATCTCCCTAGCAAACCATAGCGGCTTGCGATTTCGTCTGCGTCCTGAGTCGTCGTCGGATCGGGCAAGGTCGGCCCCGAGGCCAGAGCTGACTCCTGCCCTTCCGGGACATCACTGATGGCGAACGTAATTTTCATGGAGTCCGGCGCGGCGGTGGCCAGCCGTCCACCCTTTGTAGCCGACAAATGCTTCCGGATCACGTTGATTTCTTCGATAGGCGCGCCGCAACTAACCAGCGCGGAGTGCAACTTCTGAAAATCTTCAAGCCCGACGCCCGCTGCAAGCGGTTGTTCCACCAAGGCGGAGCCCCCGCCGGAAATCAGAAAAAAGATCAGCGTACCTCGGTTGCAACGCGCCAGACGCTCAAGAATCGTGCGTCCCGCAGCAAAGCTTTCCGCCGACGGCAGAGGATGGCCCCCGGTAAACGATTTCCATCCCGGGATCGAGTGAGCCGCAGAAGTAGGTCCGACCAAAATTCCATCCACCGGAAACTCCGGAGCCAGAACGGCGCTCAAGGCTTCCGCCATCGCAAAGGAAGCCTTACCGAAGGCGATCGCAACGATCTCGCAAAATTCGCTAAGGTCTATCGCGGAGCCCGCAGCGCGAATCAAAGAGCCTTCACGATTCAGCTTTCGCGCAAGGACCGCAGGAATCTGAATCCCGGCGAGTGTTCCCAAAAATAAGCGTTTCGCGGTATCCTTCACGGTCTTTTGTGCCCGCCAGGGCAATCGCGAAAAATCCGAAGATTCGATCGCGAGCGGAAGCGCGCGATGTGCTACATGATCGCGCCAATCGCGCTATTTCATGCCCAGAGCATCAGCGTTAAGCGCGTTGGGTGGACGTCGCCCTTCGAATAGCGCGACAACATTGTTCGCCGCCATCACCGCCATTTTTGTTCGCGTCTCCACCGAAGCGCTGGCAATGTGCGGCGTCAAGATAACATCCTTGCGCGTGAGCAGCGCGGGATGAACTTTAGGCTCGTGCTCAAAAACATCCAGCGCGGCGCCGGCAATTTTTCTGTTTTCGAGAGCTTCGGCGAGCGCCGCTTCGTCCACCACCGGACCGCGCGAGGTGTTCACCAAAAACGCCGTCCGCTTCATCTTGTCCAGGTTATCTTTCGAAATCAGATGTCGCGTATCGGGCAGCAGCGGGACGTGCAAACTAATAAAATCAGATTCGCGAAACAAGCGGTCGCGATCGACAAACTCCGCATGGAGTTCCCTCTCTACGTCCGCCGGAGCACGTACTGCGTCACTGTAAAGAACTCGCATATTGAAACCCTGCGCGCGACGCGCCACGCCGCGGCCAATTCGTCCAAAACCCAGTACGCCGAGCGTCTTGCCCCACACATCGCCGCCAACAAGCTGATCTAGATCCCAGCCGGGCCAGGTGCCGGAGCGCATCCAGGCATCGCCTTCAAGCAGCCGCCGCGCAATGGCCATCAGCAGCGTCCACGCAAAGTCCGCCGTGGTGTCGTCCAACACGCCGGGTGTATTGGTAGCCACCACTTTGTGCTTGGTGCACGCCGCCACATCTATGTTGTCGTAGCCCACTGAAACGGTGGAGGCGATGCGCAGCAGGGGCGCGGAGGAAAGCAACTCCTCGTCAACTTTTTCCGTCAACAGACAGACCAAGCCTGCTTTGTCAGCCGCACGCTTCAACAATTCTTCGCGCGGGATCCGCTCGGGCGCCTTCCAGTAGTCCATCTGAAAATGCTCGTCAAGTATCGTGCGTGCAGCCTGGAATAGCGGACGCGTCGAGAGGATTGCCGGTTTGCTCACTGCGCACCTCGTAAAAGTGTTTTGTGCAGGATAAGTAGCATACACCGACTGGCGCAAGTGCGGAATAAATGGAAGTCGTTTTCTAGACCGTCACCACGATCTTGCCGATGTGCTCGTTCGACTCCATGTAGCGATGCGCTTCAGCGATCTGGCCCAGCGGAAATTCTTTTGCGATGCGCGGCTTGAAATCGCCCTTCTCGAGATGGTCGAACACATATTTCTCTGCATGCGCCCGCAGTGCCGGCACGGAGACAACTTCGAAAATCGAGTACCCGCGCAGGGAAAGTCCTTTGGGAAGGGCGATCAGCAGCGGGAAGGGAGTTGGTTCCATCGCCAGGCTGCCGTATTCGAATATCGTTCCACCCGGTGCGGCGGCAAGTGCGAGCTGCTCGACGCCTCGGCCGGCGATGGCGTCGAAAATCACTCTCGCGCCTTTGCCGCCGGTAATTTCTTGCACGCGCTTCACCAGGTCTTCCTCTTGCGTCACGATCACATGATTCGCGCCGAGCGACAACAGCTCTGCCTTTTTCTTAGCTGTCCGAGTCGTCGCGATGCTAACGGCGCCTTCCGCCTTGGTGATCTCAATGGCGGCAACGCCCACGCTGCTACTAGCCGCTGTGATCAGCACAAAGTCGCCACGTGTGGTCTTGCCGAACTGCACTAGCGCGCCATACGCGGTCAGGTACTGCATCCAAATAGAAGTTCCCTCGGTGGGAGAAAACTTCTCCGGATAAGCCGCCAGCGCATATGCTGGAACAATCGCCACTTCGCCATAAACCCCATATTTATCCGCGTGAAAACACGGGACGGTACTGAACCGCTTGCCCAAAATTGTTTTGTCAACGCCGTGACCTACCGCTTCGACCACCCCGGCCGCTTCATAACCAAGCGTGCATGGTGGTTGCGGCCGGACCACGTACTTGCCTTGACGGAACAGTACTTCGGCGCGATTCAAGCCGATGGCCTCCACGCGCAGCCTCACCTCACCCGGACCCGGCTCCGGCGTCGGGACTTCCTCGAGCTTCAACACTTCCGGCCCGCCGCATTGGTGAAAGCGAACGATCTTTGCCGTCGCAGGGATGTTAGCGTTTGCCATGATCTATATTTCCTTTGTCGCGCTCAGTCGTTGGATGCACCACCAAACTGAGGAGATTCAAACTGCAATAGCGCGGCCCTGGGCGCCGCCTCGTTGACGCCCCTAACACACGCGTCTATAGTGACGTGGAAGGCTTGCGCCAAGCATTTTACAGCGAAAAACATGGATTCTCGCGTTATAACCGACCTAAAAAAAACGCTCGGCTCCGACGCCGTTCTCTACCGGCCGGAAGAGTTATTGCTCTACGAATACGATGGCTCGGTCGAAATTGCGCGGCCAAACTGCGTGGTCTTCCCTCGCAATTCAAAAGACTTGGTCGGCATCGTCCAGATAGCCAAGCGCTATCAGATTCCGATCATCGGGCGTGGCGCGGGCACCGGCCTGTCCGGTGGAGCGCTCGCCCGTCACGGCGGCATCCTGGTCGTTTTTTCGCGCATGAATCGTATTCTGGAAATTGATCTGGAAAATCAGCGCGCCACCGTGCAGCCAGGACTTGTAAACGCGGATCTCAGCCTAGCTGTAGCGCACGCCGGCCTTCATTTCGCTCCCGATCCTTCCAGCCAGCGCGCCAGCACAATCGGCGGCAACGTTTCTGAAAATTCCGGAGGGCCACACACCCTGGCTTACGGAGTGACCACCAACCACGTACTCTCGCTTGAGGTTGTTCTGCCATCCGGCGAACTTGTGCGTCTCGGCAGTCCTGCGCTCGATTCGCCCGGTTTCGATCTCCCCGGCCTTTTCGTGGGCTCCGAGGGCACGCTCGCCTTCATCACCGAAGTTACCGTAAAGCTCACGCGCAATCCCGAGACGGTGAAAACGCTTCTTGCGATTTTCGACACCGTGGACGACGCCACGGAAACCGTGGTAGACATCACCGCGCGCGGAATCACTCCCGCGGCGTGCGAAATGCTCGATGCCTGGACGCTGCGCGCCGTGGAATCGTACGTGCACGCGGGATTTCCGATTGATTGCGCCGCGGTCTTGCTGCTCGAAGTGGACGGCCTGCGTGAAGTAGTCGAACAAAACGCGGAGGACGTTAGTGAGGTCTGCCGCCTTCATCGTGCTCGCGAAGTTCGCGTTGCGCGAGACGCGCGTGAACGCGATTTGCTTTGGAGGGGCCGCAAAAACGCCTTTGGCGCCGTTGGCCGGCTCTCTCCCACTTACTACGTGCAGGACGGTGTGATCCCGCGCACCAAACTGCCCGCCACTCTCCGCCGCATCGATGAGATCGGCAAAAAATACGGATTCGAAATCGGCAATATCTTCCACGCCGGCGACGGCAATCTCCATCCCATCATTCTGTTCGATGCGCGCGAAGAAGAACAATTCCGCCGCGCCGTCGCTACCGCTGACGAAATCATAGGTTTTTGCATCGAGATGGGCGGCTCCATCACCGGCGAGCACGGTGTGGGCATGGAAAAAGACCGGCTGATGCCGCTGCTGTTCAGCCAGGATGACCTCGATTTGATGCGTGGCGTCCGCGACGCGTTTAATCCCACCGGCCTGTTGAATCCCGGCAAGATTTTCCCCACCACAAAAGGCTGCGGAGAAATTCGCGTGCGCCCATTGCCGGTGGCGGGTGCTTCACGCACATGAGTGCGGCCAGCACAGCCGTGGCCTCCAGATTGGTGGATATCGTCGGCTCCCAGCAGGTTACCAACGACCCCGCCCAGCTAGCTGCGTTTGCAATTGACGGCAAAATTCCATCTGCGGCGGTGCATCCACAATCGGTTGCCGAAATTGCAGGCGTGGTGAAATTCGCAGCGAAGGAAAACCTTGCCATTATCGCAACCGGCGCTCGCACGAAATTAGGTATTGGCCTGCCACCGCGCCAGTACGATATCGCTTTGGACATGACTCGCCTCGACCGCGTGTTGGGATATGACCCCGGCGACCTGACGCTGAGCGTCGAAGCAGGAATTCCATTGCAGAAGCTGGCTGGAATTCTGGCGGAGCACCGTCAATTTCTGCCCCTGGCCGTACCCTATTTCAGCCAGACCACAATCGGAGGAACCATCGCATCGGGTGTAGATGGCCCACTTCGCCAACTCTACGGCACCGCGCGCGATTACCTGCTGGGCATGGAATTTGTCACCGGCCAAGGGGCAATCGCAAAAAGCGGCGGCCGCGTGGTGAAAAACGTCACCGGATACGACATCCACAAATTGATGATTGGCGCCCTCGGAACGTTGGGAGTGATCACGCGCATAAATTTCAAGACATTTCCAACGCCTGCCGCCAGCCGCGCATTCGTGGCCACGTTTCAAACGGTGGAACGCGCCTTCGGCATGCGCAATCGCGCATCGCAATCGCCGCTCGCGCCAATGACCATGGAAGTTTTCAGTCCAGGCGTCGCCGCTGTCTTCTCCAGCGAGGCGGCGGCGCGGATCGAACCAAGTTCCATGCCGGAAAATTCAATCTCCAATGCCCGTTGGGCGTTTACCGCCGGTTTTGCCGGAAATGAAGCTACCCTGAAGCGATATGAAACCGATCTTCGCAGCATGGCGGCGGAATGCGGCGCCGTTGATGCCGTGGTTCTTGACCCCCCTCAGGTCGCCGCAGCTTTCAGCCATAAGCGTGAGTTCGTTCCAATGGTGCTGTCATCATCGCCGGCTACCACCATCCTTAAAATGAGTGTGCTGCCGATGCGTATGGCCGAATTGCTGTCGAATGCCGCGCGTGAAGCCGAAAATACTCACCTGCCCTGGGTCGCCATGGCGCGCGGAGTCGGCGTGATTTATTTCGCCCTGCTCCCAGCGGTCCGCAACGAGGTCACCAGGCGACAAACTGTGCAAGCCTCGGACGGCACTCTCACAGCGTGTGCCGCCTTCGGTGGACACGCCACGATTCCGTGGTGCCCGGCTGAATGGAAGGATGTACTAAAAGTTTGGGGACTCACTCGCTTCGATGTCGCACAAATGCGAAAGGTTAAAATGGCTTTCGATCCAGGCGCCATCTTCAGTCCCGGCCGGTTTGTGGGAGGCATTTGAAGCAATGGAAATAAATTCTCCGCAGTCCCACGAAGACGCTCAGCGCGAATTCGCTCTCACTCTCAGCGGTTTTTCGGCCGTTGACAAGCCGCAGTACGAAGACTATTCCCGCTGCGTCCACTGCGGCCTATGCTCGAATAATTGCCCAACCTATCGCCTGTGGGGACGCGAAGCGGATTCCCCGCGCGGGCGCATTCGCCAAATGGCGCTGGTCGATCAGGGACGGCTGGAGATCGGTGACACGTTTGTCACCCACATCGACCGCTGCTTGAACTGCCGCAATTGCGAGACGGTCTGCCCGTCCGGCGTGGAATACGGAAAGATTCTCGAACTCGCACGAGCGCAAATCGAACAAAAGTACAAACGCCCTTTCAGCTCTCGCGCTGTTCGCAACTTCGTCTATCGCCGCCTGCTTCCCCACCCAGGAAGGATTGCTGCTGCGGCTCGACTCCTGCGCCTTTATCAGAGGTCGGGCCTAGCTTCGCTTGCGCGCGCAACCGGAATCCTCCGGCTACTGGGTTTGCAGGAGCGCGAAAGGCTGCTGCCCCGGATCGACTCTGATTTTTTCTTCACCGACCTTGGCAAGACTTTCCCGGCTCACGGGCAGCAGCGCGCGCGGGTGGCTTTCTTCGCCGGCTGCGTGGCGCAAGTTACGTTCAGCGAACTCAACCGCGCAACCATCCGCGTCCTGCAAGCGAACGGCTGCGAAGCAGTCGTTCCCGCTGAGCAATTATGCTGCGGCGCGCTAGCAGCCCACGCTGGCGTGCGCGACGTGGCGCGCGATTTGGCGCGTGCAAACTGCCAGGCATTTCACGTCGACGATTTTGACGCCATCATCACCAACGCCGCCGGATGCGGCTCCACGCTCAAGGAGTATTCGCATTTGTTCCCAGCGGACAGCTCCGATCGCGACACGGCCCAGAAGTTTTCTGCTAAGGTTCGCGACGTTTCTGAATTCCTAGCTGATCTCGGTCTGGTGGCGCCGTTGCGGCCTTTGCCCATGCGCGTCACCTACCAGGACTCCTGCCATCTGGTTCACGGGCAAAAGATTCGCGAAGCGCCGCGAAAGCTGATTCGCGCAATTCCTTCCGTCGAACTGGTGGAGATGCAGCTCTCCGATCTCTGTTGCGGCTCCGCAGGCGTTTATAACGTGACCCAGCCAAAAGCCGCGCTCGATCTTTTGGCCGACAAAATGGCCAACGCAAGCCAGACCAAGGCACAAGCCATCCTCACCGCAAACCCAGGGTGCATTCTGCAACTCCGCGCAGGGGCCGCAATTCACAATACCGGCCAGGAAGTCTTGCACGTCGTCGAACTCCTCGACCGCGCCCTGATCAAATCCTGAGTAATGTTTTTTGATTCAGCTAGCGGCTAAAAGAGGGCTTGCGGGCGGAGCGTGGCGTTACCGCCCGCAAGTATTGAGTGCATCGGGGTGGACTCGTTTCGCCTGCAAAAATCTATTGCTCAGGCGCTGCCGACGGCCGAGCGCCATGGCCGTGGCCGCGACCTTGCTGAACCGTATATCCTGCCGGCACCTGAAACAGTGTCGCGGCCGGTTCTGCGCGCTGAATATTCGTCAACTGAAAATCCGTCTCGCCCATGCGCGGATCGGTGCGCTTGGTCAAGATCACGGTTTGCAAATCGGGGGAATACCACCGCTCGGTAACGATTACGATAGCCTTCACATTGCCAATCTCCCCGGCAGGAATTGTGCGGCTATAGCGCGTGCCTTGCGCCGATATTCCATTGATCGTTTGAGTCCCCAGCGCTTCCGTGGTCAGTTGATTCTTAGTCGCATCGGTTTTTTCTGCGGACGCCACTTTCGGATGGCCTTCGCGTTCTGACATCTGGCGCGCAATCTTCGTGTCCGTTTCGAGCACGTACCGAGTTCCCGCGACCGGATCGTTGATAAAAGACACTTGAGGCGGCGCCGTTCCCGCGGCGGCCCATGGCCCGATCGCCGGAAGCGTCATATCGCGGCGAGTGCGCCCTTGCGTATCGCGCGCAATCGTTCCTGTCGTATTGAGCTGAATTTTATTGCCGTCCGTCAGTGTTTCCGTCGTGTGCGCCGAAAAACTTGCCGTAAACGGCGCGCCGCTCACCGTCTTGCCGTCGAGCCCGGCTTCGAAACCAACGAAGCCCATGCCTTCAAATCCCATCGGCCCCATTCGCTCGAACATTCGACCGTCATGCGTAGGAGGACCCTGCTCGGCCTGATCGGAAGCTTGGGCGCGGGCATTGCCGCCTAGCAGCAAAGACAAAACAGCCATTCCGGCAATACCCCAAAGCTTTTTGCTAATTCTCATCTAAATTTCCTCCAATATTTTACTCGCGCCCTAATTTCCTAATTCGGACTTGCTTCAGATACCAGCCGTATAGCCTGCGGCGTTCCGTCCTGGCTTATGACCAGGTCCGCCGAAACCCGGTCCGCGCCGCCGCTTTCTGTAATCGGCAAGCCAAATGACGGGAGGTCCGAGCGCGGAATAGTCACGCGCACAATCGCCCCGCCTTCAAGCGCCCCCGGATCATCCGCGTATGGAACGGGCACGAATTCTTCCGCATACTCATTTTCGTCCGCTTGATTCGCAATGGCCTTCTTGCTCGTCACATTCCCAACCGGAGCCGGCTCATTGGAGGTCGGAGAAACACTCGTCACCGGAGCTACCGCATTTCTGGCTCCACTCGCCACCTGTGTCGGTGCGGTCGGCGCTCTCGACGCGATTCGATGTTGCACGCCCAGTCCTAGCGCGAGAAAAACCGCAGCTGCGGTACCCAGCGCTACAAGTTGCCGGCGAATTCTTCGCCGCGATTCCGAGAGTTTCACGCCTTGGAATTCGCGGAGGAGCGCAGCTTCAACCCGCGCTGACGCCTCCCGCCCGGCATTCTGCTGTGCCAAACTACTCAAAGCAAAATCAAGCGCCTCGCCATCCGTAAGCAGCGCGCCACAGCGCGCACACGATTCCGCATGCGCCAAAGCGCGCTCGCGGAACCGGAATCCGGATGTCCCAGGCCGGTCCAGCTCGTGATAAATTTCCTCGAATTGAACGCAATTCATCGCATTTCTCTCGTCTTTCATTTGCCCACCGCCGACGCACGGCGCAACGGCTGGTCCTCGTGCAATTTTTCCGCCAGGAGCGCGCGCGCCCGATGCAGCCGCGACCTCACCGTACCTACGGGACAACCCAGCGCCGCCGCAGCCTCTTCGTAACTCATTTCTTCCAACTCACAGAGAATCACCGCTTCGCGATAGTTCTGTGGAAGTGTGGCGATAGCCTGTCGCACTCGTCCCACAGTTTCCAGCGACGCAAACTCATCGCGCTTCAGTAAAAATGGCCCAGGCCCGTTTCCATTTCCGTTCGAGTGCCCATTTTTCCCGGACGCTGCACAGGCGGCCAGAAGCACATCGAGCTCGTCCACATCCTCCGGAAGAGCCTGCGAATGCCGGTCCTGCTCCCACCGCCTGCGCAGATGGTTCCGCGCGATACCAAAAAGAAAACCGCTCAGAGTGCCTCGAGCCGGATCAAATCTTTTCGCATCTCGAATCAACGTCATGAAAACCTCTTGGGTCACATCTTCCGCCACGGCAACGTTGCCGCTCATATGCAAAGCAAAGCGATAAATCGCCGGATGCCTGCGGCGATAAAGCAGGGTGAAAGATTCCTCGTCGCCCGACATCATGCGCCGGAGCAACAGACCGTCTTCTATCAAGTCCGCCTCGATTTTCATCCTATACCGTTGGACGGCCTGCCGTAACTCCCGTTACATATTCAATCGCGCGGTCCGGAAAGTTCCCCGAATTTTAGGCCAGTTTGACCGGGGCGCCGCCGATATCGCACTTCCACCCTAAAATGGGCCACACTCGCCTTTGCCGCTTCCGCCCTCCCACCGCATGAATGATTCCCCTTCTTGACCAAACAGCCGCTCTTCAATAACGTAGGGACGGGCGAGCGGTCTTTTAAGGTCCCTGCCATCGGCCGCGGGCAGAGGTTTTGGGCGTGCGCCCGGCCAACCGGAGGAGCCATGCAGGAATTCGACCCCCACGTACTCGAAGAGAAGCCCATCCCGCCGCCGGAGGATTTCAGCAAGAAAGCCCGCGTCAAGTCGCTCAGAGAATACCAAGAGATATATCAGAAGGCCGAGGCCAATCCGGAGGAATTTTGGGCCGAGCAGTCGAAAATGCTGCACTGGTTCGAGCCTCCCCAAAAAGTTCTCGAATGGAATTTGCCCCATGCGAAATGGTTCCTGGGCGGCAAGCTCAACGTCTCCTACAACTGCCTCGACCGCCATCTCGAACTAAACGCGAATAAACCCGCGCTGATGTGGGAAGCCGAAGACGGCTCGACGCTGCAATACACCTATGCCGAGCTGCATGAACGCGTATGCAAGTTCGCGAATGTTCTGTGTTCTCTCGGAGTAAAGCCTGGCGATTGCGTTGCGATTTATATGCCTATGATTCCCGAGCTGCCGATAGCGATGTTGGGCTGCGCGCGTGTGGGCGCGGTGCATTCGGTGGTCTTCGGCGGCTTCAGCGCCACCGCCCTTTCCGACCGTATCGCGGACTGCAAAGCAAAAATCTTGATCACCGCGGACGGCGGATATCGCCGGGGAAAAGTCGTTCCGCTGAAAGATACCGCCGACGAAGCACTGAAAAAATGCCCCACCATTGAGAAATCAATCGTCGTTCGTCGCACGAAAGAAGGAGTGGCTTGGAAACAGGGCCGCGATCTGTGGTGGCACGAGCTCGAAGAAAAAGCCGAAAAGGAATTCCCCGCCATCAAACTCGATTCCGAGCATCCCCTCTACATTCTCTACACCAGCGGCACCACCGGAAAACCAAAAGGCGTCCTACACACTTCCGCCGGGTACCTGCTGCAATGCATGTGGAGCACGAGATTAGTTTTCGATCTGAAAGACGAAGACATCTACTGGTGTACCGCCGACATCGGCTGGGTCACCGGGCACAGTTACATCGTTTACGGTCCGCTCTCGAACGGCGCAAGCATCGTCATGTACGAAGGCGCTCCCGATTTCCCGCGCCGCGACCGCTTCTGGGAAATCATCGACCGCTACAAAGTCTCTATTTTCTACAGCTCCGCAACCGCAGTTCGCGCTTTCATGGCCTGGGGCATGGAGTGGATCAAGCCCCATGACCTGAGCAGCCTTCGCGTTCTTGGCACGGTCGGTGAGCCGATCAACCCCGCCGCATGGAAATGGTATTTCGAAGCCATCGGCAAAAACCGCTGCCCCATCGTGGATACCTGGTGGCAGACCGAAACCGGTTCGATCATGATTTCTCCGCTGCCCGGCGCGACGCCCACAAAGCCCGGCTCTGCCACCTTGCCGCTTCCCGGCATCGCCGCGCGCGTTGTGAATATGAAAGGCGAACCAGTCGGTCCCGGAGAGACCGGCTACCTCACCATCCAAAAGCCCTGGCCTTCCATGCTCCGCACAATTTACGGCGACGACGAACGTTACGAACGCGAGTATTGGAAAAAAATTCCCGGCGTCTATTTTGCCGGTGATGCCGCACAATGCGACAAAGACGGATACATCTGGGTCCTGGGCCGCGTCGATGACGTCATCAAGGTTGCCGGCCACCGCTTAAGCTCCATGGAAATCGAAAGCGTTCTGGTAAGCCACGCCGCGGTGGCCGAAGCTGCCGTGGTCGCGCGTCCGGACGACATCAAAGGCGAAGCCATCATTTGCTTCGTCGCGCTGCGCGTCGGACACACTCCCAGCCGCGAGTTGCGCTCCGCGCTAATGGATTATGTCGCTTCCACCATCGGCTCTATCGCCCGTCCTGCCGATGTTCGCTTCGCCGATGGCCTGCCCAAGACTCGCAGCGGAAAAATCATGCGCCGCTTGCTTCGCGAACTAGCCAAAGACGGCGGCATCTCCGGCGACACCACCACGCTCGAAGACCTGACCGTGATCGACCGCTTGGCGGCGTCCCAGGCTGCGGCTCAGGAAGAAGAATAATTTCGAGGAAGCCTCTGGCTGCTTTTCAGGGGAATTAAAGGCCGAGTTCGCTTAAGCCAGGATGGTCGTCCGGTCGCCGGCCCAGCGGCCAATGATATTTCCGCTCCAATTCCTTGATCGGCAAATCGTTGATACACGCAAACCGCAGGCGCATCAGACCGTTTTCTTCGAATTCCCAGTTCTCGTTGCCATACGAACGGAACCAGTTCCCCGAGTCGTCGTGCCATTCATACGCAAAACGCACCGCAATCCGATTTCCGCCGAATGCCCAAAGCTCTTTGATCAGCCGGTAGTCCAATTCTTTCGTCCATTTGCGTTTGAGAAACGCGATGATTTCTTGCCTGCCATTTGCAAACTCCGCCCGGTTTCTCCAACGCGAATCCACCGTATACGCCAGCACCACCTTTTCCGCGTCGCGGGAATTCCAGCCATCCTCCGCCAGTCGAACCTTTTGAATCGCAGACTCGCGAGTAAAAGGAGGCACAGGCGGCCGCTCCGCTTCACCGCTCGCTCGAGCCCGAGACACAGATCCGCCCGCATTTTGTTCCGACATCGCAGCCTCCTACCTTTTGCAGCGCCGGCCTGCCCAAAGGAAAGAAGGGCATGCTGCCGGCTCTTTTCGCGTTTTTTTTACCCCTCGGCAACTAGCTCGTGCCGGCAGCTTTCTGCAAAGGTGCCTGCTCCGTCTGGAATCCACCAACGGTCTCGAACAGGAACCAGGTTCGCCGTTCGGTCTGGTCGATCCAAACCTCGATCAAGCTCGCCGTGGCCACGTCGTTGTGCTTCTCGCAAACCTCGTGCATCTCGCGGAAGGAGCGTGCAAGCGCTTGGTTGTCTTCCAAAAGTTCCGCCAGCATATCTTTCGGCGCGACGAATTCTTCGTTGTTGTCCTGCAGACGCTGATTCTTCGAAATCTCGCTGATTGAATGGATGGTCGTCCCGCCCAGCTTGCGCGCGCGCTCCGCAATATCGTCGGTCATGGCGAAGATCTGGTCGCCGTGCTCGTCCAACAACAAGTGGTAATCGCGAAAGTGTGTTCCGCTAATATGCCAGTGGAAATTTTTTGTCTTCAGATACAGCGCAAATGTGTCAGCCAGCAATTTGCGCAGTTCGTTGGAAATTTCCTCGACGCCCTTACGGCTCAGATCCGTTGGAGTCTGCAGGGCTTCTTTTTCCCGCCCCCTCAGTTGCATCCCGCCATTCTTTGCCATGGTTTGTCTCCTTTGATTCGTTCATCTTCTTGCGGTATCGGGCTTTCTTGAAGGTTCCTACAGCAGCTTGGACTCGCCATCCGCTAAATCGGATGCAGCAGCGGCGCAAAAAGCTTCGTGGTAGCGAGCGGTGTAATGGGACAGAAGTATCTACTTCGAAGCTTCCAGCGCCTCCGCCATCTCAAGCAGCTTTCTTACCGTATTCCAGTTTCTTCCCGTCCCGCGTACCGCCAGTACTTTCTCAATCGCCGGCCACTTCATTTTCGGGCGCGCCATGCCGTTCGGAAAATAAATATAAACCTCGCGCCCATCGATACGCAATTCCTCCGGCTCGGTGTTCATGGCGCGAACCTTCTTTCGAATTTCCTCACCCGGATCGCTCACCAGAAACCAAACCAGGAAACTCCTCGGCTCCATACGGGACCGCTTCGCAAGGGGATTCCTTGCTATCGTTTCCCGCACTTCCGAAGCGCTGCGCAAAATAACGTCGGAATAAAATCCAAATTCCCGCTCGATAGCGCTCTCAATTTTCTTCGTCAGCGCAGCCAGATTCTTCTGCTCGCTCCTGAAAACCACGTTCCCGCTCTGCACGAACGTTCGCACGTCGCGAAATCCCAACGACTCATACAGCGCCCGCAGCGCATCCATCTTCATTCTGCGCTTGCCAAGGTTCACGCCCCGCAGCATGGAAATAATCACAGGCATAGTTTGCTAATTATATCCCGCACATTCCCGCGAAATCCTGGCGTCCTGAAAGTTGGGCTGTGTGAGGTCCTGAGAGTGCACGGTAGGAGTATTACAGGCGCCGCCTGGATCACCGAAGCCGCACAGTGCATGGTTAAATTCGTCACCGACTACAGCTTCACAGCGAAAAATGGCCCCCTC
Organism: uncultured Acidobacteriota bacterium; assembly: GCA_963703705.1. Lineage (GTDB taxonomy): Bacteria > Acidobacteriota > Terriglobia > Acidiferrales > UBA7541 > Palsa-295. Next base: position 31,988 of record CAVPFK010000020.1, on the reverse strand, counting down.
GGCTCCGTGCACTGCGAGGGCACTCTGACCAGGCATTGAGTTTGCCAGGATCGCCGTCACTGAACGCTATTCACGCACGCCCGAACACGTTCTAGAAGAAGCTCGCGCTCTCGTGCATTTCGCGTGAGCGACGCCGCGCGCTCGAACTCCGCGCGAGCTTCTTCGAATCGTCCAAGTTTTTTCAGGAAATCTCCGCGAACGCTTGGCAGCAAGTGGTAGCTCTGAAGCAATCCTTCCGCAACCAGCGCATCGACCATCTCAAGCCCCGCTGCCGGCCCGAACGCCATGGCCACCGCGACGGCACGATTCAGCTCCACCACGGCCGAGGGCATGATCCGCGCAAGCTCGGTGTAGAACGTCACGATCTGAGGCCAGTCCGTTTCTTCTGCCGTTCGCGCACGCGCGTGGCAAGCCGCAATTTTAGCCTGCAAAACATAGGACCCTTCGCCGCCCAGTTTTTCAGCATGCGCAAGCGCCGCGAGTCCGCGACGAATCAGCAATTGGTCCCACTGCGCGCGATTCTGTTCCAACAGCAAGATCGGCTCTCCCGTTGGCCCCGAACGCGCCCTTGAACGCGACGCCTGAATCTCCATCAGCGCGACCAAGCCGTGCACCTCCGGCTCTTCGGGCGCGAGCTCAGCCAAAATGCGCCCCATCCGCAGCGCATCCTCGCAAAGAGCTGGCCGCAGCCAGTCCTCACCGGCAGTCGCGGAATAACCCTCATTGAAAATGAGATAGATGACTTCGAGCACCGACGATAAGCGCGCGGCTAGCTCGGCTCCTCGCGGCACCTCAAATGGGACTCGCTTTTCGGCCAGTGTTCTCTTCGACCGCACGATGCGCTGCGCCACCGTCGGCTCCGGTACCAGAAACGCGCGCGCAATCTCGTCGGTGGTGAGTCCACCAAGCAACCGAAGCGTCAGCGCTACGCGCGCCTCAGTTGCAAGCACCGGATGGCAGGAGATGAACATAAGTCGCAACAGGTCGTCGCCGACATCGTCATCGAGAGCCGCTTCAAAATCCGGCACGGTCATCTCTTTCTTCTTGAGCTCGCGGCCCAGCTCTTCGTGCTTGCTTTGGTGCAGCGTGTTCCGGCGGAAGTGATCGATGGCGCGATGCTTCGCGGTAGCCATCAGCCAAGCGCCGGGATTATCCGGGATGCCTGACTCGGGCCATTGCTCCAGCGCGGCCACCAGGGCGTCCTGCGCGAGTTCCTCGGCCAGCCCTACGTCGCGCACCATCCGCGTGAGCCCAGCGATGATCTTGGCCGATTCAATTCTCCAGACCGTGTCGATCGCACGATGTGTATCGGTAGCCGTCACAGCTACCAATCAGACCATCTTCAATTCCCCGCTGCAAGGCCCTCTCGAAACCAAGCGCTCACGCCGCCTACTTGTTCCCGCCAGCCTGCGCTTGCGTGCTCTGGCCGGCCTCGAATAGTTGGCGAAGCTCGCACTCACCGTCGCCTGCCACATTCAGGAATTGCTTGGTCAACTCGATAGCCTCTTCTTTGGAGTTCACCCGTAGCAACGCGAATCCCCCTACCACCTCTTTCGCTTCGCTGAAAGGCCCGTCCGTCACTTTAAAGTTCCCATCCGAACGGCGCACGCGCGCGCCTAACGCGCTCGGCAGGCAGCCTTCGACTCCAAGCAAATAACCCGCTTCGATCCCCGCCTCTATCAACTCGCCCATCTTCTCCATTTCCTCTTGGGAGGGAGGAATACCTTTTTCCACCGTCTTGTAGATACTCAGAAATTTCATATCGATTTCCCCTGGTATGATTTTTTGGGCTGCTTTCGCCGCCTCAAGAGTTAATGCAAACGGCTCGCGCGCGGCGGCCGCACGTTTGCGGCCATCCGTGCGCGGGCGCTGCTTCTATGCTTTAGGAGCGAACTCCTCGGGCCCGCACACCTGGCGGACTTCGGTCTCGCCCTCCCAGCCCGGCCAGTGTTTCTTGTGAAGCTCCATGAAATGCTTCGCGCCTTCGATTGCCTCTTCTTTCGAGTTGTACTGAAGGATCGCAAACCCGCCGACGATTTCCTTAGCCTCGGTGAACGGCCCATCGATCGCGGATATCTGCCCTTGAGAAAGCCTCACGCGTGTGCTTTTCGCCGTTGGAGCCAACCCGCCGCTTTCCACCATCGCGCCGGATTTCACCGCCTCTTGTCCGATCTTCGCCATCGCATCCATAAGTGCCTTGGGTGGAGTGCCCTGGTTTTCAGCGTGTTTCACCAGCATCATGAATTTCATCGTGCCACCTCTCCTGTGTATTTTTGTCTTCCACAGCTAGGTTCCCGGCCGGTTTCGACCGCTGCCACCTTGCCTCTACTACAACGTCGAACGACGAGCCCTGAAATCGACATGCGGACCATTATTTTTGCGCATCTGTATGGTCATTGGTTCGTTGGCCTGCTAGAAAACCTGTCGCGAGACTTTTCGCGAATCGGCGCCAGCTTCCACCGTCCGTAGGCCACCAGCACCGCAAGCAACCCAGTCACCAGCGGCAACAGCGCCGAGAGCACCGTATTGGTTTTCAACACGATCACCGTCGCACCGGTCATGATGATGACGAGTCCCGCCGCAGCCAGCGGAGTTAGCATCGTTCGAATGTGCAAAAGCCCGGGAAGTATCAGCCCGATTGCGCCCAGCACCTCCGCCGAACCGATGAACCTCAAGAACAGGCCCGGCAGCCGCACCTGCTTCGTCATTTCCGCGATCGGCAGCACCAGCTTCGTAAATCCCGCAAGCAAAAAGACCGCCGCCAGCAACCATTGCACCGTCCAAAGAATCACGTTTAGCTTTGTTCCGCTCTTTCCGTTAGAAGCCTTTTCGTCCGGCACGTTGCCTCCTCTCGAGCCTTTATCGCTGCCCCACTTTCTTCTGCATCTCGGGATAGTTGGCCGCGGCATCCTGGACCTCGGCTGGGAAATCCGCGAACTCCTGCACTTGACGGACTTCAATCACGCAATCGGCCGAGCCCGGGCACCGCGACGCCCATTCAATCGCTTCTTCCTTCGACTTCACCTGGATCATCCAGTAGCCCCCCAGCACCTCTTTCGCCTCGGCGAACGGTCCGTCCGTCACCTTCGGTTTCCCTCCCGGGAACGAAACGCGCGCCCCCATCGACGGCGGGTGCAAACCATCCAGCGCGAGCAGCACCCCGGCTTTCTGCAGCGATTCGTTGTACTTCATCATCACTTCAACCGCCCTCGCCTCCGGCATAGTGCCCGGCTTGGCGTTTTCGTACCCCTTCGGGATCATCAGCATCATGAATCGCATCGTTTCATCTCCTTCAGCATCTCGAATTTGCGCCTGAGCCTTTGGGCCGTTTCGATTTAGGCTCTACTTGCACGTCGAATGAGCCGCTGCCAAATCGACAGGGTGCCAACACGATTTTTGCGAGGTTGGGGATTCTCTCAGCAATCGGTGTCACAAGGAACCGCCTACTTCGACGGCAGAAAGTCTTCCACCGCTTTATCAAACGCTTCGGGCTCTTCGTAAAAAGGAATGTGTCCGCTCCGCTCGAAGACCACAAACCGTGATCCGGCGATGGCCTGATGAATTTTGTAGGCAACCACAGGAGCCACGTTCATATCGAACTGGCCCGTAATCACCAGTACCGGAAAACGAAATTTTCGGATCTCAGGATTCAAATCGAACCGCGCAAGGTCGCTAGCGACAGCCTGGTTCACCTTCTTGTTGAACAAGCCCGGCCCCATTTGCGCCACAAAACCATCGCGTTTCTCCGGCGAATAAAACAGCATGGTCAAATATTCGTGAATGGAAGCGTTCGACTCGCTCTTGTCTCCCAGTTCATCCGCGAAAGCATAAGCATCCTGGCGCTCTGTAGTTTGCGGAAAAACCTGGTTAAACAGGAAAATAGTGTCGCTCCACTTCGGAGCCGCGGAGTCCACTATGATCAGGTGCGAAATGCGCTCGGGATGCCGCGCCGCGTACGCCATGCTCAAATATCCGCCCCAGGAATGCCCCAGCAGATCGATTTTCTCGTAGCCAAGATGCGCGCGCAGCGCTTCCAGATCATCAATCTGATTGGCGAGCGTGCAAGATTGCCCCTCGTTAAGCGGCGCCGAGCGCCCCACTCCTCGCTGGTCGTAAAAAATGACCGGGCGGTTCTGCGCAAGCGAGTCCCACGCTGTTGCAATGTGCAGATAGGTAGTGATCAAAACCCGGCCCGCCATTTACCACCACAAGCGGCGTTCTGCTTCCGCTGCCGGTCACTTCGTAATAGAGCTTTCCCCCCGGCCCGTCGAATACCTCTCCCTTTTCCTCGTGGGCTGCGCCAGCGGTGCAGGCCGCTAGCGCAAAGAAAAGGCTCACGATAAAACATAGGCGGGTCAAAAAGAGTCACTGTGCGCGGATTCAATTTCATTCTCCCTCACCGCTCCTTGTGGTAACACATCGTCGTCGGCCGACGCCTATGGCTGGCCGGAACGCAATTCGGCGGTATTTTCGCATGTGACTGTCGCCCACAAAATGGGAATTTCAGGAGACCATCACAGAGCATCCAAGTCCTTCCAAACCGCCTTTCTTCGTGCTAGCGTGATTCCGAGCCAATGATGAGCACGCGAGCCGCAATTCCCTATAGCGCCGTCTCCCGCGTGCGCGCTCACGGCGCTCGGTGGTATCTCTGGTGCGGCCTGATCGGCGTCAGCTCCATCGTCTTCGGCCTCTACTGGGATATCTCCTGGCACATGAGCATCGGCCGCGACACTTTCTGGACTCCAGCGCATCTGCTCATTCAATTCGGCGGCATTCTGATGTGCCTTACCAGCGTCTACCTGATTTTTTCCACTACTTTTGGCAGCGATCCCGAGGCCAAAGCAGCTTCGGTGAAAGTATGGGGATTTCGCGGGCCGCTCGGCGCCTTCCTGGCCTGCTGGGGCGGAGTCGTGATGGTCACCTCCGCGCCCTTTGATAACTGGTGGCACAATTCTTTCGGGCTCGACGTCCAGATCGTCAGCCCGCCCCACATGGTCCTCGGCCTCGGAATCATGGGAGTGGGAATTGGCGCGCTCCTGCTGATCGAAAGCAGCATGAATCGCGCGCAGGGTGAAGACCGAAAAAGTCTCCTGCGCCTCTATCTTTGTCTCGGAGGCATGCTGCTCTGCCTGCATCTTCTCTTTCTCTCCGAGTACAGCAACGGCGACCAGATGCACGGCGCGCAATTTTATCGCGCGCTTTCCCTCGGTGTTCCGCTGTACTTGGTGGGAATCGCACGCGCCAGCGGCTATCGCTGGGGCGCTACGGCAGTCGCTTCGATTTACACCGCCGTTCAGCTCGCCCAACTCTGGGGCTTGCCGTTGTTTCCGGCCACGCCGAAGCTCGGCCCGGTCTTTACCAACGTGACGCACATGATTCCCTTGGAATTTCCCGTTCTCATCATACTTCCCGCGCTGGTTATCGATTTTCTTCTGAATCGTTACGCGCAGAAAAATAAATGGCTGCTGGCCGCAATGTTGGGCGCCGCGTATCTCGCGGTGATGCTTGTCATTCATTGGCCGCTCGGTGACTTCCTGATTTCTCCGGCAGCGCGCAATTGGATATTTGGCCAGAATTATTTCGCCTACGCGGTTTCGCCGTCGGATTACCACTGGCAATTCGAGTTCGTCGACCGCGAAGCCACCTTCGCCCTCTTTTGCCGGGGAATGGGGATCGCTCTTGCCATCGCCAGCGTTTCTTCACGTATCGGATTGGCTGCAGGCGACGCCTTGCGGCGTCTCCGTAGGTAAACGCACCGCCAAATTTTAGCCAGGAGAATGAATGCGCCGCCCGATTGCCGCGCTGGCCGCAATTCTTTTCGCCCTGGGATCTTGCTGGGCCCACGTCGGCAGTCCTGACGTGTACTTCCAAGGCGCCGCCGGTCCATACCACCTCACCGTCACCATCCGCACCCCTGCCATGATTCCCGGTGTGGCGGATGTCGAGATTCGCAGCTCCGACCCGGGAGTCGCCAGCATTCGCGTCGTCCCGCTTTATATCGTCGGCCCCGGCGCAAAATATCCTCCGCCGCCCGATCCGCTCGCGCAGTCGAAAGAAGACCCGCAATACTTCTCCGGAAAAATCTGGCTGATGGAATCCGGCTCCTGGCAAGTGCGCGTGTCCGTAACTGGTTCGCAAGGCGTCGGAGAAATTGCCGTTCCGGTTCCCGCCGCTGCGCGAAACACGCTGCCCATGCAGAAATCTCTGGGCGTTCTGCTTTTTGCGCTGATGGTGCTGTTGTTCTGCGCCATCGTTTCGATCCTTGGCGCCGCGCGTCGCGAAGGAACGCTTGAGCCGGGTCAAGCGCCTGAGCCGAATCAAAAACGACGTGGGCGCTTCGTTATGGCCGGAGCGGCCGTGATCGTTCTGGGAATTTTGTTCTTCGGCAACATGTGGTGGGATTCAGAAGCGCGCGCGAAAGCCCTGCAAATGATCTACACAGCTCCGCCGCTGAAGGTTTCGGCCGAACCCGACGGAAAGATGGTGTTACGCATGGGCGATTCGGCCTGGCACACCAACCGGCCCGAAACCGTGATGACCCAACTCATCCCTGACCACGGTCACTTGATGCATCTTTTTTTGATTCGCGTCCCGCAGATGGACCGCTTCTATCACTTGCATCCGGAATTGACGCAAGGTTCTGCCAATACTTTCACGATCGACTTGCCGCAGATTTCCGCCGGTCATTATCAGGTTTTCGCCGACATCGTTCGCGCGTCCGGCTTCCCGGACACCATGGTCGCAGAAATTGATCTGCCGGATCTTTCCGGCGTGCCGCTCGCGGGCGATAATTCCGAGGCCACCGCGCATCCAATTCCAAATGATGCGAGCCTATCTTCCTCGAACACGGATGTAACGGAAAAAGGCGATATCGACACTCTTTCCGATGGCTACCGCATGGTTTGGGAGCGCGGCCCCATTCCGCTCGTCGGCGAATCATTTCGTCTGGCTCCGTTTCCGCCTCGAGGATCCGCAGGGCAAGCTCGCGACCGACGTGCAACCCTACATGGGCATGGCCGGCCACGCGGAAATCGTGCGTTCGGACCGCTCGGTCTTCGCCCACATCCACCCGGACGGCTCGGTCGCGATGGCGGCGCTAGAACTCGCGCAAAAAAATCCCAGCGCGTCGGCGCCAGCCGACGGAAATGAATCCCCCACGATGACGATGCAAATGTCCACGGGCACCATGTCGCCGGAAGTTTCATTTCCCTACGGATTTCCAAAAGCGGGACGGTACCGCATCTTCGTTCAAATCAAACGCGCAGGCCAGGTGGAAACCGGCGTCTTCGACGCGCAGGTACTGCCGTGATTAGCTAGAATGTGACTCGTCAGGCCGCATCATTTTCGCGGCAGTCTTAGTGACGAAGCGGCGAGGAGCCAGCCGCTGCCCTTCCTTCATCAGCCGGTTCATGAATCCGGAAATCACATAGCTCTTTCCCGCCGCCAACGCCTCGAGCCCCACACGCGCCACTTTTCCCGCTGTCTCCGCCGATCGGAAAACTCGGTCCGGCTGCTGCGCCACCTGCTGAAATTCCGTGTTGGTCGTCCCAGGACAGAGCGCGCAAACTCGCACTCCAAACTCGCGCACCTCTTCAGCCACACCCTCCGCAAACAAAAGATCGAAAGCTTTCGTCGCCGCGTACACAGAATTGAACGGCACGGCCTGAAACGCCGCCAGCGAAGCCACGATCAAAACGTCACCATGCTTGCGCGCGACCATCGCCGGCAGGTAAAGCCGGGTGAGATGCACCACAACCGAGCAATTCACCTGAATCATCTCCAGCATCTTCTCGATGGGAATTTCGTGCGCGTAGCCAAACGCGCCGAATCCCGCGTTGTTAATCAGCAACTCGATTTCGATCTTTTTCCCGGTCGTAAACTTTTGAATTTCAACAGGCGCTGCTGGTTGAACCAGGTCGGCTGAGAAAACTTCAACCTGCACGCGATGTGCAGCGGAAAGCTCGGAGGCAAGTTTTTCTAGTCGGTCCACGCGACGCGCGGTCAGCACTAGGTTTGCGCCTCCGGCCGCCAGCAGTTTCGCGAACTCGAATCCGATCCCAGCGCTCGCGCCTGTAATCAGCGCCCATTTCCCCGCCCAGGTTTTCAGCCCGTCATTTTCCACAAAATCCTCCTATCCCTGCCTGCTAATGGAGGATGAAACCACAAATGGAGAAGCTTCGAAAGCGCCAAATCAAGGATGGAAAGATTGTCGGGAAGGAGCCATCCGATCTCGGAATCAATCAGAAGCTAAAACTTGTACACAATGCCGGCGGATACTTTCGGGCTCCACTGATTGGTTTGGAAGAAGCGTGTGCCGAGCAGATCGCCTTCGATGCGGAGAGAGAATCTCGAATGGCTTGGGTTGAAGTCGACTCCTCCGCCAAGTTCGTAGCCGAACGCGCCCTGGCTCCCGTAGGGAGTCTCCGGCGAAAGGTACGCCCCTCCAACCAAGCCGTGACCGAATACCTCGAGATTGCGGCCCAACGACGTTCGCAGGCGCGGGCCTGCGCCGACGAACAGGATCCAAGAGCTAGCGCCTGCGAGCGAACCGTGCGCGGCCAGCGCTTCGATATCGAATCCCACCCAGTCCCGGTAAAAATAGGTGACCCCAACGTTTACCCCGTTTTGATTCTCCGCCACACCGGGCAGCTCGTAAAATCGCACGAAGGTGTAACCCGCATACGCTTGCCAGCTATAATTTTCGAACACGCCCTGAATTTGCTGGGGCTCGGGAGCAGGGGCCAGCGGCAGGAGCGCAGGGTCCGCAAAAATCGCCGGCATAAAGACATTTTGAGCGATAGGCGCCGGCGCAGTGATCGCCGCGTCTAGAGAGGGAGCCAGGGCGAACGTCGAAACATTGGTTTGTGCGGACGCGCCAAAGGCCGCGAGGAAGACAATCCCCACTAACACACATACGTATCGCATAGGCTCGTTACCCCCGCAGACAACAACCCCCCGGTATTACCAACTTTCAATTTGAACAACGTGCCAAGCGGCTGTCTATAGCTATGATTCGCGATGCCGCTAGGGAATTACCGCCTGTCCGTAAGGACAGGCCCGGCTCCTTCGGCCCGCCCTTTCCTGATCGCCCAGCCCTGGCGATTCGGCTCTTGACTCGCATATTGGTTTTGCTATGCTTGCTTCGCTGCTGGAAACGGCAGCGCTTATCAAGAGTGGCTGAGGGGACAGGCCCGCTGAAGCCACAGCAACCTGGTGCAACTGCCAAGGTGCTAATTCCTGCCCAAGTGGGGAGAGATAAGATCCTCGACTGACCGGATCCCCGGTCGATTGAAGATTCAACTCCCAAAGTGAAGTCAAACCTGGCGCAGCGTCCGCATTTGCGGACTTGCTGAAACGCCCAACGCAGCGCGGAGAGCGCTCGCGCAAGCCGTTCCTCATTGCATGCAGATGCGGAGCTACTTGCCGGGTTCTATGGCGCAGAAGCGGATTTTTATTCCGCACCACCGGGAGAAGTACATGTCACGCAGTTCGTCGTGGAGTGAACGTACCGCAGTGATCAAGCTGGGTGGCTCGATTCTCGTCAGCCCAAAAGCGTATAAGCGCGCCGCACTTTTTGTGCGCAACCGGCATCGCAGCGATCTGGGCGAACGTCTGGTAATCGTGGTCTCGGCGCAAGAAGGCGCCACCGACCGGCTGGAACGCGCGGCGAAGAAGATCGTTCGCAAGCCACAGGCGGCGCCGCTAGATCTTTTATGGTCCACGGGAGAAATCCGCTCGGTGGCCATTCTCGCCTTGGAATTGCAGGCCGTAGGCGTGCAAGCGGTTCCGCTGAACATTCATCAGGCGGGTTTGAAGCTCTCTCAAGACCGGAACGAAGACTCAGGAGCTCACCAAGCGGTGGAATGCCATTCCGAAAAGCTGCAAAAGGCTCTGGACCGATGTCCCGTCGCGATCGTTCCGGGGTTCTTCGCCACTGATTCGCAGAATGCGATCGCGTCGCTTGGCCGCGGCGGTTCTGATCTCACTGCTGTCCTGCTCGCGGAAGGTTTACAAGCCTGCCGGTGTGAACTTGTCAAAGACGTTCCCGGATATTTTTCCAGTGATCCGCATAAAGACCCGAGCGCGCGCCCCATCCCGGAGCTTACCTTCGCGCAAGCGCTCGAACTGGCGGATGGCGGTTGCGACTTGGTGCAGCGGTTAGCTATCGAAGCAGCCCGCCGTTCCGGTATCCCTCTAGTCATTCGAAGCTTGAATGAGAAGGAGCCGGTTAGCCGCATCGTCGAAACAGAGCAAAACGGGAGTTGGGCAAGCCAGATTCCATCCGTGGTAGGGGCCGTTTAGAATTTCCAAGTTGAAAAAATAATTGGGTAGAGAACCGTAGCGATGAGATCTGAAAAACGATTATGAAAAAGGAGCATGAAATGGAATTCGCAACCAAGACGATTCACGCAGGACAGCCTTCTGAACCGGAAACCGGCTCGTTGATCGCGCCGATTTTTCAAACCTCCACGTACGAGCAGGATTCGCCGGGGAACGACAAGGGGTTCAACTACTCGCGCACGAATAATCCCACACGCCAGCGGCTCGAAACCGTGCTGGCGGAACTCGAAGGCGTTGAGCACGCGGCGCTTTTCGCTTCTGGACTGGCCGCGGAAAACGCCGTATTGCAAGCGTACCTGCGCCCTGGCGATGAGATCATCATCTCGCTGGACGTTTATGGCGGCACCTATCGCATCCTCAACAAAGTTTTTCAGCCGCTCGGAGTGACCGTGACACAGCTCGACGCCTCCGACATTGCAAATCTTGAAAAGGCCATTACCGAACGCACGCGTTTAGTCTGGATCGAGACGCCCACAAATCCGCGCCTATTGGTGTACGACGTCGCGGCAATCTGCAAGTTCGCGCATGCTCGCGACGCGCTCGTGGTCGTTGACAACACCTTTGCCACGCCGTATTTCCAGCAACCCTTCGAACTGGGCGCCGATATCGTGGTTCACAGCGTGACGAAATATCTGGGCGGCCACTCGGACACCATTCAAGGCGCCGCTCTGGCCAAGGATCCAAGCATTTTCGAGCCGATCAAGTTTTTGCAAAATGCAACCGGCGCAGTTCCCTCACCGTTCGATTGTTGGCTTACGCTGCGTGGATTGAAGACGCTCGAATTGAGAATGCAGCGGCACGAAGAAAACGCCACCGCCATTGCGAACGCGCTACGAGGCCACCCGCTGGTTCGACGCGTCTATTTCCCCGGTCTCGCGGAACATCCCGGCCACGAAATCGCCCGAAAGCAAATGAGCGGCTTCGGCGGCATGGTTTCCTTTGAGCTGGATGGAACGTTGGAAGAAGTTGTGTCGTTCGTTTCGTCCCGAAAATATTTCACCTTGGGCGAAAGCCTGGGCGGCGTGAAGGCTCTGGTGTGCCATCCTGCCACGATGACTCATGCTTCGATCCCGCCGGAAGCGCGCGCGGAACTCGGGCTTCTGGATACGCTGATTCGTCTTTCGCCGGGTTGCGAAAACGCGAAGGATTTAGTCGCAGATCTGCTCGAAGGCCTCGCCCGGTTAAGCGAGGCGCGCGAATCGCGCAAGGCGGTCAGCGCTAGCGCCGACTAGTCTGGCTGCGATCGCCTCTAGTCTTTTTCGATAATTAGCGCTAAAGGAAGTAATGAGCTGAATAAATATCGTGGTGGGGACCAGCTCTGCGTGCCGCTGCTAATGTCACGTCCATTAGGTGCCATCTGATTTGCCGCGATGTGAGCTGTATTGAATCGTTCGCAACTGCGCGCTTCGCCGCTTGTTTGAAAGCTATTCGATTACTTCGAAGCACCTAAGATATTGTAAACGCCGGGGATATTCTGCGTATCCTGGGGGCTGCCAGGTTCGGAGGTTGCCGCATCTGCCTACAACATCGTCATCCGGTTTTGTGTTTTTTATGGTAGCATTTCGCAGGCGTGCACGGGACATCCCCGCCCCGGCTCGAAGCATCAAGCTCTTTCGAACTACATCATATTCGGTAGCGCTCTGTAGCCGAATTTTCAGGAGGCATCATGAATCGGTTTCGCTCGGTCGCTATTGTTGCGCTACTTGTCGTTTCCCTTGCGGGGCTGTCGAGTTGCCTTAGCAGTAGCACTTCCACTGCGAGTGCGCCGAAGATCACGACGACGACGATTCCCTCTACGGCGATCATCGGTGCAGCCTATGCGGGAGCGACCATCAACACCTCCAACGGAACATTACCTCTTAGCTATTCGATTGTCAGCGGCGCGCTACCGCTCGGGTTAGTTTTAGGTACAAGCAACAATCAAGGAACAATCTCCGGTACACCGCAAAGGCAATCGACGGGGCCCTATCCATTCACCGTGCAGGTGAAAGACTCGGACAATCCCGCGCGCACATCAACGCAGTCATACACGATAACGCTTAGCAATCCGACGCTTCCTGCAGTGACATGCCCAACCGGCAATGCTAGTCCTTGCGTGCTCCCGGCGGGCACCGTGGGCGTCAGTTACAATGCAACGTTCACAGCAACCGGTACGGGTCCGTTTACCTGGGGCGCCACTGGATTGCCATTGGGCCTAGGGCTGAATCCCAGTACAGGCGTGCTCAGCGGTATACCAAGCCAATCGGGAACAAACTTGGCATTCACGGTTTTCGTAACGGACGTGGTAGGCCAGATATCGCCCACTCTGGCGAGTACTATCACTATCGCTCCCGCGTCACAATTGAAGATTACATCCGCGTTGACGTTGCCGCCGGGCGTGGTTGGAACGCCCTATAACGTTCAACTTCAGGCTAGCGGGGGGTTCCCGCCGTATACATGGACGGGATTTTCTGGCTCGGTGCCCAACGGTGTTACCTTAAGTCCAGGTGGCGTGCTCAGCGGAACTCCTTCCCAGACACAACCGACGCCCTTTACCTTCCAGGTACAGGTAACGGACGCCGAGTCGCCGGCGATGCTGGTAACCAGTGGCGAATTCAGCATGACCGTTACCTCCAACATTACGGTTGCAATCACGAACAAATTCGCTGCTATCGATGCCGACGCCGCAGCAGTCACCGTGAACGCCAACGTATCGAACGATACGGCGGGAGACGGCGGAGTAACCTGGACTCTTCAGTCTGGCTCTCCGCTAGCGGACTGCTCGGGCACCAGTGCGGGCAAGTGCGGGACTATTAGTGCGATTGGCAACCCCTCGACTAGCGCGACTTATACTCCGCCTGCCACTCAGCCTAGCGGTGCGAACGACACGCCAACCATCACAGCCACTGCCGCAGACGATCCAAGCAAATCGGACTCGTTTCAATTCACCATTAACCCAGTTGGTGCTGCTGAATGCCCCGTCGGTCGCGAATCCGCTATGTCCGGTTCGTTCGCATATCTGATGAAGGGCTTTGACGCGAACGGTGCGGTGGCGATTGCTGGGAGCGTCCACACAGATGGGACAGGAAAAATTACAAGTGGAGTTGAAGACATCAACCGTGCTGGCACCGGACCGCAAACGAACCTCTCGATCGATCCTAGCAACAGCTCGTACACACTGGGCGCGGATGCTCGCGGCTGCATCACTGTAGCCACCGCGGCCGGACAGCAGACGTTCCGGTTCTCGCTCGCCGCGTTTACCAATGGCGGGCCTACGACCGGGAACATTATCGAGTTCGATGACAGCACGGGCGAAGGCACCCGCGGCTCGGGAATCATTCGAGCTCAAGATGCGTCGTCCTTCTCGAACGATAAGTTTGCCAGCAGCTACGCTTTCGGCCTCTCCGGCTTCGGAGCCGCGGCAGAGCATGTCGCCCTTGCCGGCACACTGATGTCGGACGGCAAAGGAAACATCGTCGGCGGCAACTTCGATCGCAACGATGCGGGCAACCTCACCACCGACAGTTCGAAGTTGTCCGGCACCTACAGTATCCCGGCCGGGTCAACAACGGGGCGCGGTGCATTCAACGCTACGCTCAACGGTACTCCGTTCACGTTTGCGGCATACATGGTCAACAGTGGTGAGGTGATTCTCGCTGGCATCGATCAGATCAGCGCGACGAACCAGATCACTAGCGGAGAGGCGATCGCGTCGGCGGGTCCGTTTAGCAATGCCACGCTGGCCGGAGGCCACATCCTTCGCGAGACTGCCATGAGCCACTCCGGCAGCACCCCCGGAACGCGAGCCACAATTGGCGCCCTCACATTTGACGGCAAGACCGCCGGGGGCGTCACCGGAACCTTGTTCAATGACGGAGCAGGAGTCACCAGCACGACAAATATCCTGCGTGGAGCGGCCACGTACTCGGTCGATCAGGGCACGGGCCGAATTACCTTCACCGGAGTAGGCACCGATTCACCGGTCGGCTACGTCGCCCGCACGGGAAGCGGTATCACCGCGTTCCTGGTGGGCAGCGACGGCGGCGCAGCGGACGGCGCGTTGGAATTCCAATCGAGCGGAGCCGCGAACTTCAATACCCCCACCTTCGCGGGATCCTTCTCTTTCGGTACCGATGAGAACGTTGACTACTCGACCACCAACGCATCGCACTCGGGAAGCTTCGACTCAAGGGACGCAACTTTAAGCGGCCACAGTGATCAAAGCCAGCCGCGCGCGAATGGCTTGCACGCCAACCAGCCGTTTTCGAATGCTTTCGTTTTCAACGCGGAAGGAGTTGGAACTGCCGGGACAAATCCGGCGGTCACCAACGGCACGCGCGTTTTCTTGATCGACGAGCAAGCCTCCGGAACGCACCCCGCGATCACCATCGCGGAAAAACAGTAACGCGGCACGCCGGTTCGGTTCATCAAAGGGAACTTCTTCGGAAGTTCCCTTTTTTATCTTCGCAGATATATTTCTGATGCCTCCGCATCGAAGGAACATTTCATGAGCGTTTTCGTTCGTCTTTTCGCGATGGCATCACTCGCTAGCGCGATGATTGCGCCGACCGTTACGGGCCAGAAGTCCTACGACCCCGGAGCATCCGACACGGAAATCAAGATCGACAACATCGCGCCGCACACCGGCTGGGCAAAGGAATATTCCTCCATCGCTCGCTCCGAGGCTGCTTACTTCCAAATGATCAACGACCGCGGCGGAATCAATGGCCGCAAAATCACTTTCGTCACCGTGGATAATGCATCGGAAGTGTCAAAGTCGCTGGACCTCGCGCGGAAGCTAGTCGAAGAGGACAAAGTCCTGCTAATTTTTAGTTCCATCGGAACGGAAGGCAATCTTGCGATCCGCGATTATATGAACCAGGAAAAAGTGCCCCAGCTTTTCGTACAATCCAGCGCTGCGGTTTTCAACGATCCTGCGCACTTTCCGTGGACCATGGGATTTTTTGCCACCTATCGAAGCGAAGGCGCGGCCTACGCGAAATATATCCTGCAAACCAAGCCGAACGCAAAAATCGGCATCCTTTACTCGAATGACGACACCGGGAAAGATTACCTCGACGGCGTGCACCAGGGCCTGGGCGCTAAGGCGTCATTAATCGTCAAGGAAGTTTCTTACCAGGTTTCCGATCCAGCGGACGAGCCACAAATTACCGCACTCAAGAATTCCGGCGCGGATGTTTTCTTCAACTTTTCCATCGGCCCCTTCGCGACGAAATCAATTCGTGCTGCCTACGATGCCAATTGGCATCCATTGCAGTTCATCTCGAACGCGTCGCTCTCCGTGGCGGCATTTCTGGATCCTGCGGGACTCGAAAAATCCGCCGGAATCATCACCAACGCGCGGTCCAAAGGCTGGCTGTTCCCGCGAGCGCAAAATGACCCGGCCGTTCGCGATTTCCTAGAGTGGATGAAAAAGTACAATTCGCAAGCAAGCCTGCGCGATCAAGACAACGTTGCAGGTTACGAACGCGCGCAAGTTCTCGTCGAAGTTCTGAGAAAGTGCGGTGACAATCTCACTCGCTCAAATGTGATGAACCAGGCCGCCAGCCTGGATCTCGAACTCGGTATGCTGCGCCCCGGAATCAAGATCACAACAAGTCCCACCGACTATCAGCCGATCAAGCAACTCTTTTTGATGCGCTTCGACGGCAAGGAATGGGTCCCCTTCGGCGCCACAATCAGCGAATGAGCTCAAGACAGCGTCGCGGAGCAATCAGTCGTGAAGAACGACGCTCAGAAGTGATGTGTTGATCTGAAGCCCGCCGTTATACTTGATAAATCCCAGCTTTCTGAATTTGTTCATGAAGAAATTCACGCGCGAGCGCGTGGTGCCCACCATTTCCGCCAGCATCTCTTGCGATATTTTCGGGAGCACGCGCTGGGGTTTGTCTTGCTTGCCGTAGCGCGCCAGTAGCAATAACGAGCGAGCCAGCCGCTTCTCGCTGGAGTTGAAAAGCTGATCGATCAAGTCTTCCTCAATCCGAATATTCCTTGAAAGCATGTAAGAGATGAACCGGTCGGAAAACGCATGCTCAGCGTGCAGGACGCGAATCATCTCCCTCTTTTCAATCATGAGCACGGTGGTGGGCGTAATCGCGGTTGCTGTCCCGATCCGGATAGGCTGGCCGGCGAGGCAGCCTTCGCCAAAGAAGTCGCCCGGTCCCAAAATCGCCACCACCGCTTCTTTGCCGGTTTCGTTGACGACGGAGAGTCTTACCCCGCCCCTTTGAATGTACAGAACGTTTTTCGACGGGTCGCCCTGTGAGAAGATTGTTTCCTTCTTCTTAAACTCCGCAACTTTGCGCGCGATACCTGCCGAATCAAGAAAGTTCTGCGCGTCAAACGTTTTCTTACTACTGGCTTTAGCGAGATTTGAGGCCTTAGTTGGCACGATGGCAACCCCTTCCCAATTGATATCGTAGCACGCGATTGCGAATGCGCAAGGAAGATGCAAAATGTGTGCACAAGTGAACAGACTTCATTTGTTGCCCCTTCTACCATACTGGGATGTAGGTGAGGCAAGAGGACGAAGTGGAACAAAAGTCCGCGAGCTTCCACCTGAATAACAATGGAGATTGCAGGCTCCCTCCCACTTCAGACCGGCACTAGCAGTCCTCGACGAAAGACAGACATTTGGTGCGGCGCTTTTAGATCGGCCGGAGTGTATGCCTGCGAACAAGGAGATCGCATAAATGCCTTTACTTCAACTTGTGATGGTCCTGATCGTGGTAGGCGTCCTGCTTTGGTTGGTCAATCGCTTCATACCTATGCAGGGAACGATCAAGTCTATTTTGAATGCGGTGGTGGTCATCGCCGTAGTTTTGTGGCTACTAAACGTTTTCGGACTATTTCACTCTTTCTCCCGAATCCACGTTGGGGCGTAAGCAAGCCTAAATAACCGACACGGAGATGAGCAGTGGTTCATTGGACGCAATCAACAATCCGCGCCAGGCGAAAAACGCCGGGCGCATGAATTCTCGGTAACGGAGGCAACACTTATGAAAGCACTCGGAGTCATCAGCACAACAGCCCTGCTCTTACTTTTGGGAGCCGCTAGTCCTGCCTACGCGCAGGAGGAGCATCACGAAGAAGCGGCAAAGCCCGCAGCGCAAAAGGAAGCCGCAAAACCAGCTAAGCAAGAAGAGGCCAAGCCGGCCAAGCAACAAGAGGAAGCGAAGGCTAAGCCTGAAAAGCAGGAATCACAGGCCAAGCCAGCTAAGCAACAGGAAGAGTCCAAGCCGGCCAAACAACAGGAACAGGCTAAGACCGAGAAGCCGGCGAAGCAGGCCAAACCAGCAAAGGAAGAGAAACAGGCCAAGCCCGCAACGCAAGAAGAACAGGCCAAGTCCGGAAAGCAAGAGGAACACGGTAAAAGCGGAGGCCAGCAACAACACGCGCAGCGCAGTGCCGCCGAAGAGCAGAGACAGCGGTCCGTGCCGGCGCTACGCCTTAGCGCCAGAGGCAGCGGTCGCATACCTGACGATCGGTTCCGCGCCAATTTCGGTGCAGAACACGTATTTGTGATCAACGAACCAGTGATGGTCGGCGGCTTTTCTCGCTTCCAATACGGCGGCTTTTGGTTTGGATTCGAGAATCCGTGGCCGGATGGTTGGTACTACACCGATAACGTTTACGTCGATTACATCGATGGCGGCTATTATCTGTGCAACCCGTATTACCCAGGCGTTCACGTTGGCATCAGCGTCGTGATCTAATCAGCATTCCAATGCGGCTTCGGGGCGACAGACACGCAGACAGGTCGAGTCGCCCCGGTAAGTGTTGGTAGAGCAGCCACGTTACGCTCACACGTCTTCTCAAGTGAAGTGGAGGAATAATGCTCGGGACTATATTGGTTGTGATCTTGGTGCTGGCGCTGCTCGGTGCATTGCCCCGGTGGTCGCATAGCCGGAAATGGGGCTACGCCCCGACGGGAGGAGTGGGTCTGATTCTCCTCATCGTCGTCATCCTTCTCCTCCTCGGCCGCATCTAGATGCGCGCCGATCCGCTCTTTTAACGTTTTGCCATCGACCGCAGTGCGAGGTGAAAAATGGACGAGTCCAAGCGACACGCAGTTCAATTCCTGGAAAAAGAAATCAAGACATACATAGCGCTAGCCCTATTTTTGTCAAAAGAGGGCTCCATCAGAGAACGAGTGCAACTGGGAGACAAGGACGTCCTGATCGGTCCCGCTTACTACAAAGAAAGAATGAGAGAGGCCAGGAAACTTGTAAACGAACTGCGAAAGCCGAGCTAACGCGGGACTGAGATCGCCAAACTCGCAAAGAGGACCGCGGCCTAAGGTCGTGCGTAGTACCCTTCCCTGGTTTGCACCAACAGGTCCTTCTGCTTCACGGTGAGATGAATCTTGTGATATCCCGGAGCGGCATCCGCTTTATCAGGAGTGTAACCCAAGGCGTACTGGTTTCGTAATTCCTCGTCAATCGCGGTATAAATCTGGTCGATCGTCTGCTTCTTGGAAACCTCAAAGAAGCGGCCGCCTGTTTCTCTCGACATCTGCTCGAGAATTTTTTTTCCGTCGGGTCGCGATTCTTCAGGATATCGCCGATGTCCGCCACCTCCCATATGGCCGCCGCCATAGCCTCCGTGATTTCCGTATTCTTCTTTGTCGGCGAACAGGATGGAATAAACCAGGGTGTCCGCGCGTTGCGCTGTTTCGATGGCGTCTCGCAAACTCTCTTTGCTTCCGCGGTCAACTCCATCGGTGAGCAGAACGAGAGCCTTGCGTCCTTGCTGCTTCTTCATCAATTCATTCGATGCCAGGTACACGGCATCGTATAACAGCGTCCCGCCACCACCACGGCCGTATGAGCCGTGGCCACCGCCGCCGCTCGAACTGCTGCCCCCCGTGTTTGAAAACTCTGGCGCTCCCAATTGCTCGAGCGACGCCTCGAGCTTCTGGCGAGAAGAAGTAAGGTCCTGAAGCAGCTCCACCTGATAATCGAAGTGAATGACAAAGGCCTTGTCCTTATCCTCGCGCAGCGCATGATCGATAAAGGCATGGCTGGCGTCGCGCTCCTGGTCCAAAATCCGCGTCTGACTCCTGCTCGTGTCTACCAGCAGGCCAAGGGTCAGCGGAAGATTAGAATCTTGGGCAAAATAGCTGATGGGTTGCGGATGCCCATCCTGTTCTACAACGAAATCATCCTTGGTTAAGGCATGGACCAGAGCTCCATGCTTGTCACGAACGGTGGCAAGCATGCTCACCATTTTCACGTCCACGGAGATTGGCGGCGCTTGCTGGCTCGCTAGCGGAACATCAACAAAAGGCAGCGGCACGAGCAGCAGTAAAAGCCAGATTTTTCTACAGCCGCCCGATCTATGCGTTTGGATAGTCACGATGAATTCCAGGTATCCAGCTCTCCGGACAGGCTTCGCCCGACGCGCTTTCGCATAAGTGATTCCGTCTCCAGGGGCAGGAAGTTCCATCTTGTTGGAGCATGCCCAAGGCTATGTTTGCAGGCGGCTTTCCACTAGAATCAACGGCGATAACAAGTCTTGAGGATTCTTGCACTTGATGCACTTGGATTCCAAAAAGCTCCTCGTGTCCTTGCTGCTCGCCGCCGCTGCGACGGTCTCGGCAATCGACCTGCATTCATCTGGCTGCCTCGCGCTACACGCAGCAACCGAACTATCCAACGCGCCCGATAGCGACAGTAACCTGCTGCAAGCGTTCGCGGCGCTGGACCCGATCGATACCCACGTCCATGCTTTCAAAACCGATCCGGAAATTACCGATCTCATAACTCGTCTGCGATTGCACATTCTGGATATTTGTGTGGCCGATACGCACGGGATTTATGCCAAGTTGGATACAGAGACGGCGCGCGCCAAGGCCTTCGTTCACGCCAGCCAGGGCCATGCTCGCTTGTGCGTAACGTTCGATCCATTCGGCTTCCGTCAAAAAGATTTCGCACGGATAACAATCGAACAGATTCGTCAGGAATTCGCCCAAGGCGCCGTGGCGGTAAAAATCTGGAAGAACATCGGCATGGAATTACAAACGCCAAAAGGCCGATACGTCATGCCCGATGATCCCGCGTTCGAACCCATCTATCGAGCAATCGCGAAAGATAATAAAACCCTCATCGCGCACGTTGCCGAGCCTTCTTCATGCTGGCAGCCGCCTAATCCAGACAGTCCCGATTACGACTATTACAAAGAAAATCCTCAGTGGTACATGTACCTCCAGCCCGATCATCCCCGCAAGGAAGTGATCATCGCGGCCCGTGATCACCTGCTGGCTGAAAATCCAACACTTCGCGTGGTCGGCGCGCACCTCGGCAGCATGGAAACCGACGTGGATGAAATTGCGAAGCGATTCGATCGCTATCCAAATTTCGCCGTCGATACAGCGGCGCGAATGGAATACCTGATGATTCAGCCGCGGGAAAAAGTGCGAAATTTTCTGATCAAATATCAGACCAGAGTGCTCTACGGCACCGACCTGGAATTCCTAACTGATCAATCGACCGCGGACGCGCTCAAGGACTGGCAAGAAACTTACGCAAGAGATTGGAAATTTTTGGCCACCGATGAGAGTTTGGAATTCAGAGGCCACAGAGTTCAGGGCCTCCATTTGCCCGAGCCAGTCCTTCACCGGATATTTCACGATAACGCGGTCCAGTGGATTCCTGGAATTGCGTCCTCTTCGAAATAGGCCTATTTCGTTGCCGTCCGCCGCGAAATCAAAGCGATGAAAGCAGTGGCCGCGCGCGGCAAGGTTCGATCGCGCCGGTAAACCAGGCCAAGTTCCCGCCATAGCTCGAGGTCTGCAATCGGAATTAGCTTCGCTTCGCCGGCCCGAACTTCGTCACGCGCGAACGTTTCACTGATCAGCGAGACACCCAGATTCGCGGCGACAAAACGCTTGATCATCCCCACGCTTGCCAGTTCCATGGTGATGTGGAGTTGCGAGCGATACGGGCGAAATATCTTGTCCAGCATTTGGCGAGTGAACCCGGTCTTCGGAAAGATCAGAGGCTGTTCGATAATTTCGCTTGCATGAACCACCTTCTTCTTGGCCAAAGGATTCTGCGGGCTGACCATCAGCAGCAGGCGGTCACGGAAAATCGAATGCGTCTTCAGGCTCGGCGATTTGATCGGGAGCGTGACGATTCCCACATCCACCGAACCGTCTTCTACTTTTTCCAATACTTTCTGGCTGAAATTACGATAGATGTTGATCTGAACATCGGAATACAGCCGGTGATATTCCGCAAATACGTCGGGGAGAACGTATAAGCATGTAGCTTCGTTCGCGCCAATCAACAGCGTGCCCCGAGGCGTATTCGCCTGATCGGCCAAAGCTCGCAGTGATTCGTTCCGCAGGGCAAGCAGCCTTTCCGCAAACTCCAGCAGCGCGTCACCTGCGGAAGTCAAACGAACTTTTTTGCCAACACGGTCAAACAGCTTAGTCCCGTATTCCAGCTCCAGTTGCCGAATCTGGGCGCTGACGGCCGGCTGCGAGAGAAACACCTTTTTCCCCGCGCGCGAAAAACTGGCTGATTTTGCAACCTCGAGAAATGTCGTGAGTTGGGCGAAGTCCATGTACTGGGTGGCACGATTGTAACAGAGGAACAGTTTCGGTTGCCCGGTAACCCGATAGAACGCACCTCGCTATCAGGGAAAATTTCGATCCAACCTATCCGTTTTCGCGATTGTACTTTCAAACGCCTGAGGGGCTGTAATGGATCATGGGAAATGCGCGCTCGAGCGGCCACCCGGACCACGACGCCTGCGGCGTGGGCTTCGTCGCGCAGTTGGGCAGTCTCGGATCACGCGACGTCATCGAACGCGCGCTCACCGCACTGGTTCGCCTCACCCATCGCGGAGGAGTGGACGCCGACGGTTCTAGCGGTGACGGTGCCGGTTTGCTGCTCCCCATCCCGAAAGAGTTCTTCCGCGCCCGCGCTCGAGAACAGCGTATCAATCTGCCTGCGGAGTTCGGCATCGGGATGGCTTTTCTCCCTCCGGGGCAGGCAGAGGAAGCGCGCTCTGCGGTCGAAAAGCTTTCCGCCCTTTGCGGCGTTCATTGTTGCGGCTGGCGGCGGGTTCCTGTTGATGAGGCCGTCTTGGGTCCCTCCGCCGCTGCCACGCTACCCGCGATTTACCAGGTTTTTTTCAGCTCCGACAAATCCGGCGACGCTTTCGAACGCCAGCTTTTCTTGCTCCGTAAACTGGTCGAAGCCGAAGGCACGCCTGGCACCTATTTCTGTTCGCTTTCCTCGCATTCGGTCGTTTACAAAGGTCTGCTGGCCCCCTGGCAATTCCGCGAATTTTACCCAGACGTCGCACACTCCCAATTCCAGGCGCCGTTCGCCGTTTTTCACCAGCGCTATTCCACAAACACCCGGCCCATCTGGTCTCTGGCGCAGCCATTCCGCTTCCTTGCGCACAACGGTGAAATCAACACAATTGTTCCGAACCGCCGCTGGATGCGCGCGCGCGAAAAATCAATCCTGCGAGAAATGAACGCGCCGGAGTGGTGCCATCTTCTAGAGTCAGGCGTCAGCGACTCCGCCAGTTTCGACAACGCTATCGAAGTGCATCTACGCCGCGATTACAGCATCGCCGCCGGAATGCTGCGCCTTGTCCCGCCAGCCTGGGAAGCTGATCCCGACCTCAGCCCGGACCTGAAACTCTTCCTGCAAACGCAGGCTCGCGAGCAGGAGCCCTGGGACGGTCCCGCCGCTCTGGTTTTCAGCGACGGTCGATTGGTCGGCGCAAAACTGGACCGCAACGGCCTACGCCCGCTTCGCTACACGGTAACGTCCGATGGCTTGTTGATCGCTGGCTCCGAAGTTGGCCTCTCCAATCTCGACGACAAACGCATCGACGAGCGCATGCGCCTGGGACCCGGCGAAATGATCATCGTTGATCCGGCGGAAGGGTTGGTCTGGCGCGGCAACGATATTGCCAAGCTCCTGTCTGTCGGCGCCGAAAGCGAAGACTGGCGACCTGCGCGCAAAATCGAACTGGCCGCGGAGTTTTCTGGTCCGTTCACCGAACATCCCAAGCGCGTCGCTACTGCTCTTGGATGGACCGAAGATCAATACCGCTTGCTCTTTCAGTCGCTCGCCTTGGAGGGAAAAGAAGCGGTTTGGAGCATGGGTGACGACGCTCCCCCCGCGTTCATGTCCTCCTCGCGGCGGCCACTGTGGGATTACTGCAAGCAGCGTTTCGCTCAGGTAACCAATCCCCCGATCGATCCGCTCCGCGAAGCCCACGTCATGTCGCTCGAGGTCCATCTGGCCAAAACGCTTTTCGTCGAATCGCCGCTTCTGGATGCCGGCCAGATCGAGAAAATTCGGTCGCACATGGATGGCGCTGTGGACACCTTCGATATAACCTTCGAGGCAGAAGCGGGAGTCGAAGGCGCACTCACCGCGCTCGCCCAGCTTCGCGGCCAAGCGCGGGTGGCCGCATCGGAGCTCAACCAGCCTCGGCTGATTATTCTAAGCGACCGCAACATCGGCGCCGACCGCAGCGCTCTTCCCGCGATGCTCGCGCTCGCCGCCACCTGGAAAACTTTGGTTGAATGCGATGCCTGGCAGATTCCTTTAATTATCGAAACTGGGCAGGTCATCGAGACTCACCACCTCGCCATGCTCATCGCCGTTGGCGCGAGTGCCGTCTTCCCGTATCTCGCACTCGAAATGTCCGAAGATTTGAAGCCAGGCGGAGCTGCACGCTACCGCACCGGAGTGGAAGCGGGCCTGCGCAAAGTCATCGCTCGTATGGGCATCTCGTCCATCGGCAGCTATAGAAACAGCCACCTTTTCGAAGCCGTAGGCCTCGGCGAGGACATACTCGACACATTTTTTGAAGACGCTGTCCCAGTTCTCGGCGGCAAAAATCTCACCGACATTCTGCGCGACAGCCTCGACCGTCACGCCGCCGCGTTTAAGCCCGGTTCCGCTGAAATGCACGACTCCGGCCTCTACCGTTTCCGTCAGGCCGGCGAACAACATGCGAGCTCCCCGGAACTCATGCGTCGCCTGCACAAATACATTCAGTCGCCGACGCCCGAGGGCTACCAAGCCTTCGCCGAGCTAGCCGAGACGCGCGAGCCGGTGGCAATTCGCGACTTGCTTGCGATCGCACCCGGCATACCCCCTGTGTCCATCGACGAAGTCGAGCCCGACACCGCAATCTTTTCCCGCTTCAGCACGCAGGCGATGTCGCTCGGCGCTCTCGGCCCGGAGGCCGTCCGCGCTCTAGCAATCGCCATGAATCGCCTCGGCGCACGCAGCAACACTGGCGAGGGCGGCGAAGACAGCGATGTATATCGCTTTGAGCCGGAAGCAGTAAACCGCGTAAAACAGGTTGCCTCCGCGCGCTTTGGCGTCACCGCGGAATATCTCGTCCGCGCCGACGAGCTCGAAATCAAAATGGCGCAAGGTTCGAAACCTGGCGAAGGCGGTCAACTCCCGGCGATAAAAGTCACATCATTTATTGCTCGCACGCGCCACGCGGTGCCAGGAATGTCGTTGATCTCTCCGCCACCGCACCACGACATTTACAGCATCGAAGACCTAGCACAGCTTATTTACGATCTGCGCGCCATCAATCCCCTCGCCCGCATCGGCGTGAAACTCGTCTCCGGCGCCGGCGTCGGCATCATCGCCGCTGGCGTCGCCAAAGCTGGTGCGGACGTCATCACCATCGCCGGTTTCGACGGCGGCACGGGCGCATCGCCGCTCACTTCGATCAAAAATACCGGCTTGCCCTGGGAAGTTGGCTTGCGTGAAGCGCACAAAGCGCTTTCCCTCACCGGATTTCGCCTCCGCGTGCGCTTGCGCGTGGATGGCGGCATCAAATTCGGGCGCGATGTGATCGTCGCGGCTCTCCTAGGCGCCGACGAGTACGGCTTCGGCACCGCCGCGCTGCTTTCCATCGGTTGCGTGATGGCTCGCCAGTGCCACTTGAACACCTGCCCGGCGGGCATCGCCACGCAGGACGAAAGATATCGCGCGCGCTTTGAGGGCAAACCGGAAATGGCCATGGCCTATTTCCGAGGCGTTGCCGCCGAAGTCCGAGAACGCCTTAGCCGGCTTGGCGCGCGCTCACTGGATGAAATCATCGGCGCGGCGGAACTCTTGAAGCCGCGCACGGCAAACGCGAGTGAATCCTTCGCGGACCTCCTGGCGCCCGTCATCGCATCCGGAACGCAGTCAAAAGGAATGCTCGTTGACTGGAAAGGCGTTCACCAAGAGCTCGCGGGCGCGCTAGGACAAGGCAACGTCCGGCCGATTAAACCGCTCGAGCTCGCGATCACCAACTCCGATCGCAGTATCGGCGCGCATCTCAGCGGTCAAATCCTTCGCCGCACAGAATACTCCGGGCTCGGGCATGAAAAAATACATTGCGAGTTTCGAGGCACTGCCGGACAAAGCTTCGGCGCCTTCCTCATTTCCGGGCTCAGCTTCCGGCTTACCGGAGAAGCGAACGATTATGTCGGGAAGAGCTTGAGCGGAGGCACAATTGCCATCACCGCCGGTCCTGACGCTTCGCAACGCGGCGACGTCCTGGCCGGTAACACGATTCTTTACGGGGCGACCGGCGGAGAACTCTATATCGCTGGACGTGCTGGCGAACGCTTCGCCGTCCGCAACAGCGGCGCGCTCGCCGTAGTCGAAGGCGTGGGGCAACACGGATGTGAGTACATGACTGCCGGCATCGTAATCTTGGTCGGCCGCGCTGGAATCAATCTGGGATCGGGGATGACAGGCGGGCTGGTGTACGCGCTGCGCAAATCGCTGGCTGCCACCGACTACAATTCCGAATTCGTGCGCACCGCTGAAATCGAAGAGCCCGAGCGCGCCTGGCTGCATCAGGCTCTCATGGAACATGTGCGCCTCACCGAAAGTCCCAAGGCCCGCCGTCTCCTGAGATATTCTTCGTCATCTTTTATGTTGGTTCGCCTCCAGCCTGTCAGCCTGCCATGCTCCATCGAGCAGACCTGGGCTCCTATCCTCGCGCGTTGGCGAACGCCTGCGAGTGAAACTAGCTCAGAGAAACGCGCCGCGGTTGGCGCAACGTTTAGCCGCCGGCAGAAGTAGACGGTGCGCAATCCGCGATCTCCCTCCTTAAATACTCACGGAAGCTCACATTGAACAATTGTCAGCTGAGGATGGTACCGGCGAAGGGCGTTTCACTTCCGTTTCCATTAGTGCTTAGATATGGCGGTGGACGCAGGGCCGTGCGAACCTGTAACCAAATCGTGTAGGAAAAATCTCTAGTGAGTCTTGAGCCGAAGGAATCCGATTCAAGCCAGGGTTTAACGCACGGCGCAGTCTTCTAAAAAGACCAGCCGATTCCGGTGCTCAGCCCCAGCTCATTACGTTTTGCAGTGGTGGGTGGTCTGCTGTCGAAGTTATCCCAAAACGTGAAGGCCAAATGGAAATTGTTTCTTAGTTTGATCGTGAGGGAATTATTCGTGGTCACCCGAACGCGGCCAGGGTCGGTCAGTCCCGGAAAAGTCAAAGCTTGGGAATCGAACTCACCGAAGTTGAAGCGGACTAGATTGTATTGTAAGCCGACCACAGCTTCCATGTTTTGATTGGTTGGTTGACCGGCGATCGTATCGAAGGATTCGTGAATGTACACAATCCCACCGAGCCAAGAGAAGTTGCTGCTCGTAGTCCGTTTCAAGTAGCGACCATAAGCCCCCCCAAGAGTAGTGCGCAAGATCAAATCTTGCTGACTGCTGTGAAGGAAATCAGATAAAGCCAACACGTATGAATTTCTGTTCAGAAACTTGGCGAACGTTGACTGTAAGTCTTCGCGATTTGTTTTGGATCCTCCCGACTGACCGCCGAACGTCGAATCGAACGAGGTCGCAGCCTCCCATGCCGCTGTCCGGTATGCTGCACTTGTGTCCGCATTAAACGTGGACTGACTATTGCCACTGGTGAAGCTATAACCAAAATCGATGGCACCTTGTAATTGACGCCAGAAGGTCGGCTTTTGCGAGTCGATCTTCGCTATCGAAGCGGACGGGACTTGAACTTCCTCGGTGGCTTCGTGAATAAGGAAGTCTTGCTCTTTTGTTTTCTCAGGAGAAACCTTTTCGAACTTCCCGACTATTCTTTTGCCGTTATTCAATAGGATTTGGAACGTCGCGGTGCTCTGAACCGATTCCACTTGATTCCAGTCCAGGGCAATAGGTCCCGTCACGTAGTCTGTCTCGACCATTAATAGGCCGTTCTGCAGACGCTTTACCTCTCCGGTGAAATGATCGCCGTTATTCATGACCACCACGTCCTTTCGTCTCGCGTGAGCCGGACAACAGATGGATAACAAAAGAAAGTTTGAGAATAAAAATCGGCTCGCGCTACGGAAGGCGAGAGTTCGAATGATCATTTTCAACTCCTATGCAGGAGATTGCCGTAAAGCCAGTGCCAATTATCAGCACGGAGAGGTGATGGCAGACAAATACTTCCAGGTGGACGCCATGAACGACAATACGTTGCGGGTTCTCGTTTAGGCTGCACAGCTTTAGAAACGAAACCCCCGGTGCCGCGTAGCACACTGCTTTGTCAAAACGCCTCGCCGACGCCCATGCCGAACGTGTGGCCCTGTGTGCCCTGAGCTATGTCAGCGCGCAGATTCACGTGATACTTTTTGCTCAGCTGAAACCGCAGACCGCCTCCGCCGCTGGGCAGAAAGTGGCCGTCCTGCACCCTCTGTAATAGTTGGCTTCCACCTGGAATCGTCCCGCCCAGGCCACCGAACACGACCAATCCAAACCTCTTCGGCAATTCCAGGCGATACTCCGCTTGCGTAGCGATAGTGTACTTAGTGAAGTAGCGCCCCGCCACATATCCTCGCAGTTCGTTGTTAGTGCCGTAGATGCAATTGCCATAGAAGGGGGGCTTACCGGAGGTTCCGCAGAAATTGGCATCATAAGCGAGCACTTGTTTCTTGCTCAGACTCCAATATTTGTCGAAAGCGGATCTGTAGGACTGAAAGGAGTATTTGCTGCCTAAGTCTTGAGAGAAGAAATCTGATGTGATTGTGAAAAAAGTTCCCGCGACCGGATAGAAATGGTTAGGCCGGGTATCCCGGGTCAGCCTCGCGCCGACCGAAGTAAGAGTCGTGTGCAACCCGACTTCGGGAGGGATTGGAAAATTAGTGTCCTTATTCGGCTGGACTGTGACGAAGGAACGACCGGTGATAAAGCGCGGGCCTATAAATATTTTCCAACCGATGCGGCGCAGGAACTCACCCAGAAACGCCTCACCGGTTTGTACGAGCGGCAGTTTAACATTTGCCAAAACGCCGTTCCCGTAGATGTTGTAATCAACATTGCCATGAATGAATCCAGAAGTGATTTCGTAGGTATTCTCTTTGAAAAAGAGCTGTCCCCCTATAGCGAACCCCCGGCTGCCGTTGTTTGTAATAAGGCCCGCCGCGCCGATGGTGGAGGGGGGCGAAACCTTGTCCTTCGAACTGATTGGAAAGATGTACCCCAGAACCGGCACAATTCCCGAACCGATCGCTGGGCTCGAAATTGGAAGAGGCGCGACAACAAAAGCGCCTGGACCGAGCTTCTTCTTTTTCTTTTTCGCCTCAAGCGGAGTCTTCTGGTCAGGTGAGGTTGACTGCTGATCTTCGGCCGACGGTTTCGGAGGATTCTCCTGGGCAGACGGGCTGGCCGGTGGCTCATTCCGCGGTTGATTTTCCTGACCAAGCGAGGCTTTGGTTGCGCAAAGGCAACCTAGGCATACAAGCAAAACGCTGAGAAAACGCCGGGTCGAAGTTTTAGATCCGCGGCGATCCCGGGATTTTTGAGGAACTCCGATTTCAATTCCCATGTGCACAGCCTTTGTCGTTTTTTGGTCCCCGTTAGGCTCGGCTCCCGACGGAATTACAGAAACCAGCACGGGATGGCAGTAAGCAAGCTGCCAAACCGGATTGCTACCTACAAGATAGTAGAGAGGAGAGGTGGTCGCGAGCATTGTCAAAACTACCAGTGCTATTTGTGACCCTGAGCTCGATTCCGACTTCGCGATTCAGGAGACTCAGCTT
Source organism: uncultured Acidobacteriota bacterium (assembly GCA_963703705.1). GTDB lineage: Bacteria > Acidobacteriota > Terriglobia > Acidiferrales > UBA7541 > Palsa-295. The sequence goes on along the minus strand of CAVPFK010000020.1, from coordinate 2,594 downwards.
TTCGGATTGATACAAATGGAATGACAAAACAATTTGGCGAGAGCTGAGCTACTATTCGGGACCTGTAAGTTTTACCAATTGAGCCATTCCGCCTACCGACGTATCGTGGGAGGGGTTCAAAAGGCATTTGGTCAACTGGCGTAGGTGCGCGTCCGGCACTTTTGCCGTCGTACTCATTGTGATTTGAAAACGGGAAACTGGGAATGGAGAAAATAATGAAGCGAATCGTCGCAATTCTGAGTTTGGCGTTGTTCGTTTTTTCATTGAAAGCGGGGGCTCAAGAGCAAGCCGCCCCACAGCAGCCGAACTCCTCGATATACCACATCACGATGGTGGCGAAGACGGTTACTGCAATTAACTATCAACACCGAAGCGGTTCGACCATGATCGATTTCCGCGGCACGCCACTTCTTCCTTTGTCGAAGGGGCAGGCGAAAATCGATAGCAAAAAAGGATCCATCACCATTGACGCGAAATTCAGCAATTTGCAGTCGGCGCAGACGTTCGGCCGCGAATATCTGACCTATGTGCTGTGGGCGATCACGCCCGAGGGCAAGCCCACCAATCTTGGCGAAGTAATGTTGAAGTAAAGGAAGCGATAGCAAGCTGTTTGTGACCACTCTATTGCAATCGTTTGGTCTGATCGTCACGGCGGAGCCGTACTTTGCCGTCAGCATGCCAAGTGACGTGGTGGTTCTTGAGAACATAGCCCGCGCTGACACGAAGGGGACCACTCAAGACGTGACCGCCAACTACGAGTTGCTGCGTCGCGGCCAGTACACCTACACCATGTCGAACGTAACTCAACCAATCACGAACTTTTCCCCGAATGTGCCGCTGGAGGTCTACGAGGCGCGCAACGCGATCCAGATTGCGGTAACGGCGGGTGCTGACAAGTATGCCTCCGATGCTCTGAACAAGGCGGTAAGTTCCTTGAATCAAGCGGAAGGATTGTTGAAAAGCAAAGGGGACAAAAAACAAGTAATCGCGGCCTCGCGCGACGCGGTACAGACCGCGGCCGATGCGCGGCAGATTTCGCTAAGGCGTGCGGAAGCCGAGCGGGTTGCCACGCAAGAGGCCGAACAGCAGAAGACCGCAGCGGCAGCGGCGGCAGCCACGGCAGCCGCCGAGGCTAAACAGAAGCAGGACGAGGCGGCGCGCCAGCAAATGGAAATTCAGAAGCTTCAAGCGGAGCGCGATGCGGCTCAACAGGCCGCCGCTGCTGCTCAAGCGGATGCGGCTCGTCAAGCAGCTCTTCAGAGTGAAAAAGAAGCGCAAGCAGCCGCTGCTAAGGCGGAACTGGAGAAGCAGCAACTGCGGGCGGCTTTGCTCGATCAATTCAACCGCGTGCTACCGACCACAGATACGCCCCGCGGTTTGAAAGTGAACATGGCCGATGTATTGTTCGCTACGGCTAAGTACGATCTGCAGCCCCCGGCTCGCGAGGCGCTCGCCAAGCTTTCGGGCATCGTACTGGCTCATCCGGGACTGCGACTTGCCATCGAGGGATACACGGACAGCACTGGAACGGAGGCGTTTAACCAAACGCTCTCTGAACAGCGCGCCAACTCAGTAAGAGACTACCTGGTCCAACAGGGACTCGATCCGACATCGGTGTCGGCGACAGGATTCGGCCAGTCGAATCCTACTGCCAGCAACGATACGTCCGCAGGACGCCAATTGAATCGGCGTGTAGAGATCATAATCTCGGGAGAAGTCATTGGCACGAAGATCGGTGGCGCGGCTTCGATGTAGTGAAGGAAAAGTTTGGCGAAAATAGTCTGGCTGTCGTATGAATAGAACTAGTGTGAGTTCAACTCAGGCCAAATAGCGTTTCACGCCTCTTATTTCAAGTGAGGTCGCGATGAGAAGTCTTTGGCAGAACCCGTCAGGTCCTCTCTGCTGCGCCAACGCCAGCATGGAAACTGGTACGTCCGATAAGGATGGATCACGGCGAGATTTCTTGCGGACCGCGACAGGAGGGGCATTGGCCGGCTTGATTACAGCAGCGGGCATGGAGTACGCCGCCCCGCGTCCAGTTCTCGCGCAGAGCACGCTCAGTCCGGACGCTGCACTCCAGCAACTAATGGATGGGAATCGGCGATTTACGTCGGGGCGCCTAACGGCGTTCGATGAAGACCTCGGGATCCTCAAACAAAAGACGATAGAAAAACAGGAGCCATTCGCGGCGGTGCTGTCTTGCGCCGATTCCCGCGTACCCGTCGAATTAATTTTCGACCAGAGTATCGGTCATGTCTTCGTTGCTCGAGTGGCCGGCAATATTGCCACGCCGGAGATTATCGCGACTCTGGAATACGGAGCGGCTGCGCTAGGAACCAAGGTAATTCTTGTAATGGGCCACGGCAACTGCGGAGCAGTTAAGGCCACGATACAAGCGAAGGAAGTTCCCGGGCAGATCAGCGCCCTGTATTCGCATATCCAACCTGCCGTGAACCAAGCAGGCCCTGATCTCGAAGCGACAACGAAAGCTAATGCAAAGATCCAGGCGGCCCTACTGCGAGAAGCCTCCACGGTGATCGCCGGTCTGTTGAAAGAGCACAAGCTGAAGGTTGTTGCCGGGTATTACGACATCG
>CAVPFK010000019.1:0-520401 GCA_963703705.1 uncultured Acidobacteriota bacterium | reverse complement strand
GCGATGCTAGTTTTTGTGCTGCTTGCATCGATACAATTGTCGGCACAAGCACAAGGGAAGGAACGTCCTATGGAACATCCTGGGGAACATAGCAGGGAACGAGCAACGGTTCATCGCACCGTGCAAGTCGATGGACTCTCCATATTTTACAGAGAAGCGGGGCCGAAAGATGCGCCCACACTTCTGCTGCTGCACGGACTTCCGTCTTCGTCGCGAATGTTTGAGCCGCTGTTTGCGCGGCTTTCCGATCGCTATCATCTCGTCGCGCCGGATTATCCCGGCTTTGGGCACAGCGATTGGCCTGACCCGAAAAAGTTCGCCTACACGTTCGATCACATCGCCGAGATCATGAATCACTTCACGGAAGCGCTCGGCCTTTCGCACTACTCGCTTTACATGCAGGATTACGGCGGTCCGGTAGGCTTTCGCATGATCCTGGCGCATCCGGAACGCGTCGAGGCGCTCATCGTTCAGGACGCTGTAGCGCACGACGCAGGTTTAGGCGCGAATTGGAAAACGCGGCGCGCTTATTGGGCTGACCGCGCGCCGAACGAAAGCGCATTGCGCGAGAATCTGCTCTCGCTTGCTACCACGCGCGCGCGCCACGTGGGTGACGATCCCAACGTCGAACGTCATGACCCGGATTTGTGGACCGATGAATATTACTTTCTCAATCAGCCCGGCCAAAGCGACATTCAAAGCGACCTCTTCTACGACTACCGCACGAACGTCGCGAATTATCCCAAGTGGGACGCTTGGATGCGCGAGAAGCAGCCGCGTCTGCTAGTGATATGGGGCAAGTATGAGTCGTCATTCGATCCCTCGGAGCCGGAGTCCTATCGCCGCGACGTGCCGAAGGCTGAGATCCACATCGTTGACGGCGGCCATTTCGCGCTGGATACCGCAGCAGATGAGATTGCCTTCATCGTCGGCGAATTCATGGACGAACCACGAGAAGGTCACATGACGCAGTAATCGCTATACGCGTTGTGGTTGAATATCCGCCGTTCCTTGAGCGGAATCAATTCGCTAATGCCGCGATGCGTCGTAACCGAGCGTCGCGCATCCAATTCTGAGCGACCGGTATCCCCATAGGGAGGAGGTCATATGCGAGCTGACGTCGTTCCCGGCGCTATTTTCCCGGACTACGAGCTTTCCGACCACACCGCGAAACGTCGCAAGCTTTCCGAGCTGCAAGGTCAACACCCCATGGTTCTCGTGCTTAGCCGCGGAGGTTTTTGTCCCAAGGATCGCCGGCAAGCGGAAGGGCTCGTTCAGCTCCATCGCGAGCTGGAAGTCGCCTATTGCAGACTTGTTACCATTAGCACTGACAATATCACCGCGACGAACGAATATCGAACCGGCGTGGACGCCCACTGGCCGTTCCTCTCTGACGCAGGACGTGTGATCCAAAAAGATCTCGACATCGCCGAATACACGGATCCTACGAACAATCCCATGATCCCGCACGTGATTGTCCTGGAACCCGGTCTGGTGATTTATAAAATTTACAATGGCTACTGGTTCTTCGGCCGGCCCACTCTGGAAGAATTGCGCCAGGACCTGCGCGCCGTTACAAAGAAATGCCGCCCGGACTGGGACATCACAACGCCAGAACTCAAGGCCGCGTGGAAGGAAGGTCGCAAGGATCTTTTCTATCCCTACGGGAAAACCTATGCCCAAACCATCGGGGAACAGGATTAGTAACCTGCAGGCGCTAGCGGTTTTGACGGTTGTTTAGATTCAGGTCGCTGGATTCGCGGGCGGCGCCGCCGATTTGAGTGGCACAGGAGCGCTGTAGACGTGCCAGAAATCTCCACCCGCCTCCGCGAACTCGACGGCGACGCTCCTTCGGCCGCGCGCTTTTGGATCAACGTACACCACGCGGCATTCACGCTCTTCTTCCGTGAAGCTATTTACAATCAGGATCCGCTGGCCGAGTTTTACGCGTGGCTTCATGTCGAGCAGCCCGCCGTATAAGCTCACGGCCATGGTGGCGGTTACCTCGCGGAACGGACGGTTTCGAGGGGTGCGTCCGTAGACTTTGATCGGAATCGTGAGTGGGAAGCGCTGGCACCGGCGTCGTTCAAGCACGGGACCTCCTCTGGCAAATGACGAATCAGCCGTAAAACATTGAAGTTAAGCACGCTGCTAGGTTTCGACAATAGTACTCAGTTTATCAAGTGGACACCGCTGATTGGGCCACGCCGCCGCCCCCTCATAAGATTTTCCGCCCGGTACTGATTGAGCAAACCAGGCGTATCTTGGAGTGGGCGCGGCAGCCGATTTCTCCCAAACTGCAAGTGATAGGCAGGGGGCTAGGCGATGGCGGTCAGGAACAGATTCTCAGAGATAAAAACTGAGCAGGCAAAAATGGCGGAGAGTTGGAAAGCGGAAGGCCGCCTCAGTGAAGCCTGGGTTATTGCAGATCCCGAAATCGTCGAGATTTTCTCCGCCGGAGTCGCTTTCGGAGTTGAGGCGGGCCGTCGTGACCGCAGCGATCCGGCATACTCACCGGACGAATGGCGCAGAGCGCTGCGTCAGGCTATGGAGAACGCTGCAGCGCTGGAAGCCAAACTCGAAGGACACGAAGCAGCGGATATAAAGCACTCGAAAGGCCCCTAAAGCTGACTGCGAAGGGTGCCAACTTCGAGACATTCTCTTTTCTCTAGGCCTGCCAATGGGGTATTCGTCCCCACGTTTAAGACCAGGCTGGTCCAGAGTTGCGCAGTCTAACGCAACTCATCCCAGCGATCCAATCCGCTGCTACTTCTTTGGGCGCGACTCGGGCGGCACCATGCCTGCCACCCGGTAATACACGGTGAGCTGGCCATAAATTTCTCCGGAATGCTCGACGAAGCCGTAGGCGAAATCTCTGACGGTAGTCTGCTCATTCTCGAAGGGATCAACGACCAGGTCGGACATGCCTTTATCGCCTTTTGCTTTGATGGCGGCGGCGCCGTCGGTGAATGATTTTTTCACGTACGCGACCACGTCGGCCTTCGTTTTGAACGTTTCAGACTTGGGATCGGCCAGTGGGGGCATTTGTTCGCCGCGCACTGCGCTAATGAAAAACTCGTTCGCGTGAGCGGCGTGGATCAGCCGCTGGGCGAAAGTTCCGGTTGTGGAAGCAGGCTTGTAATCGTATTTGTCCGCGGGGAAATCTTCGGCCATGGCGATTAGTTTGCGGCCGATGTCGTTCCACTGTTCGAGCACAGCTTCAGACGCGCCCGGCGCAGGCTTTGGCGCGGGCTTTTTGTCCTGCGCGTGGACCGGCGTGATCAAAATACAGGCAGCAAAGATCATTGCTACAAGCAAGCGAATGCTGTTCATCTTCATTGGCGATTCCTCCCCTTACTGTTACCGGCGCATGTTACAGGAATTTGCCCCGACACAAAAATTATCGTTTCCGATGATGGAGTGGACAGACCCAGCGCCAAGAATTAACAGGCCCAAACAAAAAGGCCGATCCTGGACGGGCTTCTGCCGCACACCCGGTACTGGATGTTTGACGCAGCGGCGCCCGTCGCGTAAGCAATGGGCTAGCAACCTCAGGTTTCTATTTCGCAGCACATGCAGGTGCGGTGCTGCGAGATCGCTCGCTGCGAATCGGCGCGCCGGCCGGTAGATAGAATGTTGCATTCGCCGCCTAGCCGGACCAGCCGCTGCCACGGCGGTCCTTCCACGGGCCACCTTCTGCGTAGCGCTCGGGATAGAGGGCCCTCGAACGCGGATCCTCGGCGGTGTCGAGTTGAAGTACCATCCACTTCGGATACGGAATGCCCGGGTCGGAGACTTCGTCCAGGAGGCGGACGTCTTCGCCCGATAGCTGAAGGTCTGCGGCGGCGATGTTGTCTTCAAGTTGCTCCGCTTTTCGGGCGGCGACGATCACACTGCTAATCGCTGGGTGTCCCAACACCCACGCGAGCGCCACGCGTGCGGGGCTTGCGTTATGCCGAGCGGCCATTTGCTTTAGGACCTCCACCACGCGGTAGCCCATCTCTTTGTCGAAGGGCACGAACGCACCTGCATCCGCGTATCGTGTTCCGGCAGGAGCGGGATTCGCGAGAGTGTACTTGCCCGAGAGGAAGCCGCCGGCTAGCGGGCTCCAAACCAGGATGCCGATGTTGTAGTACTCGGCGAAGGATTGAAATTCGTATTCGAGGCCGCGGCCAACCAGGCTGTAGTACATCTGCGCAGTGACGAATTTTTCCAGCCCCAGATGCTCCTGCAACATCACCGCGGTTGCAGCTTGCCACGACATAAAATTGGAGAGCCCGATATAGCGGACCTTTCCATGGCGCACCAGATCGTTGAGCGTGCGAACGGTTTCCTCGAGCGGCGTGTTGCTGTCCCATCCATGTATCTGGTAAAGGTCGATGTAATCGGTCTGCAGGCGGCGAAGACTGTCTTCTACTTCGCGCATGATGTTGACGCGAGTCGCGCCGCTTCGATTGAGATTTTCGCTCATGGGCAGGCGGACTTTGGTTGCCAAGACGATTTCTTTCCTCACGCCTTTTAAGGCGTTACCGACAAGAGTTTCGCTCTCTCCAAGGCTGTACACGTCCGCGGTATCGATGAAGTTGATTCCGCGATCCAAGGCCAGCTTCACCATTCGCGTGGTATCCTCTTGGCCGAGGTTGCCCATATTCATCTTGGTGCCGAACTGCATGGTGCCAAGCGCCAGCTCGCTGACGATGAGTCCGGTATGGCCCAGTTTTCTGAACTTCATCTCAGATTTCTCCTTCCACCATTCTTTCGTGCGCGAAAGTTTAGCTCCCGAATATTGATGCGACAAGCTTGGCAGAGGAGGCGATCAAGTCCGCCTCCGCCGGTTGTAACAGTTTGGTCGTGAGCGAATTCAAATTGACCCCGTCAAGCGTTCACTTCAAGAGAAATGTAACCCATCGGGCGACTACGGTTTAGGGCTTCAATTCCTTCTTCAACGTGCCGACTATCCAGGCCAGCTGCACGGGCGGGGCGAGTGCGGCCTTGCCTAAGAGGATGTCCCACCAAAAAGGCCAAGCTCACGATCGTCACAGACGGTAAAGCGGTTATCGGTTCGCGAACCTACATTTGGCAGCCGCTAGGAAAGGCCTGAAAGATAGGCGCGGGGGGCGAAGGCTTTTTCGCCGACGAACTGACCTCCCAGGATGCGGACGGTGCAGCCCAGGGCCGGGTCGGTTGCGTCGAGCACTTGCACTCTGGTTCCGCAGTTGACCAGCAGAAGTTTTTCGGCGGCAACCAGAAGAGAAATTCCGAGATCGTCCTTGGCCGTTTGGCAATTATCCATTTCATCAAGAATTTCCTCGGTGATGGGGAGCAGCACGTAGTTGCGGCCTGCTTGGTCGTAGATGGTGGCAACCTGTCCGATCCATTCAGGGCGAGGCGGGGCACCGGGTGTTTGCTTGCGTAGTAGGGAAGACGCAAGCGGTGCTGTGGCGTTTGATTCGACTTTTTCCACGACAGCGATGAAACGGTAACCGCGGCGTGGAAGAGTTTCGATGAAGCGTGGTCTCTTGTGCGAATCGCAAAGGGCGCGCCGGAGCGACTGAATCGCCGCATTCACTCCATGCTCGAAATCAACAAAGGTATCGGCAGCCCAAAGTCTTTCCTGCAATTCTTTGCGAGTGAGGAGTTCGCCGGCGTGTTCGAGCAGCAAGGCGAGAACCTGGAAGGGGCGGCCAGCGAGACGGATCTTGCGGCCGTGCTTGCGAAGCTCGCCGGTGCGAAGATCAACGTGGTAGGCGTCGAAACGAAGCCCACCTTCATGGGAAATCGCGTCGGGCATGGTAGAAGCTGGGAAATGGAGTGTACCGCGGGGACCCTCGGAACTCAAGGTGTAGGCTGACTCGAAGTGATATAAGTGTCGAGGCTTCAAGATATTACGGCTTTACCTTTTCTTCCTCAACAAAGGACGAGCGGTGAAGTAGCCCCGTGGTCGCTTCGCGCAAACCTAAATCAACTGTTCGAGAAACTTTTTCTGGATTCGTTAGACATGGTGCTTGGTGCCTCCTCGATCTGAACGCCTTGCCAGTGCCAACCCGCTGAACGTCGGTGCCGTACAGAAAGGGATAGGAATACGGAGAGAAGCACAACTGCAAAGATGATTTCTTGCCGTGAGGAAAACGCGCCGCCGGTAACAAATAAAACCCCCATGCAAACCGAGGTATGCAAACATGAGCTTGATTTCGACCGAGGAATCCTTCCATTGTTTTGGACCGTCTCCCGATTTTGATGATCCGAGCGGCGACATTTTTCGGCGCCACGCGTCCAAGATACGGATCCCGGTAAACAAACCAAAAAGCTTTTTCGCTCAACCGCGGTTCTACCACGGCTACCTCGTGATAAGCCTGGATAACTGTCCTGTCGGGTGGAACTTATTGCGATGACTGGCCGTATAAGTAGACAGATCGTGGGAGACGACTATGACAATTGAGTCAGATGCGGCCGATTCGACCTTGCTCGGCACAGATCCGAATACGACGCCACCGACGCGGTCCGAGGCAGCGAATATTTTCTTTCAGGCAGATGGCCTACGTGCCGGCTGGCGACTGCTGATATTCCTCTTAATTTTTGTGGGACTGGGGGCTGCGCTTAATTTCACAGTTCACCATGTTCCGGCCCTTGAGGCATGGGAGAAAGCCCAGCCCAAAGACACGTTCACTCCAACATTGTTGATGCTGGCCGAAGGCCTAAATTGCGTGATGTTGATCATTCCCGCGCTGATCATGACGCGGATCGAGAGGAAAACCTTTGCGGACTACGCTCTGCCCCTCAGCGAAGCTCTTGGAAAGCGTTTTTGGCAGGGTGTTCCGCTTGGCATAGGCATGTTGACGCTGCTGATGGCGCTGATTGCTGTGTTGCATGGATTCTCGATTCAAGGACTGGCGATCACTGGCATGGAAGCGGTGAAGTATGGAGCGCTCTATGCAATTGGTTTTGTCATGGTCGGTTTTTTCGAAGAGTTTTCCTTCCGGGGATACATGCAAGCAACGTTGGGATCGGGGATCGGTTTCTGGCCGGCGGCGCTGGTGCTTTCATTTGTGTTTGGCGCGATTCACCTGGGGAATTCAGGCGAAGCGATATGGGGAGCAGTAATGGCGGGCGCTTTCGGGCTGGTGGCGGCGCTTTCGTTGCGTCGCACCGGGAACATCTGGTTTGCAATCGGGATGCACGCTTCGTGGGATTGGGGCGAAACGTATTTGTATGGCGTTCCCGATAGCGGCATGCTGGCGAAGGAACACTGGCTCAATGCAACTTTTCACGGACCCACGTGGTTGACGGGCGGTACGGTGGGGCCGGAAGGCAGTATACTGGCGTTCATCGTCTTGCTGATTTGGGCCCTGGTCATACATCTTCTTTTTCCAGCCAAGCAGTTGCAGTCCTGATTGATTACTTTCCAGTTAGGCGATGCACGCAGTTTGTGGGCATGGACCCCATCGCGCGATGCCGTTCTGGATGTATTCTGCTGATCCACGCTATCGTTAGGTGGCGAGAAATTCGTGGCGGCTTACGCGCTTCTGATAATATAGCTGAGGATCGAACGTGCATTGCTCCGGCGAGCGGAAGGGACACGGGCCAGTTGGCGGGTAAATCGGGTACTCAAGTTCGACGAGCTGTGGCGGTTTTTATTGCCGGGATTGTACTTTTAGCTCCCTCTCTCGATGCCGCAGATCTCCAGACACAAACCGCAGAGAATTACGAGCGCTACATCGCCCTGACTCGGACACAGGTGGACGCCGAGCTGGCGGAGGGCAGTGCATACCTCTGGGTGGAGCAGTTGCCGGAAGCGCGTCGAGGCGGGGCGGAGCGGGAACTTCGCAATGGTACAATCGTCATCGAACGTCTAGAAACTCTCGACAACGGCAGACCGATTCCGTCGCCTGGCGCGCTCATCCATCACTGGATTGGAACTGTTTTCGTGCCCGGAGCAACGCTCGCGCAGACTCTGGCATTCATGCAGGATTACAACCGCAACGCGGAGTACTTCAAGCAGGACATCCTCAGGTCAAAAATTCTCAGGCATGTGGGAGACGACGATTTCGTACAGGAGCGGTTCTACAAAAAGAAAATCATTGCTACGGTGATCGATACCGATCAGCAGGTACACTATCACGTGGTGGACAATACTCGCGCCTGGAGCCGCTCGCATTCCACGCGTGTGCAGGAAGTGGACAATGCAGGGCGCTCCGACGAGCGTCTGGAACCCGAAGGACACGACAAAGGATTCGTCTGGAAGGTGAATACGTTCTGGCGCTTTGAAGAAAAAGACGGCGGCACCTATCTGGAATGCCAGGCAATTTCCCTAAGCCGCGACATACCTGCGGGACTTGGCTGGATGGTCGGGTCGCTCGTATCCAGCCTGTCGAAAGAATCACTGACCTTTACGCTAACGACAGCGCGAGCCACAATCTCTAAGCAGAATCTCGCTCGCAACTAAATTAAACACCTTCTGTCCACGGGTCGCGCGCGCCCTGTCGAGTCAAGCAAGACGGGAATATGACGCCCGCATGATTCTGCAGGGCGCTCTCCTCGATCCGCTCTTTCGAACAGGCCTACCAAGAAAATGAAAATCAAAAAACCTCTCTTCCTTGCGGGAGCTATGGTTGCTGTGCTTCTGTTGATAGTCCTATGCTTGGCACCCTTCATCAACGCGAACCAATTGAAGCCGACGATTGAGACGAAGCTCAACGCGGAGCGGGGACGTGCGATATCCATCTGCCCCCGGGATCTACGATTTCCCCTACAATCGCTAGACGGCCATGAGCCCCTACGGCAGCGAAAACCCCCAATGAGGCGCGCAGCTTGCGTGATCGGAGCTGGTCCCAATGGGCTTGCGGCGGCGATTGTCCTGGCGCAAATGGGATGGAAAGTTTCGGTTTCAGAAGCGGAAGCTCAGCCCGGAGGAGCGGCGAGGACGCTTGAGCTCACCTTGCCGGGTTTTCGCCATGATTTTGGGTCGGCGGTGTATCCGTTCGCGGCCGGATCGCCATTTTTTTCGCACCTTCCGCTTTCGAGGCACGGGCTCGAATGGATTCACTCGCCCTGTCCGCTGGCGCATCCTTTTGACGACGGCACCGCAATCACGCTGGAGCGCGATCTGCGCACCGCTGAATCCGCGCTCGGAGAGGATGGCAGCGCCTGGCGCAGGATTATGCAGCCGTTCGTCGAGCGCTGGTCCGAGTTGGCAGCTCTAGTTCTGGGGCCGGGCCGTGTGCTTTCGCAAAATCCGCTGTTGATGGCGCGCTTCGGCCTCCTTGCGCTTCCTTCCGCGAAAGCGATTGCAGGCGTCTTCTTTCGGCTCGAGCGCACCAAGGCGCTTTTCGCCGGCATGGCGGCGCACTCCTTTCTGAGTCTCGATCAGCCACTGAGCGCGGCGTTTGGAATATTGCTTGGAGCCTCGGCGCACGCAGTGGGCTGGCCAATTGCTCGCGGCGGTGCGCAATCTCTCACCGATGCGTTATGCGGCTATCTTGCGGAGCTTGGTGGCCAGATGAAAACGTCGGCGCGCGTTGACAGTCTTGCGTCTCTCGAAAAATATGACGTCACTATGTGTGATGTGACTCCTCGCCAGTTCGTTCGAATGGCGGGTGATCGTTTGTCTGCGAGGTACAAAGCTCGATTAGCAAAGTACCGCTATGGCCCCGCGGCTTTCAAAGTGGATTACGCTTTGAGCAGTCCCATTCCGTGGAAGGCAACGGAATGTTCTCGCGCGGCGACTGTGCATCTTGGTGGAAGCGCGAAGGAAATTGCCGCTTCCGAAGCGGCCATGCAGCATGGACATTCGGCTCGGCCGTTCGTGATTCTCGTGCAGCCGACTCTGTTCGATCCCGGGCGTGCTCCGGCAGGGAAGCACATTGCCTGGGCCTATTGCCATGTGGAGAATGGTTCAGAATTCAACATGTTGGAGAAGCTTGAATCGCAAATTGAGCGATTCGCTCCGGGTTTTCGCGATTGTGTTCTGGCGCGACGGGTTCTTTCTCCGGCGGGACTCGAGAGCATGGACGCTAACCTGATCGGCGGAGACATTTCCGGTGGCGCGATGGATATTCGCCAGTTTTTCTCCCGTCCGACTTGGCGGCACTATGCAACGTCGGCGAAAGACATTTATCTGTGCTCGTCATCCACACCTCCGGGGGGCGGAGTGCACGGAATGTGCGGGTACCATGCGGCGCGACTCGCGGCTTCGAAACGGAAAGTTTAGACCGCGCCGAAAACGCCGATCGTGACATCAGGGAACTTTGATGCTTCACGCGCATCTTTTTCCCAGATATCCGGATAGCCTAGCGCTTGGGCAAAACGACGGAGACAAGCCCCGGAACACTACAGTTAAATAAGCCGATCCTGCGCCCAGGTCGCCGCGCCGGCCGCATTATGCCCGGCAAATCGGGCGATTGTTCCCCAGATAATCGCAATAATTGCGCCATCCAAAAACAATTTGGGGAGGATGACCGTCACCAAGGCGGTCGGCTCTAGCCACTCCTGTTGACTCTTAATAAAAACGCGCGCGACATCTGCTGCGCGCTAAAAAGCTCGGCGTCGCGCGCGATCTGCGATCAACCATTTTAGAAGCTGATTTTTAGGATTTGGCCGTTGTTGCCGACGAACCATCCGGCGTGCGGATTCGCGAAAGCGACGGCCCAGTAGCCGCTCACATTGGGCAGCACATACCATGTATGGCCTTCGTCTGGCGTCCACGCGCCGGTGCCGGAGCTGTAAGTGGGCAATGCCTCGGAGGTGATCACAACGGTACGTTCGTATTGGTGATCCTTTTCCGAATCCTCGCTGCCCGCTTCGCCGTAATGAATGGCATAGCCGTTATGGCCGTTGCCGTTTACATAGGCAAGGCAGAAGATCGCTCCCGATACCGGAGGCGTGTTCGTAAGATTCCAGGTTTGGCCGCCATCATCGGAAGTTGCTACCTGAGCGGAGCTGTTGTTGGACAGGTCGCCGCCGCCGAGGATGCCATGCCTGGCGTCACGGAAATCAACGGAGATTCCGCCCGCACTGGGGGAGCTGAAAAAGGGAGTGTCGTAAGCGTTCCAGGTGTTGCCGCCGTCTTTAGTGGCTAGGATGCGCGCAATTGTTGATCCGCCGGTGGCAACCCATGCGTTATTTTTTCCTTCTGTGGTGATGCAGGTTCCACTTGCCGAAAACGAGGCTTCACCCGACAGCGCCGGGGGCATGTTGGCGGAGATGGATTGCCAGGTGAGTCCATCGGTGCTGCGAATGTCGGGAAATACTCCGTTGACAGAATCGCTGTGTGTGACGCCGCGGTCGGGAGTCCAGAAGGCGAAGCAATCGTAGAACGCGCCCACCATCTCATTCTGGAACTCGATCTTCCAGGTCGCACCACCGTCGATGGTTTTGTAGACGCGGAAATTTCGCGGGAAGTTCCCAATGGACATCAGATATGCAATTTTGTCGCTGACGCCCTGCACATCGCGGAATTGCAAGCCTTCGCCCGGGGCTCCGTACACGACGCCGGCCTTCCAGGTGTTTCCACCATCCATAGTCACGGTAAAAGTGCCGCCAGCTCCCGCGGCCCAAACTACCTGGTCGTTCACCGGGCTTACTGCAATCAGAAGCTCCTTCGTTCCGCTGGTTTGCGGAGTGAGTCTGGGTTGATGAACTTTTCCGTCGTCTTGCGCGAAGGCAACGGCTGCAAAGGAGAGAATCAGAAAGAAAGCCAGCGACAGTTTTAACATTGAACTCCTCCAGGACAGGCAATCCGTGATGTGCTGGAGTATAGGAACGTGGCGGAGAGGTGTCAATCAGGCAATCCTGACTTCCGGTGGAGCGCAGTATCGGTTCAACATATCCCAAAGAGATTGCTCGCAAGGACGCGCCAGCACGGACAAGCCTGTTATGAAGCTCGAACAAAACCGCTGGGTTCGTTTACATCGGTGCGATAGCGAGGCGTCTGCTCTCGGTCAGGGAACCACAGCGGAAGGCGCTCGCCGGATTTTCCTCACGAGCGTGCCAGTCGCCGTGCCAGACGTAGGGGACCAGGGCCTTTATGCGTCCCGGTCGGGCGAGCTCGTCGTAATAATCGCGAATCTCGCGAACGAGCTTCACCTTGTCTTCATCAACGACAGGGCAGATACGATTCGCGCCGCCAACTCCCCATTCTGTAATCCAGCAGGGTTTTCCGGCTGTCTTGCCGGGAGGCTGGCATTCCTGGATTCCATTTTCTTCGACGTGTTCGCGTCGATTGGACGCACCTGCGGGCGTTCCGGGGTCGCTTGATGGAGGATAGCTGTGAATGCCTGTTCGGGCGTTTCACGCGCTTCCCGCGCAAGTGGCCAGCGTAGAAGGGCAGGGAAGGAAGAGGACCGAGCAGCCGTTCTTTGTGGCGTCCATGATGATCGGCGCGATTGCGATTGCGCTAATTATTGGAATCATTCCGCCGAACCGATGGTTTGGAGTTTCGTACGCCGCGGACTTTTACGAAAAGGCCTGCGACCGGCGCAATCGGTTGGAGGGATGCGCGTTTGCTGTCCAGCATAATTTATTTCGCGGTAGCAAAAATGTTTCCAGCTCCACAACCCACGAGTTTCGAACACACGCTTCGGGCGCTGCAGCTTTACGCTTTTTTATTACCTTTGGCTGCCAGCCATTCGCTATCGAAATACGAACCGTCGTGGGATCGTCCGGCATCGAAGAGAGTGGGCGTCTTAATGCCTCTTGAAATTTCAATTCGGCAAGCTGGCAATGTCACCATTCTGGATCTTCGGGGACGCGCGACGATTGGCGCGAACACCGACCTGCTAAATCGCCGGCTGCGGGAGTTGATCGCTACCGGTGCGCGTAAGCTGCTGGTGAATCTGGCGGGCCTCACCATGATGGATAGTTCGGGCATCGCGACTATTGCAGGGTCTTATGTATCTCTCGTCCGTGAAGGCGGGAGCCTGAAGCTGCTGCGTCCGAGCGAGAGAGTGCGAGAAGTGCTTGTCGTGATGCGCCTGTTAAATTGCATTCCCACCTTTGAGGAAGAAGCTGAAGCCTTGGCCAGCTTCTGCATGGCTGGCCAGTCCGCAGGGTCCTAATCCAACATAGGCAGAACTGCGAGCGCGGGTGGGGTGCGTGTCGCACCCTGCGGCGTTGCGCTGAAAAATCCGAGTTGTTGCGTTGACTTGTGATTTGGCGGCACCTAAGATTCCCAGACGGAGACGCGGCTCTTCCTTCATGCTGGGCAAAACGCTTCGACATTACCGGATCGTCGAGAAAATTGGCGCCGGAGGCATGGGAGAGGTTTACCGGGCCCACGACCAGCAGCTCGATCGCGATGTGGCGATAAAAATTCTGCCGCCAGATGTTTTGGCGGATGCGGGGGTCCGCAAGCAGTTT
The DNA here is from genome assembly GCA_963703705.1 of uncultured Acidobacteriota bacterium. Lineage (GTDB taxonomy): Bacteria > Acidobacteriota > Terriglobia > Acidiferrales > UBA7541 > Palsa-295. Next base: position 507,048 of record CAVPFK010000019.1, on the reverse strand, counting down.
CGCAAAGAAGCGCTGGTGTTGGCGAAGCTGAACCACCCTTATATAGAGACAATCCACGAATTTGGTCAGCAGGACGGAATCGATTTCCTGGTTATGGAGTTGATTCCGGGAAAGCCGCTCGACGCAGTTTTGAAGGAACGGCCATTCGAGGAAAAAGAAGCTCTGCGTCTGGGCGCGCAATTTCTAGAGGGGCTTTCCGCGGCGCACGAACGAGGCGTGATTCACAGGGATCTGAAGCCGCCCAATATTTTCGTCAAGCCGGACGGCCGGGTAAAGATCCTGGATTTTGGTATCGCGAAATTAGCTCATTCGGAAGACCCGCTCGACGTAACCCGCAGCATCACCGCGGACACTGGAGTGATCTCAGGCACCGTGCCGTACATGGCTCCGGAGCAATTGCGGGGCGAGCCCGCTGATGCTCGTAGCGATATTTACGCGGCCGGTGCAGTCCTTTACGAAATGGCAACGGGAAGCCGGCCCTTTCCGCAAACGCAAGGCGCGCAACTGATCGGCGCGATCCTTCACGAGGCTCCGGCGCCTCCGCGCGCGCTGAATCTGCTGATCACGTCAGGATTTGAACGCGCAATCATGAAGGCGCTGGAGAAGGTGCCCTCGCAACGCTACCAATCGGCCAAGGAATTCCAAGCGGTATTGGAAAGCTTGATGGCAAGTTCGGGCGCTATTCTTCATTCGAGCGTCACGATGCAGGAAAACACGCCTCCCGACGGATCCGGCGCGATAACGATCGGCGGACGCAGCATGGGTGTCAAGGTTCTCGGCGCGAGCGCAATCGCGGCAATCCTAGCGACGGGATTGTTCATCGGATTGGATGTAAAAAACCTGCGCAAACGAATATTCCATCCTGCGACGCGGGAATCAGAGACGGTTGCCAGCGTTCTTGGCTCAATGAAGGTTCGACCGTCGGTAGCGGTGCTGGGTTTCAAAAATGTGTCCGGGCGTCCAGAGGAGGCCTGGCTTTCCACCGCGCTTGCAGAAATGATGACCACCGAACTTGCGGCCGGTGAGCAATTGCGGACGGTGCCGGGCGAGAACGTCGCGCGAATGAAAGTCGATTTGTCGTTGCCCGATGCCGACACGTATGGAAAAGAAACACTGGGAAAAATCCGGAACAACCTGGGTACCGACGACGTCGTGCTGGGATCCTATGTTCCCCTCGAGAAAGGACAGATCCGCGTAGACTTGCGTTTGCAGAGTACCGCGGACGGAGAAACATTGGCGGTGGTATCGAAGAAGGGAAGCGAGGCGCAACTCGACGAGTTGGTGAGCAGCGCGGGGCTGGATTTGCGGGAAAAATTGGGTGCCGGAGAAGTGTCGAGCGCCGAGGCGGCGGCGGTGAAAGCCTCGCTGCCTTCGAATCCCCAGGCCGCCAAGTTCTATGCAGAAGGCGTGGCGAAACTGCGGGTGTTCGACAATTTCGCCGCGCGCGATTTGTTGCAGAAGGCGGTGCAGGCCGACCCCGACCACGCGTTGGCCCACGCATATCTGTCCGCCGCATGGTCCGGTCTAGGCTACGACGAGAAATCGGCTGCGGAAGCAAAACGCGCGTTTGATTTATCCGCAAACCTGTCGCGGCAAGACCACCTCTCGGCCGAAGGGCTCTATCGCGACAGTACGCGCGAGTGGGACAAGGCCACCGAGATTTACAAAACGCTATTCGACTTCTTTCCCGACAACTTGGACTACGGATTATTGCTAACGCAGTCCCAGGTCCGCGGAGGAAATGGAAAAGCGGCGCTCGATACGGTGGACCGGCTCCGCAAAATGCCCCCGCCTCAGGGTGACGATCCCAGAATTGACGTCGCGGAGGCATCCGCAGCGCAGTCGTTAGCCGATTTTTCACATTCACTGAAAGCCGCAGAGCGAGCGGCTGACAAAGGCCAAGCAGCCGGAGCGCGACTGCTAGTGGGGCGAGCGCGCGTTTGGCAAGGCGTGGCTCTTCGCAAGTTAGGAAAACCTAAAGATGCTCTCGCTGCTCTGGACGAGGCCGGGAAGATCTTTGCCGCAGCCGGAGATCGCAATGGAGTTGCCGCTGCTCTCAACAGTTCCGCGAATGTGTTGGCGGACCAGGGTGATGTGCAAGGCGCGAAAGCAAAATACGAAGGAGCTTTGGCAATTTATCGCGAGATCGGGAATACGGCGGGGGCGGCTAAGACGCTGGACAATATCGGAAGCGTGATTTCCGACGCGGGAGACGTGGAAGGCGGAAAGAGGCTTTCCGAGCAAGCCCTGGCACTACTGCGCGAAACAGGCGACAAGCACGATATCGCCAACACCGCTAACAACGTGGCGACTTATTACACGTTGCAAGGAAATCTTGCAGGGGCGACAAAACTTTTTCGCGAGTCGCTCAAACTTCGGCAAGACATCGGAGACAAGAGCGGTGAAGCCGGATCGTTGAGCAACCTTGGCGAGCTGCTCGCGCAACAGGGCGATGTGGCGGCGGCGAAGAAGGCTTTCAGCGAATCGCTGCGAATACATCAGGACATCGGCGAAAAAGAAGCGACCGTATATCAACTCAACGGTCTGGGAAAAGTTCTGCTGGACAGCGGAGACCTGCCCGGCGCGAAGCAGCGCTTCGAGCAGACGCAGGCAGTTGCTCGGGAGACGGATTCAAAACCGTTGCTCCCGGCCGCGCTCGGCGGAATGGGACTGGTTCTGATGCAGCAGGGAAAGCCGAGTGAGGCGCGCAAGGCGTACGAACAAGCCCTGGCGATCGATAAGGAGATCGCCTATCAGCAGGAGTCAGCGGAGATCAGCCTGGCGATGGCGGAACTGGACATCGAGGAAGGCCGTGCTGCCGAGTGCCAGCCGATGATTCAGGATGCGCTGAAAGTGTTTCGCGCCGCAAACTTAAACGATGATGAAATTTCCGGGCACGCGCTCGCGGCTCGCGCTCTGTTGGCCGCGGGAAAACCGAGTGATGCACGGCGAGAGATCGAGTCAGCCAGATCGCTCTCGGCAAGGACACAAAATCGCCTTGTTGGAATGGGGTTCGCAATCGCGGAGGCGCAGGTTCTGGCTGGGTCGGGTAAGGCTGCTGACGCAAACAAAATTCTTGCAGAGGTAATCGCGAACGCAAGAAAGAAGGGGCTAGTTCGGTACGAGTTAGAGGCGCGTCTGGCTTCCGGTGAAATCGAACTGAAATCCGGCGTTGCTGCGGAGGGCCGCAAGAACCTGGACGCTCTGGCGAACGACGCAAGTGCAAGAGGCTACGCGCTTATCGCCCAAAAAGCGGAGGAAGCCAGTCCGACTACTGGAAAGAGGGCGCTTAGACTAGCCCCCTGATGAGGCAGAGCGATCGATGCTTTTCGCGAGTTCGTGCTGAATCGCTTTCGAGCGAAGGCTCTGCTCGCGCTGGTTTTCGTAATCCATGACGGAGCACTGAGAGCGACGACGCTTATGACTGGCTACTTCGCCGGCATAGTCGGCTTCCACAGCGCGAGGGTGGCGCCGGTTGGATCGGTAAAAATGCCCATCCATCCGATGCCCGGGAGTTCCTTCACCTCCATCACGATGTTGGCCCCCAGGGATTTTGCTTTTTGGGTTGAGGCCACGATATCGTCCACCAGGACGTAGGCCATCCACGAGGACGGAGCCCCTGGAACGCGCTGCGCCATCATGCCGCCGCCGGTCCCTTCGCCGGGTTTAATCAGCGTGTACGTTCCGCCGGGAATGGGAGCGTCCTCGAGTTGCCAGTTGAATACCTGCCCGTAGAATTTCTTGGCCTTATCGATGTCAGTGGTATGCAACTCAACGTGTACAAAAGGATTTGGCATTTTCGTCCTCCGAAATCTGTAAGTGCCTTCTATATATCTCAAAAGAGCGTGGAACCAAATATAAGGCGCGTCAAATCTTATGCCCAACGGAACGGCTCAGGTAAAAAAGGGGCGGTTATACAGGATTCGACGAGGCGTCGCGGGTAACCTTGGGGGCTCTGGGGACTCTAATTGGCAGTACGGAGAGGAGCAGTATGGATGCGGTGGGAGACAAGGCCAGGACGAATTTTGCCAGCTTCTTCCGGCAACTCCTGTTCGACGCTGCGTGGCTCGCGCTTCAGCAGTGCTGCTACTGGTCCTCACGTGACGACGTAAAGCAGCCAGCGTTGTCAACGCGGGAAGAAGTCGAATAACTATCGAAATTGGAAGTAGTGCGATTTTGAACATTTTCGGTGGTTCGTTGTTGCTAGCCTAGCCCGGGTTGGAGGCTATACAGCTGTAGAACAGGTTGCACAAGTGGCTCGCACGACTCTGTAACACATCACAAGGAGATTTACGATGCTACTACTCATCATCATTTTGGTCTTGTTGTTTGGTGGAGGCGGCGGCTACTACGGCTACTCGCGCTGGGGTGCAGGCGGCGGGCTGGGAATTCTGGGCACCGTGCTGCTGATCCTGCTCGTTCTGTACCTGCTGGGCGCTGTTCACATTTGATTTAGCCATCACGCGCCACGAGCGTAGGGGCGCCACATGCGTGCAAGCGATTCGCACAGCGGACATTGTACGGGCGCAATCTCCCGCTGCGGCTCGCAGACAGGCTGGGCTCGGAGTCATGTTTTTGTTCGCAACATAAATCGGCAAAGGAGGCAATCATGAAGCAGAGCAGCGAGGACCAAGCAGAGGGAAAGTTCCACGAAGTAAAGGGCAAGGTGAAGGAGAAGGTCGGACGCGCCACCGACAACCCCAACCTGGAAGACGAAGGTACCGCCGAGAAGGCGGCCGGGAAAGTCCAAAAGAAAGTCGGACAAGTGGAGAGAGTCTTCGAAAAGTGAAATTCCTCCTGGAATTTCACCCTGAGCGCCAGTAAGCACGAAGGGTCTGTTACTCTGCAGCGCGGGCGCTCGCCCCGGATGTTAGAGCGCTCGCGCCGCGATTTCTTCAATCGTGCAAATCTTCCCCGCAATATGGCGACGATGATTCTGAACGACATTCCTAGAGCCGGACTTCAGTCCGGCATCTCCGGTTCGCTATCAAATAGCTCGAAAACGACTGCCTTGTATGAAAGGCAAAATGCCGGGCTAGGGCCCGCTGGTACGAGAAAACGACGATGCGTCTATGTGGCAAGGTTGCTCTAGGTATTCTGTTGATACTCGCGCTTTCTAGCAGCGCGGCAGCGCAGCAGAGTCGACCAAGCCAAAAAACTCCGGGCGTGCGGCCGAATGAAACAAATACTCAAGCCGCCGAAGCCACCGCGAACGACCAGCAGCAAAACGTACGAAAGCCGGATGTGGACAAAACGAATTCTCCGGAGGCGGGTGTGCACATTGATCCTACGTCTGAAACGTTTCCGCAGACCATGGTAGGCAACACCAGCGATGCGAGGACTGTCACACTGACGAATACAGGCACGACGCCACTGAAGATGGGTGTGGTCGCGACGAACAACGGCGAGTTTCCCCTACCGAGCTCGCCCTGCGCTAACCTCATCGCTGCCGGCGGAACGTGCGCCATTCAAGTCAAATTCAAGCCGACGATAATCGGCGAGCGCAAGGCGCTGCTGACAATTATAAACTCCGATGAATCGACTCCGCAGTTCGTTATTCTTTCTGGGACTGGCACGTCACCAGCGTCGCTTGTGCCCGGCGCCACTACTTTTGACACCGAAGTAAACGGCGCAACGAGTTCAAAGAAAACGATCACGCTGACGAATCACTCTACATCGAAAATTACTGGCATGACCGTGGGAGTCGGCGGCACCAATGCGGCTGACTTCCAGGTACTTCCGTCGAGCACCTGCTCAGACTCGTTGGAACCGGGCGCGAGTTGCGCTTACTACGTCGTCTTTACGCCGTCGGAGCGAGACGCGGAAACCGGCACATTGAGCGTCACCGACAACGGCGGGACGCAGACGGCCGAGTTGAAAGGCAGAGGCGCGGGAATGACAATAAGCGGATCGCTGGCGTTCGGCACGGTGGCCAATCCCGCCACAAAAATCCTGTCGGTGACGGTCACGAATGAAGGCGCCATGCCGGTCGGCATTGGCTCAGCGACGATAGCCAATTCTGGCGACGACGCCTTCGGCGTAGTTGCTTACTCCGCCGGTTCGCCCGCTTACAGCTCCTGCGCGAAAGGGCTAGTAATGCTGTCGAAAGGCCAGACCTGCACAATCTCGGTGCAGTTCACCCCGCCCGCGGGGAGCGGAACATCGTACAACGCCACCCTAAACGTCTATGAAAGCGACGGAAAGACCCCGCAAACAGTCGCCATCTCAGGCAAAAATTAAAACGATTCAGCCAACCTAAAGCGTGCCCGACTCCGCCGACTCTCGAATTGCTAGAGCGCATTCACAGTCCGTAATAGGACTGCTGATACCAGACGAAGCTACGGCAATATACTTTGGTTGCATATTTAGGCCGAACCTAAGGTTTTTAGTGGTCTATTCACGTTCGAAATCAAGGACAGAGGAATTGGAAATGAAAAACGTCGAGCCAAATCTCGGTTCTGGCATGTCTGATGACACTGATCACCTTCTGTCTATTGAGCGGGCTCCGGCGTTTGCGCAGCAGATCGCGCCGGGACCGCAAGCCAGGCCTCGCAAGCGGGAGTGCCGCCATTGATGAGGTTCACCGGCACGGCGCAGGATATTAACGGCCATCCGCTAGCCGGACTGGTCGACATCACGTTCGCAATCGACGCCGAGTCCATCGCCGCTTGCCGCCTTGGCTGGAAACGCAAAATGTCCAAGCTACAAAAAACGGCCACCACACCGCGCTGTTCGGCCACACCAGGCTGAGAGGTTTGACGGTGGCTATCTGTCAGCACATCGTTAAGCGTTGATTTGCAAATCAGCGCAATCAAACACGGAGCGCAAGCTTAGCCTCTTCCACGAGGCGGGAAGAGAAGCGGGCGGACTACGCTTGTAAGGCTTGCTGCGGGATGGCAAACGAGAGAGAATGAGCGCCGTTGCACGTATTTCTACTTAGGATCTGAGACTTGGGGAGGATCGCCGTGGCAGAAAACCAATCGGAGCAGAAGAGCAGTTTGGTGATTCGCGTACCGCTGTCCGCGAATAGTTATGCGTCCATTTATTATTCCAGCAGTGACGGAGCGCAGATGAGTGAGCGCGAGTGGTGGCACCTGAAGCAAGTGGTGGAGCTCGCGAGCAAAGTTTACGTGAAGCAGGAAGAGCGCGCGCAAGCAGCTTCGGCCGGCGCTTGATTCGCTCGCGCGCTGTTGACGTCGGGGGTAGCAAAGGGGGCTGCGAACGCTTCTCATAATCGTCAGGCCTGAGTTTCAGCCGCCGTGGAGGGCGTTCTGGCGGGCGCGTTTCGATTTCTTAAAACTGCGACAAGCTGCCGACCTGGAGGGCGCCGCTACAACGGCGGCTTTGTTAGGAAGTTAGGATGAAGAAATCGTCTGAAGATGCACGGCTCGCGCGACTGACTAAAATTTGCCTCGCGCTGCCCGATGCCTCGCGCGAGGTCATGGGGGATCATGCTGGTTTCCGCGTCCGTAAGAAAACGTTCACCTACTTCTTGAACGATCATCACGGTGACGGAATCGTTTCGGTCTGCGCCAAAGTGCTCCCCGGTGATAACACTGCGCTGATCTCCGCGCAGCCCGCGCGATTTTACTCGCCTGCGTATATTGGGCCGAGAGGTTGGGTCGCTCTGCGTCTGGATCGCGGCGCGATCGATTGGAAGGAAGTTAGTGAGCTGGTGAAGACGAGTTATCAGCTCTTCACGACTAAACGTCCGGTCGCAAACCGATAACGTTGTTATCTCCGATGAATGTTCTTCCGCGAGATAGGTTGACGCCGCATCAGAATTGAAAGGTCGAAATTCCGGCTGGGAGCCCCATTTAGCCTCGATTTCTATCGCAGGGGCGCAGCTTGCCTGCAAAGGCGGCATGCCGCACCTGCTGAAGCGCATGCAAAAAGTCATCCAGACAAAACACCGTGTCTGCCTCAGATATCCGTCCGCAATTCCTTCCGTGTCGCCAAACACTTGTGCTGGGCCGAGAGACGCGCCATCGCGCGGGCGGCGCGGGCTCAGGCCGGCATCTTGGTTTTGGAGTTTGTAGTTGCTTCGAATCGTGCGCAGTGCCGATGCTTCTATTTGACACGAATCCCCACTGCGGTCGCAGACCGAAACCAGTAGCGCAGCATGCTCGCCTGTCCCGCAATTAGGCAGTTTGAATTTTTTTCCCGCAAGGTTCTTGATGTTCGTCCAGCATAGCAGTCCGGCCCGTCGGGTTGTAAGTCGAAGCATATCACTTGGTTACCGCAGCTCGTCAGCCTCCGATTGGAACGGGGTGAGAATGTCCCATTTTGAGCAGAACCGGCCGGGCAAGCAGAAGCTGAAAAATTGCACTTGCTACGGCGGGCCGCCGCTACGTTGGACCCCTCCGCTGCGTCAGGCGCCACGGAGGTTGCAAGTATCGTGACCCTGACGGAATTTACAAACACGTGACATCTCCGAGACATGGCGCGGACATTGGAGACATCGCGGCGATATATATTTTCGGCCCACTCGGGGGCCAACGAAGGGCTTCCGCTACAAGGAGATTTTATGAGCAGTATTAAACTATCCACCCAGCGACAGTTTAATTTTCGACTCCACCGATCCGATTTCCGCAACCTGTTAAGCACGTCCATTATGTTCGCGGCGGCATTTTTCCTGATGGCCACAATGCCGCTGGTCACGCGTGCGCAGGACAGTGATTTGCCTACGCCATTTCTTCCGGCGCAAGTGCATCCGGTGTCTACCGTGCCGCCAAATGGTGACGTGAATCCATATGGCGTTGCATTCGTACCGCCAGGTTTTCCCACCGGCACCGTAGCGGTAGGCGACATTCTGGTATCCAATTTCAACGACAAGCGCAACTTGCAGGGCACCGGCACCACGATTGTGGACGTGCCTGCGGCGCTCGGAACTCCGGTGACGGTTTTCTTTCAGGGCAAAGGATTGCTCGGGCTCAGCACCGCGCTGAATATTTTGCGAAAGGGTTTCGTGCTGGTAGGGAATTTCCCTTCGCCTGACGGGACCTGCGGCAAGGCGCGCAACGGCTCGATTTTGGTGATCAACAGCATGGGAGAGGCGGTCTCGGCCATCGCGGATCAGTTTATTAGCGGCCCGTGGGACTCTGCACTGTACGATCAGGGCGACAAGGCAACGTACTTCGTGGCCAACGGGCTGACTGGGACAATCGTGCGATTCAACCTGATTGTCAGCTCAACCGGTGTGACCGTGGACGGCGAAACGCAAATTGCGTCCGGCTATTTGCATCAGTGCGATCCAGTCACGTTCGTTGACGCGCCGACGGGACTGGTGTATGACCCAACATTGGATGTCCTGTATGTGGCTTCCAGCGCGGACAACGCCATCTTCGCGATTTCCGGTGCGGGCGCTGCCACCACAGACAAAGGCCGCGGTAAAGTGATCTTTTCAAGCATGAAGCGTTTGCACGGACCGCTCGGCATGGTAATGGCGCCCAACGGAGATTTGGTGGTGGCCAACAACGACTCAATTAATCCGGATCCAACGCAACCGAGCGAGCTCGTCGAGTTCACAACCACCGGAGATTCGTGAAGGAAATTTCGGTGGATCGAACTTCGGCGGGTCGTTTGGATTAGCCGTCGAGACCCAGGGCAGCACCGTCCACTTTGCCGCCGTGGATGACAACGTCAGTACGCTGCTCGATTGGCAGTTCCCACTGCCATAGCAGCAGGCGGCTAATGTAGCTCAGGTTCACCCTGGTGTTCGGACCTGAGACTTTTGCCGAGTCCCCCGCTCGGCAAATGACGGATCCCGGCAATTTGGGGTCTGCTACATGTTCAGCGCCTCCGTCAGTTCCTGGCTGACGGAGGCGCATTTTTTTGTGTGAAGCGGAAGTCAAAGTCAAAAGCTGTGGCCGCTCAGTCCACAACCTCATGAAACGAAGCGACCGAATGGCTGCGTCTCTACGCCGAATCGAACAGACCAGCGCGTCATCTAATGCCACGATGAGCTAAAGCATCAAGTAGGATGTCCGAAATATGTTGAGTATGTGGCATCACAACGCACACAGCGGAGAGAAAACTTCAGAGGAACAGGAGAAATCTAAAAATGGGAAAGCTAAGTGGAAAGGTAGCCGTGGTGACGGGCGCGTCGAAAGGAATTGGCGCGGAGATTGCTAGGGGTTTGGCGGCCGAAGGCGCCTCGGTGGTGGTGAATTACGCGTCGAGCAAAGAAGGCGCGGATAAGGTTGTCGCTGAGATTACGAAAAAGGGCGGCAAAGCGGTTGCGATACAGGGAGATGTGTCGAAGGCGCCAGATGTGAAGCGCCTGTTCGCGGAAGTGAAGAAGGCGTTCGGTACGATCCACGTGCTGGTGAACAACGCCGGGGTTTATGCGTTTGCTCCACTAGAAGCGGTTACCGAGCAGGAGTTTCATCGCATATTCAACACGAATGTTCTGGGACTTTTGCTGACCACGCAAGAAGCAGTGAAGCATTTTGGTCCGGAAGGTGGAAGCGTGGTCAACGTTGGCTCGGTCGTCAGCCGGCTAAATCCGCCGACCTCAGCGGTGTACGCAGCGACCAAGGCGGCGGTGGACACGATCACTCACGTGCTGGGTAGAGAGCTTGCGTCGAAGAAAATCCGGGTGAATTCGGTCAACCCGGGCGGCGTCGAGACGGAGGGCACGCACGCCTCCGGCATCATCGGAAGCGATTTTGAGAAACAGCTGGTGGCACAAACTCCGCTCGGCCGCATGGGACAGCCGAAAGACATTGCGCCGGTTGCGGTGTTCCTGGCCTCGCCGGATTCAGCATGGATGACGGGCGAGATCCTGCTGGCGTCGGGTGGCATGCGGTAAGTTCGTGCGGCACGTGAGCTCGCGTTTGGAATCCGGCGGCTTGCGTTTCAAAGAGCATACTGCCGAGCATTTACGCCAGCACAGAATGGTGCGCCCTACAGCCTTGCGGTCGCGACGTGCCGGAGACCAGCCGCATCGGCGCTACATCGGATTCGAAGCAATTTCAACCTCAAAGAAAGGATGCCGGGTTGAAGGCTCGTCCTGGAGGGCAGTGCCGGCGCTCGAAGGCGGGTCCTAACCGTCAAATAGACCAAGGTGTCCTACATGGAACAGTGTATTTCGGAAATTAGCGGCGCGGGAGTAGATTGTAGGTTGGTGCTTATGTGCCGAAGCAAGTGCTCATCGCTGACGACAGCGGTATGGTTCGGCGAATTATGAAAGCTTTTCTGGAGGCGACGCCGGACGTTCGGTGGAATTGCGGCGAAGCGTTCAACGGGCTGGAGGCGGTGGAGAAAACCAAAGCCCTGAAGCCGGACTTGGTTCTGCTGGACCTGGCGATGCCGGGAATGAATGGCGCGGAAGTGGCTTCCGTGCTGAAAAGAGCAATACCCGAAGTCCGATCGTTCTCTTCACCATGTATGACGAAAATATCGGAAAATACCTCACATCTGCAATTGGCGTCGACGCGGTGCTCTCGAAGCCCGACGGAGTGACGGCGCTGGCCAAAGCTGTTGACGCTGTGCTGACCCGCAAACCCTCATAAATCTTAACGTCTTTCCCGAATCGTGATTCATCAGTAAGAATCCGTTCATTTTTTCGGCGACGCTCAGCCGTTTGCCTAGGGAGTCACCGTGCTTTATCTAGTCGCGAAATACATTGTTTGGTGTATCGCTATGTGAGGCTGAGTCTGGTCAGCTTGAACTTGAGCAATTCGAGGACGCTGCCCGAGTCTGTGATGCCCAAAACGATCCTGGTAGCTGACGACAATGCGGCGATTCGAAAAGCCCTCTGCGAGAGATTTGAAATCGAAGAGGACTACGATCTATGCGCTGAAGCTAGCAATGGCATGGAGGCCGTCGAGCTGGCCACGCAGTGGCGGCCGGACTTGGTGATTCTGGACCTATCCATGCCAATCATGAACGGATACGATGCCGCGCGGGAAATAAAACGCGCGCTGCCGGGCATCCGGATTATTTTATTTACGATGTATGCGGATGCGGTGAAGACCCGGGTAATGGCTCCCGGATCACCTGTGGACCTGGTAGTGTCTAAGACCGACTCGGCCAAGATCATCGATCACGTGCGGTCGCTAATCCCCGCTTGAACCAATGCCTGTCTGAGTTCTTTCAGCTGATGGCGGGCCAACCCAGCTTTTCAGTTTTGATACGGAGGAGTTCTTCGGCGGCCTGCTCGATGGCTGCCCGTTCCGTCCGGTGGGCTTCGCTCGCATCGAGTTGTTGCGCGCGTAGAAACATGGCCTCTTCTACCGCGAGGATCAGCCCGTGTAATCTATTTGAGTCAGACTTCTCTTAGCACGCCTTGATGGAGTTCCCGCCATGCTGCGGGGTTTCGGCTCGTTTACCTGTGCCATAAATCCCTCTCCTGCCTTCAGTCGAAGGACCGATGAGTGCACCGGTACCGGCTTTCCAGCTTTCCCAAGACCCAGCCTCAGACCCTGAGCGAGAGAAAATTGCGGACGCGCTTTCCAGTCTGCATGCACTGCAAAGGACGCTGCTGCGCAACCCATAATTTCCGAGGGCCCAGCTAGCGGATTGCTGTCGTCGGGTTAGGAGAAATATGCCCTACAACTCCTGGCGGGCTCTGTTTGAAGCCGCGATTCTTGAACCGGACTTAAGCAAGGTGGAAGAACGCGTGAAGCTGGCGGAGCAGGCAATCGGCTCGCGAATCTGCTCGCTCACAGGCGAAGTGTCGCGCGAAGAACGATTGGCTATGGCGATGCGCTATCCGTGTTGCGCGTTTTGAAGAGGGCCGAAGCCAGAGGCCCGCGACGAACACAGGTACCCGAACGCAACCTCGACGTATAGCCCCTGTTGCATAGCTTACGGAGGAGCTTCGGCTTGCCTCCTCCACCACCGTGGGAGGCGGGTGGGGCTGACTGCCTCTGCTGCATTTGCTGCGTCTGTTGCGTGTGTTTTTGCTGCAATTGCTGGGTCTGCTGCGCGTGACGCTCTTCCATCTGCTGGCTGCTGCAGATTGCGTCAAGCCTGCTGCTGCTGGGCCTGCTGATGTTCCTTATCCTGTTGGGCTTGGAGTTTCTGACGTTCTTTTTGTTGTTGTTGATATAGCTTGTCCTGTTGCTGTTGATACTTTTTATCCGTATTTGCATTTCCAGTTTTGGGAGCAGTCGGGTGTTCGTTGGGAAGGTCGTTAGGGTGAGTGTATTTAGTGGAGTTACCTTCCGTGCGGGCGTTGCTGCCCGTCTCGGCGGGACGATTCCCGCCGGCAGGCGGTTTGTAGCTGCCGTTGTTTGAGGCTCGCACCACGCCACTGCCGGCGAATGCTCCGGGCTTCGCAGTGGCGGCGACGGGCGGCGCGCCGTGATTCACAGATGCCCTAAGCTCGTGGTTCGAGCGGGCAGCCTGGATGTGTTGATTTTGAGCGGCGACTGGGCCGATATGCCGTTCGCGTGAGGCTGCTTCTTCCTGAGGCGTTGGGCGCGCGTCAGTTCCGCCGTGTCCGTTATAGCTTACGCGGACGTCGTTATGAATATCCACACGCTCGTTGTAGACGTTATGAAAATCACCGCCCACGTGCCAAACCGCTGTGTTGTAGTAAAAATGATCGTGGTCCCAGCGTCCGCCATAAAAGCCGGTACCAAAGTAGCCGAAGCCGTAGTTAATGCCGCCATAAAAACCTACCACTGGGCCCCAATAACCGGCAGTCAGGATAAAGCCCGATCCGCCCCATCCCCACCACGGCGGGGTCCAGAGATAACCAACTTCCGGAGCCAATATCCACGTGCCGGGGACCCAGAAATAATCGGCGGCGTCAGAATCGTAATCCCAGTACCCAGGTGTCCAGATGTATCCGTCACCGGGACAGATCGGCTGCTCGTAAACCGGAATCTCCGGGGGCGCAAAACCGACTGTTACGCCGATGGCCACCTGCGCATGCAGAGTAGTGGGCGCGGCCACCATCAGAATTGCGAGCAAGACAGCTCCTACAAAAAACTTCAAACGCATTGTGCATCCTCCTGACCGGTGATCCCTCATTTACCCGGGTACTGCTTCGCTCCGTCGGGCTGCGAGGATCAAACGGCATCTTTTGCCAGGCCCCGTGGATATGCGGGATCTTAATCAAATAATCCCAAGCATTTAAGAGGAAAGCATAATAGAACCACGCGAACCATACATCAATCCGTGTATTCGGCGGGGGACTGGGCAGCACGCGTCTAGCGGTTAACCAGCTAAAAGCCGGGCTCTGCGAAGCTCGGCTCTTTCCGGCACGGTTGACAACTGAGACCGGCTTATTTCTCGCTTGAGTGCTGCGAGGCCCGTAATAGCGTCTTCCATCGCCTGCCACTCTTCTTGTTCGTCGGAAGAGGTGCAAAGCTCTTCGATACGTGACGAGATTCGCTTACTCTCCGCAGCCTTGACTCTACGCAACCAGGTTTAGTGGATTTGTTTCAAGCAACGCCTCCACGTAAAGACGCTGCCACTCGATGTTCCATTCTAGGATCATGAGGCGGGACCTCTTTTGCGTGTTGAGTTCGGAATTGTAGAAGCTTAATTTGGAGGATGTACGTTGTTCACTTTCGCACAGAATGTGTCCCCAGATAGATACTAGCTCAAAGCGCCGCCTACCTGAGACGGTGCATAATTCCGCGACGCGCAAGAGCATTGCCTTTTCCGCAAGCGCTACCAACCCTGCCAGATTGTGCGGATCGGTCTCCAGCAATGCTTCGGTGTAGAGCCGCTGCCATTCTTGTTCCGGTTGTAAAGTCATGTGGATTCCTTTGCCGCGGTGCGTGCATATGTGAGTGGCAGATTCCGCAAGCTGCTCTCCAAACTCTTAGGTACGCACCGCTCGAGACAGGCCGGGCACGCGCCCTTCGGCCGGGTCGATTTTTTGCTGATCAGGGGATTGAGATTCAGAGCTCGGTTCGGGTATAGCGGCAAGGTCGGATGCACGTTGAGCTGAGCCTCGCCCGCGGTGAGCCGTACTCTTGTGCATTTGCAGCACAGCATCCGATTCGTATGCAGCGTCGCAATGACTACACGTGAAAAAACCTGTGGCGGATTGACGCATGGAAGCCTCCTTTCGAAAGTTTGTTTCTTACAACCGATTTCTGCTCTAGGGATGAATCTACAATAGCCCGTAGAGGCAACGCAGCCGAGTGCGTGCGAACCACTCGGACGCCCTCGAGGATCCAATGGGCTACCAGGACGCAAATCATTAGGCTTAGAAAAAGAGCTACGTATCCGACCACGAAAACTACGAAAGCCGCGAGCACTTGGAAGCTGGTGTCGTATGTCGTGAAAATGTCCATCGGTGACCTCTTAGGCTGCTGCATGCAACTCAGGTCGGAAGTCCCTGACGTGTGAAGATGCTCCGGATAATTGCGGGCCGGAACTAAAAAAGCTTGTTAACGATGAATGCTGAAGTCGATCAAAGCGCCGAGCGCCATCAGAATGCTGAACCCAAGGTAAGAAGCGGCGACGGTGAAGAGTAGGTCGGGGTTACGTCTTCGCCGGGTGGTCCACCGAGACACCATTTGCGCCTCCAAGAGACGCGCGGTAGAAGTTGGCGCTGCCACCTACGTCAGGAATGGTTATAAGACAGATGTTCTGGAATGTCTGTTCACTATTGCACAGCGCAGGAAACAGCGCTGGCGGATAGTCGCTTGCGCGACGCGCCTCAACGCCGCATTGCGAATTCGAAGAAACTAGCTGCCAAAGTAACTTCATGGTATACCAGCGCCAGAGAGCGCGGCTTCGAACGAGTGGATAGAACGAGGAACTCAGCGTCTCACAAGGAGCATCCATGTCCGTGGAAGAAAATATTGTCTTGATGAGGCGGTGGTTCAGGGAAGTGTGGAACGATGGGCGCATCCAAACGATTTACGATTTGATGGCGGAAAACTGTATTGGCGAAGGACAGGACCAACCCGGAGTGGAAATTCACGGACCTGACGATTTCGCGGCGCTGTTCAACCGCATCCACGGCGCGTTTCCGGACATAAAGATAACGCTGGAAGACGCTTTCGCGCGGACGCAAAGTGGTGGTGCGCTGGTCCGCGGTAACGACTCATACCGGCGATCACCTGGGTATTCTGGCGACGAACAAGCACGTGCGCATCAGCGGGATCACGATTGCGCAGATCGAGAAGGGCAAAATCGTTCGCGGCTGGGACAATTGGGACCAGTTGGCGCTAATGCAACAGCTCACCGCAAACACCGCAGCCAGCGCGTAAGTCCGGGGGTACTTATCGTAGACCCTACAACAGTTGAGTTGGGTGGGAGTAAGGGGTATAACCCTAGCGTGATGTTCTCAGGGCGTCCAATGCGCAGGCTGCGCTTCGCTATGGTGGCGGTGTTATTGTTGGGCGGGCTGGCGTTAAGCGAATTCCCCGAATTGTTGCATCTGCAGGACGATACTTCAAACGACTTCACGCTGCTGGCCTCGAGACAGGATTCCTGCTCGACCAGCAACGCCACGAAATCCGGACCGACGCCGGCGACAATTCTTGTTGGAGAAAGCAAAACTTTTGTAGCGGGTTCCGAGCTGCTTGCGCTTTTGGCTCCCCATCCGATGCTTTACACCCCGATTGATTACCTGCATTTGCTTTGCGTTCATCGGACATAAACCCCCGTTTCTTTTCTGGCGTAGCAAACAGTTCCATATTCACAAAATCGAACGAGAACTTTCGGCGATTCATCGCGAACCGCGGAATTTTTCGTCTGGATCTGCAATTACAGAAAAGGAGCGGTGCCTATGAAAATTATTTCGATACGTCCGGAACCGCAGATCTTGCAGGAGTATCTGCAGGATTTGATTTGTGACGCGGGGAGTCCACAAGAGGCAGACGTGCTGGTGGATCTGTTGATGGCGCTGCAACATGCGGCACTCCCACGTTTGGAACCACCCCGCCCGAGAGCGCTCAAGGTAAAGCACCGCAGCTCGGGGGATTGATCTCGTCATAGGGCTGGGGCTACGTTGACCGCGCTCATCAGACCGGTGCGGGCGGCGGGTGGCGAAAGGTTCAGGTAACGCGCACGTGCCTGAATTTCCTGGGGCCCCATTCCTTGGGATTGGCTGTAAGGGTGGGGCTTTTCGCCAAGCAGGCCACGCTTTCAGTCCGCGGTCACTGCTAGCGATGCTGGGTTGCTAGCGAGCCGCACCGGTTGGTGCTGGCAGCGTGGAATCGTATCTAAACGCGTGTGAGCAATGAAGAAAATGCGAAACGCAACTTCCTGGCAGCTTCGGTGTTTAACTAGACAGACGCGAGTCAGGAAGCGTTGAAGGGAAAGTAAAGAAAGGCATTAGAGGCTCAGAAGGGGCCCAGACATGAAATATACCAAGTACTTCATAATGATTGCGTTGCTCGGTTCTTGTTTAGCATTTGCAGCGCCAGCGTCACATGCGCAGGTAGCGGTCGGAGTAGGAGTCGGTCCGGGGTATGTGGCCGGTCCTCCCGCATGCGCTTACGGCTACTATGGATATTATCCGTATGCGTGCGCGCCTTACGGGTACTATGGTCCTAGCTGGTTCAACGGCGGCATCTTTATCGGTGCGGGTCCGTGGTTCGGCTGGGGACATGGAGGATGGGGCCGACCTGGATTTAGGCCTGGCTTTGGTGGACGCCCCGGCTTCGGGGGCAGGCCCGGATTTGGTGGTCGACCTGGATTCGGTGGACAACCTGGCACAGGTGGACGTGGTGGAGTCGGCGGGTTCCACGGTGGCGCAGTTCACGGCGGTGGGGGCGGCTTCCATGGTGGAGGCGGTGGATTCCACGGTGGCGGCGGCCATGGCGGCGGTGGCCATAGGTAATTTTAATTGAAGGCCGCCCGCTACAAGCGGCCTCTAGGAAAGAAGGCCGGCAGCTCATACTGCCGGCCATTCTTTTTTTCAATCCGACCGTACCTCTTAATGGCCGTCTTCAGTGGCTTCGGCAACGATTTCCACCAAGGCCTCCGCCACGCTAGGTAAAAGGCACATCGCTCGTGTTGGAGCGGCATTCACACCGTGGAAGGGGAAGTGTCGAGGGGCACGCTTCATCGCTGTGGCTTTAGTTTCCCACTACAAAGAGGTGGCCGTTGTTTTGGGTGTAAGCTTTCCCGTCGGGGCCGAGGGAGAGCGGTGTGTAGGCCGCGCCCAAGGCAGAATCGAGGAAAAGTTTGCCGGTGGGAGTGGTGAAGACGCCGGTATTCCCTTGCGGCAATTCGTAAATGTTGCCGTCCTCGCTGTTGACGAACACGTTGCCGAGCATGTCGATGGCGGGCATGTTGATGCACCACTCGTAGCCGTTGGGATGATCGGCGTCGATGGTGGTGCTTTGAAACTGCCATTCGATGTTTAGGCTCGAGTCGAGCTGCGTGATGTAATACGGCCCGGGAGAAGTGGAAGTGCAGACCGCGCTGGTGGGATCGCTGCAATAGGAACTCGACGGGTAGTGATTGTCTTTTATGACCACGGAGAACGTTCCGTCGTGGACGTAAACGCCCGGGGTGGAATCCCAGCCGAAAGCATACGAGCCGACCCAATTTCCGGTGGCGTCGAAGCGGAAAAGATGGCCTCGCGAAAAATTGTAATTGTCCAGTGCACCGAAGACTATGGAGGCGTCGAGCAAGACGGTGGGGGAGGACGAGGCCTGGTCAATGACGTACCCAGATCCGGGAGTGTTCGTGGTCGGATCAACGCCGACGGTGGTGCCGAATAGGCAGGAGTTCGGCAAATTGGTTACTCCGGACGGCGCGATCGGCAGAAGAACGCCGCAGCCGTCAGTCAGGCGCTGTTGCAGCGAGGCCTGCCACTTGGGCGACAAGTCCGAGGTATTTACCGCGACGAGGTAAGCGACAAAATTGTCAAAGTGCGCGCGGCTCACGGTATAAACCGTCATGCCATCCGCGGACACTGCCGGTGCAACATTCACGCCGGGGCGCTGCGAACCACACGCGCCCGGGAAAAACGGGGCGACAGCATTAGCGCTGGGCGGCCATGGAAAACTCGGTGGATTGCCCTGGTCATAGAAATTTCCCGGACAAGTGAGCGATGTTCCGAGCGGCGCGCCGGGAACGAGCGAGGCAAAGGTGGCGGAAGTTGTTGTGTCATCGGAGGCGATTTTAACCAGCCAGGCGCCTGCCACGTCGTTTAGGTTCCACGGGCTGCCGTTTAGGTTCAGCTGGATCACGTTGTAGTAGATATTGCCATTGGTATCCGCGGTGAGTGGGCCGGAGACGAACGTATTCGCCGCTGTGACGGTAGCGTTGCCGGTGAAAGGATTGATGTGCGATGCGGAGACTCCAGTGGTCTTATTCACTTTCCACACAGTGCCAGCCGCGCCGGGGACATAAATAAAATTATTCGCGTCCACGGGGTGAAAGACTGGTTCCCACCCATCGAGCCCGGCGGAGCCAGTAGTGAAATTGGTGGCGTTCGGCTCCGGGACCCAGTCGCTATCAAAATCCCAGGCTTCCACCAACTGGCCGTTCACCCAACTGAATCGCACCTCGCACCACACCATTGTGTTCCAGGTATTGGGGCCGCATTGGTCACCGTCGGTCCAACTGCCCGTCGGATTGCAAGAATTGTAGGTGCCCATCTTCATGACCATGTAGGTGTCGTTTCCGTCGATGATGGGTGCCTGTTCATGAACGGTTAAGGTCGCCTCACCGAAAAGCGGAACGTTCTCGTTCTTTTCCTGAGTAACGAACGGATCGTAAACGATATTCGCGAGGACGTTGGTGGGACTTTGGCCGCTAGCGCCGACCATTCCGCTGTGCTGCGGATTTGATCCCCATTGTGGCCAGAAGGGCGCGTTCGACGCAGCTTGCGATCCGACGGTAAAAGCCAAAGTAACAGTTGCCGGAGAACCTTGCGCACCCATTGCGGTAACGGTGACGTGGCCGGTGTAAGTGTTGGCTACCAAGGTTCCGACGGTCGCGGATATTTGGATGCTTTGCGGCGCAGTCCCGCTGGTGGGAGTAACGCTGAGCCATGGCGAATCAGACGCAGCGGTAAATGTGAGCGTACCAGTTCCGGTATTGGTAACCTCGACGGAAAGCGGCACGGGATTCGATTCGCTGGCTTGAACGGCAGAGAACGAGGCAGCCATGGTCGAGAGGTTCAAGATGGGAGTGGGGCCGCTCATGTGGCCGCTGCCGCCACACCCGACGGACACAACCGCGACAGCGCAGAGGAGGCCCACTAAAGACACGGGTCTTAGCTGTGGGTACAGAGTTCCGGCGCGAAACGGTCCCAGGATCCGATTCATTTTCCCCTCCCCGATGCCAAATCGGGAATGCAACCTGTAGCCGAGTACATTACTACAGCCATTAACGGGCGAGTACGCTGAAAATGCAGGGCGGATTCGCAAATGACAAATGTTCGCGCGAAGCCAACGGTGACGGTGGTCAGTGCGGAGCGGGGTCAGTTGAAGGCGGGGGAGCCGGGGCGATTGCGGGCTTGGGCGCGCCGGCGTTGGCGCGAGCGTGTTCCTCGCGGGATTCGATAACGAGCAGAGGGCGGCGATCCTGGAGAACCGGATTATTATCCACCAGGAGTGTTATGTAACCGTTCGGCCGATCCCATCCGGTCACGCGGTCTTCCCATTTGGCGCCGGAATCGTTGTGATGCGGCGTGACTGTTTCGTTCGAGGGCTTTCCGTATGTTTTCATCACTTCGGCCACGTCATTCACCGACACGGTGATCTTGACCAGCTTTCCTCCGTCGAGTACGAAGTTGTACGTGTCACTGAAGGCTGCGTGTTCGTCCGGGTCGGAGGCCGTGGTGGTGGAAATTTCAGCACGCTGGCCTTTCTCTACGGCGCCAAAGAGTTTAATACACATTGCTTGATCGGGATGTTGATCGCAGACTTCCACCTCGGAGCGCGCGTCAGGCTCCAGGCGAAGAAAGAGCTTTACGGATTCTCCGATGCGATGGCCGCCGATGCCGACCGGTTTTACATCCGCGCTTTGCATCTGCAAAAGCCCGGAAATTGCGAGCAGCAAGAGGGAAGCAAGCGGCGTTTGCATTTCGTTCACGCCTCTGGGTTAGAGGTTAACCGGGTTTGAGGGAGAAGGGAAGCCAGCTTTTCAGTGTAACGCAGTAATCAACAGACTCCCGCCCGCTTGTCGTCAGACTCGGTTAGTTTATCGAGCGTGTGTGGCAGCATCTTCGATCAGAGCGGCGACCGCTTTGGGATGTGAAATGTAAACACAGTGGCTGGCTCCGGCGACTTCGACCCTGTGGCTCTTGGCTCGTTCGGCATACCAGCGTTCGAGGTCGGGGTTGATGGTTCTGTCGCTTCCGGCTACTAACATCCAGCTCGGTTTGGTTCTCCACGCGGCTGCAGTGATGACCGCTTTGAAATTGTCACCCAGGTTGAACACCTGCGAGCGCGCCATGAAAGCTGCTTGCTCGGCAGGCACGTCGGCGGCGAAGTATTCGTGAAATTGCGCGGGGTCAATATGGGTGAAACCGTCGGGTGTCTTTTTGATTGCGGTGGATTTGCTGAGGTCGCTGGGGAAGTGTTTGCCGTCGTCAGACTCATTCTCGCCGGCGTCCGGCATGTGGGCTGCGATGTACACCAAACCAACGACGGAAGGATCGGTCCCGGCTTCGGTGATGACGGCTCCGCCATAACTATGAGCGACAAGAACGACAGGTCCATCTTGCAGAGCAAGAGTGCGCTTCACGGCGGCGACATCCTCTTTGAACGATGTTTCTGGCTCTTGAACCATGCTGACGTTGAAACCGTCCTTTACAAGAATGTCGTAAACGCCTTTCCAGCCAGAACCGTCCGCCCAGGCGCCGTGAACCAAAACAATATTACGAATGCGAGTTTTTTCGTTCTGCGCGGCGACCGCGCCGCAGGCTAACAGCAGAGCCACGATGCAGAGGGACACTCGCCGCAGCACTTGAACAGCGCTCATTGAACGATTCATTCTGTCGCTCCTTTCTCGGGTCCTAAGAAAGCAGACCTTCGACCAGCGCGCGCCATTCATCATCAAGTGTGGGACGCTGAAATGTGCGGCCCGCGCGTGCATACCAGTAGTCCGCGTTTGAAACCTCTCCGCCTTTGCGGTGCAGATATGCGTGGACTGCCATGCCATCGTGAGTTTCCAGTTCGTCCACTAGTGCGTGCGAACAGGTCCAGTCGCCTTTCGCATCCCACCAAAGCGCGTTGAGTGGCACGGAGAGGCCTTCGGGCGGACGCTCTTGCTTGAGCGATTCTTCGAATTCCTCGCGATTCATGTTTGCCTCCGGGCTCTATGCCTGTGGGCTCGCGCGAACTGCCTATCGGATGCCTTGACGGAGAGACCGGACGCTATTTACAAACGTCACTCCGGCCAGATTCCTTTTCAAGAACATCCGCAGCCGGCGGAATCCTTCCGCGGTATTCTATTCCAGTCTTTCAAATAGAGCGACGGTGTACGGAGTGAAACATGCGCGCATTTGCGGTCATGAGCTTTGGGCAACCTCCGGCGGTACACGAGCTGCCGATTCCCGCTGCGGAAGGCGCGATCCTGATACGCGTCAAGTGTGCGGGCGTCAATCCGATTGACTACAAACTCGTGGATCGGCTGACGGCCACCTCAACTTTTCCGTTTGTGATGGGCATCGACTTCGCGGGTGTCGTTGAGCGCGTCCCGGCGGGAGAACGCGAATTTCACAACGGCGACAGAATTTTCGGCATGGCGCGGACGCACGGAGCATACGCTGAGTACTCCGCTGTCGTACTGGACACCACGGCGCAACCGGTGGGACGAATCCCCGACGGCGTCACCGATGAACAGGCTGCGGCGCTGCCGATTCCGGCGATCACAGCCCTCGGATCGCTCGAGCTGCTGAGTCTGGCCGCGAAGCAGCGCATCGTGGTGATGGGCGCGAGCGGCGGAGTGGGGGGCTATGCGGTGCAAATGGCAGTTGCCCGCGGCGCGCACGTGATCGCGACGGTTCGCGGCGATTCCGACGAAGCGCGCCATCTGGGTGCCGAAGAGGTTTACGACACGGGAGCCAAAGACGCGATCGAAACAATACGCGCATATCACCCAGAGGGAGTTGACGCGGCCCTTGATCTGGTCAACGGCAAAGATGCAATCCAGCGCGACGCTGAGATTCTGAAACCCGGCGGCAAATTGGTTTCGACGATTTATGCTGCGGACGAAGGGTGGTTCGCTGCACGCAAAATCACGGCGCACAACATTTCGTCGATGACCAATGCGCTGTCGACGACAAAAGGATTAGATCAGATTGCGCGCATGCTCAAGGACGGCATTATCACCGCGCGCGTCCGCACCACCGCCCGACTCGAAGAAGCGGGGCAGGTGATTGAGAAACTTCGCAACGGCGGGCTTAGTGGCAAGGCCGTCATCCGCATTTAGGGACGGGCGCGTTCGCAGCGTGATGCCGCTTTCAGTCGCAAGTGCGCTAGCACAGCAGGATTCGAATAGCTCGAGTGGAGACATGTTAGCCGGGACGATGCCATTGCCGACGCTGCTCTCGCAGGTGCTGGTGGCCTTCACGATTGAGCTGGATAATGAGTTCGAGCGCCGGCTGCCGCGTTGGATCACGGGTTCGAAGTCCGGGTCACGCCAAGGGCCATGGCTAGTTTCGGTGGCGATGTGGTGGAACTGCATGAGGTTCGTCGGCGCGGAAGGCGTGACCGTCGGGGAGCTTTTGAAACTCGCGCATACCGACACCAACTTGAAGGGCATGGTGAGGTGGGGCTACGTCGACCTATCCCCGGGCCCAGCCGACGATCAAGCGAAAGCGCCGATTCGCGACTGGGTGATTCGCGCGACACAGAAAGGCCGGCGGGCGCAGGAAGTCTGGCGGCCGCTGTTCGGCGAGATCGAAAAGCGCTGGGAAGAGCGGTTCGGCAAGGACGAGATTGTGCAGCTTCGGAAATCTCTGTCGGAAGTGATCCGCAACCTAACAGGCCAAATCAATGTCGAGCTACCTGACTGCCTGCCGATCCTTGGGTATGGACTGTTTTGCAAAAGGCCGGGTGACGTGCGGCGCGTGCTCGCCAAACGCGCGGAGCAAAGAAAGAAAACCATTCCAGAGGCCCGCGATGTTGGCGGAGGCTCCCAACTTCCTTTGCCTGCGCTTCTTTCGAAAGTGTTGCTCGCCTTCGCCATCGAGTTCGAACTCGAATCCAAATTGTCGCTCGCGATATGCGCAAACGTGATGCGCGTACTCGATGAAAAGGGTGTTCGGCTGCGCGCCCTTCCATCGCTGTCTGGTGTATCGAAGGAAGGGATCAACATGGCTATGACCTTTCTTAAGAGCTCCGGCGACATCGCGATCGAAGCGGACCCGAGAGGAAGTCGCACGCGGTTGGTTCGGCTCACCTCGAAAGGCCGAGAGGCGCAAAAAGCGTATGGCGAGCGGCTTGGCGCGATTGAGAAACGTTGGCAGGAGCGATTTGGCGAAGACACGGTGCGGAGTCTTCGCGATTCGCTCGAGCGCCTGGTTGGGAACGGCCGTGCGCAACGGTCGCCACTGTTCCGCGGATTGGAGCCGCACCCCGACGGATGGCGAGCGTCGGTGTGCAGGCTGGAGGTGCTTCCACATTTTCCGATGGTGCTGCACCGCGGCGGCTATCCAGATGGCAGTTAGGAAAAGTTAGCTAGGATTGCAGGAAAAAGAAGGAATCGTCGCGCATCACGTTTCCAACGGCGAGCAGCAAGTTGGCCGCCGACTCGCCTTTGGTGATGAATCCGCGCGCGCCCACATTTTTGGCGGCCTCGGTTAAAGTTTCCGTACAGTGCATGGAAAATATGAGGATGCGCATTCTGGGGAAGGATTTGAGGATCCGTTTCGAAGCTTCCAATCCGTCCATCACCGGCATGCTAAAATCCATAATGACAATGTCGGGCTTTAGTTCCTGAGCCTTGCGAACGGCTTCTTCGCCGTTCCCAGCCTCGCCGCAAATCTCGATATCGCCGCGGGATTCGAGTATCCCGGCGACTCCTTTTCTGACAGCTTCGTGATCGTCAACAACCAGTACGCGCAAGTTGGGCATGAGCAATCTGAAGATTATCATAGCAAAAGAATGCCGGCCAAACGTGTATAGGGCGGTTACCAACGTGCAAACACTTGCCCCAACATCAGGCGGCCTTTGCGGACGATTTCCTGGAAGGGGAACCTAAAAATCGGTTGTTGCAGTTCATACAGCGATGGATTTCGAGGACACGTAGAACGTACTGCTCAATAAGCCCGCGCCGCGGTGACCTGGAGACGTTAAGACTATTGCAAGCAGGACAGGCTGGCTCGCTTTGATGTTGGTGCTTAGCATGAAAACTCACGTCGATACCGGAATTGCCACATGTACAAACGTTTCATCTTGCATCTCAAGCACGGGTTATACCGCATACTTCGCGATTTAGGGAACTGCGTCACGCCCACATCAACAAAAAATGAATGGCGTGTTGAAAAGAAAAGGTTGTGCGCATCTCCTTTCTGGAGTTCGGGCAGTATGGGAGCTTTGTAACGACAAATTGCGCGCCCTACTGCAGATTGGGCGCGGGCGTTTGGTTGTTGTTGGATGGCGATGGCTGCAAATTTTGCTTCGGCGCGCCGGAATCTGGCCCGGGCATCGGACGCAGGGTAAAGGTAACGCCGTGCGATGCGTTTTCGTTCACGGTGCGCTGCAAATCGAGCTGGTTCGTATCCACGGAGTTTTCGCCGCCGTAGGATGTGACGTAGTGCAGCTTGCCGCCGCTGAGCCAATAATCGCTGACGGCATAACTCGAGCCGTCGCGCAAAAAGATTACAACGTAGGGTTGCGCGGTGGCGTTGTTGGCCTGTGAACTATTTTCGGGAGCATCCTGCCAGTCGCCGGCGTTGTCTTGCGGCGAGCTCATGGCTCGGTCGGCCATGTCGGGTGTGGTGTTATTAAACTCGATCGAGTTGTCCGAGTTGCCGCGGTAGTAGCCCAAGTCGCCATCGTAACCGTTGCCCCCGCCGTACGCAGCTCCGCCGCTATAACCAAAAGCGCCGCCATAGCCAAAGGCTCCATATCCGAAGCCGAAACCGTAGCCGAAGCCGGGAGGACATCCCCAAAAAGGATCGCATCCAAAGCCGTAGGCATAGAAGGGCGAAAAGCCGAAGGGGTAGTAAGGATAATAATAAATCGGGTGGTGACGGAAAAGATTTTGGGAGGAAAAGGTCGACGCGCGAGGCTGCCTATTCACCATGCTGTGAACAGGTGTACCAGTCGGAGTTGTGACGGCGCGATTCGAACCCCCATAAGAATTCTTCGATGGTGCGATTTCGTGCGGCGCGAAAGCAGCAGGAGGATCCTGCCAGACGTTATTTCCAGCAGCAAAACGCGTCATGGCATTCGTACCCGCGGCGTTAGTGTCTTTGCCCGCTCCCGTATTTGTGTTGCCTTTTGCTGCCGCGTTGCTATTCGTGCTGCTGCCGTGGAACGGATTCCACCAATGTCCCCCACCGGTTGGGTTAGCGGGATTGCCGCCTGTAGCAGATGTGGGATGCGAACCGCTGCCGGCGTGCGAACCGCTGCTCGCTACATGACCGCCGCCGCTGCCGCCGTGTGAGCCACCGCCACCACCACCGCCGTGCGAACCGCCGCCTCCACCCCCGCCGCCGTGCTGCGCGAAAGCCGGGGCTGGCGCTAAGGTCAGGAAGGCGGCGAACGAGATGGCTAAGAAAGCTCTAAAAAGAACCGAACTGAATGTCGATGGTTGCTGGGTTGGTTGCGTCATTTTTGGGCCCTCCGCCGCGCAAAACCTTGACGGACTGTTTCTACCATTCTAACTGATTAGACGCGGTGACGCATCCGTTGGTTTCCCAGGTCAGCAGTTTCGGAACTTCGGCGGAAGGAAGCTTTGGACAGCCGTTTTGTTGCGGGTGACTGGCAGGGATGAGCAGGCTTGGTGATCGCGCGCTATTTTCACAGCTCCAATTTCCCGGTTCGCGGATACCTGTGCGACTTATTGCGCTCGGCGCGGAAGAGTTCTAGGGGCAAAGCGATTCTCTCGGCAACTCATCAACTGGAATCGGTGACCACAGACACGGACAGACCGAGTTGAAGAAGGCGGAGTAAATCGATGGCGGTGCGCACCGAATGCGAGCCCCGATGCAAGTAGCGCAGGCGGTAGAGCCGCTCCAGAGTGAGGCCCAGGCAGATCAGCAGCCAGACCAGGAGCAAACTGCGCTGGTGGTGATGGCGGATGTGCTCCAGTCCATAGCGGTTCTTGGCATCATTGAAGCCTTGGTTTTCGATCTGCCAGCGGCTTTTGGCCATGGCGTAGAGACAACGGCGGCTCATGTGACGCGAGGAAAAATTGGTCAACCAGTAGGCCTCGACGATTTCGCGGTCAGGGTGGTGCTGGCGATAGCGGATCACGCGCACAGTGTCCCATTGCAAGCTTTCCCAAGGGTCAAAGTCGTCGGCGTCCCAGATCTCCACGCGATCGGCGCCCTCCCGGAACTCCAGATTCGGAGGTGAAGAAGCGAAGCGCCGCTGCGCGGCCTGGAATAGTGCGGGCAGATTGTCTTTGAGCCGGGCCACCACCGGCCAACCCACTTCTCCACAGGCGTGCAGAAAAGGGGCGGTGGCGAATTCTCCGTCGACCACCACATAATCGATGAAGCGCGCTCCCAGGTTTACCCGCAGGCGACGCAACAGGCGCTGCCCGGCCGCGTATTCACTGTCGTCCGGCCCGTAGGGTTCGATATCCACGGGCAGGGTGAGGTGGCCACCGACCACCGCTGCCAGGACCAGGTGATGGCGATAGCCCAGGATCTCTCGGTCGGCATTGCGGTAGGGACGGCACAAGGAGCATCCCGACTTTCGCCGCCGCCCCGCCGTGGTGCCGTCCAAGGCCAGGCCCACGAAACGGCAGTCCTCGAAAGCCTTGTTGCGCTTGGCGCGATGGAGAACTGCGGCGCAAGCGGCCCGCGTGGGCGCTGGATCTAAACGTTGGGTGAAGTAACCCAAGGCATCATCGCCGAACGCTCGGCTGACTCCCAGGTTCCTGCGCGCTTTCGATCCCACCAGCGCCTCAATGGCCAGAAAAGCCCCTTGGCGCAAAAGGGTGCCCAGTACGATCGACCATAACAAATCTTTGGCGGGGATCTTGGGGCGGGAGCGCCCCTCGCCGGGGGAGCGGAAGTAAGCGGCTAGGTGCAGATGCTGGCTGATGTACTTCCACAACCGGCCTGGCGTGGGGCCCTTCAGGGGCGCTTCCTCTTTTTTTCTTGCGCTGCTGGCGGGCCAAGACCAGAAGTTGGGCATTGGCCGCCAGCACTTCGCGCACGACATCTTGAAATTCGCGTCCGGCGGCGACCTGCCGCTGCACCTGGTCCACCCAATCCCGGGGGATGCGCTCGACATGTCGGCGACCCTTCACCATGAAGGTGAGTGTCCAAGCTTCATGACCCTTTTGGCGAGCGCAATGGCAGCGGGGATTCCCGCAGCGCGTGTAACTGCGGGTGAGGGCCCCGGGCAGCAGATCGGGCGGGATGGGGCAACGGCGCAGGAGTTGAAACTTGCGTTGGCGGAGGCGTGAGGCTTGAGGGCCCAGTGGTTCTTCTTCTTTCATATTGTAGTAATAATGCTACAAGTCAAATCAACAATGCAACGTTCTTTTTAAACGCGAAAATAGGACGCTGTTTCCTTACCGTCTTAGCTTGAGGCACAAAGGCTATCTTACAGGCTGGTTCTGATGGAGGTCGTGTCTATGTTCCGAGATAGCTGTCACTGCGCGGGCATCTTACGCCAGCGCGGGATCACGCAAGCCGAGTCAAGATGTGGGAATGCTTATTCGTTGAACCAGTGCAGCAAAGCGCGGATCAGAGCGTAACGCATCCCAGAAGGTCTCGATATTCAAATAGGCGAGGCGAGTGAAGCGTTCGTCCCAAGCTTTTTCGAGACAAGCAAAGGCTTGATCGTTCGCTGCCAGGTCGGTATAAATCAAGGCCTCATAAAAACTAGGCACGAAGCTTTGCTTTGACATTGCATTCAGATCGTCGGCTATTTGCAGAGCGTCGTTTTCCTCTCCTGGTAGTCCGTGGACATAACCTCGAACGCCAGCATAGGCGGGGACACTTCGACTTGTGGGATGAACTGTCTCCAAGTGAGACATAGCTTCGCGATGTAAATCTTTTCCGACATACGACTGCGCCATCACGACCTGAGCTTCGAAGCGCCACACGGCGCTGCATACGGCGCAGACCACCGAGCGGGCCGCGTCGGAGGTTTGTGGCGACTGAGACCGGGGCGATCAAATGATTTTTTCCATCTCCAATTGCCTAGCTATGAGTTTGCACACTGCATCGATCGTCTTGCGCGGGGAACGAGGATCAACGGTGTCGCTGGTTCCGGTCCAGATGAGCACTCCGTCCTGATTGGCGGTGGAATAGAAGTTCGTCTCGATTTGCGCGGTTCTTTCCACGCGCAAATAATCGGGAGAATAGACCTCCGGATAGATCGTGCCGTAGTAGCCATAAAAGGAATTGTAATAGGGATAGGGAGTGTAAACCTGGCCGGGAATCTCAGTGACGCTCTTTTTCACTTTGATCAACCGCGTGGCGACGATCGCATCAATGTTTTGCCCACGCACGACATCTCGCAATTGATCCATTTCGAGCGGCGTCGAGTCCGGCCTGGGAAGAAGAGAGTAGCTGGGAATGGCGACAATCCCAGGACGTGTCATCGCGGCCGAAAGTTGATCTTCAAATGCGGCCCGGTTTTCAGCTCTCCCGTTGATGCCCAGCACCAGAATGTTCTTGAAATGCTCGCCGGAATAGTGCGGGTTCATCCAAGTGAACACGAATTTCGTGGAACCGGCCTCCAACGAAGTCAGCACTGCCAGGAACACAAAAATCAGGATGGCGCGTCTCCTCAAGGTGCCCTCCAATCCCTGCGGTGAGGTTCCGTTGCTGAAACGTGCACAGTAGCGCGAATTTACGCGTCGCGCAAACCTGAGCAAGCCGTAGGTATGCCTACGCCGAACTCCAGCGGCTGAAGCCGCCGAAATTGTGCACACGAATGTTCTGGCGGAAGGCCGACCCACAAGGATTTCGGGCGTCACTCGCGGCGCAGGGTTTCCAGGGCTTGGCCGCTGCCGGGAGCGGTGGCAAACGTTTTCGGAGAAGGGCCGCCAGTCGTTGCAAGACACAGGGTCCATGAGTCGGCCACCAGCTCGTAGATTCCGTGGTTCGTGTTGCCTTTTTCCGGGCCGTCGGTGAAATTCATGCTCAGGCGCTTGGGATTCTTTGTTGCGTCAATTTCAATTGTTCCACGATAGATTGCTCCCATCCCCGTGGAGGTGAACTGATTGCCTTCGATCGAAATTCTGGCCGCGGCAAAGGAAGCCAGACTGAGCGGCTCTCCGTTCGCTTCAAGAGATGTCATGACCCATTTGCCTTGAAGCAGTTCGAGGTCATTGAGCATGGCGCCGGTCCTTTCGCTTGTGAGCTGAGCAAACTATCACAAATTTGACACGCGACAAAAACTTCCGTGTGGAAGCGATTCGGGTTACCCTAGACAGGCAGAACGGAGTGCACTACGGGATGAAAATTTACGAGAATACGCGATTTCGAGTTGGAGCTGTTACTAACGCTGCAATGTGCGCAATTTTGGCGATTTGGCTCGGCTCCGTCGCCTACACTCGGGCGCAGACGTCAATTCAGACAGCGGCACAGAACGGAGCGACCGTGACGAAACATGCGAGCGGACCGTTCGAAGTGAATCTGGCGCCGTTGGGCATGGACAAAGCCGAGGGCTCGACGATTACGACAATGTCGCTTGACAAGAAGTACCACGGTGATTTGGAAGCTACTGCAAAGGGAACCATGCTGTCCGCGGGCACGGACGTGAAAGGCTCGGCGGGATACGTGGCAATCGAGCGCGTGACCGGAACGTTGAACGGGCGCAGCGGGAGTTTCGTTTTGCAGCATAGCGGGACGTTAACGCGCGGGGCAGCGGAGCAAAATATCACCGTGGTGCCGGATTCGGGTACGGGGCAATTGGTGGGGCTCAGCGGCAAACTCACTGTCATTTTCGAGGGCGGCGGAAAACATTCCTACGATTTTGAATACACGCTTCCAGCGGCCCCCTAAACGCTGGCCGCCTTCTTCGTGATCTTTCACGATCGCCCGCCCTTCCACCGGGCGCAGCACGTGCACGTACGGTATGGCGGCAGGTCGTCGTGGTGCTCCGGGCCCCAGGGTTGCGAAAATCAAAAGAACCGGCAAGATGTCGGCGCTACGGAATCATGCCGCACCGTCAAACCGCCGTTCAATGTCCGGTCGTCCACTTTCACTTAACATTTAGTTGCGTGATAATCCTCAGCTTGAGCGGAGGAGCTTCTATGTCTGATAGCGGAACGGCGAATGCGGCTGTTTTCGAGGGAGTGACACCCATTCTGCGCGTGCAGAGTCTGGATGCGAGTATCGCGTACTATGTTCAAAGACTCGGATTCCAGTTGGATTGGCGAGGCCCGTATTTTGCATCGGTGTCGCGGGCGCGATGCCATATTTTCCTGTGCGAAGGGGATCAGGGGAATCCCGGGTCGTGGGTGTGGATTGGAGTTGAGGATGCGCAAACCGTGTACGACGAATACCGGAACAAGGGAGCGAAACTGCGCCATCCGCCGACAAATTACGAGTGGGCTTACGAAATGCAGGTGGAAGATTTGGATGGGAACGTGTTGCGCATCGGCTCGGATTCGAACAACGATCAACCTGTGGGCGAATGGCTCGACATGCGCGGCGATCGGTGGGTCCAGACTACTGGTGGTGGCAGATGGGTGCAAGCAGAGAAGAAGTGATGGAGCGGCGATGCCAGGTCATCGAGATCGATACGCATTTATGATGCGGCTATGCATCAGTGGAACCGCGATTATCGGCACGGCGCGGGCGGCGCTTGCCGGCATGGACGCCTGCTCGCGCGGCCAACATCAGGCGCAGCTCCCCGCCTGAGTGAAGACCTTGTCAACTACCCGGCGCTCGCGCAGAAGGTCCCGCAAGGATCTTTAGGAGAAGTAGCGCTACGGCGGACGCGCCGGTCTTTACTTCTTCGCCGGGTCGGAATCGAAGTTCAGGGCTGGCTTCAACTGGCCGCGATGGCATGAGGTGCAATTGACGATGGGATTGCGGTCCTTGAGGCCGTCCATTTTCTTCAAGTAGTCGTTGATGACGGCGTGGTCCATCGTCCACATGTCGCGAGTAATTTGCTTGGTGGGCTTGTCTTCTTTCTCCCATTCGCCGACGACGTGACAGTGGGCGCAACTGACACCGAGCGAGCGGCTGAAGCCCGTTTGCATGAGCTTCGGCACATTTCCCGCCGGAATGCCGGTCAAAATCTTAATATTTTTGAATACCGCTTCCGCCGGCTGGTCTTCTTTGCCGGCAATTTGTTTTGAGACTGCGGTAACTTGCTCAGTGTTGAACTGCTTGATCTCCTCGGGGGTGGCGTGTTCGCCCGGAATCGCGGCGGGTTTTTCTTGTTGGGCGTGCGAAATTCCAACGGCGAGTAAGCAGATTCTAAACGCGATTGAGAAAGACCTCATTCATCGCCTCTTGCGCTGGCGCGATTATACCCCCGCGCAACAACAGAGCGGCCTCAGATTCCTTAGAGCGTATTGGCGGTGTAAATCAAATAGACGGCAAGGATCGTTCCGAAGACTACGGCGACCACGGCCAGGACCGCCACGATCGGGCCGGCAGGCTTGAAGCCTCCGGTTTCCAATCGGCGCATGGTGCTGCGGTAGCGGAACCAGGCCGCGATCGCGATGAAGATTCCCATGGCCATGAATCCCACGCCGATTATCAACGAGGTTCCGCTTTCGTGAGCTGTATTCCCCTGAACGCGCAGGAATTCTCGCAGCGTGATTCCGAATTTTGCCACCACGAAACCGAACACGATGATGCTGATGCTGGTGCGAATCCAGGCAAGGAAGGTGCGCTCGTTGGCAAGGTGATCGCTGGCCTTGCCGATTTCTTTGGATGCGGACGAATTCGTCATGGCCAAAAGACATTTTAGATGAATGCGAAAGCGGGCAGCAATGTCGTACTTGGCGCGGGATGAAATAAAATCGCCGGCTTCAAGGCCCGCGACAAAATTGACTTTGGGCTGCGATCGGTGGCGGGATTGTCAGCTCGAGCCAGGCATTTGGGCAGGCGCAGCATGCTGTGCCCCTACTGTTGACCGGTAGGTTGTGCCGAAGAAACGCCGGCTGCGATGAAAGCGCCAAGAGGCAGCAAAGAAAGATTCCGAGCTGAACCCGGCGCTAGGAAAACCGTGCGCGGCGGCGGGAATTTAGCGGTTTTGGAATTCGGGGGAGGCGAGCAGGAAGCCGGCGACCAGGCGCAAACCCACATCCGGAGAAGCGGCGATTTGGCGCTGCACTTCGGGATCGGCGAGTTGTTTTTCTATGATGCCTTGATCTTTGGCCGAGATGCCGCCGGGCAAAAGGGCGTCTTGCGAGAGCGCGATGGCCAGATCCATGGAGGAATGTTTGCCGAGCAGAACAGCTTTTGTGTGCGGCATGTCCGGGTCGTCAAAAATCGCCAGTGTGAGCAAATTTCCGGGGTCGAATTTCAGGCCGTTGAGTTTTCCCTGCGTGAGCGCGGTGACGAAATTAATGCGGGCGAGCAGGGAGCCTTCGGTTTCCCAGGTTTCGGCCATCATGGAATATCCGGTAGGGGCGGCTTGTCCATAAGGCTGCATTCCCATCTGCGCGAGATTTTGCGTGACCGCATCCGGCGCGTCCATCTCGGTGCCACTGGTGCGCAGGACGGAGATGAGGAATTCCAGAGGCGTTTTCAATTTATTGTTTTCGTATTGTGGCGACCAGAATTCGGGCGACTTGAAAAGTGTGCGCAGCACTTCGCGGATGTCCCCATCGGAATCCTGGAATGTGGCCGCCATTTTCCCTACGAGCGATTCGGGAGGGTTATCGGCGACAAAACGCTGGGCGAGTTTTTTCGAGACGAAACGCGCGGTGGATGGAGAGTGCGCGAGCATGTCGAGGACGTGCATGCCCTCCTGCTGGCCGCTGTCGTAGATCGTTTGCTTCAAAACCGTTTTGTTGCCGGGTTCGTGGCGCTTGGGGTCGAATTGAAATTGCCCGCCGTCGTCGGGCTGCGCGATGGTCCAGCCGGTGAGGACGCGCGCGACTTCGGTGACGTCGTTTTGCGTGTAGCCGCCGTCCACGCCGAGAGTATGCAGCTCCATCAGCTCGCGACCGTAGTTTTCGTTCAGGCCACTCTGATTTTTATTCTTCTCCGCGACGGCAGAATGTGGGCCGATGCTGAGCCAGTTGTCTAGATAGTTCAGCATGGCTGGACTTTGCGCGGTGGCCACAAGCAAATCGCGGAATTTTCCAAGCGCGTGCGGACGAATCGTGTCGCGCTCGTAACTTACCGTGTAAATCGGCGCCTGACCGCTTTTGTAGAGATACACGTTGAAGTGATTGATCCAGAAATCGGTCATCACTTCCAGGAGCTGGCGTTCGGAAAATGTGGCGCGCGCGACTCTGGCCTGTTGCAATTCGTATGATACGACGCCGACGGGATTGCTCAGAGCGCGTAAGGTTTCGCGTTCGTGTGGTGAAAAACCTGTGTTCAAGCGGTTGCGCTGGTCACCGGAGAGCAGGTCGTAAAAATTGATAAGTTCATCGGGTGGCTTTTGCATAAGCGCTTCCATGCGCTTGTTGTTGGGAAGCTCGAGCAGAGCGTCGGCTAACGCGCGCGCCTTTTCTTGCGGCGTGGGTTCGGCGGGCTTTTCTGGAGGCTTCTCCGCTGCGCTGGTCTCCGCGGACGGCTTCGCGCCATTCTTGGGGGCGTCGGAAGCGGCTTTCTCGGCTTCCTGTTTCGCCATTTGCTGTTTGAGTTTTGCGAGGTAAACCTCGTAGACAAGTTTCTGCGATGGATCGGCGGGAATCGGGCGCTTGCCGGCCATAACCTGGCGAATCATCCCGTCGGTGGGAAACGTTTGCGCCAATTCTTGCGGCCGCAGAGTGAGGGCTCGGTAGGCGGACAAGTGCGAGCCGAGCGCCCCGTCATCCATACTCTCGGGATGAAGCTGGTCTTCAACCCATGAGTCCACGCCCTTCGCGAGAACTTTGTCCACCTCGCCGGGACGCGGGCCGAACGTGAGTCGATTTAGCGCGTGAAGGGCCCGGCGGCGTTCGAGTTGAGCCGGGGTTTCGGCAGCTGGCTTCTTATTTTGCGCGGCGGCTTGCAGACTACTGTTTGACGTATTCTGATGCGAAATTTGTTGTGCGGCCTGCCTAGAGGAAAGAGCGGGATAGGCAAGCGTCGCCATTAAGATGAGCGCCGTACAGCTCCCAGCTTTCCGCAGCCAAGTCTGTGTAATCAAAGACACGCGTCCAGGAAGCCGAAGTCCGCCACATCCTAACGCACCCGCATGAACCTAACAAGACAGCGAACCCTGTTGCGCGAGAAATGTTGCTCGCCAGTACGAACCAGCCTGCGCGATAATTCCAAGCCGTCGGGTTGATGGACGCGCAGGAGGAAGCCATGCGGCGAATTCGCTATCAAGTTGCAATGAGTTTGGACGGCTACATCGCAGGGCCGAATGGTGAGTTTGACTGGATCGTTAAGGACCCGGAGATTGATTTCGCGGAGATATTCAAGCAATTTGACACGCTGCTTATAGGCGCCGAACGTTCGAGACCATGGTGCAACATGGAAATATAACGGTTCCAGGGATGAAGAGCATCGTTTTTTCGCGGACATTGCGCCAAAGCGATTATCCGGACGTGACTATCGTGGCCGAAGAATGTGACAAGGCCGCAAACGCACTGCGGGCCAAACGGGGAAAAGATATTTGGCTGTTTGGCGGCGGGTCGCTGTTTCGAAGCCTTTTGGAAGCAGGTCTGGTGGACACGGTTGAGGTCGGGGTGATCCCGGTAATTCTCGGCGGCGGAATTCCGTTACTGCCATCGCCGGCCACGCAGGCCAAACTGAAGTTGACCGGGCACAAGGTGTATAAGACCGGAATCGTTTCGCTGCAGTTATGCGGTGAAATGAACCTGTTGCAGCGCGTGTGCGCCGGAAACGCCGCGAAAGCCGCCACGCTACGGCGCAGAGCGGCTAAACCCGCTCTGCTTTTCATACGTGTGGGACAGCCAAAGCCGTGCCCTGACGAAAACCAAGATGCGAGGCTGAAGCCTGGCGCTACGCGACCTCTTCACTAGGCCCCATTAGAAAGCGGTGTACAGCTTCTTCATTCTTTTGATTGCGCGGTTGCGTCTGGCGTCTCGACGTGTTCGGGGCGGAAGCCGATACCTACCACATAGGCTGGGATTCTTCGCAAGATCGGGAAACGGCCCAGAAGCCTTACTGCCAAGGGAACTTCGATCTGTTTGTTCGCGGATAAAACGCGACGGATGACGCGGTTTTGAATGATTACTTGGATGCGCTGCATCATGCGTGTGGGGAATTGGCGGCGGCGCTGCACGCTGGCGAGGTCCTCTTCGGTGACGGAACTGTATGCGGGTACCAGCGAAGACGCGTCCGCAGCCTTTGCGGTTGCCACCCCGCTGTCTCCGCTGGCCGAAGATCGCGCGCTACGATCGCGAAGCGGACTGCGCAAAACGATTGAGCTAAAATGCGCGGCTAATGCGCCTTCCAGTGCAGGAGTCAACCCCATAGCGATTGCTTCCGGAATTGTACCGGCGGAGGTAATTGCCTCCGTCAGGACTTCCATCGCAGGGATCATTCCCGGGGTCGCGCCGCGTAGAAATGCGGGCGCGAGAATATTCGCCGCAGCCACCGCATCCTGAATTGCCAGGTTAATGCCGACGCCGCCGATTGGCGACATGGCGTGCGCCGAATCCCCGATGCAGAGCAGTCCGGGACGATGCCATTTCTTCAAACGATCGATGACCACGGTGAGCAATTTAATATCGTCCCAGCTCTTCAATTCCTGCTCACGGCCGCGCAAAAATGGTTGCAGAAGGACGATATCTTCGCGAAACGCAGTGAGGCCATTCTCGCGTATGGCGCCGATCGCGCCTTTGGAGATTACGAAGGCGCACTGCCAATATTCTCCGCGCTGAATCATTACGAGAATTTTGCCTGAATCGATGTGTCCGAACGTTTGAGGCGGATCGCTCGCGTGGCGCGAAATGCGCATCCACAAGACGTCGATAGGCGAGCCAAAAGTTTCCACTTCGAGGCCGGCTTTTTCGCGGACCACGGAGTGGCGACCGTCGGCGCCAATCACCAGTTGAGCGCGCACTTCAAGCGGAGCCAGCTGAGTTGTGGCGCGCACGCCGATAACCTGGTCGCCTTCGAGAATCAGGTCGGTGACTTCGGCTTGCATGCGCAGATTAAATTCGGGATAGCGTTTCGCGTGGTCGGCCATGAAGTTCAAGAAATCCCACTGCGGCATCAAGGCGATGAATTTGCAGTGCGTCGGAACGTGGCTGAAGTCGGAAACGGTGATCTTCGCGCCACCGATCTCTGCCGCTAGCTCGCGAAGCTCGTCATGAGGAAGTTTCAGAAATTCATCGAGCAGTCCGAGTTCATACATTAGCTCAAGAGTGCTGGGATGAATCGTGTCACCTCGAAAATCCCGCAGGAAATCCGCGTGTTTCTCGAGGACGAGAACTTCTACGCCCGCGCGCGCCAAGAGATACGCAAGCACCATGCCCGCAGGCCCGCCACCCGCGATGCAACACTGCACATTGATCTTTTGAACTGCACCCTCTTCAGCCATAGCCAATCGCGCTCGTTTCTTGCTACCCAGGGGTATCAAGTCACGAAAACTCGATCGCGCCGATTGTACTTCAAATTTACTTGCAGTATGCGCGCCCGGCAAGAAGAGTTGGCGCTGTCCCAAAATTGTCAGACCCATGGCCTAAGTTGATGAAGCGGCCCTTCAATCGTCGGAGGTTGCCAGGGGTTCAGCGGCGCAGAATGCTGCGCACCTGCAGATTCCTTTGAAGGAATCAGCGGTGTAGGCGCGGCTTGTTTCCCGCAGATCGCGGTAGAATGCAACCTCGAGGCGAGGTCAAGGATGGGGCGGCTGCGCGATTTGAGCTTTCGCGACAAAAGAGTCAAGCGTATATGCGCTGCAATCTTGGCTATGTTTGCCGCGCTCACCGGTTTGCGTTTGGCCGCAGAGGGCCCGGCTCAGGGTCCTCCAAAGGCGGCACTGCCGGCCCGCGCGCCGGAACCGATTTATTCGAGCGACTCGAACGATCCGTGGAACCGCATATTTTATTTTTTGTTTTCCCGCCGGATTGAAGCTCGCCTTTCTGACTTGTTTCCCGAAGGCGCGCCGTTCGTTAACGGCATCAGCACGCGGACCTTCGAGCGCGACGAAATCGGCGATCGCGCTATCGACCCGTTATACCCATCGAATTTCGTTAACACTGGAAGCCGGCTGGTTTTGACGGAACCGGCTTACTCTGATTTTAGAAAAGCGCTTCAAGACGCGCTCGACGAGAACATCGAACGTTCGGTTATCGCAAGGGCGTTGATGGAAAGCGATCTGTGGGGCGCGCACGACATTCTGTTTTACCCACTGTTGTCCGCGGACGAAAAGGAACTTGGGGAGCGGCGTCTTGTGGCGCTGGAGCTGATTTCGCGGCTGATCAGGAAAGTCGCTTTGACGCCCGAGGAGATCAAATCGCTGCCTAACAACTACTCCGGCGCGGTGCGGGAACATCGCTTTCCTGATGTGTTCGCGAAAGATAGCGGCTGGATTGAGGTCTTGTGGTTTCATCCGCGAGTGCACGATAGTTCCGCTGGTTTCCGTCGAACGTCTCGCGTTTTTCTGAAGGTAAAGCAGCCACAGCCGAATCTTCAGAAGTTTTTGGATGGCATGCCGGACCGAACTGAAGGCGATCCAATCTACGGACTGGACGGCGTCGCGCTGGTGACCCAACTTCTGCTGGTTGACTCGCAAGGGAAGATTGAGCCGACATCGATGACTTCAGAGGTGCAGGTGAGGCTGTTTGAAACTGTGAGCGCCAACACAATCAAGCCGAACGACGGCACGCTTAAAATGATTGACGGCACGTTCGAAAGGGCTCGGCTACAGGTGTGCGAAATCAGCCGAAGGGTGTTGTTGCGGGACCTTAACTCGGGAGGGCTGGTTCCGCAAGACGACAGCTCGCGCGCGTACAGTGGACATTATGCCTTTGCGGAAGGCGCGGCGGTGGGCCCGGGGCCAAATCTCGCGGAACTTGTTGAGGCGCCGATTGAGGTCACGCTGAGGGCGCGCTGCGCTGCCTGCCACAACGAAGGCTTAACGCAGCTGAATACGTTCGCGATCGCACGAGGCCCGCGTCCTTCAAGTAGTCCACCGGTTAGGCAGCTAAATCCGGCAGGTTACGAAACGGCGTACTTCGCTATCGCCGAGAAGATGAAGCGCAGTGATTTTGAATCCTTGCGCGCATATTTCAGCAGGGTCGCGCCGGCGGCGACGCGTCACTAGGAATGTCTTTTAAGATGAAGCAAAAGCGCTGTCTTGAGGCGAGCGTCCGCGCGAGCCTTCAGGGCCAACTTGGGAGTTTCCATAAAATCATCTTAGCCCTAAAGCACCAGCTAAAGTCCGCAGAAGCATTCATTTGCGCCTTGGACGATTTGAATACACACAACCAGGTGCACTATTTTTCGAATGAGCCTACAACTTTTTTCGGTGTTGTAACCAGCCTCGCGGGTGATTTTTATTACCGAAAATCTCTGTTTCGGTACGAGCATGCTGGATGTTACGGTTAGGGTGTGTGGCGGACTGCGAAACGCTCGATTGCGGAAAGACGCTTGCTCGAGCCGGCTAAACGCGTGTGCCCGGGCAGGCTGTCCGGGCGTCCTCTGAAAATGACGGTGGCCATCTGCGCAACCGCAATTTCTGTCGCGGCGCTGATGCCCGTGCGTGTGGCTGCACAATCACGGCCGCCGGCGCCCGTTCAGGCGACGCCGCAATCTCCGCCACCGGAGAGCGCACAATCTCCCGATCACCCCCCGCAATCGGTGATGCGCACGGTGACGGTAACGTTTAATTACGATTTTTCCAAGTTTCCGCCGTGCTCCGCCAAAGTCACAAAGAAATGCGTCCAGCAATTCAACGTGTACGAAGTTTCCGGGAATAAACCCATTTTTCTTTTTTCGATTCCGGTCCCAACAAACGCTCAGGGTATGGTGACAGGAATTACCGGCTCATCTGAACGGAAGCGGCCTTTTTTCACCGGGCCGCACCGTTTCGGAGTGTCCGCAAAATCGCCCGACAAAGGTCGGTTCAGCGAGTCGGACCCATATCAATGCATGACCTTTGCGCAAGTGCAGCCGGATGGTCCCGCCAGTACCGTGCAATCTCCGAGCAATTCAACACCTCAAAAGTAAGCGCCCTTCCCATCCAGATTCTAATTCTTGCGTGAATAGCCGACCTGTGCTCGTAGGAATCATCGCACGCTAGAAGCAATCGTTTTTCACCCATGTGAGACATGTCCGCGCTAGCGGAAAAATCGACGCCCGTGCGGCTCGAACCGGTTTTGCGAAGGAGGTGTCCCGCTACCCATGCCATGAAAGCTTCTAAGACAGTAGAGCCCAAGGCCAGCAAGCCAACGCGAGCATGATTAGGACCGCCTAGGAGCACAAGTTTCGTTCGTGAAAGTGAGTGCGTAGCGTCGAAAAGGATCTTTTCGCCGTCTTCGGTTTCCTGTAAGACCATTACTAGGCCTGTACATTTGTAGGTTTCTCTTGTAACGATCCGGGCTGGAGCAGGAGCAGGACGCGCAAGTCGATCAGTGCGTGCAGGACGATGGGGACTAGCAGGGTGCCGGTCAGGAAGAAAATCAGGCCGAAGGTGAAGCCCATTACCGCGGTTTGGATTACTCCAGCGGCGCCCTGATACAGATGGCCTACGCCGAAAATAGCTGACGAAAGGACGAGCGCAAACAATAGTTCCACGCGAAAAGGGAAGGTGTGGAAATAGTGCAGTAGAAAACCGCGGTAGAGGATTTCTTCGCAGACTCCGGCGGTGACGCAGAGCGGAATGAACCAGCGACGCTCGTTCGGCGTCATCGGCATAATAAAATTCAGAAATCGAATGGCCTTGGTGAATCGCGCGCGGATTTTTTCGTTCCAGATGACCCGAACCGCCGGCAGCAGAATCACGACGAGCAGCGCGCTGATCACTAACACCACCACGATTCGTACCCATGACCCTGCAGACAACCAGGAGATACCTTCGGCGCTCGGGCTGATGGTGAACAGTGGACGAAAGCCTACGGCGCCGCAGGCAACGGCCGTCAACAGCCAGAGGGCCACGATTGTTTTGTGATAGAAATGCAGCTTGAGTTTCGGGTCCGTGCTCGCCTTCAACTTCTTCATGTCGTAGTGGTCCAGGATTGGCGCTCCGACGATCAGGAACAGTGCGAGTAAGTGCTGGGCGACCACGGAAACAGTCATGTTTATGTGCGAGTGAATGAATGCGAATTGCCAGCGGCGGGAAAAACGAGCTGCGAGGTTGGTGCGCTCATGGAGAGCGAATCGTAGAGCAGGGAAAGGATGCCGTCAAGGGAGATCATGACTGGACCGCACGACATGCGACGGCAAATGACCGCGACGCGTAACAAGCGGAAGTTGCGCGTTGCCGGCGGAGAATTCTGCGCTGCTGAATTCGATCTTGGGAGATCGCGGGCGTTCTTCCGATTAGGGTGCCGGATTCAGTGTCGACAGGGAACCGGTATCATGCTGCCGGCCGTGGATTGTTTTCTTCGCAATCGTCGGAAACGACTTGGAAGTGACATTGCTCGGCGCACAGGCCTGCGGCCAAGCGGTGACCAGTTGAATCGGATACGTGCAAAATTGACGTCGGGAGATGTGTTGCGTGCGGGGATTCGCTCAAGTCTTTATATTCGTGCCACGGCAGCTTCGATTGCCTATGCGATTCTCTGTTTTTTCTGGGCACGACGAGTACTGACGGATTGGTCGGCAGACTTTTTCAGGAACTTCTTCGGTTGCCGAAAAACCAGAAACAGCGAGATTAGCTACAGCGTGCGTTCGATGGAGCTGCCGGAGACGCGGGAGCCGTAAGCGCTTCTGATTTGCGGCGGCGGAGCGACTAAGCGGACGACGTGGAGCAGGCGTTCGGGTTTGAATGGCTTGGCCATGCAGACGACTGCGCCCAATTGATGGCTGGCGGCATAGTCGGCTGGCTGCGCAGCGCGGGTGAGCAGAATTACGGGAACCTTCGCCAAACGGTCGTTGCGTTTGATGATCAGGCAAAGATCGTGGCCGGTCATGTCCGTGCCTTCCACTTCCGCAATGAAACAGACCGGAACGGTGGTGCGCAAAACCTCCAGAGCTTCCTGCGCCGTGGCGACGACGATCACGGTGTAGCCGTCCTGGCTTAGGATATTTCGCATGATGTCCGCGGCGCGCTGATCGGATTCGACTGCCAGGACAACGGACGGCTGCTTCTTTTGCGTCGCAGTGCCGGTGGCACTCGGATCGCCTACGGCAAACGGATCGCCTGCTCCCGTAGAATTCTGCGTGCCTTTTCCCATGGCCTTGGAAGTGGCGAATTGCACTGCTACTCCATACTGGCCTGCGCCTTGTTCGGAGACGCGCACAACCTCTGCTCGTTGGGCTGAATTAAATGCAGCGGCCGCGCTGGAATACGGGAATGTGACGTCGAGAACTTGGCCTTTCCAATAGCCTCCGCGGGCGGCAGTGAAAAGCAAGCCGTCGCGAGAAACGTCGATGCTCTTGCAGACTTCTTCAAACGGCTCGGGAGAATCGACGGCGCGAACGAGAACCTGCGCGGAAATTTTCGCGCGCTTGCGGCGGCGGCGTTCCACCCGCGCGGCATTATCGGCAGCGGCTTTTGCTTTGGCGTCTGCGCTGGTAGTTGGAATCGAGCTCATTACACACCTCAAAATTTTGCGAACACTGCGTGCTACTTCAAGTCGTCGCGCGTACCGATCACGGCGGCTGGATTCCCCGCCGGCATATATAGATGTATAGGGAGGCGAAGGAGCGGGGAATAGTACCTTCGTTTTATTTTGAGACAGAAGACAAGGCGAATACGGGCCGCCTTGCCTAACTAATGGGCAGAGCGGCGCTTAGGACAGAGCCTTACGACTGAAGGACAGGTTACCAACTGGGAATACTGTGGAAAACGGAAGGAGGCAGAAAGATGCCGGAGCGAAGCCCGCCGCGACGGCAATACGGAGTAGGGCGACGCAGGTGACTGGTTGCAAGCGGGTGGTGCGAAATCAGAAGCTAGCGATTTTAGAAAGCATCGAAGTTATTGTTATTTTCGCCCTGCGAGCGTTGCGCGAGTTTGCGCTGCGAAATGTTGACGACCCAGGACGCGATGTTGGACTGCGTCACCGGCGGCGGCAGACGTTTCAGCATGGACTTCCAACTGTAGAACTTCAGGTACATATTCTGAACGTTCTTCTCGATTTCTTCCGCCGTGAAATTTTTGGGTTTGATGTGGCAGAACTCGCCGGGGAATCGGCCGATGTCCTCGAGGCGCAGGATGCGATCGTCCGCCTTCATTTTCTCGAAAAACATGGTGCCTTTTTCCGGACACAGAATATTGAAGTAGGCCACCGGAACTTTTTCTTTATGCAGGAACGCCAGGGTGTTTTCGAAGACACCCTGTTGTTCCGTGTCCCAGCCGAAAATAAAGTTGAGCGAATAGCTGATGCCGCGATTGCGCAGGTTAGCCAGCATTTCACTGTAGCGGTCCACTTTATTGAAATTCTTGTTCATGCCCTTCAGCGTGTCGCGATTGATGCTCTCGATGCCCATATTCACGTGGAGCAGGCCGCTGCGCTGGGCCAGGTCCATATATTCGTCGTCGTAGCACAGGAAGGAAGTCCACAGCGCGGACCAGCGAAGCTTCAGCGGAATCATGGCCTCCATCAATGCCATGGCCGCCGCACGCTTGCCGCCGAAATCGCTGTCTCCGAAGAAAACGTTTTTCGAGCCGGTGTGCTTGATGTCTGCAATCACGTCTTCCACGGGACGGACGCGAAATCCGCCGCCGAGGTAGAGCCGCTCGGAGCAAAACTCGCACTGCATGGGACAACCACGCGAGGACATGAGAGAAAAAGTTTTGAAGGGGCCGTACTTGCGCAGGTCAAGCATGTCCCATCGGGGCAGCGGCAATTGCGCGATGCTTTTCATCTGCGGCGCTTGGTAAACCTTCTGCAAATTTCCAGCCGCGGCGTCTTCCAACATTTTCGCCCAAATCGGCTCGCCTTCGCCAATGCCAATGGCGTCGCAATGCTTGGAAGCTTCTTCAGGATGAAACCAGACATGCGGGCCGCCCATGATTACCGGAATGCCCTGGTCGCGGAATTTCCGCGCGACGTCGTAACCGCGAATGGAGTGGACGGTCCAGGACGTGATAGCCACTAGATCGGGCTTGCTATTGAAATCGATGTCCTGCAGTTGTTCGTCAATCAGGGTAACGTCCCAGCCTTTGGGAGTGAGCGCAGCGAGATAAGGGAGGGTGAGCGGCACGAGCGCGCGCATGCGCGATTTAAAGATCGTTCGATCATTCTTCGAAACGTAGTGCGACGGCTGAATAATTAGAATCTTATTCATGGCTCTCCGTACCCGAAAGTTGACTACTCTCCGTTTTGATGCGCGGAACCTGAAGTTCGCGGCAAAAAAGTTCGTAGGTTACTGATTCGCTGGGCAATCCTTCCCACCGTACGAAGCGAAAAGCCGAAAGCTCTAAAGCAAAAAGTTTAGCGTTGC
The DNA here is from genome assembly GCA_963703705.1 of uncultured Acidobacteriota bacterium. GTDB lineage: Bacteria > Acidobacteriota > Terriglobia > Acidiferrales > UBA7541 > Palsa-295. The sequence goes on along the minus strand of CAVPFK010000019.1, from coordinate 462,374 downwards.
ATTCTCACGAATGTCAAGCATCAGAATCTTATTGATAACATTGGAGAAGACGCTATGGGTGCCATCCCTGCGTGGGTGCGCTAAACGCAAATTGGCAGGGCCGCGACTCGGGAGCGCCCACCCGAGGAACTTACCCAGGCGCCGGCCGCGCGGGTAGGGCCAGAGGCGATCGTTCCGCGAACCAGTAACAGCGTGAGCGCAAACTGCCGAACGCCGTGTCGATTGGAGGAGCGCGCGGCGCAGGCAACCAAGGCAGACGCTCCAGGGGGCCGCGCGAATTAGTTTACGTCCGCATGTCGGACGCCGATACTTTGAATTTCTGGAATACCTTGACGTCTATGTTGCAAGGCGCAGTTCACCGACGGAGGCTCTTCAGCGGAGGCGACGTGCCCACCCTGTGGCGGGCAAGCTGCGCCCTACGGATCAGGATCGCGCGACTCGGCAAGGGAATGATTATAATGTGCCGCGATTGGTGGAAACCTTATACGCGTAGATGGCTTGCGCTACCGCCGCGACGAAGGTTTTTACTTGTGCGGATGTGTGGCCTGCTGGAATTTTCATCAAGCCGGAGTTGATGAAGCTATCGACAGCGATGCCCAGGCTTGCATTCACCTGCGTCCAGTTCACAGCGCCATTTGACGTGCCAGTGATTATGTAAGAATCGACGATGCGGAGGCCAACACCGGGCGTGAGCATCTCCAACAAGCCGTCGTTGTCGTTCATGGCCGAGACCAGATCTAGCGAGAACCACTGCAGATCCTGAGACGTGACACCCGATGGGCTCGTAGTGAAGCCACCGGAAATTACGGCGTCCACAATTTGCGACACCGCGAGATCCTGAGCGGACTGGTTGGCCGAACCATCGGCGTTTTTGGGAGGCATGGCGTCCGCGATCGCGCTGGAAATCCCGGTGAGCACGAGGTAGGTGTGGTGGGTCTGCAGAATCTCCGAAACCGCTACGCCGTAGGTCTTAAATTGCCTCAGAGACATGCCATAGCGCGGCTCGGTAATTTTTGTGGTGACCGCATTGGCCACGAAGCACTCGATTGCGGCTTGCTTTGATGCCGTGCAATTCTGCGCACTCACCGAGGGCGCTGCGCTCGCTGCAGCTCCCAGACAGACTCCGAGCAAGGCAAACATTTTAAGTTTCATGTTGAAGGACACCTCGTCCTAAAGAATTTAACTACGGTGTCTACGGAAGGGGAGGGGCCGAGGCGAGCAGTTAGCTCGCTTGCTTCCTGACGCAGACATCATCTCCGCCGGCGGCAAATGGTTCAACTGGCCCTGAGGCCAGCGGACGAACAGTGCGTTTGGCCAGTAGCTTCGCCGTTTTTTAAGCTACGAACCATTGCGCCTTTTCGCGCCACACCGATTAAAATCGGCCACGCGGGACCGGAATCCGCGCTGAACACATGCGTGGCTTCACAAGTAACGCCGAAAGATTGTTCGTCGATTACATGGGCGTTAACCAATTTTCAATTTCGATTCCAAGGAAGGAAATTAACCAGATGGCACAAGCGCAAAATGCGCAATCGCTTGCGTTGCAACTGGAGAAAGTCAGAGGCAGGCTTTCGCTGCTGTAAGCAAGGAAGGAGCGGGCGCCAAGCGATCTCGATCTATTCTTCACCGGCGGGAAGACGATAGCGGGCAAACCGCGTTTCCGATTTACGGCACGAGCGGCGGAATTCCGCGGAGTATATCTTCTACTCCATCACAGGACTCCCGGTGGGGTATTCATCGCCGCAGAACGAAGGTGAGGTCAAAACAAAAAGCGACATTGAACAGGGGACGCCCGAAAACAAAACGCTTGTTGCGGGCACCTGAGAAGCGCATATTTCGAATACTCCAGAAAATTAAGTTATACAAGTTTACGTTGTCCGGGCCTTTCACACCTTGCTTCAGAACTTGGATGGGCTTGATTTAGAATGGCAGCCCGTGAGTACTGCGGCGCAACTCGACCGATTGCGGATCGTGCTGGTGTCCGTGCGCAACCCGCTGAATATTGGTGCGGCGGCGCGCGCGATGAGCAATTTTGGTTTTCGACATTTGCGAGTGGTGAACCCGTACGAAGCGGCGTTTCGCGAAGCGCGCTCCGCCGTGGGCGCGTCATCTGTGCTCGGTAACGCGGAGCAATACAAGACCGTGGCGGAAGCTGTCGCTGATTGCACACTGGTGGTGGGGACGACGGCGGTGCGTCACCGGCAATTGCATCATCCGCTGCGACGCCTCGAAGACGGCGCTCGGCTGATTCGTCGCAGGACGGGAGCAAGCCGCGTGGCGCTGCTGTTTGGCTCGGAGAAATTTGGCCTGTCGAACAAGGATTTGAGCCATTGTCACTGGCTGATGCGCGTTCCGACCTGCGAAGAAAATATTTCGATGAACTTGGGGCAGGCGGTCGCAGTGTGCCTGTACGAATTCGTTCGCGACGGCAAGGCTGCGCGATTGGCGGAGAAATTACCCCGCGCGACGGCGGCTGAAGTCGAACGAATCACTGGGAAGCTGCTCGACGTACTGCACGCCAGCGGTTTTTTGGAAATGCGCCGCGTTGCCGACGCAGAGGAGAGGATCCGCCGTTTGGTTCGCCGGCTCAACTTGCCCGCTCGCGACGCCGTGATCTGGCTGGGAATTATGCAGCAAATCCTGTGGAAGATCGGCTCAGGGCAAGGCCCCAAAAACGCGAAGGATCCATAAAACACCATGTCTCATAGCTCGCGCCGACCGTTCTATTTCTCGAGGTAATAATCTATTGAACTAACGACGCGAACGGTTTTCATTAGGCTGCTGTCGGGGTTGGAGTTGTCGAAGCCAGGTTCCTCCGAGGCGCTCCCAGAATTCGCGGCCAAGATCGAGAAGACGCCTTGGTTTGCCTCCCGTATGGATCCAACTTTGCTGCCTGAATCCAGTGCAAAACGATCGGCCGCGGCATGGGCGTTCCGGGTTGCTTCGGTAATCATATCGGGCTTGATGGAATTTAGTCCCGTGAATTTGTAAATCAGCCCCTGCCCCGGGCTACTGTTGAGAACGATGCCCGCCTGCACGAGCTGCATGGTCTTCTGCGACGCTGCGGCCACCTGATCGACTCTTGGCGTCCGTACCGTGATTTGCTGTTCAACGATATAGCGGTGAGGGCTTCGGTTGCCGGAGCCAAATTCATTCGCCTGCGTGTCAATCACGCGCACTATGCCAAGCTCGATTTCAGACGACTGCATTCCTTGTTGCGTGAGGAACTGCAGAATCGCTTTTTTGTCGGTCTCGGTATTCCTATACAGGACCGCCAGATCGTCTCCAGTTTCCTTGTAACCGAGCTCCCATATGGCAAGATCGGATTTGACGTTCCGCTCGGCCAAGCCTTTTACCGTCACGTAGCGGTCGCTGAGGCGGATGGCCTTAATTTCTACCCCTAAAATCCAGCCGCCTAAAACAAGCCCGATGGCGAGCAGTAATCCCAGCGGGAGTGCCCCACCGGGAGCTGGTGCATTGCTTCCTTCCATTGTGTACCTCCGTACATGTCCATCGCACGGTTGCCTCCACCCAGCGGAGCGCTGATTTTAGAGGCCTTGTCGGTTCCGACGCTCTTCAACGCTGTTGTTCGTGGGACACGCCGTGGCAATCGGAATACTACACAGGACAACTCACTTGATACGCGTTTCAGGAGAAACACATGAAGCGCCTAGCGGCGCGCAGGAACGTGCTACGCGCGCCGGGGGCGTGAACAGATAGGCGAGCCAAGATTTTCACGTGGTGTGGGGCGGCTCTCGCCTTGCGTGGATTGGGGCCGCTCGATAGATCGCGATGCGCACCTAAAGGCCATTCGCGAAAGGTCGAGCTGCGACGCATCGCAAAATATCTGCGCGAGGAACGCTGGCACATCGAGCGCTGGATGCCGGCGGAATCCATTGGCATCCTTCGACGACGCAGTCAACGCGTGATGTTCCAAGCATTTCGTAGCGCCGCACCCTAGTGCGGCATTTGATGGAAGGCACCCGTGTGGGCGCACGGACGGCAGATGGCCAGCCCGGAAGCGAGCCACTAAGATCAGATTAACTTTGCTTCGCCGCTCGTCGGATGCCCCAACCAAACGCGGCAAGCCCCGCGAGACCGGCTGCGAGCATGGGGAGGGCCGACGGTTCAGGCATCGGCGTTACTTTGCATCCGTTACTGTTCCAGTTCCAAAAATCATCGCAGTCGCTGTGCTTGTGATGCGGCTTTGCGCCTGTCACCGCTGGAAGCAGCAATAAAGTTGCAGCAAGGAGGGTGATCGCAGAGAAACGTGATACCAAGCCCTTGCGTAAGTGAGAGCGTGATGTGTTCGATCGTGAAGTATTCAATTTGGCCCCTTTTTCGACCGAGCTAGGCACCTCGGTTTCGAATCGTCTTATGCACATTGCAAAGGGGTTGCCATTCTCGGCGCGTACTGCGCAAACGCCATAGGCCTGATCATCTGAGAAGATGAAAATCCTTGCACTAAAGTCCCTTCCGTTGACGAGCTAGGTGTCCTTGCCGGGACCCCATCTAAGGCCCTTAGAATCTGACCGTTACAAGCTATTCGGGAACCTGCAGGCCCATTCATTTGTCCAGCGGTGCACAGTGAGTTGCTTAAAAATGCGCACCCGTTTCCATAATCTTCGCGGTCCCTATCGAGCCGCTCATAAAATGGCCGTGAACCGCATCGAACAAAATGAAAATTCAATTCCTGAATCCACCAATTATTTTCCATCCGCGACAGTGGGAAATGGAACTAATGGCTTATTTCCCCGGCCCCATTCATTCCTGCCTCGGCGAGTCGCTAGTCTTTTACCGCGATGCCCTGGATTTCGAAGCGGGCGCCGAACAGCAGCGGACCGAACCGATGAATGCGCGCGCCGGCAAGGGCTCGGTGAAATACGTGCGGTAAATTGCGTTGAACTGCGCGAACAACGAAACGTCCGGGCAGAAGATTTGCACCGAGACTAAATCCTGCATCGTCATGTCTACTTTCGCCAGTGTGTCGCGCATGCCATCCAGCATCAAACGGATTTCGCGTTCTACTTCGTCCGGAACTTTTCGCGTGGCCGAGTCGAGTCCGATGTGCCCGCAGAGATAAAGCGTTCTATCGACGAGTACACCACTGCTGAAGGGCAATGAACCGAGACCGCCGGGCGGCGGAATGTGCAACCTCTTCTGCGTAGATGCCATTTTCCCCCTCGCAAATTGTTAGTTAACGACGCAGGGATCTTATCCTGAACGCCTGGCCGGGCGATAACGGCGATCGTTGAGCAGTGGAGCATCGCGAAGACCATAATGGCGATTGTTGAATGCCGCATACTTATTTGCGTTTGTGGGAGTGGCGAGGACAAAATAAATCTGATCGGCGCGACGCAGTTCATCACCGTGCGCGTACGTTACGAGGAAATTCTGCCGCTGCTGGGCGGTCGAGCTGGGGGCCTACTGACCATTCGGATACGCGCGGAGGATTTGTTTCCTGCATCAGATTCATAGTTTGCCGCGCTAATCGACGACCATGGTAACGACGAAACCGCGGGTGGCGTTTTGCGCGGTAGCTTGAACGGTGAGGTTGAAGGTGCCCTTCGGCGTGATTACGATTCCCGTGGTCGAGCTGTGGTGACAACCGCCGAGCGCCGCAGCGAAAAATGCCACGAGCGCGCAGATGCAGAGTGTCCCGCGCAGGCGCGAACCAAAAACAAAATTGTCGCGAGGGTCCTCGAAGACGGCATCCTGCGCACTGCCATCTCTGCGATTCGGTCGCGAAAACAGGGGTGCGAACAACACCGCGAGCAGAATTGCAGACGCGCCGAACAATGCCGGGAGCGGCCTGCGCGGGAAATTCCGCGCTGAATTCACCGGCCCGCTCAATCCGCCGCTTGGCGCAAAAATGATCGAGCCAGCGTCAGCCCCAGCGGGCTTTACGACGACGCCTGAAGTAGTTTGGAACGTAACGTTAAACGGCACTGCGGTGCCGGGAGTAACGTTCGCTACGAGCGTGGGCACAAGCGGAGTGGTCACGCTAGTGCCCGCTGAAATTCCGCAGCTCGTGGCTGCCGGCAAATTGCCCGGACAGAGCAGCGTGACCGCGCCGCCGAACGTGTCGTCGGGAACAAGCTGCAGCAAAAACGTGGCGGACAGCCCTTGAGCGATTGTGATTTGCTGCATCGCACCGCTGGCCAGCGTGATTTGATAATCATCGCCAATGCCGGTCATCGGCGCGGTCAAGGTATTTTGGGTTCCAGCGGCGGTGTAGTTGACAGCCAGCGAGGCGGAGCGCGATCCGGCGGCTTCCGGGACGAACGCAACGTTGAACGAGCAACTCATATCCGCCAGGAGCGTCCCGCTACAGGAAGTGCTGGCCACCGTAAAATCGCCAGGATCGATACCTTGAAATGCCGAGCTTACTTGCGTGATCGTTCCGGTCGAATTATTCGTGAGCGTGAAAGTCTGTGTAGGCGAAGTGCCGGCCACCGGCTCCGGACCGTAAGGCACCTGATTCGCTGGCGGAGTGAGTGAAACGGTATTGGCCGGAACGCCGGCGCCGCGCAGCTCGAGGAGTCTGCGCGTGCCTTGATCGGCGATGAAAAGATTGCCATTCGAATCGAACGCGATTTCGCCGGGTGAACTCAAGTTGAGCGCAACGGTCTTAATTTTTCCTGACGCCGCATCAATTCGCTCGATTTGGCCCAGGGAGTTGCCCACGCCGGAAAAGGAAATGAACAAATTTCCCGCACCGTCGACAGCGAGACCGGCTGGCACGGCTTTGTTAAGAATCTCCCCGTGTCCGGTGGGCATGGTAAACATCGATGAAGAAATTCCCATCGAGGAAATCGAGCGCGTTTTTGTGTTGATTTGCACAATGGCGCCAGTGTCCGGCGAAGCGGCGAATACTTTGCTGCCGTCAAGAGTAACGCCGACGCTTGCGGGAGAAACAACGTGCCCTAGAATTTCCAGCACGCCGGGCGAATCGGAGCTGGCTGAGTGCAGCATCAGCACGGCATTGGCGCCGCGGTCCGCGATGTAGAGATTTCCGGGGCGATCGAGCGCCAAGCCAAGCGGTTCGACGAGCTCGAAATTCTGCCGCGAGCCGAACCGCCCCACCACGCTGCGAACGATCCCGGGCTCGCTGCTGGCCGCGCCGGCGATGCTGCGGATCGTGGCATTTAGAGTGTCGGATACGAAAATTGTACCGTCTTGCGCGACAGCCACGCCGCTGCGCATCACGGTTGAGTCAAGCTTTAGATCAAATTCCGCGGCGGATGCTGCTCCGCCATCACCTAACGATCCTGCCGCAGCCTGTCCGGCGAACAGCGTCATCTTGGCGGTGGGAAGCACGCCGGATGCGCTCAGAGCGGTCGCCAAAGTGAAAATCCGGTTTCCCTTGTCCGCATTTGTTAAATAAACCAGCGCGGGCCAGGCGGAAGTTTCGCCGCTCTGTGCTCTCGAAGCGTTTGGGGATTGGGGCTCAACAGCAAGCCCGCGCACGGAAACATTCTTTGCAATGGTGACCGGAGTATTTGTTGCCGCCGTCGCCTGCGTCGCGACTTGCACCGCTCCAGCTTGGATCTGCGCTGACGGGTCTTGCGTTGCGCTGGAGACTATTTGCGTGGCGCTTCCGCTTGCCGTCATCGCGGGAAGCTGCAGGGGCAGGCTGCGTAACATCGCTGAAACATGCACGGAAGAGTCTGGCGCGACCGCCTGTTGTTGCGCGTGAACCGAGGTCGCTACTGAGAGTTTGAGCGCGACTGTAAATCCCGCAAACACAAGCGCCATCACCACACATACGATTCGCAATCGTCGCACCAAGCTCTCCTTTTAATTCGAAACGCTTAGGATTCAACTGAAGGCCGTCGGGTTGTGCGCCACGCCGCGCCCCTGGCGTCACCCGCGCAACATCGCGAGGCTGCGCAGCACGCGGCACCTGAATGCGGCGCGCCGCACAGGCTCAAATCATAACAGCGATGCCCAGCCCGTAGCCAGCAAGACGGAACGAAATGCTAGGCCGCAGTTCTTATCCGACGAGCGATAACGACGCTTTTCACCCAGTACTAAATCCGTATTTCAGCTTGAGAGGAACAATGGCACTTACATTCTCGCTTGTAGCCACCTGGGACGACGGCAAACGCGTTCAGGTTAGCCGCACGATTGTCGCGTGCAAATTACACGACCTCGCTTGCCAGTTACGATAACGTTTTCTGTCCCGGGGCCCGATGTCGACAGCATCATCAAAAAGTATCAGTAGCCGCCGACTCAACCGGCACAGCGCCACCTTCAAGGCCTCGCCAACACGGCTGGACGCTATATTGCCGCCGCCGGAACCTGTATCGTCATCTCGGGAGAAAAGGAGGAACTTAGTTGCTAGGGTGAGCTTCCATCCATTTGCCGAGGAGTTTTGCGGCGTGTTCGCACAGGTCGCGGTCTTCGGTGGCAAAGGTGGCGGGAAAATGGCTGTCGATGTCCAGTTCGCCGACAACTTTTCCTGAGACAAAAACTGGAACGACAATTTCAGACTTGGTTTCGAGCGAGCAAGCGAGATAGCGCGAATCGGCGCTCACGTCGTCGACGATGACGGTTTCGCCGCTGGATGCCGCGGCGCCGCAAATTCCTTGATTCAATCGGATCCGCGTGTGCGGCGTCATCGGGCCTTTGAAGGGCCCAAGCACAAGCATGTCTTCGCCGGGCGTTCCTTTTTCGATCATGTAGAAGCCGACCCAGTTGTAGTTCAGCAGATTTGTGTGGAGCAGCGCGACGATGCCCTCCATTAACTGTTGCGCGGACGTTGCGATCGCAGCAAGAGCGTTCAACTCGGGTTTCAGATCTTTAGGTTCCGGATTTGCGGGAATCATATTTGCATTAAATCATAACGCAGCGGAATTCGTGGCAGGCTGCGAGAGGCGTTTCTTCCATCCTCGCAACTTTGCCGCGCCACTTTGTCGGTGACTTTGCTCTTGCCTTCGTAGCGCCGCTTTTCAGGGCGGCATCTTGCTTTTTGTTTGGGTCCGAATAATGCAGATGCAAGATACCGGCTGAAGCCCAGCACGACGAAAACCAATACGCGTCCCGCTTTTGTTGTAGGAGCGTTATGACGCAGTCTTGCGCAGGATGGTGAGCTGAAAGAGGTGACGGTCGACGTAACCCAAGCGGCGATACAGTTCGATCGCGCGCACATTCGCGGAACGCACGTGCAGGAACGGAGTTTCGCGGCGCGCGAGGATGCGGCGCATGATTTCGACCATCAGCCCGGTGGCGTAACCGTGGCCGAGATGGTCCGGGTGCGTGCAAACAGCGCTGACTTCGGTATAGCCGGGGGCGCGCAAACGTTCGCCAGCCATGGCTGCAAGCTTTCCTTTGCGACGGATACCGATGAAGTCGCCAAGTTCGTGAGTGCGCAGAGCAAACGGCCCGGGCTTAGTTAGCGTTGCAAGCGCCAACATTTCGGGCGCGTCCGCGGCGGTTAGCTCGACGAAATCAGGCGAAGACGCCGGCAACTTACAATTCGTATAAATCATTTGCAGCATCGGTGCGACTTCAAGCAAGGTCCATAGGGGAGGCAGCGCGGGCAGCGCGTCGAGACAAATCGCAGCAACTCCTCCTGCAGGAAAAAGCTCGGCCATCGATTCGTATGCCACGCAAGTAGGCGATTCGAATGCGGCGAGCGGGCCGATCTCAGCAGGGAACTTGCGCGCGAGTTCAGACGTTTGCGCCCAATGCGCTTGAGTAGTGGTCAGCGCGGTCCAGACGGGATTGTCCAGCGGATGCTCGGTCATGAAGAAACATTAACGCTGGGCGCGCAGGTGACGCCATCCGATTCTGGTGGCCAAATCCAGTCTGCCGATTTGGCACCAAGCAGCGGTGCCTACCTCCGTAGGCAGTCCTCTGAAAGGGTTGCCGTCAGCAGTGTACGACAGATTCGTACGGCAGTCGTTGCACCCACCGTGGCGTTTACCAGATAACTTCCCAAGTCCAACCAAATCGTGATTCTTGCCGCGGGGATTTAGAGCGACCGGAGCGATTTTAAAGCCTTGTCCTACCTTGCTCTGGTCGCAGAGCGATTAGCCGTGTCGGCCTGTCACACATGACTCACTGATTCTTGGCGAGACCTTGTAGGCGAAAGTCTGCCGCAGAACTTTCCTCGCGGCAAACAGCTGGTGCCCTCATCGAGGAAATCTAGTGCGGCGCGCCCAGGCGCGCACCGCACGGGATTGATCGCAAGACGAATTCTATTCGAGTCGCGATTGCGTCGCGTTATGGGGTCTTAGGTTTCGCTTCGGATTTGTCTTTCTTCGACTCGGCGGCGGGTTCTGGCTTCGAACGCCAGAAGTCCGGATCGTCCTTGGCGAGATCTTCGCCCATGTAGCTCATCTTCGGGCTAATCACGAAGAGATTGGTCTCGGTTGACGCGATGGCGGCAGCGGAAAGCTCATCCAACTTTTTCATTCCATCAACGCCCATGGCGTCTGTAAATTTGCTGCCATTCGCGAAGTCGCGGTCAATTTGCGACACCGACTTCATGGGCGTGATGACCAGAAAAGCCGGAGTCTCTCTGCCGAAGACGTTTTGATACATGGCCCAATGTGCGTCGGGCATGCCCTTGGCGTAAGCCTCCTTCACCATTTTGACGGCGACGTTCCAATCCTCCTCGTGGCCCGGTTTTACCGAGAAGACTTCGAGCTGCATATAGCGAATGCCGACAAGGTTTCCCGTCTGATTCATGCTTTGGTCTTCGCGGTAAATCCATACGCTCTGGTCATAGGCGTCCAACAGTTCACCGTCAGCCATTGCCGCGTGATCGAGCGCAGCGGATAGTGTGGAACTCTTCATGTCCGTCATGACCTGGGTCTCCCAGTCCCCGAAAGAGGCGTAGCCGGAAAGAAACAGCGCTCGCGATTTGCCGCTCAGCGAATTAAGAGCGAGGTAATGCTGCTTCGAATTCGCGCTGGACATAGCCTTCACGAAAGCGCTTTCGGTGCGTTCGTGCACCGCTCCGCCTTTGCCCGGCTTGATGAATTCGCGGTTGATATAGAGAACCGGCGGCGGCGCATGCATTTCACCAGGCTTATCCTGCGCTGCGGCGACGGCTCCGGTTGTGAGTACAAAAGACAGTCCCAGCAGAAAACTACAGAGTTTTTTCATGGATGCCGACCTCCTCGGCAGTTACGTGATTGAAATTCGAAATTGTTCAGGGTAAATGGTCCGACGTGCGAGCGTCCAGGAAGTGAAAGCACCGCTGCGCGTTTGTTGAGCGCAGCGTAACCAAGAGGGGAATTCAAGTCAAGGAGAGTGACCATACCTCAGAGGTCGACCGCTCTTAAAATCGGCATAGGGGGAGTGGTCACCCACTCTCCCCTGCCACACCACCGGATATGCGGGTCCGCATCCGGCGGTTCGGCGGGTTAAGCTAACCGTGAGCCGTGAGCTCGGGAAGCCCGAGCGAGGCGAAGAAAGCGTTCGGCAGAGCGAGCTTCACCGCCGGAGAGTTGGCAAGGTGCCACGGACCATCAGAGCTACCCGCCGTTCTCCCGGCGTCCTGCGCAGCGATGCCGCGCTTGCGGAGCTCCCGATATCTCGTGGGACCTCGTTTCCACTGCTTCCAGACCATCGACCGAAGTCGACGTCGGAGCCATTTCTCCAGCTTGTCGAGCACTTCCGGTGTTTCGCATCGCCCAAAGTAGCCGATCCATCCGCGGAGATACTCCGCGACGTCATGGATCATTTGGGCGAGGCTTATGCCCCGTGTCCGCCGCGTTAGCTCCCGGACTCGCTCCTTGCCTTTCGGCGATCCTCGCTAGTAATCGGTCGTGATTGACCTGGTCAAGAAATTTCTCGAGATCCAGATCCACCACCCAACGGTAGCCTTCGGCTTGATATTGCTGCGCCTTCTCCACCGCCTGATGTGCCGATCGCTTGGGCCGAAACCCATAGCTGTGTTCAGAGAACGTTCCATCCCAACTCCTTTGCAGTACCTGCATTACCGCTCGCTGGATGAACCGATCCAACAACGTCGGGATGCCCAACTTTCGCACCCCGCCGTCCGGCGTCGGGATTTCCACTCGTCTTACCGGTTGCGGCGTGTAGGTTCCACTGAAGAGTTGTTTACGAATTGCTGGCCAGTGCTCTTTCAGGTGCCCAGACAGCTGATCGAAGGTGTTGCGCTCGCGTGCAACTTGCGTAGCACAAGAAGGACACAATACACTTTATTGCGGCACGCGAGCCGTGCCGGACGGTTCAATGCCTCGTTTAGCGGAATCGCCAGCCACCTTCAGCGGTCGCGTTGTTGCGCGACGCCTTCTACCGGATTTCCTCGTGGAACGGCTGGATTATCGCGCCGCACAGGTTGTGCCCACCCACCACCATGCCGTTCCGTCTGTCATTTTTCTCGCAAGCGGATGCTGCATTATGAAAAATGAGGAGCGCACTTCAGTCCGCTGCGCCCCTGGCACAGCGATCGTGCATCCGGCGGGCGAAATGCACTCGTATCGCTACGACGCGAACAGCGGGTCGGAAATGCTCGCGGTAACGATGCCGACAGACAGTACAGATCGATTCCGCAGCGACGTTGATTTGCGGCGCCCGCGCCTTACTAACGCCGTTACTCTCGCGTACCTCGTCCAGCGGCTCAACCAGCAGATGGCGTTTCCGCGAACTTCGGATTTGTCTATGGAAGGCGTGGTGCTTGAGCTTCTGGGTGAGCTGTGGTTCGATCGCAAGGAAACCCACCCAAGCCTGCCGCTACATCGGGTGCGCGCACTTCTGCACGACCGTTTCAAAGAGCGGCTCTCATTTGCGGAGATTGCCCGTGCAACCGATCTGTCGCCGCTTCATTTAGCGCGCCAGTTCCGGCGGCACTACGGCGTCACTCCTGCGGGCTACGTCCGCAAGCTACAGATGGAATACGCTTGCAATCGCCTCGCCTTTTCTTCGGTGCCGATCGCGGATCTGGCCCAGGAATTGGGTTTCTTCGATCAGAGCCACTTCTGCCACGCCTTCAAAAGAAACGTAGGTGTCACGCCGTCCGCCTACCGGCACGCACAACGTCGGCCTTAGCTACGGCACGCGCGGAAAGGGCATGTCCTTTCCGTCCGCATGCAGGATGATTTTCGATCCATCGGGTGCGAAGGTGTACTGGTCATCGGAAGTCGTGGAGTAGAAATCCACGGCGCTCTCCGGCAGCAACTCCTGCGGTGGCTCATCGTTCTCCTGCACTGAGAGATGGTCGCCCCCGCTCCGGATCGTCAGCATCACATTTGGAAAATGTACTGGATCGCTATATCTCCCAACGTATTTTGGGAGCACGGCAGGATCAACTGATGCAAGACGATGCTGCTTCAGTGGTGGACGAGGCGGCAGCTTATCGTAAGGCGTGAACCCTTCCCACTGGATGGGCGTGTAACGATCGTGCAGGAGCGATTCCAGCAGCTCTTTATAAATGCCCTCGCCGTTTGCGCTGTTCGTCATAATCACAATCCCAATCTTCTTTTCGGGAAAGGCGACGGTGTAGTTCCGCCAGTCGACGTCATGCCCTTCCTTAAAGAACGCTTTGCCCTTCGGCGTCCAGAACAGGCCCCACGCTAACCCATAGCTGAGCCGGATCGCGTCGTTCTCGTTAGTGGCGACGTTCTCCAGAGAAGGGAATTGGTGTTTCGAATGGATCGGGATCTGAGGGCTCAACGTCTCGTGCCAGGTTTTCCGGTTAAGTCCTTCCCCGCGCATCACTGCCGCGAGGAATCGAGCAAAATCGTGAGGCGTTGTCTGCATCGATCCCGCCGCGTCGGCATGTTCCCGTTTCTGCGGACCCAGCGATCGCCCGTACTCGTCATAACCGTTGGCGTGGTCGCTCTCGAACACCGACTTCCACACCATGCTAGTTCTCGTCATGCCGAGAGGACGGAAAATCCGCTTCTGCATTAGCTCTTCGAGATCTTTCTTGGTGATAGTCTCGACGACCAGTTGCAACAGGTTGATACCCTCGCCCGAGTAGGCGAATCGCGTGCCCGGCTCGAAGTGGATGTGCAGCCTGTGGTCGTCTTCAAAGGCGCGCCAGTTCGGAAAGCCAGTCGTGTGGCTCAACAGCATGCGCGCGGTGATGCGCCGGTAGCGCGGATCGTCTTTTAAGTCTACATATTCCGGATACTCCGGCAGCGGTTTCGGCAGGTATTGATAGACGGGCCTGTCGAGATCGAGCTGCCCTTCCTGCACCAACTGCATCACCGCGTACGCAAAAGCGACCTTCGTGAACGACGCGGCCGACATTACCGAGTCGGGTGATAACGGCAGGTGTTTTTCTGTGTCGCGATAACCGTATGCCTTCTCGTAAACGACATTATTCCCGTTTAGGATCGCAATCGCCGCACCAGGGACTTCCGCCGCCTTCATCAGTCGTAAGACTGTAGTATCAACCTGCTGCGCACTGATCTGGGTGCCATCGAGCCGCTGCACAGTTTGTGCGAGCGTCAGTGGACTCAGCGCGATTACAAAAAAGAGGGAATACGCCGCGGTTCTCATAAGGTCAACCATATCGCCACATGGCGCCTCCGGGCTTGTACATTTTGTCGCGCTTGTATGAAATGTGAAAGTTCAGACCAAAGAAGGTTTGGTCGCGGATGCTCGGCCAACCGCAACTATCGGACCGTTAACCAGGTAGGCATCCCGTGTCAATTGATGAAAAATCGCCATGTCGCTCACAATCGAGCGAGGCACCGAGGTGGGCGGCGCGGTCTCAACCGTACGCTTACCCATCAAACTACGAAAATAGCGAATTCTGAATCTGGGCAAGTTCGACTGGTGCAGAACACTCTTCATCATCATTAGCCACTAGCGTCGCATGAACTGGGCCCTGTAAGGCTTTAGCATTTCGGACGCCGCACTGGCATCCTGCATTCCCGGATCGAGCCACAGGTCGTAGCTATCCAGATCGAGAATCACTGGCATGCGGTCATGGATGGCTGCGGTGACGGCATTCGGCGTGGTGGTCAGGATCGTACAGGTTTTCACCCAGATGCCACTCGGGTCTTTCCAGCGATCCCAGATGCCCGCGAAGGCAAACAACTCCGCACCACCAACTTCAAAACAGTATGGCTGCTTCGTCTTCCCGACACGTTCCCACTCGTAAAATCCATCTGCCGGGATCAAGCATCTGCGAAACTTCAACGCATCGCGGAACGCGGGCTTCGATCCCACAGTTTCCGATTTTGCGTTAATCATCGTGGCACCGCCGGACGAGTCTTTCATCCACAATGGAATGAGTCCCCAGCGGATTTGAACCACCGACCTTTGGGTTATGAGTCCATAAACCGTCGCTTGTGGTCCGCTCGATTTTGACCTCAAGCCCTTCCATTGCAAAGCCCCTTGCCCGTCTAGGGCTTTCGTCTAGAATCGCGTCCATCCAAAAAAAGTGCCGCGTTGCAGGTGTACATTCGCCGAAGTGGCTGGAAGAAGTAGCTAAGGAACGCCAAAGAATTTTTAAATAATTTCCAAGGCGTCTTCGCCATCACGCTTAACATGAGATTGATGTGGATTGTTTTCGGGGCAAGCTTCGCAGCGTACTTTCTCTCCGTCCACTTCATCAGAAAACGCACTGCAAAGTCTTCGTAGCGCCGGGCTTCAGCCCGGCATCTTTCCGTTCAGCCAAAATAAGCCAAGACGGCGGGCTGAAGGCCGTCGGTACAAACACAACAACATCACCGAACCGCGCACGCGATGATGCTTATTCAGCTTTCCACGGAGGGCGCCTCTCCTCCGCAGAAGGCACCCATCTCTTTCAGTCGATTGTGCTTCGCTGTTTGAGTCTATGTGCACAGGGCAGGAAACGACCGACCCCTCCTTCATACCTGGCGACTGGAAGACGGATTCGCAGGAGCAGCTTCACTCCCACCATCTCTCATAAGTCTCCAAAAAAGCAAACCGGGTGTACAATTTTGATTCTTGGGCTGGCGCGCGCTTTTGCGCATAATCGAAGCCTCGCTCGCACCGGGACTTGCGTTTCACAGGGAGCTGATTTGGAAACTGCGGTGGGGGTATTCAAGTCACGTGAAAGCGCCGAACACGCGCTGGAGTATTTGCTCGAAAACGGCGTTCCGGAAGACGCCATCGTCTATTTGACGCGCTCTGAAACCGAAGCCGTAATTCTCGCCAAGGAGATTGGCGGCTTTGCTGGAGGCATTGCGGGCGGGGCAGTAGGATTCGGCGCCGGAATGGTGGCCGCCTCGCTGGCGGTAATACCCGGCATGGGAGAGGTTTTCGCGCTCGGCGCGGGAGCCGCAGCATTGCTCGGACTACTTGGAAAAAAGGCGGGGGCGGCGGCCGGCGCGAAGTTGGCGAAACACGTCGATGCCGAAGTGCTTCGCGACGAACAGTCTGCCGCAGACGCAGAAATTTTTCTGAACGTTTTAAAGAAAGGCCGTTCGCTGATTGTGGTCCGAACGGAGTCGCACTCAGTGGCGGAAACGGCTTGCAACATACTTGATCGCATGGGAATCGGCGGCACGGCTGCGGCCGCGGCAGAACCGATCCCGCAGAAAATGCGTGCGACTTCGCGCCCGGCTGGCGACGGCATCACCGTGCTGGAAGTGCACGGAAGAATCATGCTGGGCGAAGGCAACATCATCCTTCGCGACGCGGTCCAGGATTTGGTGAACCGAGGAAACATCAAAATTTTGCTGAGCTTGAGCGAAGTGGATCACATCGACAGCGCGGGAATCGGCGAGCTGGTAAGAAGCCACTCCGCCGTGCGTAAATTGGGCGGCCAGCTGAAGCTATTGAATCCAAGCGCCAAAATTGAAGAGATGCTCCAAAGAAGCATGCTGCACAAAATCTTCGACGTACAAAAAGACGAAGCTGCCGCCATCAAATCTTTCGCCAACTCGTCATCCCATTCGGGGGCAAGCGCGTCATAACGGCTGAATCGCAGCGGCTTTCGTTCGGCCGTCCCCGGGCCCTGGCGCTGGTGGAACTTAGCAAACTGGAGAAATCACGATTTGGTGCCGTGCGTCGCCGGCACAGCAGGGGACCGCTCGTCCGCCGGGACAGGTTCAGCTCATGTTTGCACCGCGGGCGCCGGCCGAACATCTTTCGCTTCCTCGGGACGAATTGGCACCGCCGCGCGAGATTCCGACTGTCCCGATGCGAGTTATCCCGTTAGGCCCAACCGCAACACGACCCTTGGGGGGGGGGCCGCAGGTAACTGGCCTGTTCGGCTACCTTATGCAGGCAGGGTTCGGGAATGGATATTATGTTGTAGTATGGTCATCCCACCGCCTCTATTTATGCAGCGGCTTGGCAAGCTCGTACTTCAGATATTGTTCCAACCCCGCTTTATCGCCACCAATAAGCATGCGCCCGTTGACGAATACTGTCGGCGTGCTGGTAACGTTCAAAGCCGTACCGTCCGCCTGATTCGCCTCAATGGCCTTTTTTGCCTCGGCCGATGACATGCATGTTTTGAAAGCAGCGGTGTCAAGGCCCGCTTTGGAGGCAAATCCCAGGACCTTTTCCCATACGTTCTCGGGCGATATGAGATCTTGATTTTCGAAAATGGAGTCGTGCAGCTTCCAAAAGGCGCTGGGCGATTGGATATAGGCGCAGCGCGCTGCGAGCGAGGCGCTTTCAGTCCACGGATGTATCTGGGTGAGCGGAAAATCCTTGAACACAATGCGAACTTGCGGATATTGCGGCTCGATTGCTTTCAAGGTGCGGAAGAGCTCGCGGCAGTGAGGACACTCGAAATCGCTAAACTCGACAACGGTTACGCGGGCGTGGTCAGGTCCTAGCGTAGGATTACCATCGATGTTCAAATGCGTGAGGTTATCGGCGAAGGGATTCCCGGACATGTCATACAGGTCGCCGCGAAGGAACGTCTTGCCGTCCTTGCTGACGTAAACCGTACCGCTGTCGGTCCGCTCGTGGATTGTCACGTGGATGGGGACGAGATAGAAATCCGGAGAAACAGAGGGCGACATCGGGCCGAGTCGAACGTCGAACTCCGGCCCCCATGCGAATAGGTCGCGCACGAAGGCTTCGGTGGACTTCAGCGTTTGGGATTGGTCAGGCGCGGCTACCGCCGACGACGTTGTTTGCGCAAGCGCAGAAATGGTGCAGGTCAAAAATGCAAGCAAGACTGCAAACCAGGAGCGACGAAATATTCTCATTTGTTCCCCGATCATCCAATAAGCAAACAATTGACATCCGGCCGTGCATGATAACTACTTGAAGACGAAAGATTGTAATTTGTCATGACCGAAGCCCAAAGAAAATTCCGCGCTCCCTATCGGCCAGATCAGCCTTACGGTAGTCTCCGGAGGAGCAGCCTTCGTGTGATGGTTGAGACATTGGTCCCGACCCGGGCGATTCTAAAAAAGTTGATTCGAGCTGAGGTCAGACGGAGAATTTTTGCGCGAGAGGGAAACGGCGTCCGACGCTGAAGGCCTTGGAGGTGATCTTCAATCCGGGGGGCCCTTGCTTACGCTTGTATTCGTTTTGATCTACGCGAAGCGCGACCGACCGGACAAGTTCAAGAGGAAACCCATAATGATCGGCGATTTCCTCGGGACTACGCATATCCTCGACATACGCTTTGAGGATCCTGTCCAGGACGTCGTATTCCGGCAACGTGTCGGAGTCTCTTTGGTTGGGCCTAAGCTCAGCCGAAGGGGGCTTCGTGAGAGTTTCGACAGGTATCAGTTCCCTATCACGATTTACGAATTTTGAGAGCTCATAGACCATGGTCTTAGGCACGTCGGAAATCACCGCCAAACCGCCGGCCATATCACCGTAAAGCGTGCAGTATCCCACGGCCATTTCCGATTTGTTCCCCGTACTGAGCACCATGGAGCAGAACTTGTTGGAAAGAGCCATCAACAAATTCCCGCGAATGCGAGCCTGCAAGTTTTCTTCGGTAACGTCCTCTTTTGTGCCGGCGAAGACGCCAGCCAGAGCCTTGCGATAGCTGTCGAAAGTCTCGTGGATCGGTAGCATAGTGAACTTGATGTCCAGATTTTCGGCGAGCTGGCGCGCGTCTCGCATGCTCTCTTTGGACGAATACGGACTGGGCATGGCCACACCTTGAACGTTTTCGTGCCCCAATGCATCGGTGGCAATTGCAGAGACGAGCGCCGAATCAACTCCGCCGCTCAATCCAACGACGACCTTCTTGAATCCGCATTTGCGCACGTAATCCCGCGTGCCGAGCACAAGTGCGCGATAAGCGGTTTCGAGTTCATCTTCTACCAACGGGCGGATATCTCCCTCGCCGCTAGCGCTGTTAAAGAGAACGAGGTCTTCTTCGAAAGACTTTGCGCGAGCCGCGACGCGGCCATCGGGCATGAATGCGACGCTCGAACCATCGAAGACCAAGCTATCGTTGCCGCCAACTTGATTCACGTACACCACCGGCACGCAATGCTCCTTGGCGATTGCTTGCAACATATCGTGACGAAGGGAACGCTTGTCAATCGTGTAGGGTGAAGAGGAGAGGTTCAAAAGCAAGGTACTTCCCTTCCCGACGATTTCGGCAACCGGATCCCGATCATAGAGCCGCTGGTTCCAGAAGCGCTCGTCGTTCCAGGAGTCTTCGCAAATAGTGATGCCGAGCTTCTGGGCGTTGAAAGGGAAAACAAATTGTGTATGAGCGGGCTGAAAATAACGAGACTCATCAAACACGTCGTATGTGGGCAGCAGCATTTTGCGTTGTTCGAAGAGGATTTTTCCATCAGCGATGAGGGCTGCGCAATTCGCAACCGGTTTTCCAGTGTTGTCCTGCGCGCTGCCAACGTAACCGACGAGCGACGGAAGCGGAATCTTCTTAGCCAGGCGAGCGAGCTCTTTCTGATTCAGTTCGTCAAACGCCGGGCGTTCGGTGAGATCCTGCGGAGGATAACCGCACAGACACAACTCAGAGAACACCGCCAATTCAGCGCCCCGGGATAAGGCCTCGTGCGCCATCTCGAGGATGCGTCCAGAGTTGCCTTCAAAATCCCCCACTGTGGGGTTGAATTGGCACAATGCGATGTTCATAGTCGGGGGCTAAGCATACGAGGCCAAGGCAAGCTTTTCAATGACGACGCGGAACTGCGGACGCCTCAACGCCAAGAGACGTCCGCCAAGGGTCAGACGCTGAAGGAACTGCCGCAACCGCAGGTGCTCTTAACGTTCGGGTTATTGAACTTGAAGCCCGATCCCTCGATCGTTTCGATGTAGTCGATTTGCACGCCTTCCAGATACATTTCGCTCATCTGGTCGACGAGAACTTTCAACCCTTCAAATTCATACACATTGTCGCTGCTCTCGTTCACTTGATTCTCAAAAGCCATGTGATAGCTGAAGCCAGAGCAGCCTCCGCCGACCACGGCCACGCGCAAGCCTGCCGGCGCGGGAGTCTGTTGCTGCAGAATCTCTTTAACCTTTGTCACTGCCACTGGTGTTAGTTGAACCATTCGCCAAGCCTCCACAGATTCGCATGAAGAAATCATGCGTCACAATTCCAAGGTCATTATATCAGATTCCGGCGCCCGACGATTGGATTCCGCGCGGAGCGGTGGTTATCTAACTAGCGGATTCTGCGACATTCCCTGCCCGCTCCAAGACTCCCCCGTAATTCGTGGTTGATGCCCGCTCCAGTCCTCCCTAAAATGAGTACCCTACATGAAACACACCATCACGTTGATTCCGGGGGACGGGATTGGCCCGGAGGTTTCCAAGGCCGTTAAGCTGATATTAGCGGCCTCCGGCGTTGAAATAGAATGGGAAGAAATCGCATCGCGCGCCGAAGTCGAACGCCGGGGCGTCGATTTCATGCACGCCGGCGTCCTCGAATCGATCCGCAAAAACCAGGTAGCGCTCAAAGGGCCGATGGAGACCGCGGTAGGTACGGGAGCGCCAAGCATTAACGTTGGGCTGCGGAAAGCGCTCGATCTCTATGCAAACTTGCGCCCGGTCAAGAATCTTGAAGGCGTACAGTCACGCTTTCAACATGTGGATATCGTGATAGTCCGCGAAAATACCGAAGACTTGTACGCCGGTCTGGAACACACCGTGGTTCCCGGCGTGGTAGAGAGCTTGAAGATCATTACCGAACGCGCTTCCACCCGGGTCGCGCGCTTCGCCTTTGAATACGCGCGCAGATCTGGACGAAAGAAAATTCACGCCGTTCACAAAGCAAATATCATGAAGCTTTCTGACGGCCTGTTCCTCACATCCGTGCGCAAGGTGGCCGCGGAATATCCTGGCATCGAATACAAAGAAATCATCGTCGACAATGCCTGCATGCAAATGGTTTTGAATCCCAATCAGTTTGACTTGCTTTTGCTCACGAATCTCTACGGCGACATCATGAGCGATCTCGCCGCCGGACTTGTGGGCGGGCTGGGCGTAGTGCCCAGCGGAAACATCGGCGAGACGGTGGCAGTTTTCGAAGCCGTGCACGGAACCGCGCCGGATATTGCTGGCAGAAATATAGCCAATCCTACAGCGCTGCTGATGAGTTCAATCATGATGCTGCGGCATATTGATGAAATAGAAGCAGCGAAGCGCATCGAAGCCTCGCTGCACAAGGCTTATCGCGAAGGCAAATCCCTCACGCGCGATGTGGGCGGCACTGCGAGCACCACGGAATTCACCGACAACCTGATCGGGAGTCTGGACAAGTAGAAATGAACGCCGCCGGAATGCCGGCGCCAGAAACCCTGATGGACGCGCTGGAACAGGTGCTAGCTTACGGTGCCGACGGCAAACTGCGGATCGATACGGAACGCGCACCTCTTGCCGCATTGAAAAGCGCCTTTGAACGAGAAGGACGCTCACGCTTAGTCGTCATCTCGTAGCATTTAGGGAACCAGGAGAAATCAGTGCGACTTGCGAAGGATCGTGTTGACGCTTTCTGCGCGCGATTTTCTTTGCGTGCGCCTTTGCTGCTCGCTCCGATGTCGGGAGCAAGCGCGCCTTCTCTTTCCATCGCTATAGCGAACGCCGGAGGGTTGGGTGCTTGCGGAGCATTGCTGATGCAGCCTGGGGAAATCATTGCATGGGCCCACGAGGTGCGTTCCGGAGGCAACGGCGCATTCCAAATTAATCTATGGATACCCGAACCAGCGCCGAAGCGCGATCCGAAGCACGAAGCGGGCCTGCGCGAGTTTTTATCGTCATGGGGCCCTCCCGTTTTGCCGGAAGCTGGGGACACGACGCTCCCCGATTTTGCAGCTCAATGCGAGGCCTTATTAGCGGTCGCTCCGCCCGCCGTCTCGTCCGTGATGGGGCTTTACCCACCCGAATTTGTGACCAAACTCAAAAAGCGCGGCATCGCGTGGATCGCGAATATCTCTACGCTGGCTGAAGCTCGCGCGGCTGAAGCGGCAGGCGCCGACATCATTGCCGCGCAAGGAGCCGAGGCTGGCGGACACCGCGGCTGCTTCAAGGCGGCAGATGCCGAAAGAAAATTGGTAGGACTATTCGCCTTGTTGCCTGCCGTGGTGGACGCGGTCAAAGTGCCAGTCGTCGCTACAGGCGGCATTGCCGACGCGCGTGGAGTGGCTGCAGCGATCACTTTGGGCGCTAGCGCCGCACAGATCGGGACGGGCTTTCTCCGTTGTCCAGAAGCAAAAATCCATCCCGCTTGGGCTAACGCGCTCGCCCAAACGGCTCCCGAAGAAACTATTGTGACCCGGGCGTTCAGTGGCCGCGCAGGACGAAGTGTTGCAACAGACTATGTGCGAGCCGCCATGGCCGAAGACGCGCCGGCAAGCGCGCCTTACCCGGTCCAGCGAGGCCTCACCGCTGCGATGCGCGCTGTTGCCCAGTCGGAAGGCGACCTGCAACGAATGCAGGCCTGGGCCGGTCAATCGGCCGCGCTCGCCAAGGCGGAGCCCGCTGTAAATGTGTTCCAGCGCATTTGGGAGCAAGCGCAGGCGCTTCTACCGTGATAGCGTGCTAACAACCTTCCTAGGCGATTGACTTCCCTGCCCTGTCCGACGAAAATGAGATCAGCAATAAAGTCTCGGGAGGCCGAGTGGCTGACATCACTCCGGAAGTCGCGCCGTTTGTGAACGGCGAAGTCGCGAAGTACGAACCGATCTCGGAAGGAACCACCACTCGCCGGAAGCGCAAGCCGCACATCGTAGCTGTCATCAATGAGATGTGTACCGGGTGCGCAGGCTCGCCTGCCTGCGTGGAGTATTGTCCGGTGGCGGAATGCATGTTCTGGGTTCCGGACCCGGATCATGAGCCCTTCGGAAAAATCCTCGTGGATCCCCTGCTCTGTATCGGCTGCAAACTTTGCACCAGCAAAGGTCCCGATGGCGCGTTTTTGGAAGGATGTCCGTGGGACGCGATAGATATGGTGCCGCTTGCGGATTTTGAAGCAAAATACGGCTCGATGCCGTTCTAGCAAGCTACAATTTTTCTCAAATCGAATTGCGAAATAAAGAGAACGCGGTCAGTATCCGTCTGCTTTTCCCCCGGCGCCCCGGCCGTCGTGGGCGCCCTGCACCCAACCATCGCTGATTAAAACCACTTCGACCCTGGCGTGTTCGCCGGGGTTTGCCGTTTGCGTTTGATAGCCCATGTGCTGAAGTTGCGCAACCGTATCGGGAGACACGCCGAGCTCCGTGTCGAGGCGGTCTGGTTTCCATTGATCATGAATGCGAGGAAAATCGATTGCGTCTTGCGGGTTCATTCCGAAGTCGATTACGTTGAGGATCACTTGCAGCACTGCCGTGATAATCACTGGGCCGCCCGGCGCTCCCAGCACCATGAACGGCTTGTCGTTTTTCAAGATAATGGTCGGGGTCATGGAAGAAAGTGGACGTTTGTTTGGTGCGATCGAGTTCCTGTCACCCTGAACGAGTCCAAACATATTCGGCTCGCCGGGTTTGGCGGCGAAATCATCCATTTCATCGTTTAGCAGAAATCCTGCGCCCGGCACGGTCACGCCGCTTCCATACGCGTTATTGAGCGTATAAGTAACCGCGACTGCGTTTCCCTGCTCGTCAACAATGCTGTAATGCGTGGTGTCGGTTCCTTCGTTCGCCGCGGTAAGACCCGGAGAAATTTGGTTGCTAGGTGTGGCGCGATCTGAGCTGATGGTCGCTCTTCGTGACTCGATGTATGCGTGCGATAGCAATGCAGAGATGGGATTGTTCACAAAATCCGGATCGCCCAAGTATTTGCCGCGATCGGCGAAGTAGCGAAGCATCACTTCTGCCATGTAGTGATAGCTCTCGGCGGAACCAGCACCAAATTTTTCGTAACCTGTGCCATTCAGCATGGCGAGCATTTGCAGCAGGCCAACGCCACCTGAACTTGGGGGCGGCGAAGTGAGGATGTGATAGCCCTTGTAATTCCCTTCCAGTGGCGCGCGCTCAATCGCCTGATAATCGTGTAAATCCGCCAGTGTGATCAGGCCTCCATTTTTTGCCATTTCAGTCGCGAGAATGTGCGCTGTCTCGCCATCGTAAAAATCAGCGGAGCCCAGGCGGGCGATGCGTTCGAGCGTGAGCGCCAGCTCGGGTTGTTTAAAAATCTCCCGCCACTCATAGTAAGCGCCGCCTTTTAGGAAAATGCGCTTGGACTCAGAAAACTGCGAAAGCACAGGCGAAGACCGATGCCAGGAATCCATCTGCCATTTGGGGACCGGGAAGCCGTGGGTCGCAAGGGTTACAGCAGGTTTCAAGAGTTCAGCCCAGGGCTTGCGGCCGTATTTCTTGTTCGCCAATTCCAGGCCGCGCACCGTGCCCGGAACTCCAACCGAGCGCCAGCCCACAAGGCTGTCAGTTGTCGGCGTCCCGCTCGCGTTTAGATACATATCGTGAGTCGCCGCGCCTGGTGCCTTTTCACGGAAATCAATAAACGTCACGCGGCCGTCAGCCATACAGATAAGCATGAATCCGCCACCGCCAATATTCCCCGCGTAGGGATGCGTTACCGCCAGCGCGAAGCCAACCGCTACGGCGGCATCGATGGCGTTCCCTCCGGAGCGAAGAACGGAGACGCCGACTTCCGTGGCCAAATCCTCTTGCGCTACCACCATTGCCTTGCGGCCGTAAACTGGCTGTCGGGCGTCGAGCCCCGGAACCATGAGTGCAGATATCACCAGCACCACCAGGCATCGCATCAGGAATTTTTCCATCAACATCGACTCACCTTGGCATTTCAGGTCTTTAATTGTACGCTTGCGCTTCCCATACGAATCACTCCCGAATCATTCCGATCGTCCCCAGCCACGTTTCCACTAATTGAGGCCATCCGGTTATGGGAAGCTCCGTGCGCCGCAGCCCAAACCCATGCCCACCCTGTGCATACAAATGTATCTCCACGGGAACCCCAGCGTTCTTCAGGGCAATGTAGTAAACCAGCGCTTCGTTTACATTGTCCATGTGATCATCCTCCGCCTGTAGCAAAAAAGTGGGCGGCGTCTCGCGAGTGATATGAGTGCGAATATCAGGATTCAACTCGAATTTCTTCTCGTCAATCCACAGATGGCCGGGATAAAGAGCCACTGCAAAGTCTGGGCGGCAGCTTTCTCTGTCGGCCGCATCGATGGCGGGGTACAGACGCTTCTTAAAATGCGTGCTTATCGCGGCTGTCAGATGTCCGCCTGCCGAAAAGCCGAGCACTCCAATCTTGTGCGGATCGATATGCCACTCGGCAGCGTGAAAGCGCACCAGCCCCACTGTCCTCTGCGCATCTTCCAACGCCGTCGGTGATTTTGGATCGATTTGGCATCTACATTGCCGATCCCACTGCGGTCCCGAACCCGGCACACGATACTTCAAAAGCACACAGGTGATTCCCTTGGACGTCAACCAGTCACAGACCTCGGTGCCTTCAAGATCGATCGCCAGAATCTGATAGCCCCCGCCAGGAAACACGACCACAGCAACGCCCGTATTACTTTCCTTTGGCGAATAGACCGTCATCGTAGGTCGCGACACGTTCTCCACCTCAACCCACGGCCTGCCGGCGACCAGCGGGTCCTTCACCATCCCGGTATCCTCCGGCCGCGCAACCAGCTGCGCATCTGGCGCCGTCTCCGGCCATATGGGCACTTGCGTGTGTCCTGGCGATGGCTGCCACGCTGGCATCTGCGCGTTGAGACCGCCAAAGGCAAACACGGCACAGAGAGCAAATGGCAAAAGCTTCATCACCATGCACACAATTTAATATAAGCGGTCGCGGCTGGAAGCCGCTGATTGGAAACTGTGAAGTATTTGTGCAAGGAGGTCGGAATGAGAGATCCGGTAAAACACGGCGATTCTTTCTAGCTAGTTCCTGCGGCTCGCCTTTTTCGGCAGTCCACGCAGAGGCCGCCTACTTCCGTGCGCGACACGGTGATTTCAATTCCGCAATCGTGAGAGATTTGCCGTTTCAATTCTTCATACAGCTCGCTTTCAAACTCGCGAACTTTTCCGCAGCCCATGCACGCCACGTGTATATGATCCCGAGGGCCATGGCTTTCGTAGAAATGCCGATCGCCGCGCAGGTGTAGGAGGTCCAGCTCGTCAATCAATCTGTGACGCTTCAAAAGATCAATCGTGCGGTAGACGGTGACGCGCGTGATCCCGGCATCGATTTTCTGCGCTCGCTCCAGGATTTCGCCTGCGTCCAAATGCCGCCGCGCGGACTCCATGACTTGCAACAGGACGCGGCGCTGGCGCGTAAGCCGAATGCCGCGCGCTCCGAGCTCGCTCTGCAGACGGCCGGGGGCTTCGTGATTTATGCGTTCGCCGGTAGATACACGATGTGCAGGTGTAGCAGACATTGGATTAGCTGACATTATACCAAAATCGCATCCGATGGAACGATGTGATGAGAGGCGAGGATTAACCCAGAGCTTTTCGTGCTGCCGTCATCTTGCCGGGTCTTTGGCTGACCTTCCCCGGGCTCAGTGGTTTTGAATCAGTTTGAATATGTCGCTGTACATCACAAATGCGAAAATGCCGAGTAGGAAAACCAAGCCGACTTGCACAAAACGCTCTTTTACCGCGACACTCAAGTCTCGACGAAGCAACCCCTCAATCGCCAGCATGAGAACGTGGCCGCCGTCCAGAATCGGAATCGGAAGCAAATTCAGCAGGCCAAGATTCAAACTTATAATCGCGGTTAGTATGATCAGATCTACCGGGCCTCGCTTGGCCGCCCTCCCGGATTGTCTGGCGATCCCCACAACGCTTTGCAATTGGCCAAGTTTCACGCGTCCGGTAAACAGACCAGCCAGAACCTGTCCAATTTGGCGTATGCCCGCTACGGTCTGAAGTCCGGCTTCCTTTCCGGCCACTAGAAACGGTTGCCTTTGAAAGTCAGCCTGCACTCTTCGCCCCACGCCCACCTGCCAAACCATGCTTCCATCGGCATCCATTCCCTGCACCGGACTGATGTCGAAGGATAGAGTGTTTCCGTCTCGCTGAATCAAAAACTGAACCGGACGACCGTCGGAGTTGCGCACAACTTCGACCAATTGTTGCCAGGTGGCGATAGGCTTGCCGTTAATCGCCACAATTTTGTCGCCCGGCTTCATTCCGGCTTTTTCCGCGGGAGTACCAATTCCGATTTCATCCGCGATCGCCGGCATCAGCGGATAGCCGATCAGCGAGTCAACATCGCCGGGAGCCGAGGGCATCTTTGCCGGGAGCGTTTGTTGCGCAACTCCTCTCTCGACAGTAAGAGTGACCGGGTCGTTGGGCTTTACATTCTCTAGCTGCGAAAAAACTTTCTCCCAGGTCGGCGTTGGCGACCCGTTGACTGCCATAATTCTGTCGCCTGCTCGAACGCCGGAAGCATCAACGCTCTTTTGCGGGATGGCCGCAATTTCGGCGGGCTGTCGCAGATAGGCGTCCGATTGCAGGCCCACCAGCCAGAAAATCCCCCAGAAAAGAACGAAGGCCAGAAGAATATTCATGATGGGCCCGGCTACAGCGATAACCACCCGCACCCATCGGGGCTTGGAGAGAAATTCATAATCGGCGCCGGTGCGCTCTTCCACCGGATTGTCGCCGGCCATGCGCACGTAGCCGCCGAACGGCAGCGCGCTCAGCCGGTAGTCCGTATCACCGCGCTTCACTCCGAAAAGGCGCGGTCCGAAGCCGAAGGAAAATACGTCCACGCGAATACCGGCAAGTTTTGCGGCTACGAAATGTCCCCATTCGTGAACGAATATCACGATGCCCAGGACGATGGTCACCGAGACGATTGCGATCATCGCATTATGAAAATTTGCCATGGTTGCCTCTGTATTAATTCTTTCTTCGCCCGGCTTCCTCTCGAGCGAGCCGTCGCGCCTCGGCGTCGGCGGCCAACACATCCTCGATCTCATTAAACGCGCATCGCGGCATACGCTCCAGCACTCTCTCGATTACCTCCGCAATCCCAGGGAACGAAAGTTTGCGGTCAAGAAATGCTGCGACGGCGATCTCATCGGCAGCGTTTAGGGCGCATGGAAACGCCCCGCCCTGTTTTAAGGCTTCCTTGGCCAGCGCCAGACACGGAAATTTTCGCGCTGGGACTTCCTCAAACTCTAGCTTGCGCAATGTGGACCAGTCGAGGGCACAATCATTCGACGGTACCCGCTCCGGATAGGTTAGCGCATAACGAATCGGCATGCGCATGTCCGTTGCTCCAAGTTGTGCCAGAATCGAACCATCCACGAATTCAACCATCGAATGAATTGTGGATTGCGGATGAATCACAACCTGGATTTGCTCGAACCCCACATCGAAAAGCCACTTCGCTTCGATGACCTCGAAGCCTTTGTTCATTAGCGTAGCAGAATCAATTGTAATACGATTCCCCATCTTCCAGTTTGGATGGGCGAGGGCTTGTTTGGGAGTCGCCTTGGCAATTTTTGCCATAGGGGCGGTCCGAAAGGGACCACCCGAGGCGGTGAGGACGAGGCGCTTGACTTCGCTTCTTTGGCCGGCGCGCAGGCATTGATGGATGGCGTTGTGCTCGCTGTCCACGGGAAGAAGCGCGCTGTTGTAGCGTTTGACCGCAGCCATTACAATTTCACCCGCGGCCACTAGAACTTCCTTGTTGGCAAGCGCGATGGATTTTCCCAGCTCGATAGCTTTGTAGGTGGCGGACAAACCGACGACTCCAACTGCCGCCGACACAATAATTTGCGCGTCGGGATGGGTGGCGACGCGCTCGATTCCTTCCGCGCCGAAAAGTATTTCGGGGTCGGAGTGCTCGGCACCTTTGCGTCCGCGATTTTTCCTTAGGACGGCGCAAAGTTCGCGCGCCCCGGATTCGGCTGCAACGGAAACTACTTGGGGCCGATATTTTGCGACCTGTTCGGCAACGACAGGAATTCTTGAGCCTGCGGCGAGCGCGACAACTCGAAATGCTCCGGGATCTGAGTCAATCACCTGAAGGCATTGGCGGCCAATCGATCCGGTAGAGCCAAGTATCGCGATGCTTTTCATGCGGCTCCATTTTATCGGCCTTTGCAGGAATAAGCGAATAGAAGCATTTCGGTTGCGCTGTCAGAAGCCGGGCGGGCGTTCGCTGGCTATGCTAAAGGCTCGCTCCAGAGCCAGGCCAGCGCTTGCCAAGGTGCCTTCGTCGAAGAGGCGGCCGATTAGAGTGACGCCGTGCGGGACGCGGCGCGGTGGGGAAAATTTTGGCAGGGGGCGGCTTGGATCGGGAGCCCAATCGCTGCGGGCCTGGGATACTTCTACGAAACCGGCGCGCAAAGTCAGCGATGGATGTCCGGTGAAATTGGTGATGGTGAGCATTTCGTCACGCAAAGAAGGGACGATAAGTAGGTCAACCTGGTTGACCAACCTTGCCATTTCCTGGGCTACTTTGCGGCGCATGCGGTCGGCTTGCACAAAGTCGACGGCTGAAAGGAAGCGGGATTGACGGAAGAGGTTGGGCCAGGCGTCAAACGTCTGTACCTTTAGCTGGTCGATGCCGTGGGTTAGGGTGAGTTCTTCGAAGGCGGCGGCTCCCTCGGCGAATAGGATGAGATCGAGCGAGTCGTAAGACCAATTGGGGAGCGATACTTCGACTGGGGTCATGCCGACTTTCTTTATCGTTTCCAAAGCTGCGCGATCCACGTCGGTTGCGGGATTCTGCTTCATCCAATCGGGAAAGTAACCGACACGCAAGCCTTGAACGGAGGCCGCGGCGTCGAAATCCAGTTTGCTGGTCACGCTGTTTACATCACCTGCATGGGGGCCGGAGATAGCTTGAAGGACTAACATCGTGTCTTCGACGCTGCGAGCCATGGGGCCGAGCTTATCGAGCGACCAGCAGAGAGTCATCGCGCCAGTTCTTGCCACACGGCCATAGGTCGGGCGCAGGCCGGTAATGCCGCAGCGCATCGAGGGCGACACGATGCTGCCGCCGGTTTCACTGCCGATAGAAAAACCTACCAGTCCTGCAGCAGTAGCAGCGCCCGGGCCCGCGCTTGAGCCTGACGAGCCTTCCTCGAGCAGCCAGGGATTCATTGTTTGGCCGCCGAACCAGATGTCGTTCAGCGCTAGAGCGCCCAGGCTTAGTTTTGCAACCAGCACAGCCCCTGCTTCGTGGAGGCGCGCGACTACCGCGGCGTCCTTTGAGGGGATGCGGTCTTTGAAAGGTTCGGCGCCGAAGGTGGTGGGAATTCCGGCGGTGTCCAGGAGATCTTTTCCGCCCCAGGGGATCCCATGCAGGGGGCCGCGATATTTTCCGGCGGCGATTTCTTGGTCGGCGCGCTTTGCTTGGGCCAGCGCTAAATCACGAGTGATGGTGATGGCGCAGCGCAGCGTGGGATTGTATTTTTCCAGCCGCTCCAGGGAGAGATTTGTCAGGCGCTCGGAGGTTAGCTTCCGCTTTTCGATCCAACGTGAAAGTTGAGTGACGGTGGCGAAGGCGATGTCTTCGTCATCTGCCGGGAGCGGACCCGGGTCGGCCTTGCTGCGGATGAATCGATTGCGCCCGGGGAGTGTTTTTTGGCCGGGCAAAATTGGGTTCCACTGCGAGTAGGGAGCGAGGGTCGGCTCCAATTCAACTTTGCGCGGGCCGGTGCGGCGCTCATACAGTGGGGCCATGCTGACGCGCCAGCTGAATGCGGCTTGAGCGCGTTCCGGCTCGGTCAATCTTATTTGGACCAGTTTTTCTGCTTCGGCGAAGGCAGCGGTCGAGACTTCAGGACCGACCGGTTTCGCGGTGCCGAAGGCGGGCGGCGCTCCGGGGGGCGCGTCAGGTTTTTGTTCCTGGGCCGGACACCGGACCGAGACGGCGAGGACGGCTAGGGCGGCTTCGGTGAAGAATTCTCTGCGCGATTTTGCCATGGTGCCTCCGCGAGTTCGGTGATCGTTCTTAAGAGCAGGTAGCTTGGACGTTGCTGCGCGTCAGTCGTTTCTCTGCCCGTGCTACTAGGATTAAGGTCGCCAATGCAAGAGACCGGGCTAAAAGCCCCGCGCTACGAACTGCAACCACGACCAGCGCAAGTGCACCAGTTCACGTCGACGTAGCTGAGCAGGCCGGATGCCTGCGCTATGAGACCCGCGAACGGATGCAAAGCGGCGCCGGATGCGCTACTGGCCGGGCTTGACTAGCCACTGATACAGGACCCAGACGAGCGGAGTCGCCAGGATTAGGCTGTCGATGCGGTCGAACACCCCGCCATGGCCAGGCAGCAACCGTCCGGAATCTTTTACGGAGGCGGCACGCTTGTAGGCGGATTCGATTAGGTCACCCGCTTGGCCGGCGACGTTGGCGACCCCGGCAATGACCATCAGGGTGACGACGTCAACCTGCATCCAACGCGCAAAGAAAACCGCGACGAGCAACGAACCCAGTAGGTTGCCCATCGCGCCTTCCCAGGTTTTTTTTGGGCTGAGCGCCGGGGCCATGGGAACGCGTCCGAGACCGCGGCCCACAAAATAGGCCAGCATGTCGCCGGCCCAGACCAGGCATAGCGTGAAAAGCACAAGCTGGCGCCCTGCTGGAGCACTGTCGTTGAGGCGGACAAGATAGCTGAACGGAAAGGCAACAAACAGAAGCCCTGCGGCGCTGACGGCGATGGAAGGAAGAACTTCGTGCAAAGGACGACGCGTCGCGAGCCCGATCGAAACACAGCCAAAGACAAAAACTAATAAAATTGCTTCAGCCGAAAGCACGCCTCCCACGGCGTTACGGACGAGCGAAACTCCTTCGCCGATCGCATGGGTCTCGACAAAACCCTGCGAAAATTGCGCGTAGAAAAGGCCGGCGACGCAGGCAATGGTCCATTTTTGGTATGCGCGAAGTCCTACGCGATTCCCAAGCTCAAAGAATTCAACCAGCGCAAGGATTGCGACAATGCCGGCGAGTGCGGCGAAAAGCGCCGACGGTCCCCACAATACCAAGGCAACCACGATGGGAATCAGGACGACTGCCGTCAAAATGCGCAGGACCATTCGGAGTCAGCCTCGCCCCGTCCAGCGGGAGCGTTTAGCGGATTTGGTTGCTGCGGCGGTCTCGGGCCCAACGGCAAGTCCGCCGTAGCGGCGTTCGCGCTTTTGAAAATCAACCAGAGCATCGAGAAGACGCGCGCGTGAAAAATCGGGCCACAGCGTTTCGGTGACGTAGATTTCGGCGTAGGCAATTTGCCAGAGCAGGAAATTGCTGACGCGCATTTCTCCGCTGGTGCGAATGAGCAGGTCGGGATCGGGCAGACCGGCGGTGTAGAGATGCTCGGAGACGGTCTGCTCGTCGGCCTGGAAAGCGGACATGCCATTCGAGCGAACTTGGTCGAGGATAGCGTTGAATGCGTCTACGAGTTCGGCGCGGCCGCCGTAGTTCAAGGCCACAACCAACTTCATGCCCGTGTTGCGCGCGGTCATACGCATGCCCTGCTCGATGTCTTTACGCACGCCTTCGGGAAGCTGCTCGGACCGTCCGATAACGAGGAGGCGAATATTATTTTTGTGGATGGTGGGAAGTTCGCGTTTCAAATATTCGCGGAGGAGGCGCATCAGGAAATCGACTTCGGCTTGCGGACGGCGCCAATTTTCCAGCGAGAAAGCGTAAAGAGTGAGGTAGGAAAGCTTCAGGCGCGCGCAGGTCTCGATGATTTCCCGCGCGGCTTTCACACCGGCGCGATGGCCGGCGATGCGTGGGAGGTGCCTGCGCTGGGCCCAGCGGCCGTTGCCGTCCATGATGACGGCGATGTGTTGCGGAAGGCGTTTTAAATCAATTTTATCGAGGGATGCCGCTTCTTCGGCATTCGCAGGTTTCAAGAGCTCGGTGGCTTTCACTAGGGTTCGCTCGAAGGATAGACCGCCAGAAAACTAGCACACGCTGGAGGGACACGCAAGGCGGGTGCCCTCCGGGGCACTGTCCAGCATTTCTGTTGAAACCGAGTATAGGGGTATCTCGCATTGTCGTTTCCTCAGGCATGCATTCGTTCCGCAGCCAGCAAGTAGCAGCCCAAGACTTGTTCACTATGAACGGCATCCACGCAGCCAGGAAAACGGCTGAGATAGCGCCGCAGATGCCGAAAAAAACCTTCCGCTAAGTTGGTCGTACGCAAACGGTGTCGCCAGTACCGCGGAAATTGCAAGTAGGCCAACACCCGCGGCAACTCCTGCTGAAACTTCTCGACCATCTCCGGAGCCCAGAAACGCCAGCGCCGGGCAAAGCTCCCGGCCCATTTCCGCAGCTGAGTCTCCTGCTCGGCTTCAAAGATCCACCAGAACTCGCGCCGAAACTTCCGCCGCTGCCACCATTGCAGACGCGGCGTCAGTCCTTCCAGATTGCGAAACCAGTGCGCCAAGCACAGCTGGTGCGCCGCCCCCGGATAGACCACCGCCGCCGCACTGGCCGCACCCTCGGCTCCATCGCTGATTACCAGCTCCACCTGTTCCAGTCCCCGTCGCCATAGACGCGTGAACAACTCTTCGTACGCTTGGCTGCTCTCCGCCTCCGCCGCCATCCAGTCCAAGACTTCGAACCCACCCCCCCTCGCGCACGCCCACCACCACCAGCAGTACTCCTTTCCGTGCTGGGCTTTTGGCCGATCGCCGATACCTTAAATAGATTCCATCCACCGCCAAGGCTCGATAGATCCCAGAACTCAAACGTTGCTCTCGGCGTCCTTCAATCTGTTCTTGCGCATCGCGCAACACGGCCCCGATCGTGGCCGCCGACAGATGTCCACCCAGAAATCGCCGCACCCAACTCACCACTTTGCGTTGGCTCAACCCACCTACCGCCAGGGCGAACAACACTTCCTGCAGCGCGTGCCGCTGGTATTTCTCCAGCAGCCCGATCTCTTCCCGGCCTCGCAGCCGCGGCACCCGCACCTGCTGCAGGGCTCCCCAGGCCGTTTGCCAGCACTTCCGCACCGTGAAACCCCAGCGATAGACCTGCTCCCCTCGCTCCCTGCGTTCCGCCACCCGCCGATCCCGCTCGGCAGCCAGCAACCCTTCGATCGTCTTTTTCAACTGCTCCAAGAAACCGCCCTGTAACTGTTTCCAGCCTTGCTCGATCACATCCGCTAATGCTAGTCTGCCGATCTGAGATGACATGGGGTGTCTCCTTTCTGCCCGGCTAGGCAGAGCTGTTGGGAGACACCCTCTTTCTTTTTATCCCCACTTTCAACAGAAAATCTTATAGACGGGCCCTCCGGTCGCGGGTCAGTTTCCGTTTGGCGCGGACATCGTCCAAGCGATTAATGAGCTGGTGTTGCTGGACTGCTGGCTCGCACGCGCTTAGGCTTGTAATATGAAGTCGTCCGGTGAACTCGGCCTTAAAGACTTCTCTACACCCCATGCGCTGACATTGCCTCGGCTTTCTTGGATGGAATTGTCGGCTCTTTTCGGAGCCCTCCTACGGCCGCACAGACGATTGTTCGGCTTTCGCAAATGGGAAGACCGAGATTGCCAAGGCGGAATACTCTCGGGCCAAAGTCGCGCGGCTAGAGTCCAATGCTTGCGGAGCCGCAGACCGTGAAGAATTTGACGAGTGCGAGGTGGATCAAAACGAAGGGAATTCTCTTTTTGCTCTTAGGGTTGCTTTCGGCGACCCTGCTCCTCTCCGAACGCCCCGCCCTCAAGACGGCACTTCTGATGATGATTGCGGTGTGGTCTTTCTGCCGGTTCTATTATTTTGCATTCTACGTGATCGAGCACTACGTTGAACCCAGTTACCGATTTTCGGGGCTTTTGTCTTTTGCCCTCTACCTGATCCAGAAAAAACCGTCCGACACTCGCGCTGGCAGGTGACGGAAATGTTGCGGCGTTCGATGAGAATTAGAAGAAGTGGCGGTGAAGCAGAGCGCCTGTCGGCGTGCTTCCCGGTTGCGGAACGATGGAAGTGTAGATGAGGATCAGCGTGAGGACGATCATGATGATGCTGGCGGTCCAGGCGACGACGTTGAAGCCCCAGGTGTTGATGTGCTCGCCCATCAAATCGCGGCGATTGATCAAGATCAAAATAAAGATCAAGACCACCGGCAACCAGATGCCGTTGCCGACCTGCGAATAAATCAGTATTTTCCAGAGCGGGGCCCTGGGAATGAGCACGATTCCCGCGCCGACAACGATTAGTGCGGTGTAGAGCGAATAAAATGCGGGAGCCTCTTTGAATTTACGATCGAGACCGGCTTCGAAGCCAAGACCTTCACAGATGACGTGCGCCGTTGAGAGCGGAAGAATCGAAGCGGCGAACAAGGAAGCGTTCAAAAGGCCGAAAGCGAAAAGGCCGCCGGCCCACTTCCCTGCCAGCGGCACGAGAGCTTGCGCCGCCTCTTTGGCGCTGGAAATGTTTGTAAGGCCGTGCAGGTTAAGAGTGGCAGCGCAGCAGATGATGATGAAAAAGACGATTACCATGCAGGAGATGCTGCCTACCAGGACGTCCATACGCGCGTGCTTGTACTGGCGCGGGCCAACTCGTTTTTCGACGAAGCCGGCCTGAAGATAAAAAAACTGCCAGGGCGCGATGGTGGTTCCCACAAGGCCGGTGAGCATGAGGAGATACGGCGCATCGAAATGAAGCGTTGGAACAACGAGTTGGTGCGCCGCATACAGCCAATCGGGTTTCGCCAGAAATGCGGAGAGCACATACGAAAGATAAAAGCCGCAGGCCACAAGGAAAATCTTTTCGACGATACGATAGCTGCCGTAAACCACCAACAGCCACACAGCAATGGCTGCCAGCGGAACTGAAACATAGCGGCTGACGTGCATCACTTCGGACGCTTCGGCAACCCCTGAGAATTCAGCCACGGTATTGAAGAGGTCCACGAAAAGGGCGGCAACCATTACAAAAAAAGTGGAGCGGAATCCGAATTCTTCGCGGATCAGATCAGAGAGGCCCTTTCCTGTGACTACGCCCATGCGTGCGCACATTTCTTCGCTGACGTACAGCGCGATGGTCATGGGAATGAGCGACCAGAGGAGTGTGTAACCGAATTGCGCGCCGGCCTGCGAGTAGGTGCTGATGCCGCCGGCGTCGTTGTCCACGTTCGAGGTGATGAGTCCCGGGCCGACGACAGCAAGAAACAGGGCGATACGCTTGCGCCAGAAAGTCGAGCGGCGACCAAAGTTCGTGCCGCGCTTTTTCCAGGCTCCCAGAGCGTCCGTTAATGTGGTCCAGGTGTTCATTGCTCGTATTTTCGACGAATCGTTTTTTGTGCTCGCTTCTTAGAGCTTCCCGCGCATCCTGCTGACTACGTCGTCCACCGTGATTGCTCCGATGGGATGCTTCTGCTCGTTGACGACGGTGAGGCTGCGCAGATTGTATTTGTCGAACAGTTCGAAAACGTCTTTGTCCTTGGCGTCAGGCGCAACAGAAAGGAGAGGTTCGGAAGTAAGATCGGACATGCGATCTTCGGTGTCGGCGAGAAGCAGCTTGGCAACCGGGACGGTGCCGGCAAGCGCGGCGTCACGATTGATGAGCACGACGTTGTCGAGCTGGTCCACGCCAATTTCGTGGAAGCGGATATAGTCAACCACTTCGCCACGCGTGGCGTCCTCGCCGACGACGACCATTTCGGTGGTCATCATGCCGCCTGCGGTATTTTCGTGGAAACGCATGAGCTCTTCCACTTCGCTGGCCTCGCGATGCTCCATTTCTTGCAAAACTTCTTTTGATTTGCCGGGCTCGAGGCTGGCGATCAGGTCGGCGGCTTCGTCCGGATTCATTTCCTCCATGATGTCAGCGGCCCGTGCGGGCTCGAGTTTTTCAACCACTTGCGTTTGCAGACGCTTGTCGAGCTCGGCAATCGTCTCGGCGGCGGTTTCCTCGTCGAGTGATGCGATGATTCCCTGGCGCTCATCGGGGGAGAGTTGCTCCATGATGTCGGCGAGATCGGCTGGATGCAGGGCTGCGAGTTTTTCGCTGGATAGGCGCAACTTTACGCGGCGGAGCGGGTCTGACTCGACCAGGTTGACGAACTCCCACTGAATTTTCCGTGGAGGCAGCTTGGATTGGATTCTGCGAATGGCCATGGGCGGAACCACGCCTTGCAGCAACCTGCGGACTGCGCCGGCCAGCCCGATGTCAACCTGAATGATTCGCAGCTCGGTATTTCCGTTGGTGCGATTGTCGGCGAGGTCGATGTCGTTCACGCGGACCACTTTGCGGCCGTTGGTGTCGATGATTTGCTGGTCGAGTAAATCCTTGCCAATCGCCAGATAGCCTTCGTTCGGCTGGTATAGCTCAAGCGCAGATTCATCGGTCGTGAGGGCGATGCGGCCCGGACGAATGAGGCCGATCTGGTCGTAGCGCGCGATGAGCGGTCGGTACTGGCCGCGGCTAAGAAGGATCTTGGAGACTCGGTTGGTCTGGTCCGCGGGCTCGACGAACATTTCTTTAACGCGGCCGACGAAGTTACCGTGGGAGTCGTACGTGTCGGCGCCGAGTAGTTCTGTGGCGTGAAGCATGGAAGCTCCTTGAATACAAACCCTCGCTTGCCAGGATGCCGGGCCCGAAATTCGATTCAGCAAAAAAAAAATGCCCGAAGCCAGATTGAAAACCGGCTTCGGGCGACAAGAAATCGCCTAAGCTAGTTTAGGCCTGGCTTCGCCTTCCTGTTATTGCGAGCAGCGGGCTGCGAAAACGCGTTCATAGATCCACTACGGGCCTGTACGGCCCCGAACTGGAGGGAGGCGCAATCTAGCCGAGTCCGACATGGCTTCCCGGCTAGGCCTCTACCCCAGGGCTCCGAATTGGACTGATCGGCTTCTATTCCGGTGCACATACGCTCGTTTCGACTAGTAAATGCAGATGATAAGTTTGTCAAGCGAAGAGTGAGAATTTAGCGAGATTTTTGCGTAGTGAACAGCATATTTCGTGGTTTGACCTTCCGACGGCGGTATTGTGCGGCATAAAGAGACCAATAGTTGGCGCGGATGTAGTCCTTCGGGCCGTAGCCGAGTGCTAGGGCGGTGCGGTCGATGGCCGCGGGAGAGCCTTCGAGCTCGAGAAACACGCCAACGGGGGTCTCGTCGAGATCGAGATGAAGTTCCCTGAGACGAAAGCTGCTCCGATACTTT
Source organism: uncultured Acidobacteriota bacterium (assembly GCA_963703705.1). Lineage (GTDB taxonomy): Bacteria > Acidobacteriota > Terriglobia > Acidiferrales > UBA7541 > Palsa-295. Next base: position 423,942 of record CAVPFK010000019.1, on the reverse strand, counting down.
TCGTAGCGGAAACCCGTGCGGAAGCCCAGGGACTTTAGGGTCTGAGTCAAACGGGTGGCGTCTTTCACGGGTTCTTCCCGTTCTTGCACCTCCTTGTAGATCCGCCTCATTTCCTTCGCGCTGACGGGGGCAGGGGGCGCCTTGGAGGTCAGGACCGCTGAATTTGGCTGGCCGCGAAGACCGTGGGCCGGTGCAGACGTCTGTTGACGCAGGCGCAACAGCCGACCATGGCGGCGAACGGCGGAGTGCGGGGTATCGAAGAGCGTGTTCCGTTCGAGGACTCGGCCTTGAGGAACTGCGCCGATCTCGCGCAGTCGCCGCAGCATGTCTTCTAGGCGGTCCACACGCAACTTGATTTCTATTTCACGCTTGGCGCTAATTGTCCCGGACACGCCTTTAGTATATGGCAACGGCTTGAGTCCATTGCGAGGAACGTGTTGCCAAACACGCCGCTCAGCCAGATAATCGCTTGCCGACTCGGGCCTGCCACGCTGCCTCCGAGGCACGCCTTTCATTCATGACCGAATCCACTACCCCGTTGATGCGGCAGTACCACGCGCTCAAGAAGCAGCATCCGGCTGCACTGTTGCTGTTCCGCTTGGGGGATTTCTACGAACTTTTCTTCGAAGATGCGGTGCTGGCGTCGCGAATTCTGCAAATTACGCTGACGGCGCGCAACAAGGAAAAGGGCGATGCCATTCCAATGTGCGGGGTGCCTTACCACGCAGCGGAAAATTACATCTCGCGATTGATTCGAGCCGGGCACAAAGTGGCCATCTGCGAGCAGATGGAGGAGCCCGGGCCGGGCAAGAATCTGGTGCGCCGGGAAGTGGTTCGGGTACTCACACCGGGAACGGCCAGCGGAGCGGGGCTGGTCGAGCCAAAAGAGAATAACTATCTTGCAGCAGTAGCGCGAAGCGCCGGCGTATCCAATTTGGCGCTGGGAGCAGCGGTCTCCGGCGTAGCGCAGCGCAGCGCGCAAAACCGAGGGGTGTCTGAACCGCTGATTGGCCTGGCGTTCGTGGACCTTTCGACCGGCGAGTTCCGCACCACTGAGTTTTCAGGCGACAAAGCAGAGGCTCGTCTGCGCGATGAGCTTGGCGTCTTGCGTCCCCGCGAAATTTTGCTGCCGCGTCCCGTGACGCTCTTCCCGGTGTCAATTCCCATTGAAATGGACGGCTTGGGCGCGGTCGAAACGCGGCTGGATGACTGGGTATTCAAAACGGACTACGGCCAGCGCGTTCTGGAGGAGCATTTTCGGGTGGTCGCTCTGGAAGGACTTGGGCTGCAAGGACACCCGCAGGCGATCGCGTCAGCTGGGGCCATCGTGCACTACTTGCGGGAAATGTCAGCTATCGGCGCGCGCAAGTCTGAGGATACCGTCGCGAATCCGACGCTGCGTCGGGCGGGCACCGGGCTCGAGCATCTCGATCGCCTCTCTTATTACGAGCAACAAGATGCGATGATTCTGGATTCTGTTACCATACGGAACCTTGAGTTGGTTGAGCCTGCGGCGGATGACGATCCTTCTGCGACCTTGCTGAACGCCATCGATCAGACTTGTACCGGCATGGGCGCGCGGCTTTTACGCCGGTGGATCCTGCGTCCGGAAATTACGCTTTCGGAGATCAACGCGCGCCTTGATGCGGTCGGCGAATTAAAGGCGCAGACCGTAGTTCGAGAAGAACTGCACAAGGGGTTCGCAGGAATTCTCGACATTGAGCGGCTGACCAGCCGGGTTACGCTTGGGGTAGCGACGCCGAGAGACCTGCAAGCGCTGCGGCAATCACTGGATAAAATTCCGCCGCTGCGCGCTCTGATCGCGATGCAAATTGACGGCGAGCCCAATGGCGGGAAGCAATCGGCACCGCGTCGCCGTTTGGCCGCGCTTTGCGAAGAACTGGACGAGATGGCGGACGTGCGTGAGTTAATCGCGCTCGGAATTGCCGACGATCCTCCTGCGACAACCAGCGATCCCGGCGTCATTCGGCGGGGATTCAACGTTGAACTGGACGAATTACGCGAAATCACCACGCGAGGGCGGCAAATTATCGCCTCCATGGAAGAGCGCGAACGCAAGCGCACGGGAATTCCCTCGCTCAAAATTCGCTATAACCAGGTTTTTGGTTTCTACATTGAAATTTCCAAGGCGAACCTGCACTTAGCGCCGCCAGATTACGACCGAAAGCAAACCCTGGTGAACGCCGAGCGTTTTACGTCCACAGAATTGAAGGAACATGAGCAAAAAGTGCTTTCCGCGGAAGACCGAATGCTCGAAATTGAGAGGCGGCTGTACAGCGAGATTCGCGAGGCGATCGCCAGAGAGGCAACGCGGCTGCGGGGTACGGCCCAGGCGACTGCGCAGCTCGACGTGCTGGTAAATCTGGCGCGCATCGCGGCAATGCGAAACTATACGCGCCCTGAATTCACTGAAACCGCACTTCCTCTTAACCGCGCGCACGAAATCGGCGGCCGGGCCGATCCAAAACAAACTGGCGAAACTCCGCGAGGTGTTCTAATGATTGTCGGAGGGCGCCATCCGGTTATTGAGAAGGTATTGGAAGAGCGCGGAGAAAGATTTGTACCCAACGATTTGTATCTAGACGATACGAAACAGTTTCTTCTATTAATTACCGGGCCAAATATGGGCGGCAAGTCGACCTATCTTCGACAGGTGGCGCTGATCTCGATTCTTGCGCAGATGGGATCGTTTGTGCCCGCGGCACAGGCGAAACTTCCGATTGTGGATCGCATTTTTACGCGCATCGGCGCCTCCGACAATTTATCGCGCGGGCGCTCGACGTTTCTGGTGGAGATGAGCGAAGTGGCGGCGATTCTCAGTACGGCGACGTCTGCGAGTCTCGTTCTCCTTGATGAAGTGGGGCGCGGGACTTCCACCTTTGACGGGCTCTCGATTGCCTGGGCGGTGGTTGAATCCCTCCATTCGGGAGCGAGGCCACGCGCTCTTTTCGCCACGCATTATCATGAATTGACGGAACTGGAGCAGTTGCTGCCGGGCGTGCAGAACGTGCACGTATCGGTCGAAGAATCCGGCAGCGAAATTGTTTTTCTCAGACGCGTCGAACCAGGCAGCGCTAATAAGAGCTATGGAATTGAGGTCGCGCGGCTGGCGGGATTGCCCAGGGATGTGATCGCAAGAGCCAGAGAAATTCTGAAGCGCCACGAACAAAAAGAAGAGAAATTGACTGAGGAACTTTCGCCTGGCGCTGCGAGCGGCCAGGCGAGTCGTGCAGCGCATCAAACAAGCTTTACGGCGATAGATGAATCGGTGCTAGAGGCCTTGAGAGGCGCGGATTTGAACAAACTTACTCCGCTGGAAGCGTTGGTTCTATTAGCCGCGCTACAGAAACAGCTTTCATGACCACGGACGGACCATCGATGCTGGTAATGGGAATGATGTCAGGGACCTCGGCCGATGGGATCGAACTGGCTCTTGCGCGCATTTCCGGACGCCCGCCGAAGCTTTCGATAAAGCTGGAAGGGCATCATCATGTTCCGTTCTCTTCCCTGGCACGCAAAGTAATTTTGCGCGCCGCAACCGGCGGACCGACCAGCGCGGCGGAAATCAGCCAATTGAATTTCGCTTTAGGGGAGGAATTTGCGGTTGCCGCGAGCTCAGCGTGCAAGGCTTGGCGAGTGCCCATGGGAAAGATCTCGTTGATTGGTTCGCACGGGCAGACGATTTATCACCAGGGCTCGCCCTCTCCTTTTCTCGGCCATTGGCGAATTTCATCTACTCTGCAAATCGGCGAGCCGAGCGTGATTGCCGAACGGACCGGCGTAACAACGATTGGAGATTTTCGCCCGGCGGATATGGCGGCGGGAGGGCAAGGAGCACCGCTGGTGCCGTTCGTTGACTATCTGTTGTACCGCAACGCGACTCGCAATCGCGTGGCCTTGAACATCGGAGGGATAGCGAACGTCACCGTAATTCCTGCAAAGGCGAAAGCAAGAGATGTATTCGGATTTGATACTGGGCCGGGCAACATGGTGGTGGACGCGTTGGCAGAGGAATTCACGCATGGGCGTTCGCATTACGACAAAGACTCGGAAATGGCTTTGCGTGGTTGGATGCTTCCGAAACTTCTAAACAAGTTGCTGGACGATCCCTATTTCCGCAAAGAGCCTCCTAAGACCGCCGGCCGGGAGCAATTTGGGCAAGCGTACGCGGAGAAGATACTGACCTGGGGCAAAAAACATCGGGCAAAGCCTGCCGACTTGGTGCGTACCGCAACGATCTTCACTTCCCTCTCGATAGCGAACGCATTTGAGAAATTCATCTTCCCTCGAACCCAGGTGGATGAATTGATCGTCTGCGGCGGAGGCGCGCGCAATCCGCTGATGATGGTTTATCTGGCGGCAGTTCTTCCCGGATTTTCCATTGTTTCATCCGATCACCTGGGAATCGCGCCGGAAGCGAAGGAAGCGCTCGCATTTGCGGTCCTAGCCTACGAACGCTTTCACGGGCGCGCCAACAATTTGCCTTCCGCCACAGGCGCGAAGCATCCCGCCATTCTTGGGAAACTTGTGCATGCGCGCGCGCGATAATTTGGGCTGCTGTGCGCTTGGCTTCGCGCTTGTCATTTTTCTAACTTCAGTGGCTTGCTCCTCTTTCCGTCCCGCAGTTGATCCGTCGACGGTGACTTTTCTAATGGAGTCCGCGCCAACCAATCTCGACCCACGCATCGGCGCGGATGCTTACTCGGCACATCTCGACGGACTGATGTTTTCCAGCCTGGTGGCACACGATGCGCAGATGAATATTATCCCGGATTTGGCCGAGCGTTGGGAAACGCCCGACCCGCAAACATACGTGTTTCACCTTCGTCCGGGAGTGAAGTTTCATGATGGCCGCGAACTTACCTCCGCGGACGTGAAGTTCACCTTCGATTCGATTATTGCGGGAGCGGTGAAGACTCCCAAGCGGGGCGCGTTTCGCATGGTTTCTTCAACCGAGGCCCCTGATGCGCGCACCTTCGTGTTCCACCTGCGCGAACCCTACGCGTCATTTCTTTTTGGGCTTACCAGGCCCAGCATCGGCATTGTCTCGCGCGACTCGACTTCTGGAATGTCGCAGCATCCCATAGGAACAGGGCCGTTTCGGTTCGTGAGCGCAATCCGGGATGAAGAAATTATTCTCGAGCGCAATCCGGACTATTATGGAGAAGCGCCGAAAATCCAGCGCGTTCGATTCCGAATCGTTCCCGACGCTATCGTCCGCGCGCTAGAGCTGCGCAAAGGTTCGGCGGACGTCGAAATCAATTCGCTCACACCGGATATGTCCGCCACGCTTGCAAGAGAAAAGGGATTGGAGGTGGACGAACAGCCCGGCACACCAATCGCTTACATCGCATTCAATTTCGAAGATGCTATTCTTTCGCACCGCGAAGTGCGGCAGGCACTCGCCTACGCCACTGATCGTGCGACGCTCGTGAAATATCTACTCCGCGGACAGGCCCGTCCTGCGACTAGTCTGCTGCCGCCCAATCATTGGGCCTTCAACCCGGATGTAATGCAATACGGTTATGATCCCGTGCGAGCCGAGCAGCTCCTGGACGCGGCCGGATTTCACCGCGGAGCGGACGGCGTGCGATTCCACCTTGCGCTGAAGACTTCTACGGATGAAGCCACGCGGTTGACGAGCGCTGCGATTGCCGATCAATGGAAGCTCGTGGGCGTTGCGCTAGATTTACGGCCGCTCGAGTTCGCCACGTTCTTTTCGGATATTTCGCGTGGAAGCTTTCAACTGTACTCGTTGCGCTGGGTGGGGGCCAATAACGACCCCGACATCTTCGAGTACGTTTTCAGTTCGAAGAAAATCCCGCCAGAGGGCGCTAACCGAGGCCGCTATCGAAATCCGGAGCTCGATGCGCTTCTCGACAACGCCCGTGTGGAGATGGATCGGGAGAAGCGGAAGGCGATGCTGCGGCAAATTCAGAAAATCGTCGCTGAGGACGAGCCTTACATCAACTTGTGGTATCCGGATAACGTTTGCGTGCATCGCACAAGGCTCACCAACATTGTGATTCCGCCGGGCGGCGACTACGAGTTACTTGATACAGCGAGTTTGCAATAGGAATTTGAAAGCGCTCCGTCCGTTCGCGCGAGCCCAACGCAGGTTTTCCCTAACTCTGAGACATTCCCAAGGAACCGCCCGACAATGCTTTTACAATTTCGTCTTCAGGCAGGGCGCCTTCGCGCGCGAGCGTCCAATCATCGCCATCGATGCGGACGATGGTAGAAGCGAGGGTCGCGCCGGTATCGCCTGCGTCCAAGATTAGCGGCAGGCGATTGCCGAGTTGCTTCACGATTTGTGACGCATTCGTGCACGAAGGAAATCCGGAAAGATTTGCGCTGGTGCCGGTAATCGGGCCGCCGACGGCATCGATGATCGCGGTGGGGATGGAGGAGTTCGCCCAGCGCAACGCGACGCGGCCGCTGTTCCCTGTAACTTTTAGCGGTAGGCGATGGGTGGCCTCTACAACCAGGGTCAACGCACCCGGCCAGAATTTGTGCGCGAGAATCAGAAACACGTCGGGAACATCGCGAATCAGCGTGACGGCTTGCTCGATGGAATTCACCAGGATGGGAAGAGCTTTGGTTTCCGGCCGGCCTTTGGCCTGAAACACGGCTTCGATGGCCGCGAGATTAAATGGATCGGCGGAAAGGCCGTAGAAAGTGTCAGTAGGAACCCCAATTACTTCGCCGCGATTGATGAATCCGGCGGCGTAGTCCACCACGCGTTTCTCGGGCGCTTTGGAGGATATTTTAAGAACTTCGACCGGCAATTGTTCGCTCGCGGCGTGTTACGCCAAGATTCTTTGGGAAACTATCACAGCCGTACCCGTGCAGGCAAGGCGCTGGCCGGTATGACTCGGAATGGTAACTCTCCTGCGGCACCAAGCAGTCTCTGCTCGGGCAGAAAGATTGCAACGGGGCAGGATGCAGGATCGTTCCGCGTGGGTTTACGCGCGGTCGGGCGTTTGTTACGCTTGTTGCATGGCGCAACAGTTCCCTGCTGAGAAGCGTGTTCCAACCGGGTCGGACAGCGTTCGAGTGCGCCCCCGAGAAAAAGACCCGTCGACAGAGGCTGCGCCAAATCCAGGAAACAACATCAGCAGCCGAGACAATAAGTGGCTGAAGAAATTTCGCTATGCGCTGCGCGGCACCGGACCTTTGCAGGGGGAGCCGATTGCCGCGGAAGGGCCGAAATTAGTTGAGGAAGGTATTCGTTCCGGGCTAGAGGCCGAGGCTTTGCTCGTGAGTGACAGCGGAGAGCGCCACCTGGAACGAATACTGCAGGCGGCGAGCGCGAGCGAGTCTGGAATTCCGCGATCGAGAATTTTCAGAACGACGGATAAACTTTTTGAGAGCGTGGCAGGAACCGAATCGCCACAGGGTGTGGCGGCTTTTTTTCAGCAACCTGAATGGAGCTTTGAGGATGTGATGCGAGGGCGTGCCAACCAGGGCGGAGCCTACCGCAGCGAGGCTACGCTATTGGTTGTGATGGCGATGGTACAAGATCCGGGCAACGTAGGTACGATTGTGCGGTCGGCAGAGGCGTTTGGCGCGACGGGAGTTATCGCGGGGCGCGGCGCCGCCGATCCATGGTCACCGAAAGCGCTGCGGGCGTCGGCGGGGTCGGCGCTACGTTTGCCACTGTTGAGAGGCTTGGCGATTCCGGTTTTGCTTGCGCAACTGCGTATGGCGAGGGTGAAGATTCTGGCGGCTGGGACGCGACCTGGCGATGGGTCTAGGGTGAAAGGAGCAAATGCGGATGCGTCCATAACGGATATGCGAAGTGCGTGTGCGGTCTTTATTGGCAATGAAGGCAGCGGTTTGCCGAGTGAAGTGGAGCATGCGGCCGACCAATGGATTTACATTTCGATGAACCAGGACGTGGAGTCGTTGAATGCGGGTGTAGCTGCATCCGTGATTTTGTTCGAAGCGGCGCGGCAGCGGCGGGGCGTGTGAGTCGGCATGGGACTGTTTAAGACAATCGAACCGGAGCCGGAGGCTGAATCGCAGGCTGGGCGTCCGCTTGCGGACCGCATGCGGCCGCGGACTCTAGATGAATTCGTCGGGCAAGAGGAACTTCTTGGTCCGGGCAAGCCGCTGCGCACGCAGATAGAGCGCGACGACCTTAGCTCGATGCTGCTGTGGGGACCTCCGGGTTGCGGCAAGACCACTTTGGCGCGAATTATTGCCAAGAACACGCGGTCGGACTTCATCCCTTTCAGCGCGGTGCTGGCGGGAATTAAAGAAATCAAGGAAGTGATGGCGAAAGCCGAGAGTGCTCGGCGATACGGCTTGCGCACGATTGTGTTCGTGGATGAAGTTCATCGCTTCAACCGGGCGCAGCAGGACGCTTTTCTGCCGCATGTGGAAGCCGGAAATGTTCTGCTGATTGGCGCGACCACGGAGAATCCGTCGTTCGAGGTGATTGCTCCGCTCCTTTCACGGATGCGCGTGTATGTGCTGAAAGCGCTCAGAAAAGATCAAATCTTGGAGCTTTTGCAAGGCGCGCTGGCGGATCCGGCGCGCGGCTTAGGCAAGGAACCAGTGGAAGCGCCGGAAGACGTGCTGGAACGAATTGCGATTCTGGCGAACGGCGACGCGCGGTCGGCGTACAACACGCTCGAAGCGCTGGTGATGGGTACGACTCCAGACGCGGATTCCAAGCGGGTTCTATCACAGGCGCGGCTGGAAGATGTGCTGCAGAAGAAGTTCCTTCTGTATGACAAATCGGGCGAGGAACATTTCAATCTGATTTCCGCGCTTCACAAGTCGGTGCGAAATTCAGACGCGGATGCTTCGCTGTATTGGCTGGCGCGGATGCTGGAGTCCGGCGAGGATCCGCTGTATGTGGCGCGGCGGCTCGTGCGTATGGCTAGCGAAGACATCGGGCTGGCCGAGCCGCATGCGGTGCAAGTTACGCTGGCCGCCATGCAAGCATTTGAATTTCTTGGCCCACCGGAAGGCAACCTCGCGCTCGCGCAAGCTGCCGTGTATTTGGCGCTCGCGCCGAAATCCAATGCCGTGTACACCGCCTATGGAGAGGTTCAAGAGGATCTGCAGAAAACGATCTCCGAGCCTGTCCCGCTGCATCTGCGCAATGCGGTGACAGGCTTGATGAAACACCTCGGCTACGGCAAAGGCTATCAATACGCGCATAACGCCGAAGAAAAGGTTACGGACATGAGCTGCCTGCCGGAAAGCCTGGCCGACCGCGTGTACTATCGTCCGACCGACCGAGGATTCGAAGCGCGAATCCGGCAACGATTGGAAGAAATCCGCCTGATCAATAGAAAGCGCGCGGATGCGAAGGAAAAGGGATGAGCGAGAGTCGCAATGCAATGCATCACCGTACCGGCCCATGTCACTTGCTGGTCTTGCTGGCGCTCGCTCTGTATTTCCCGCAACTCTCTCTCGCCCAAGGGAGGGCACTGGTCAGGATTGACGAAGATGTTCAGGCCTTTGCGATCGGACCCGATAATCGGATCGTTTATGCCGTGCAGCATATGCGCAAAGTAAAGAAGGTTCGGCTCGAACGCGATGATTTTTGGATCTCTTCCCCCGACGGGAAGCAAAGAAAGATCATTGATGGCGAGAAAATGTTTGCCGATCCGCTGCTGAACTATCAGGTGCAGTCGCTAGCATGGTCGCCGGACGGGCATCGCATCGCCGTGATGATGCAAACCGCGGAAATGGTGCAGCCCAAGGGAACCAGGGATCAACAGATGGATGAAGAGGAAACCCAGGCTCCACCCCGCGGGCTCGTTGCGGTTTATTTGATGGACGATGAAGGCCATCAAATCCCGATTCAGGGGATGAAGGACGGGCTGCTCAACGATGGATACAATGCGGCTTGGCTAGCGGATGGAAAAACTCTGGTGTACGTCACCAAGACAGGCGGAGATTTCAACGAGCTAAACACGCTGATCCCATCGCAAGGAAAGAGCAAGCCGCTCTTCCAGGGACATACTTTCGCAGCTCTTGCCTGGGATACAAGGAACAACCAAGCATTTGCAATTGAGGAAAGCACGCGGGTTTTGACGTCACCGATGCTCGTGCGTCTGGATCTAGTGGGCGAAAGTCGGAACCCGATCGTGCCGGTTGACCAATATGCGGGTGATTTCGCCATTTCGCCATCTGGAAAGAAAGCTGGATATTTTCGCGATGGCGACACGCTGGAGGTTCGGGACCTCTTGAATCCCAGCGCGAAGCCGGTGCAGGTGAAAGTGGCTATCGGCACGTTCCAATGGGATCATGACGACAAGAGGGTCTTGCTGAAGCGAGGCGACCCGCTAAAATCGGGGACTTTAACCTGGGTCGGCGTATACGACGGACAGTTCGAGCCGCTGCTGCATGATCTGGAATTTCATGATTTCGCACTGGCACCGAGCGGCGACTCAGTGGCGGTGACCGAGCCGGGTAAAAGAAGTTTATTGGTTTATGGCGTGCGCTAAAGCGGCTTCATTCGCGGAAGGTCGCCCGCCGGGAATGCTCCTTGAACATGCATAAATTCATGATCACCAGTAATCCAGCCGAGCGGGCGCGTTCGGCGGCTTCGCCATGTATGACACCTTCCTGCATCCAGACGCAGCGAGCTCTGATCTGCACAGCGCCATCGACGATTTCGGGCACGAACTCTGGACGACGAAAGATATCGACGATGTCGACCGGCACTGGAACATCCTGCAATCGCTGATAGCTTTTTTCGCCGAGTACCTCGGTTACGTTCGGGTTCACCGGGACGATTTGGTAGCCAACCGATTTAAGATATTCAGCTACATGATGGCTTGCGCGCAGGCGGTTGTCCGAGAGTCCCACGACCGCAATCGTTTTGCTGGAATTTAGTATCTGCGTGATCAAATCCGACTCGGACAGGGTCGCACGCTCGAGATTCGTACCCGAGTTATCGGCCGATGAGACTTTGTTCGCAGAATCAGCCACTTAGATTCCCGAGGTGCTTGGATCGAGGAGTGAAGGCGCATGTGCTGCGGACTTGTGCGCGCCAACTCGCTGTGCTTCCGCCAAGGCATGCAGAAATTTCTGATTCTCCTGTTGTGTTCCCACCGTAACACGGATTGCCGCCGGAAAACCCATCCAGCGCATCGGCCTAACAATCACACCGTGTTTCAATAATGCTTCGACCAGAGGTTCCGTGTCTGTCCCAAAAATCACCAGGAGGAAATTCGTAACCGAAGGGACGAACTTGATACCGAGTTTCTGAAGCCCTGAGGTTAATTGCGCAAGGCCGGCGCGATTCGATTCCAGGGACTGACGGACGTGTTCGGTATCGTCCAACGCGGCCAAGGCAGCCGCCTGTGCGATGCCGGAAGTGTTAAAAGGGCCGCGAATCTTGTTCATTTCCGCCAGAAGCGCTGCCGGGCCGATGCCGTAGCCTATGCGCAGTCCCGCCAGGCCGTAAACCTTCGAAAAAGTGCGCAGCACCAAAAGATTGCGGCCGCTGCGGACGATCTCGATAGAGCGAGAATAGTTCAGGTCGTCAACGTAGTCGCAATAGGCCTCATCGAGCACGACGAGGACATGTTCGGGAATACGCGCGAGAAAGGCGTCGAGATGATCGGCGCTGAACATCGTTCCGGTAGGATTGTTGGGGTTCGCGAGAAAAATCAATTTCGTTTCGTCGGGCATCTCGCGCGCGATTGCTTCGAGGTCGAAGTGATATTCGCGCATGGGCACATCGAAATAGCGAGCTCCCGTGGCGCGAATTGCGATGCGGTAAAGCGGAAAAGAACCGTAGGAAGTTACGCCACAGTCGCCGGGGACCAACGCGATGCGTCCTGAAAGATCGATTAATTCGGTGGAACCGCCGCCGAGGATTATGTTTTCGGCAGGAATCGCGTGTTTTTTCGACAGGGCTTCCCGAAGGTAAAACCCGTTGCCATCGGGATAACGATTCGAAGACGAAAGCGCTTTTTTTGCGGCTTCCACCGCCCGCGGCGACGGGCCGAGCGGATTTTCATTGGACGCGAGCTTGATGGCGTGCATATTCAATTCGCGCTCAACCTCCTCGATCGGCCTTCCGGGCACGTAGGGCGCAAGTTCGCAAATGTACGGCGGAACAAGGTCGTTAACAAAATTGTTCATTCGTGGAGGCGCCTCAACGGTTTTTGGTCGGCCGCCGAGGCGGTTCCTGTCTGGAAGGCGCACCGTGCCGGCCATGGGTTACATGGCTTCTGAACCGAGGCGCCGCATTTCCCGGCAGCGAATCATTACGAAAGTTCTTCCTGGGCGCCACAGCGGGAACAATCGGGCGCGGCGAATTCTCGACATTCGGGGCGCCGACTGTTGACTTGCGCACTTTGCCGCTCGGCTTTGGTTTTGGAACGAACCTGCGCCGTTTTACTCTCACGCGCCGCAGTGATTTGCTGGGGCCCTCGGCTGACTGTACGGAACGCGACAGTGTCGCGACTTCGGCATCCGAGAGCGTCCGCTGGTGTCCGGGGGCCAGCGATTCGAGCGCCAGATTCCCGATTGCTACGCGCTTAATTTTTTCGACTTCGTGGCCCGTCTGGAAAAGCCTGCTTCGCAAAGCATCGCTGCGTGCTTCAGAAAGCGTCACCTCATACCAGGGAGCGTCTTTTCCTTTCAGACGCACGATATGCGCGCCGGTTGCAGCCGAAAGCTTTTCGATTTCTTCGAAGGTGAGCAGCGTTCTCAGCTTGAGGTTGTAGGTCTGTGGCAAGTTCGCTTTCAATATCAGGTTCGCGAGATTGCCGTCGTTGGTCAAGAAAACCAACCCCATCGCGTGATATTCGAGACGCCCGACGGGAAAGACGCGCTTGGTGACGCCGTGAAGGAGGTCGCTAAGCGCGCGGCGCCCTTCCGGGTCGCTCATGGTGGACACAATTTCCGGCGGTTTGTTTAACAGGAGATAAATGCGCTCTTTTTCCGAGCGGAGCAGCTTCCCGTTGACCTTAATGTGATCGCGCGACTCGTCCGCCTTGGTGCCCATTTCGGTTATGGTGCGGCCGTTGACGGAGACCATGCCAGAGGAGATGAGCTCCTCTGCGTGCCTTCTGGAGGCAATTCCGGCGCGAGCGATAATCTTTTGCAGTCTTTCGAGCATGGAATTCGACGTGAAAGCGACACTACAGATTAGCATGGAACAGGAAATTCAGCGGCGAAGCAGACGGGTGCAGACTCGGATATTTCGAAGGCTAGGCGCCGCCTTCTGCTGGACCTTTGCCGCCGGATGCGACAGCGGCCCGGACATTACCGGGCTCGCTGGCTGGATTTTCGCGAAGGGCGGCGTTTTCGCGGGGTGGATGCGCGGCCGCTGCGATGTCAGCTTCGATCGGATCATCGGGGACGCTTCCAGCGGATGCTTCGGGGGCGAGCGAAGAAACTTCCGGCTCGCTGGGCGCGATGCCGGTGTCATCGCCGAGAGCGGCTTGGGCCAGGGCTTCGAATTCCTTCAGGCTCGGCAGCTCTTCTAAATCGGAAAGGCCGAAGCGCATCAAGAATTGTTTCGAAGTGCGGTAAAGAATCGGCCGCCCGATCACCTCTTTTCGCCCTGCGGTAGTGATCAGGCGTTTTTCCAGAAGCGTTTTAATCACGCCACCCACATTGACGCCGCGGATTTCGTTGATTTCCGGGATTGTGGCGGGCTGCTTGTAGGCGATGACCGCAAGAGTTTCGAGGGCCGGCATGGTCAGGCGCAGCGGAGGCTGCAAACTCTTGATGAATTTGCGGACGACATCGTGATGCTGCGGCTTGGTGTAAAACTTCCAGCCGCCAGCGACTTTGCGCACTTCGATCCCGCGATCCTCCGTTTGATATGCGGCAACTAATAAATCGAGCGCGGAGCGGGCTTCCGCTTTTTCCACTCCCAGGGCTTTGGCAATCTGATCGATGGTCGCAGGCTCATCCGCCGCATAAACGATGGCTTCCAGCGAAGATTGGATCTCTTGTGGCGTCATGGTCAGAGATATTGCTCCTCAATTTGTGACATAGCATCGGGCCCGGCAAATACGGCATCGAACATTTTATGTTTGCGCAAGCGAATGTCTGAAAAGAGTTCTGATTGCACGAGCATGACGGCTTGCATGCGAACCATTTCTAGGACCGCGAGCAAGGCAACGATCATGGCGTTGCGCGTTTCACAAGTGTCGAAAAAATCGATCAGGGAAACGGGCTCGTCATTTCCGGCCAAGCGCTGGCGCAAGCGGTCCATCATTTGCGCGATGGTCACGGTCTCGTGGCGCAATTCAAACTTGGTGACCTCCTTGCGGCGCTCGAGGATTTGCTGAAATGTTTTCACCAGGTCCACGAGCGACACGACCAATTCGCCCTGGACTTCATCGCCGGTGTAAAGAGTTTTGTCCGGATGCGACCAGACGTGTTCTTCAACCTGCTGCTTTTGGTAGAGAAGCTGGGCCGCGTTCTTAAACTTTTCGTGTTCGAGCAGGCGGTGGACGAGTTCGTCGCGCGGATCCTGCTCTTCCGGACCGGCAAGCGGGTCGGGAGGCAGCAACATTTTCGACTTGATGTGGATCAGCGAAGCGGCCATGTAAATGAAATCGGCGGAAACGTCGATGTCGAGTTTTTCGAGCTGGTGAAGATAATCGAGATATTGCTCGGTGACTTTTGCAATGGGGATGTTGTGGATGTCCATCTCCTGCTTGCGGATTAAATCGAGCAGAAGATCGAGCGGCCCTTCATACACTGGTAAATTAATGCGATAGGGTGACGCCATTCGTTTACTCAGTCCTTCGATACGAAAGCGGTGGTGAGTCTCAAACTTCAAAATTCTGCATCAAAAGCCTCGCCTCCAAATAAGTGCGCTACATTTTCGATGGTTTACGCGTATCGTCCCATTTAAATATGGCGTTGCATACGCGTTTCATCGTTCGCTTGGCGGCCTTGCGCGCCTGGTCCGAACCGGCATCGAGGATATCCCAAACTTGCTGCGGATGCGCCTCAAATTCTTTGCGGCGTGTCTGAATGGGCTCGATCCATTTGACCAGATTATCGGCCATGGCGTTCTTGCATTCCACGCAACCGATGCCGGCTGTGCGGCAGCCTTGGTCGGACCACGCGATTACCCCGGGCGTGGAAAATAATTTGTGATAGGCGAACACGGGACAGACTTCCGGGCGTCCTGGGTCTGTGCGACGCACGCGCTGCGGGTCCGTCATCATGTGCTTCAAGATCTTGGTGCGAATTTCAGCGGGCGCGTCGCTTATCCAGATGGCATTGCCGTAGCTTTTTGCCATGCGGCGTCCGTCGAGGCCGGGGAGGCGCGGGGTTTCAGTTGGGAGGTAGGCAGGTTCGCGCAAAACGGGCGCGACCCTGAAGAAGTCACTTCCCTTCCCGATTTTTTCGAAGAAGTTTGACAACCCGGACTCTAGGGCAATGCGGTACAACTCTGATTCAAGCGCGGCTCTGTTCGCCGAACTGATCTCACCTGTAGGGTCCGTGACCAAAGTCGGCAATTTTCCCGTGAGGTCGCGCAGAATTCCAACCAGCCAGTCTCGGTTCGGCGTGAGGAAGAGTTCTTGGTTCACTGAAAAGCCGAAGTGCGTGTTGAACTTACGGACGATTTCGCGGGTGAGTTCGACATGGGGGGCTTGGTCTTCACCCACGGGCACCAGGAGTTCTTGATTCGGTTCGCCGTACATGACGATGTCGGCGGATTGGAGTAATGGGTAGCCGAGGAAGCCGTAGGTGCCGAGGTCACGGTCCTTGAGGTTTTCGATTTGCTCTTTGTAAGTGGGCACGCGCTCGAGCCAGCTTAGCGGCGTGATCATAGAAAGCAGCACGTGGAGCTCGGCGTGTTCGAGGACTTGCGATTGGATGAACAGGGTGGACTTCGCGGGATCCAGGCCGACGGCGAGCCAGTCCATTGCGACCTGCAAAGTATTTTCAGCTAGGGAGGAGGTGTCTTCGTAATGCGTGGTGAGCGCGTGCCAATCGGCGACGAAAAAAAAACATTCGTATTCTTCCTGAAGCTTCAGCCAGTTAGAAAGCGCGCCGAAGAAATGGCCGAGATGGAGGCGGCCGGTGGGACGCATGCCGCTGAGGACTCGTTTGAGCTTAGCCAACCTGGCGAACTCCTGCCGCGCGTGAATGGGCGCTGGCGGGCGCGTGGCGCAACAAATCGCGCGCGATTACGATACGTTGCATTTCGCTGGTGCCTTCGTAAATTGTCAGCACACGCGCGTCCCGGTAATAGCGCTCGACGTCGGTCTCGCGCGAATAGCCTACGCTGCCGTGCACTTGCACCGCGCGGTACGCGACGCGATTGGCCATTTCGCTGGCGTATAATTTTGCGCGCGAAGCATACGAACGGCGTGAACCAGACTCGCGCGATTCTTTATCGCGCATGAAAGCGGCCCAGTGCGTGAGGGCGCGCGCGGCTTCGATTTCGGTTTGCATGTCCGCGAGCATCCACTGGATCGCCTGATATTCGGCGATGGGTTTGCCAAACGTCCGGCGCTGTTTGGCGTATCGCGCTGCGGCCTCCATGGCGCCTTGCGCCAAGCCGAGCGCCTGGGCGGCGATGCCTACACGGCCGCCGTCGAGCGATTCGAGCGCAATCTTCAGGCCCTGACCCTCCTCACCCAGGCGGTTCTCAACCGACACGCGGCAATTATCTAGAACGAGTTCGGCGGAGCGCGATAGGTGCAGGCCCATTTTTTCTTCGTAACGGCTGATGCGAAAACCGGGAGATGACGGTTCGACCAGAAACGCGGTGACCCCGCGAGCGCCGGCTTCCGGGTCGGTCTTGGCGAAAACCAGATACACCCCAGAGACACCGCCATTGGTGACCCAGGCTTTTGTGCCGTTCAGTAAATAAATGTCGCCCTCTCGCACAGCGCGGGTTTGGATTCCTGCGGCGTCAGAACCCGCCTGCGGCTCGGTAAGACAGAACGCGCCGAGAATTTCACCGCGCGAAAGAGGCATCAGGTATTTCTTCTTTTGCGACTCGCTGCCGAACTTCCAGACCGGCACACCGACCACGGAATTCGTAACGCTGAGTGCGACCGCCGTTGAGGCGCACACTCGAGCGACTTCCTCGAGCATCAGGGCGTAGCTGATTGTGTCCGCTCCGGCGCCGCCCCACTCCTCGGGAACCAGCATGCCGCAGCAACCAAGTTCTCCAAGTTTGCGGATTTGTTCGGCCGGAAACTTCCCTTCGCGTTCGTACTCGCGCAAAACGGGGCGCATTTCCGTCTCCATAAACTGCCGGACGGTGTCACGAATCAGGATTTGGTCGCTGCTGAGTGAGAAATCCATGTGGAAAGTTGACGCAGCGATGCTAGCACAATCGCGCGGCACACCGAAATGCTGAGCGTGCCCTTAGTGTTGCAGTTCTATCCAAGCGGAACGGGGCTGATGCTCACTTGGCCGTGGGCTTCAGGGTTACCGACACTTTCGATCGATGAGCCGGCTTGATTTTCACCTTTTCGTCTTGAGAAGCAAAACCGTCGGCAGCGATCTTCACTCGGTAATCGCCTGGGGGCAAGTTTTCCACGGTGAATCGACCGTTCACGTCCGTTGCGATGCTGGACGTCGCGCCACTCTGCACGCTAGTCACCCTTACGCGCGCGCCTGCCAGAGGACCTGCGTGCTGCTCGGAGACGGTGCCCATAATCGATCCAGCCGGTGTTTGCGCGGAGGAGGAAAACGGAGTGGCACAGGCTAGCAATAGAAGCAAGGCAAGCAATCGCAAACAAAAAGGCTGGCGGCGAGATCGGCGAACAGACAAAGATGGCAGTAAGATTCCCATATCTTGAATCTCCTATAGCTTTAGCAATTCGCGAAGCCGCTTTGTCTGCGCGCGCGAGACCGGAATTTCACTGGCGCGCTTGTCGTTCATTTTGAGCATGTAACTCGATTTGAACCAGGGGACCACTTCTTTGATGTGGTTAATATTCACCAGATAGGAGCGGTGCGGGCGCCAAAAGCGATCGGAATCGAGAGAAGCGTTCAATTCTTCGATAGTGCGGTAGTTCGATACGCCTTCGAAATCGCGAGCGAAAATGGTGATGGTTCCGTCCTGGATTGCGGCGTAGATCATGTCTTCTGCATCGATCAAGAACATACGCGCTTGCGACTTCACCAGCAGCTTGGTCGGCTGCGAAGCTTTGGCAGGCGGGGCGGACAGTTGACCGACCAGGTTTTCCAATCTTTCAACCGGCGAGGTCTGAGCCTCCACCATCCTTTTTGCGCGTTGGATAGCTTTGGCGATGCGCGCTTTGTCGAACGGCTTTAGGACGTAATCAACCGCGTTTACCTCAAACGCCTGGATGGCGTAGTTGTCATAGGCGGTGGCGAAAACGATTTGAGGAATGTGCAGTTTTCGCTCGACCAGTTTCTTAATTACGCCAAAGCCGTCCAAGCCGGGCATTTGTACGTCCAGGAACACGAGATCGGGGTCATGTTCTTTGATGAGCGCCACAGCTTCCAGGCCATTTTTTCCTTGGGCGATGATGTTAATTTCGGGAAATGCCTTTAGGAGGTAGGCTAGTTCGTCACGCGCGGGCCGTTCGTCGTCAACAATAACAGTATTGATGGGCATGGATTCGATGGGTAGTATATGCAACCGCGACAAGTGCGGCAACCCGCGTCTGGCGGCACTTGATCGACGGTGTTTTAAGGGGTGGATTTTCGTGGCGAAAAAGGCTTTGGTTAGGGTTCTGAGCAGCAAGACAGTCTTCCAAGGACGCGTTTTCGACGTTCGTCGCGATTCGGTGACCGAGCCCGGAGGAGTACGAGCTACCCGCGAAATCGTCAGGCATCCAGGTTCGGTGGTGGTGCTGCCGGTGTTTCCGGACGGACGGATCCTGATGATCCGGCAATATCGGCATGCGGTCCGGCAATACCTTTGGGAGCTTGTGGCAGGAAGTAAAGATCCCGGGGAAAGTTTTGATACCGGAGCGCACCGCGAACTGCTGGAGGAAACCGGGTACACCGCTCGCCGGATGCGGAAATTGCTCGATTTATTCCCTACACCCGGATTTGTGAGCGAGAACATGGTGATTTTCCTGGCGGAGGGATTGAAATTGGGGAAAGCGCAGCCTGAAGCTGACGAGAAAATCCAGCTGCGGATTTTTAGCCTAAGCGAAATTGAAAAGTGGATTCGCGCAGGGAAAATTCGCGATGCTAAATCCGTTGCGGGAATTTTGTACTTCGCGCACTGCATGCGCCACCGGAGCGCTCGCGAATGACCCGAGGGGCGCTACGATCGTAGAAAGTCAGAGGAGATTCTTCGTCCGGCGGTAGAGGGAGCAATGACAATTCAAGCACGATGGCAAAATCAAAACCGGTGAGCGAGTAGCTGCTCCGTCTAGTCCCTCGCATGTATCGACCTGTCCTTTAGGCCAGTTCCCTGTCAGGCACTTCCGTCCTGTCCTACGCTAGCGGCTCTCGCTCAACTGCTAAGCTTGTCAAGTGGAGACACAGCATGCCTGACCCGGCATTGTACAAAAAGCTTTATGAGATTTTGAAATGGTCGAGCGTCGCGGCGCTGGCGCTAACACTTGTTTTGGTTTTGCACAAATCACCGCCCCCCAATATTCCTTACGAACCGAATGCTGCGGCGGCCGCCGAACAGAAGTTTCAAGCGGCGGAGCAGGCGAAGGCCGCCGGACAGCCGAGCCAAGTCCAACTGAATCCCAGCGAATTAAACTCTTATTTGGCGCAGAATCTTCAGCTAGAGAACCAGCCGGGGGCTAGCACCACCGGTGCGCCACGCCCTCCAAGCAGCGGTAACGTCGCGACAGTGGGGAATCCCGATGCGGCGCAAGATCCAGCTTCGGCATTTCCCGGCGGCGACCAAGCGACTCTCGAGCAAGTGCAATCGACAGTAAAGGACGTCAAGGTTGACATGGACGGCGACTTGGTGAAGGCCTACGTCATCTTTGATTACCACGGAAAGGATCTGTCGCTCGAACTCGACGGACATTTGAGCGCGGATAACGGCTATATGAAATTCGTTCCGGTCGCTGGGAAGCTTGGCTCGCTGCCTCTGCCACAATCGACGCTTCAGGCGGCGGTGGACAAAATGATGGCGTCTTCAGAGAACCGGGAAAAGTTGAAATTGCCCGCGGACATCAGCGACATCCAGATTCAGAATGGGCAAGCGGTAGTGAAGTACAAGTAGCTTGTGCGTCGAGCGCAATCTCACCCGGATTGATTTCGGTTGCGAATCGCCGTCATAGTGGACTGGGCCTGTCGAGCAATCTGAGGCGACATTCCATCCACACCGCGCGCATAACGCGAGACATCGGCCAAATCGTTCAAATCTCCAATCAAATAAAGCGCGCGCAGAGCCTCCCAAACCATACTTTCGCTCGGCAATAGCGAAAGAATCGGCTGCCCGGTGGTTACGTTTGATCCGCCAGCGGCAAGCCAACGGTCCAGCGTGCCGGGCACGTTCGAGCGCACTTCCCTGTTTCCTGTGGGTGATTCGACGTGCGCGACCATCGTTCCGGGATTGATTACGTCTCCCGGCTTCAACCGGGTAACAAGTTTTCCATCGAAGGGCGCCTTAAGTTCTGACGGCCTGAGCATGGCTACGATTTGCGCGTGGCCGGAATCGTCCTTGAAACGCACGAGCGAAAGCGCCGCGTTGCGCTGGACCATAGGGTTGGAGTCGGCGAGAAGCTGCGAAAGCGCATGATGAAACTCCTCGGAAGAATTGTCCTGGCCCATCACCCACGCGTCTGTGAGGCGAAGTTCGTCCACCGGCTCGCCGGCGAGCTGGATAATTTGGGGATACCATTTGCGCGCGGACGGATCGCCGGCTTCGATGCGCGATTCAATTTGAGTCAATGCATGTTGGATGTCCCGCGGGTGCGAGCGGTCTGCCAGTGCCTTCGATATTTGCGCGTCGTTGAGCGGGCGGCCAAACCACGTGGCATTCCAGAACAAAAACGGCATCAGCACAAAAAGCAGGGCGAGCGCGACGACGCCAAGAGCCCAGCGGCCACCGAAGGAAGCTTGTGTTTTCGCGCCTTCTGCCATTCGAGAATCAGTTTACAGTAACGCGCGCAGGAGTAATGGCCTAATGCGCGCGATTTCGGCATAGAGCAGCGTCTAGCTATCCTGCGGCTTCTCGGCCGGAACGGCTGCCGGTTTCGCGGCTGGCTTGGGTGCAGGAGGTGGCGGCGGCTGCAACGTCGCCGGGGGATGAGACGGCTGTAACGGCGGAGCGGCCGCTGGCGAAGTGGCCGGAGCTTGGTTAACAGGCCTCACAGCCTGGGGCGCTGCGGCGGCTGTAGCGGCTGCCGCGGGCTTTTGCTCCGCTTGCGCTTTGGCTTTCGCGCCGGAGCCAAAGAACGGAAGAAGTCCTGCTTGATGCGCCATCATTAGAAGCATCAGGCTAAATATTCCGCCCATCATCAGGCAGATGAACAGCATCATGATGCCGTCAATTCCGCTGGTAAGCAGGCCGCTGGTGATGTCCCAGATGATGCCGATAACAGCCAGGACGACAAATAATGCGCAAATGACGCTGAGCTCGATCCAATTTGCTTTGGGTTTTGTGGTTTCCGTTCCCATCGTTGAGGAGGTCATCGGCCCAGTTTATCCAAGATCATCCAAACAAGAAGAAGTGGAATGTGAATCACGGTGGCGTGCATCAGCCATTTCGCACGGACGTTGGTGCGCGCGCGATTGGCCCACAGCGAAACTTGCAGCAAGATCATCCCGAGCACCAGAGCGCCGAAGAAATAACGAATGCCGGCCATTCCCAGCACGGCGGGAAGTAAACTCACAGGCACAAGGACGGCCGACAAGCTGACGATCACGCGAAACGTAGCGTCACCCTGGGGATCGACAACCGGCAGCATTTGGATTCCCGCGCGAGCGTAATCTTCACGGTACATCCAGGCAATGGCCATGAAGTGAGGAAACTGCCACACAAACAAAATGGCGAAAAGAATCCAGCCACCCGCGGAAAGTGAGCCACGGGCGGCGGCCCAGCCGATTAGGGGAGGCAAAGCGCCAGGAATGGCCCCGACAGCGGTAGCAAGCGTGGTGCGAGTCTTGAGCGGCGTGTAGAGGCCCAGGTAGGACAAACTCGTGGCCAGCGCGACTGCAGAGCCCAGGATGTTTACCGTGAGGGCCAACCAGGCCGTGCCGATGACGATTGTAGCGATCCCAAAAAGGAGAACTTCGTTCGGCTTCAACGTCCCGGCTGGCAGCGGGCGCGCCGCAGTCCTCCGCATTACGGCGTCCATGTCGCGTTCCACGTACTGATTCAGCGCTGCTGTGCCGCCGGCAACCAACAACGTGCCGAAAAGCGTGTGCGCGAGCCTCGCCCAATCCATGGGGCCGACCGAGCCGAGATAGAAACCGGCGACCGTGGTTATCACCACCAGGAAAGTAACGTCGGGCTTGGTGAGGATGACGTAGGCCCAGGGCTTTTCGAAGGTGTTAATGGCGACTGCGCGCGCGTTACTCATTCGACGTTGTCCTTGGTCAGGCCCTTGTGCTTTCGGCTCGCGTGCCGCCGGCGCGCGACGCTTCCATCGCCGACCTTAATGCAATCGCCGCTTTGGGACGAATGATACGGTAGCAAGATAACGTTAGAACCACGCTGGATGCAAGCGTGAGCGCACCCACCAACACATGGGCGACGGTGATGATCACGTAGCTCATGGAAGGCTGCGTGGCGTGCATCGCCTGCACTACCGCCCAATAGGCTGCCATGCCGAGCAGGATCTGAGTGCCGAGAAACGCTTGCAACAAAATTCCCCAGCGGCGGAGATCGCGAACTTCGCCGAAACGTTTGCGGACGGAGCGGCAAGTCCACACAATCAAGAAAGTGACGACAACGAATCCGATGAGGTGCGGCAAAATTCCGAAAGCGCCATGGCGGAATGCGGCCCCGAGGATTAGCTGCACGAAGATCGCAGCGCTGGTGGTGGCGGCTAAAGGACGCAGGCGCGGCGAGCCGCGATCATCCAGAGAGGCGACGGCGGTTTGCCACCAGGCGCTAGTAATAAGAGCGAGACTGACTACCGTTACGAAGAAGATTTGCGCCAGAGTGGCGTGCATTGTCGCTGTGACCGCCGGGTGTCCACGCAGAACACGCAGAGCGCCCAGAAGAGCTTGCGCGGTGACCAGCAGCAGCGCGGTCCAACCGAGTTTGCGGGAGAGGCGAGTGCCGCCGCGAGCCAGCCAAACTGCGAGAACCGAAGTCAGAATGGTGACGGTAGCGGCGAAGACGCGGTGAGCGAACTCGTAGCGAATGCCTCCTACGAGCGGAGGGATTATGCGGCCGTAAGCGAGCGGCCAGTCGGGAACGGAGTCGGCGGCGTCGTTGCTTGTCACCAGCGCGCCGGCCATCAGCAGCAACACCGTGATCGAAGCCGTAGCGACGGCGAACTTGTGCGGCCCTTGGAGTTTTTCTGTTTCCGCCATTATTAGCGCAATTCCCTATTACTCTTAGGACCCAGCAGATAGTGCATGTTTCAAAAATCCTGCAGCGAGAGACGATGTATGGCTAAGGAGGTGAGGGCTGGGTTCGCTTCCTTCGCCACAACCGCGATTACAGCTGGCAAACCGGATCGAGCTAGTCTCCAGATGCAGCGGTCTTGAAGGTGAACGTGAGCGGCTTGGATTCCTTCGCGCCGATCGTCACCGTCTGATCCGAGACGCCGTACTTTTCGTGCCACGCTTCGATTGTGTATGTGCCCGGCGGCAAGTTTTTCAATTCGAACTTTCCGTCCTTCGCAGTGATCGCGTAGTAGGGATTCTTGAACACGAAAATGTAGCTCTTCATCCATGGGTGCACGTTGCACTTTACCGGGATGGCCACTTCAGCGCGGCCGAAGGTTTCGTCAAGGGGAGTGGCGCCAGGCGGCTGCGACTTGTTCCACTCGCGATTGTCTTTCGGCATCGGGTGGATGTTGTGAGTGGTTTGGTCGTCGTTCTTGACCTCGAAGGTTTGTCCGGTCATCAACGCGATGATGTGAGGATCGTACATGCAGCCTTGCTGATCCAGAGCAACGGAGGTCTTAGGCGGCTCAAAAGTGTATTCGCCGAGACCGTCTTTCACGTAAACCACGACGTTCGCGAGATCGCCTCGGTCGCTTACGATCACTTCTGGCGGCACGACCGGGCTCGGATGAGCTTTCTGGCAATAGGGCTCGGCGCTCATGTTTATTGGCTTGGCCGGCGTGGGCTTGCCGTCCAGCGTAACGGTCCCGGTAACCGACCCGGCGGTTGAGGAATCTACGACTTTCGTCGCGTTCGAACTTGCTACAGGTTGCTCGTTTGTCTCGGTTTTCTCTTTGCCGCCGCAGCCTGCAATCGCTACCGCAAGGATGGCTGCCAGTGCGAGATTAAAAAACTTGGTCTTCATTGGGGACAATTCCTCCTTAGTAGAACGGGGTTATTCTAACAATTCCATGACTCGATCATGCGCAAATTCTTTCGGCGTTGGGATGGCGCAATATTGCGCTACTTGCCTCCGGCCGCAGGTGTGCCGCCCGCGACGGACGATGTTTTGGTATTCCCACTCGCGGCCGACGGCGATTTTCCAACCAAGGCGGCTTGCTCCTGGGGCGTCAAGGTGAACATGTAACGAACCAGCAAGTCAGCCTGATCGCCGGTGTAATGCTGCACGGAAGCGGGCACGGGCCCGGAGAAGACCCAGTGATCCCCATCCATACGGAACAATCCCGAAGGCATGGCCGTGCCAGGAATAATTTTCGCAGGATCGATGATCCAGCGCTCGGTCCAGGCCGGTTGCAAACGATCGCGCGCCATCAAGAAGTTCGGAGCGATAGCGTTTTTGTCGTGCGCTTCATTGCCGGTCATATGGCACTTCAAGCATGGCGCGGCAGGGCTGGTGAACAAAGCGCGAGCCATGGCGCGCTCAGAATCGTCCAGAGGCTTTACCTTTGGCGGAATAAACGGATCGGGCTGGGACGACATGGCTTGAAAGAAAAGCACGAGCTTGCGAATCTCGTCGTTCGAGAGATAGAACGTCGGCATGCGTACCTGCAGGTACTGGCGCACGCCGTTGCGGTTGGTATCGGTAGTGCTCAGCGAGGGGTTGGCCAGGAACTGCCTGAGCCACTCCGGATTCACGCGCGCGCCCTCGGTTGTAAGTACCGGGGGCAAATTCGCTTTGTTCTCCCCTTGATAGAACGGCAGCGTCTGCATCACGGATTTCTGGCCCACGTCAATCTGATGGCAGCCGATGCAATTATATTTTGTGACGACCCACCAGCCTTCTTGAATGTAGCGCCTGCGGTCGGCTGGCCTGTACATATACTCCGGCGGCAGCGTGGGATCGGTGCTTCCAAGCAGCATGCTGACCAGAGCTTCGACGTCGCCATCGCCATAAAGATTTGGCTTGGGCATGCGCAAGGCGTCCATCGGGTTGGCGTGATACTTGCCTTGATCGTAAATTCCGGGGTTTTGAAGTTTTTGCTCGAAGAAGCCCTTGGCGTCGTACCACGGGCCGCGCGGCGAAGATTTCCCGTCGGGCAGAACGCCGCGCTTAGCGTCTTCGGTCCACAGAGCGAAATCGAGGCGCTCGATGGGCTTGCTTCCTTCGTTAGTGAGTTCGGTGCCGATGCGGCCTTCGTCTTCAAGCCCGCTGAGTTCGTGGCATCCGGCGCAGCCGTAATGGCGCGCAAGGTCTTTGCCCTTGGCCGCAAGTTGCGGGTCATCCATGTAATCGGCAGAGGGGTAGGAAGCATCCGGATGCTTCTGCGATATCAAATAGGTAGCGATGTCGCGCGCATCGTCCATCGAAAGGCGCAGGCTCGGCATCACGGTGGGCTGCTGTACGACCAGTTCGTGGCCGTCATTCGGGCAACGCGAATGATCCACGTCGAAAACGTACGGGAGATTGTGTTTGGCGTAATCTTCAGGGCCCAGGTCACGCTTTTCGTAGGGACAATAGGGACGGGTGCGCTGCCGGGGATCGTGAACCCAGCGGACGACGTAGTCGTAGTTTTCTTTTTCGCCGACCCGGCTGAGGTTCGCGGCAAAAGTTCCACCCACGGCCGATGAGCCCTCACCCATGGAATGGCACGCAAGGCAACCGCGCTCTTCGAAGAGTTCCCGGCCATGCGCGGCATTCCCCGGCGATTGATGATCAAGTGCAGGGCCGGTGAGTCCGGCTTGCCAAACGAAAGCGGCGAGCGCTTGAATTTCGTCTTGCGAGAGCCGAAACTGCGGCATCTTGGTGCTCGGACGAAATTCGGTGGTGTGGCCAATCCAGTAAGGAATCCATTCCTTGCGCAACTTCTGACGGGCTTCCTTCAAGTCCGGGCCAACTTTTTTAATTTCCTGCAAGAGGTTGTGGCTTTGTTGCTCGAGCGATTCGGTACGCGCGTCCATCCGGCTAATTTCAACCGTGAGGTTAGTTGCTTGGCTGTTCAGCCTGTCGGCGGTGGCGTTGTCGGGCGCCGCATCAGCCTGCTTTTGCAACCGCGGGATCAGGAGCAAATCTTCCGATTTCGTCTTCGCCAGCTGCAAAATCTGCTGGCGCGCATTGACGAGTTGCTCGTCCTGATTATCGAAACCTTGGAACCGGTGGCATCCGATGCAGCCGCGCTGGCGATAAAGCTGTTTCCCCTGGTTGAGCACAGTCGCATGCTCGGTGACCATGTCCGCGGAATGGCATTGCTGGCAACCCGCATTGTAATTTTCAGGGTAATACAGCGGCCAGAGCCAATGCTCGTAGCGCCCATGCCCGCGCCTGACCGAGTCAATTGCACGGCCATTCCCGCCGTGGCACGGCGAACAACCGAATTTCTCAAGCGGATGCAGGGCAACGAGTTCCTGGTCAGAATGGCTTGAGAAGGGAGCGTCCTTACTTTTCGCCATCCCTAAATCCGCTTTTGTGAGAGTAACCTGAGAGGGGACGAATTTCGGATCCGTTCCGACGTGGCACGATTCGCAACGATCCACGAGGCCGGCGCCGCCCAAATTATTAATGGAAGCACCCGAGGGGTTCACGTTGACTTGAATGATGCGCTCGTCGAAATCTTCCATCGAGCGCCGCAAACCTTCCAGGGAAGTCGAGCTCAGCCCCGGCAGATGGTCCGAGACGTATTTCGTTAATTCGGCCTGCGCGTCTTTCGCGGGCTTGTCGATTTCGCCACGCTTTGCAACCAGCGCGGCTCGCTGCGCCATGATGCTGGTAAACGTGTCGTTCAGTTGATCAGCGGTGAAGACTTTATTGTTCTCAACCTTGCCATCTCCGGTGGGCCAATCCAGTTTCCAGGTGGAACTTCGGCCTTCCTGCAACTCTTTCAGGCGCTTGGCCTTTTCATTCTTGTCGCTGGCAGGAATGATTTCGTACTCATAGACCAGGTGGCCGATTTTTCCGCGTTCGTCCTTGAAAGCGTCGGCCATGGCCGCACGCTGTTCGTCCAGCAGGTCGATTTCTTTGGCGATTTCATCGTCCTGGGTTTTTGCGGTTTGCTGCGCGCTGGCGAGTTTTGCGGCGAGTTGCTTGTATTCCGGGGAGGAATAAACGTCCCCTTCCTCTTTCTTCTTTTGCTTGATGTCTTTGCCTAGGTATTCCGAATAAGCACTCGCAAAACGCGACTGATACCTGCGCCAGGGCTGCAATCCATAGAACTCAACGTAGAAAGACCAAGCCACCGTTAGAATCAGCAGGATCGAAGCGATCAAAAGCGGAAACGTAAACGATCGGATCTTGATCGGGTCATCCGGCGGCATGTCAGGGGAACGATCAGGCACCCTTTTCCTCCGTGTACACTTCTGCGGCAGCCGCGCCCGCGGCGCCTAAATACTGAACCATGGCGTGACCCATATGTATTTGATCGTGAACACCAATCGCAGCAGAATCTTGATTGGCAGCGAAATCATGAAGATCAAAAACGTATACATGGTGATGAGCTGCAGCAAACTCATGCGCTTGTAAATTTTTTTGCTGAACTCCGTGCGCTGGCACAGCCAGTGGACCAGGAAGGCCGCTAAGATGAAAAACAGCGCGAGCGGAAAGATTCCAAAGATTGCGCGCGCCCAGATGGCCGCCTGATCCTTGGAGGTATGAAAGATCGGCGCGAGCCAGGAGCCATCGATTCCGAAAACCTGGTCGAGGTTTCGATTGACGGCATAATCCACACGTTCCGCGTCCCAAGTTTGCCCGGGCCAAAACCACATCCACCCGGGACCGCGGATGAACGTACCAATCACGATCATCAGCACCCACAGGCCGATAAAGCCGACCAAGAATGTCCAAATGGAAAATTTTCGCTGCTTGTAGGTATAGTAGCCGTTGCCGAGAGGATTCGCGTCAATATACGGAATGACCATCAGGCCGACGATAATCAGCGTCGGCATCACCACCCCGGCAATCCATGGATCGAAGTACACCAGCATCTCCTGCAGGCCCAGGAAATACCACGGCGCTTTTGCCGGGTTCATGGTGACGTTGGGGTTAGCAGGCTCTTCCAGTGGCGCGTTCAGCGTCAGCGACCATGCCATCAGCAATACGGTGACCAGAATGGCCACCAGAAATTCCATACGCATCAGGTAGGGCCAGGTGTGGACTTCCTTTTCCCACTTGGGGTCCCACTCCTGGGTCTTGCGGTACTTGGTTTTGGCGGCTTGCGCATCGGAGTCCAGGATGGCGATCAGCTTGTCGTTCGCAACAGCCTGCCTTAGCGCGTACCACATGTAAAATGGAGCCAGAAATAGCAGCGCGACGATCGGCACGTTGTCGGGTGCGGAGGCAATTTCCCAGATTTGGCGAAAGTCAAAAGGCATCGATTCCTTCTATCCTTTGGAAACTTTCCCGCTAAAAAGGCAAAATCTCAGCTAACCCATGCCGCTCGGCCGCAAAATGACGGGCCGCGGACTTCTCTCTTCCTTGATTTCCGATTCAAGCATCACCGGCGCGGGACCTGATATTCCTCCGTCTTTTCGCACGCGCCAGAAATGCACGCCTAGAAATATCGCGACGATCAGCGGAATAGCGATGCAATGCCAAATGTAGGCGCGCAACAACGCGTTGGCGTCGACAATCGAGCCGCCAAGCAAGGCGAAGCGCACGTCGTTGTAAGGCGTCATGCCCATTTGAGCGCCAAATGGCCCTTCATTTCCTAACAGCGGTGTGGCTCGCGCCATGTTCGTTCCAACGGTGACGGCCCAGAAACCGAGCTGATCGTCGGGCAGCAAATATCCGGTAAAGCTGAGCAACATGGTGAGCACCATGAGCAGCACGCCAACGCACCAGTTAAATTCACGCGGCCGCTTATAAGAGCCGGTCATGAATACGCGGAACATATGCAGCCATACCGCGATGATCATTAAGTGCGCGGCCCAGCGATGCATGTTGCGAAGCAACTTGCCGAACGGGACGTCATTTTCGAGGTACAGAATGTCGCGGAAGGCCTGGATTTTCGTCGGGTGGTAATAAAACATCAAGAGAACGCCGGTGAAGGTGAGCACGATGAACAAATAAAATGTGATTCCGCCCATGCCCCAGGTGAAATTATATTTCGTAGCGTCGCGATTTACTTTGGCGGGATGCAGATGGAAGAAAACGTTCGATAGAACGCTGAGCGCGCGATTGCGCGGCTCGTCGTCGTGCTTGACGCGAAAAATCGAGCGATAGAGCTGAGTCTTTTCTGGCTCTTTGAGCTCGGCGACCTGCTGCTTGGCTTTTTCCTCCAGCGTTTCGCGCAGCACAGCAGCCGACTCTTTGGCTTTCTCGAGGGCGCCGGGTTTCTTACCGTCGCCGTTTTCTTCGGGCATCCGCCTGACCTCTCGTCGGACTCAAATCTTGGCCTAGGACCGCAGCGCGCCTCCAGCACACAAGCCTAGACGTTCAGAAACGCTCCTGGATCGTTGAAATGGTTCACGCCTGCGCGCGGGTCGTCCACGAACAAACGGCTTGTGTCCACCGTAATCTTCCCCGTTGGATCGAGTTGCACAAACGAGCGATCCATGGGACGCGGCGCCGGGCCTTCGAAGTTCACGCCTTCACTGTCATATCCGCTTCCGTGACACGGACACTTGAATTTGTTTTCCGCGGGCTTCCATTCCGGAGTGCAGCCAAGGTGCGTGCACCGAGCGAAAATGACAAAGAGACGGTCCGGCTCTCGCACAACCCAAACGCGATTGGTCATCAAGAAGCGCTGATCGATTCCAAGCGCGAAGTCGGAAGGAAAACCGATATCGAAAACGGTGTTGGGCTCATAGAGCGCGCGAGGAAAGAAAAATCGCAGGAACATCAGGAAGTTAACGCCCAGGTAGCCCCAGATACAGGCCCAAATGACGCGGCGGCGAGTGGTATTCACCGCTTTTTCCGTCGACTTGGCGTGCAGCGCAGCAGATGCATTCGCCGCTGGCGCCTTGGACGGCGCGCTGGGTGTTTCCCCGGACTTCCCTTCCGGCATATCTGGCATCGGCCCGTTAATTACTGTGTTCAAATCCTAAAAAGATATAAAGGCATTGGCGAAGTCGAAGCAAGAACATTGGTTTATATGCTGTGGGAATCTCCGTGTCAAGTGGTTACCGTAGCTTTGCGTTACAAATCCAAGCGGCAGATTTTTTTCAGAATGGAAGCCTTCGGTTTAAGAGGCAACCGAAGATACACCATTGCGTTTTCCTACGGCACGCAGAACCAAGTCTGCCAGGGCGCGAATCAAAAGCGGCGAATCGTTCAGCGCGGGCATCATGTGAAACTCGCTGATACCCATGGCTTCGGCCTCTTCTCTCGCTTCGATATTAATTTCGTGAAGGGTCTCAATGTGTTCGGTTAAGAACGAGATCGGGACGACTAGCACGCGCTTAATGCCGCTGCGGGCGAGCTTCTCGATGGTATCGGTCAGCGAAGGCCGCAGCCATTTCTGCGGGCCGACCTTGCTTTGGAAGCACAGCCCGTGCGGATTCGGCCAGGCGCCGAGCTCCCGGACCAGTTGCACAGTTTCTTGAATCTGTTTCGGATAGGGATCACCTTTTTCCACCAGGGTCATGGGCAGGCTGTGCGCGCTAAAGAGAAGATGCACTTCGTCGGGATGCGAAAGCTCTTGCAGCACACCATTCACACGGTCCACGATTGCGGCGACGTAGTCGGGATGATCGTAAAAATGATCGATCAAATGAACCGGGACTTGAGGCTTATATAACCGGTTCCATTCCTTGAGGCTGCTGCCGGTGGTCGCGAAAGAAAAATGGGGATACAGGGGGAGGAGCACAAGTTCATCGTACGGCACGTTCTGCAGCGTGGCGATGGCTTCTGGCGTGTCAGGGTGCCAGTAACGCATCGCTACGATCGTGCGCGCCGAGATGTGCGAGCGCAGCTCCAACTGCAGCGCGGCGGCCTGCTGCTCGGTCAATCGGCGGATCGGCGAGCCTCCACCTATTTCCGCATAGTGCAGCCGTACGACCTTCGAGCGCGTGGTGGAAATCAGTTTTGCGAGAGGTTTGCGCGCAAGAAATGCGCCCGGAAAATTGATGATGTCGGGATCGGAGAATAATCTGTAGAGAAACGGCTCCACGGCAGCTTGACTGTCAGGCCCGCCCAACTGAAACAGTATGATGGCAATTTTCTTCGGCCCACCCATAATGCGCTCCTTGCGAATTACCTCTCACGCATTTGTCGCTTCAGGCTTTCGATGTCTTCGCGCAAGCGTGCCATGCGCAGAGCGATCGAGATCTCGTAGATGAAAAAGACGACCCATACGACCATCCAAGCAGCAAAAAGATTCTCGAAATTCTTCATGACCTCTCCTTGCCAATCGATGACGGCTCCAGAGCTAGAGCTTCCTGTTCCAATCGAACTTCATCAAACTCTTGCCGCAACTGCTCGAGCCGGTAGCGGTCGAGCAGAACAAGAATCATCAAGCCCATGACCGCAATGACGCAAAGAAGAAGAACTTTGCCGATCATGGGATCCAGACCGGAGTTGTTACCACCGAGAATTACCGGCTGCGGATGCTGCGTTCGCCACAGACGGTTGGAGACATAAACGAGCGGGGCATCCAGAAAAGCAAAAATGCCAAAAACGGCTGAGAATATCGCTTTCTTTTCAGGATCATCGAGCAGGCCGCGCAACAGCAAGTAGGAAATATAAAGAAGCCACAAGATAAACGTGGTCGTCAGGCGGGCATCCCAGGTCCACCAGATTCCCCACACCGGCTTGGCCCACAAGGGGCCGGTGGCCAATCCAATCGTGCAACAGACCACGGCGAGTTCGGCGGCAGACACACCCAAAGAGTCCCACTTCGATTTGCGCGTGGCCAAATAGGCGATGTTCGCGACGAACACAACGGCGAGCGCGGTGAACATGGCGATCCAACTTGGCAAATGGAAGTAGAAGATGCGCTGGATGGCATGCATTGTTTTTTCGTCGGGGGCGATGAAAAGGGCCGCGTATCCCGCGAAGAAAATCAAGACGGCGACGGCGATTGTGGATGCGTACCGAGCTTTCATGGACCTAGTCTCTTATTCCTCAATCAAATAATCGCACAGAAGCCAGGACGCCGTCAGAAATACGATATCAAACCCGGCGAGCAATGCTAGCCACGTGCGATCGAGCTCCGGCTGGTCAACGAACAATGAAGCGGTGGCTTCGACCGCTCCGATTAGCAGCGGCGTCAGGATCGGCAGCAAGAGAAGCGGCAGGAGCAATTCCCGGAGTCGCGCATGGGAAGAAATAGCGGAGAAGACGGTTCCGGCAACGGTTAAACCGACGGTGCCGAGGGCTAGCACTAAGACCAGCCGGCAAACGATGCCTGCAAGAGAGACGTTGTAGAGGACTGAAAACACAGGAACAAGCACGACTTCCACAAGCGACATAAAAATGAAGTTTGCGAGCATTTTTGCAGAAAGAATTGCGAACGGCGAGATGGGCGCCATGCGCAGAGCGTCCAATGTGTCATTCGTGCGCTCGCGGGCGAACGAGGGGTTCAACATGAGCGAACCGGCGAACAAGAACGATATCCACAGAAGGCCCGGGCCGTAGCGTCTTGACTCGGCAGCCGTGGGATCGAATGCAAAGCTAAATAGGACAACGACAACCAGCGCAAACACGATTGTCGCACTCAACAGTTCTCGCGTGCGAAACTCGACCCGCAGCTCTTTGGCCAACAATATCCCGGCAGCACGCGCCGCGCTCATTCAGGCGCCCGCTCGCAGCGCCGCAAGTAACGAACGTGGGTCACCGCCCGGGCCGCTGTCGTCTTGCACACTGCCAGCCGACAGCACTACGGCACGGGTGGCTAATTCGAGGGATTCATTGCGTGCGTGGGTGCTCATCAGAACAGTGCAACCGTCTTGGCGCAGACGCTCGAGGGTGGCGTTAAACCAGTCGAGACCTTGGCGGTCAAGTCCGGCTGCCGGCTCGTCGAGCAATAGCAACCGAGGGGCGTGCAAAAGGGCGCGAGCTATCGACAGCCGCTGACGCATGCCGCGCGAGAATGTTCGCACAAGGCTCCTAGCGCGCGAACCCAGCCCACAGGTTTCCAAGGCAGTTGTGACACGCATGGAAGCATCATCAAGGCCGTATAGTTGCGCGAAGAGTGTGAGATTTTCCGCCGCCGTGAGCTCGTCATAAAGCAGCGTGTTGTGGCCTACCATGCCCAGCAGACTCCTCGTGTGCAAATCCCGCGATGCCGGGTCAGAGCTTCCGCCTTTCGTAAATTGCACTTTGCCCCGCGTGGGGGATGCCAGCAGCGCGGCGATGCGCAATAACGTGGTCTTCCCGGCGCCGTTCGGACCTAACAGAGCCACGAACTCTCCCGGAAGGATTCCCATCGAGATGCCGCGCAATGCGACGAACGATCCAAAGCGTTTTTCAAGGCCGGTGAAGGAAATTCCGACAGACGGTGACCCGGGAGCAGAAGTGGAGCGCGTTGCTGGCAAGGCGTTCCCGTTTAGCCTCTTACTAAATCGCGCAGCACTTTCTCCATCTGTTGGCGCTCGCGCTCGTAGTCGGCTTCGGTGATGGTTCCGGCTTGGCGACGCAACTCCAACCGGAATAGGCTGTCCTTTAGTTCATCAAGACTTCCGCGGACTTCGCGCTTAACTTCGGCCACCGTCTCAGCCACGACCGGCCCGGGCGTCGAGATTTTGGGGGATGCAATTCTTGCTGAGGTGACGCCAACAGCTGAAATATCGCCATTCGTCGGGGTCATCACCTGTGGGCGGCGCCACAAATACACAAAACCGAGCGCGAAAATTGACGCGAAGCCTCCGACCAGGATCCACTTCAAACTATCGAGACGGGCAGGAACCGTCGTGGTCGCTGCGGTAGTAGCTTCCGCGCCGGAGGCCTCTAAGCGGGAGTTCACCGAGGCGTTAGCTGAGCCATCGGGCGCGCCCGGCGCACCGCCTCCTCCGCCCCCCGCTGTGGCAGCCGGGAGCGGCGCCGTCCCGGAAACTCTAATGGCGATGGGTGTATCGGCGGCGACCGCTGTTCGAGTGTAAACGCTAAATCCCTGGTCTTGGCCTGCGGGAGTGATTCCGTCGCCGGAGATCTCAACCGTCGGCGGAGCCGCGATAATTAGCCGATCCGTCGCATAGGGAGATATGTTCTTGAGCGTTATCTGATTGCCGGGATACGGCATTTTGTAAGAGATGCGTACGCCGCTGTCGCCGGGACGGAACGGGAACGCGATGGCCATCTTATTTTTGCCTTTATCGATCGTGCCTTGCACGACAGGCATTCCGGCCGAGCCCCATGCAGAAGCTTGATTGAAATCCGCCCCATCGGGTACCGAGAAATTGAAAGAGCCGTCTGCGCGATAAAATGCGACGGGCGGCTGCGTTTTATTCTCGATGGCGTATTCTTCGCCAACCATCAAATCGGCCCCATTTGGCTGGACGATCACCGCGTGATTGGTCACCGTGAACGCGGTCGATCGGTCGGTGGGCTCGAAAACTTGGACGTCTGCGGTAGTCTTCCCTGCAGGAACGGGCTCGTGGTAATTCACGCCCCGATAAACTACGCGAATAAGCATCGGTGCGCCCGCGCCGAGACCGGGGTTCTCGAACGAATAATGCCCGCTTGAATCGGTTTTTGTGTTCGCCACCGGCTGCATCCCACCTTGCAGCTGAATCAGAATCACTTCGGCGCCTGCCGCAGGCTTCCCGGTGGTCCCGTTTGTGACCGTGCCCGATACTGTTCCCGCTAAGGCCGGCGGCGCCCACGCTGGAGAGATGCAGAGGAGGCCAAGTAGCAAGCCGGCAGCCTTGCACTCGCCTCGAAGCCTAAAACGAAAATGATTCATAAATGCCGCGCCTTCGGCGTTGCAGCTTGCCGGGTCGCTGGAGTGGGAGTTCCACCCGTCAATTGATCCATATCGGCGAGGACACGGGCAGCTTCCACCTCCAGCAATTGTTTGGTCTCCTCATAGTCCGCTTCGGAAAATTTCCCAGCGCGGTATTCGAAGCGCAAGTCGCGGAGATTTTCGTAGATAGCGTCTCGGCGCTCCATTAACTGATCGAGTTTTGTGCGATGAGGCGCGGAATCGGCAGCTTCGGGCTGAACCGTGAATATGAAGACAATGCTGACAGCAGCAAGCAACGCGCAGGCGATTGCGATATCGATGTTACTCATCGTATTCTCTTCCTGCTTCGCGCTTTGCGCGAGAGAGAAACTCAGCAGGTACTTCCGGCCCTGAAGCTATCGCGAGCGTGCCCTTTTGCCGCCAGCGGCGCACCACAAACCAGACCAGCACCAGCGCCAGAATTGGCGCAACGACAGGCGTAACCCAAGCCGCGAGGTTGAATCCCTTGGCAGGTGGAACAATGAGAACGGTCGGGCCGTATTCCTGGACGAACGCTTGCAGTGTAAGGTCGTCGGATTCGTTCCGGCCCACACGTTCGTTGATTTCTTTCTGCATGCCTTTGGCGGTGTCACAGGGGCCGGAGAATGAGCCTCCCGTATGATTGCACCCCGTAGCGGAATCTTCGCAGCCGCCACACATGCACTTCACTCGCCTGCCCAGTTCTTTCCCCCGTTCAGTTTGCTGCGCCTGAGAAGGCGGAACAAACAGCAAAGAACTCTGCACCAGGAAGGCGAGCGCCGACAATACCAGAAGCGGCAATCGCGCACGCGAGCGTCGAACTTCCGAAGCGTAACGCCTAATCACTAGCGTCACCTCTTTGCGCTATCGCACCGATCGGCGAGGCGCTGGCCGGCACTCGATCTCCCCAGGCCTGTTCGCTTACCGGGCGCAGGACCAGTGCAGCGCGACGATTCGGCAGCATGGCAAGCCCCGTCCCAAGTACCACTACGATTCCGCCAAACCAGATCCATTTCACTAGAGGATTTAGATACGCGTGGATGACCGGCTGGCCATTTTCAGGGCTACGGCCCGCATACACAATGTAGAGGTCGCGCAACGGCGAGCTCTGTACCGCAACCATGGTTTCTGTCACCTGGCTCGAAAGAAAAAACCGGCGCTCGGGATAAAGCATCATTTCCGACTTTCCGTCGCGGAACACTTCCAGCGTGGCGCGTTCGGAATCGTAATTGGCGGTGGCGACACGATCGAAATTCTGGCAAAGGATCGAGTAGGGCCCGATATTCAGCGTCTCCCCGATGGCCATATCCTTCTGAACGTCCTTGTTGAACGGCACCCCTGCAATCCCAATAAAAATGAGCACCATTCCGAAGTGCACCACGTAGCCACCGTAGCGGCGCGTGTTGCGCATGGTCAATTCGCCGACCGCGGATATCAGGTTCGAACCATCGCGAACAGCGATCACGCGCGCGCCGCGGAAAAACTCTGACAAGATCGTCAGCGTGACGAACACGCCGAGAATCAAGCAAATCAGCGAATAGATGTCACGAAACCCGAAGACGAGCGCAATAGCCCCGGCCACCACACCGCCCAGCAAAGGCCATGCAAAGTTTCGCTTCAGGGCGTCGAACGACGTTTTGCGCCACGCAAGTAACGGTCCGACGCCAGTCAACAAGAGAAGGAACAGGGCAATAGGGATATTCACTTTATTGAAAAACGGAGGCCCTACGCTGATTTTGTTTCCCGTGACCGCTTCCGAAAGAACCGGAAAGAGCGTCCCCCAAAGCACTGCGAAACACGCCGCGAGCAAAATCAAATTATTAAACAGGAAGCTGGATTCGCGCGACACCAACGAGTCGAGCTGATTGTCGCTGCGCAAATAATCGCGATTCTTCCAGTAGGAAGCAAAACAGACGACGAGGACCAGAATCAAAAAACCCACGAACCAGTTGCCTATCGAAGACTGTGCAAATGCATGGACGGAGCTGACGATACCCGAGCGCGTAAGCAGAGTTCCAAGAATGCAAAGCATGAATGTGGTGAAGACGAGCCATATGTTCCACACCTTCATCATGCCGCGCTTTTCCTGCATCATCACTGAATGCAAAAACGCGGTGCCGGTGATCCACGGAAGCAGCGAAGCATTTTCAACAGGATCCCAAGCCCAGTAGCCGCCCCAGCCCAGAACGGCATACGCCCAATGCGCGCCCAACAGGATCCCGACACTTTGGAAACACCACGCGATCATGGTCCAACGCCGGGTAATGTGAATCCATTTCTCGCCAGGGTATCTTCCCAGCAGCGCGGCCAGCGCAAAGGCGAATGGAACGGTGAATCCGGTATAGCCGAGGTAGAGCATCGGCGGATGGATCACCATCTCCGGATATTGCAGAAGCGGGTTCAACCCATGGCCATCGGACAGCGCGGAAAGTCTCATCACTCCGGAGGGGTCTGAACCCGCGAGCACCGCAAACGGGCTGGCCACGAAATTATTGAGGGTGAGAAAAAATATTTGGACACCGGCGAGCACCACGCCCGCGTACGGCATCAACTCTGGATGTTTGTTGCGATTAACCAGGAGTGCAAAAAACGCGTAGGTCGAAAGCAACCAGGTCCACAACAGCAGCGAGCCTTCCTGTCCGGCCCAAAGCGCGGCAAACTTGTAATAAAAAGGCAGCGCGCGATTGCTGTGCGCGGCAACGTAGGCCATCGAAAAATTATCTGTGAAGAAATAATATTCTAGGCAGCCGACCGCAATGGTGACGAGAACAAAAACTGCCAAACCAGCGTTGCGCGCGCTCTTGGTGAGCAGAGTCTTGCGCGTCAGGATGCCAGCGATGCCCGCGGCCACCGCGTAAACAGCCCCCAGAAAAGCGAGCAACAGAGCAAAAGATCCCAAGATGTCCAATGAAATCCCCCGCCGACCGATTTCCTGTTAAACCAGAACTAATATGCCGAAGGCCGTCCCGCAGCGCCATTCCCTGTCCGCGCCGGCTGCGGCATCGCCGCGGTTTGTCCTGGCGATGCCTCGTACTTCGACGCGCACTTCGCCTGCACCTGTTCGGCCACGAAGCGATTATCTGGACGCAATTTGCCTTCAACCAAGGCCTGCGCCCCATCTTTGAACGTATCCGGAAGAGGATCGCGACCGACGTAGGTCACCGCCAAGTCTCTGCCCTGCTCGATGAGAACGAAATCCACGCCGCCCGGAACATGGGAGATACTTCCGTTCCGAACATTTCCGGAGACGCGCATCCGT
The DNA here is from genome assembly GCA_963703705.1 of uncultured Acidobacteriota bacterium. GTDB lineage: Bacteria > Acidobacteriota > Terriglobia > Acidiferrales > UBA7541 > Palsa-295. The sequence continues at coordinate 385,428 of CAVPFK010000019.1, read as the reverse complement.
TGATGCAGCGTGGAACCCTGAAGTGTCGAAAGCTCAGAGATCGTATGGTAATAAGTTTTGCTCTGTGTGAACCCGACGTAGGCCAAAGATATGAGCGTCAACACAATAATTGCCGAGCCCACTACGAACTTGGAGCGGACTTTCATTTTTCTTCCCCTGGCCGGCGATCACTCGATAAACCGGAACAACAGCGGGATTCTAGCACAATGCTGGGGCCTGCTCGATAGGTCTCGAAGCCTTTGAAGTGCTGTTTTTAGGCCTCTTGAGACCCGAACAAGGTATTAGCCTCCCGGCGGATTGCGTCCCAGGCCCCCCCGATGTGCCGGAGCTCCGTACGAGTTTGAGCCACGCAGAAACGAATCGTATACTTCCCGTTCAGCCGCGTGTGTGACAAGTACAGCTTGCCGCTCCCGTTCAGACGCCGCAAGAGCTCCTCATTCACTCCATCCGCTGCCTTCAGCCGGAAACAGATCAGATTCAGCAAGGCCGGAGCCATTAGTTCAAAACGCGAATCCTCCTGCACCCAGCCCAAGAAAGTCTGCGCCAGATGCACATGACGCCGGACTAGAAACTGCAATCCTTCTACCCCGTAATGTTGTATGACGAACCACAGTTTGAGCGCACGGAACCTTCGACCCAGCGGAACGTGCCAATTGCGATATTCAAATACGGCGTCGGATCCGACCGATTGATTTCGCAGGTACTCCGGCAGGACATCCAGGCCTCGCATCAGCGTTTCGCGATCTGCCACGTAAAAACAACTGCAGTCGAAATTCGTGAACATCCATTTGTGCGCGTCGAAACAGTAACTATCAGCCAGCTCCAGTCCCCGATGAATGTGGCGGAATTCCGGGCACAACGCGGCGGTGCCCGCCATGGCAGCGTCCACATGCAGCCAGAGATTGTGTTTCTTACAGATCCGGCCGATGGCTTCCAGAGGATCAAAGGCAAACGACGAAGTGGTTCCGACCGTTGCGCAAACGAAGAAAGGCCTTTTCCCCGCCTGTAGGTCTTCTTCAATAGCTTTCTCAAGAAGAGCTGGCTGCATGGCGAAGTCGGCATCCACTCCAATTAAGCGCAAGTTGCGTCTGCCGATTCCTGCGACCTTGGTGTCCTTTTCGATCGAGGAGTGTGCTTGCGTTGACGTGTACGCTATGAGTTCCTCGCGACAGCCATCTTCGTTGCTGCGAAATCCGGTCGCCCGTTCCCGCGCTGCAAGGATCGCGCACAGCGACGAACTCGAAGCCGAGTCTTGGATCACGCCGCCGCCCTTGCCGCTTGAAAGAAAGGTCTCCGGCAGATCCAGCATTTTCGCCAGCCAATCCAGGACCAGCGTCTCTACTTCGGTGCAGGCCGGACTCGTGGCCCATAGCATTCCTTGCACGCCTAATCCTGACGAAAGCAAATCGCCCAACACGGAGGGTTCCGAAGCGTTGGCGGGAAAATATGCAAAGAAGTTTGGCGACTGCCAGTGAGTGATGCCTGGCATGATCTTTGAATCAAGCTGCTGGACTAACTGCGAAAAGTCCACGCCCAACGAAGGCGGCTCGCTCGGGAGCGACGCACGAATCTGGCCTGGAGCAACCTGCGCCAAAACCGGGTAGTCCTCGACGTGTTGGTAGTAATCCGCGAGCCAGTCGATCAGTTGTTTACCCGCGATTCGAAACTGTTGCGAGGTCATATGGGGGTTCGGTTTCACGATGCCTCCGCTCAGTGCTCGAATAGGTCAGGTGGCTGAAACAAACGCGCAATTATAGCAGCGTCGGTTCGGCAAGGTCTGTTGACGGTGACTGCTCAGGACCTCTGCGCCGCGGAATCAGGTCGAGCGAGGCCGCTGGCAGCGAATTGATCGCTTAGAGAAGCTCCGAGGTCGGCCAGGTGTGTGCCGGCCGTTTCCAGCGGAGACATAAAAGGTTTGCCGTGATTCAAGAGCAATCGGATTTCACTTCGTTCGAAGAGAGGAATCGATTTTGCCAACGAAGCCGACATTAGCGCGATGTATTTTGGCTTGTATGACTTTTCAACGCGTTGTAGCACGGTTGGTCCTAGACGCTCGAGCGCCGCTGCTGATTCTTCCCCGGGCTCGATCGGGCACTCCACCGCGTAGGCGAGATAGAATCCGCGGTGCTGGAATTCGGCGAGAGCTATTTCTTCGCTCGTCCCAGGGCCCGCGACGAAACCAGAGCATTTCACGATTTCATTGAAATAGTTTCGCGAACTTGTCGAGCGTTGATCTCGACTGCTTGCTGCACGATAAAAATAATCCTCGGCGCGCCCAGGCGGAACGCTATCCATTAGTAGCACCTGAATGTGGATGGGACGGAAGCGAGTTGAGAGTTCGAGACGCTCAATGCGACGGCGGATGTGCGCATCGTCAGCCTGCGAGCCGCAGCCATCGCAAAAAACCATGCGCCTCTCTCCTCGTCAACTTACGGCTACAAAGAATGTCATGGGGAGAACTTTTGTGCAAACGCGCGTATTCAGAGGGCGGTGTCTCACGGAGATTGACGCAGGTGTGCGATTACCGAAAACAGATGGGCAAGCAGCACTAGGGTCTTGAGACTGTGCTGAGTCTAGTGACTTTCTTCGTCTCGAGGAGCGGTTGGAATCGCGGGAACTTCCGACAAGGCTTCCGAGCTGGGGGCCGCTTTCCCCAGTTTCGCTCGCAGGCACCCCACCAGCTCGGGCGCTAAATTCGAAATATTCATGCCTTCAGACACCAGGAACTTGCAGCTCAGGATCGGACGCGCCTGATCGTCATCGGACAGTTGGCAATCCACCCTGCAATATTGACAGTCCTGATTCCAACAGAACCGGCCGTAGGGAATCGTCTCCGGGCTGATGAATTGGAAGGCGCGCAGAAGCGAATTCCGTTCGGGCACCAAAAAAGTCTTGCCCAGGATTGTGATCTCTACCAATTTCTCGTACGGTCGGAAGACGTCCGACAAGAGAGGTGCTCCCGCGTCTGCCACTGTGCGCGCTCCCGGCTGCCTAATTTTCTCTGGTTTGACCAAGCTAAATCACCGGAACGGCTGGAGCAATCAAAACACGGTGGGACGTGTTCAATGCTCCAATGGCAAGTTTACAATGCGGGCTGGTCGGTCGAAACCCTGATCTTAAATTGCGCCGTTTTCTTAGGAGGTCGCCGAAGAACGAGGGAGGAAAATAACCAGTGTGAAGGCCCCCAGCGCAATGCCCAGAGGGCCGTTAATCAAGGCGAAGAAGCTTGCTACCAGCGCCAGCGCTCGGCTTGATCCTGCCCGCCCAAACAAAGCGATTGCGGCAAGCAACGAGAATATGCCGGCGATGATGTTCAACACGACCGCGAATATCAGGAACAAGTGAAAAAGCGACATTAACGCAAGCGCATTCGGAACGCGCGTAAGCAGCGCTCCCCACATCACCGTGAGGGTGCCTTGGTAAACTACAATGAACGCAGCGCCTGCGAACCGAAGAACCGCATAAAGAAACCAGAGGAGGCCCAAGGTTCGATAGGTTCCGCCATCGTTCACAGTTTGCATGGCACTCCGCTTGTTCTCCTACAGCGAGATGCTTCCAAGTGTTAGAGTATGGATTCCCCGCCGAGGCTACGGCGTTTTCTAGGCGAGTCGGCTTCGTCCTGTCCCCGCTGTTTAAAACGTCCGCGACCCCCGCGCAGTCCCCCTCGTGCAAATACTAAGCGAAAAACTGACCCATGTGACGGAACTTCTGGTAACGCTGCTCGAGGAGACGCTCGGGACCGAGCTGAGTAAGTTCCTCTAGCGAACGCGCCAGCACGGGTTCTAGCATTTTAGCAGTGGCCTGATGGTCGTTATGGGCGCCGCCCTCCGGCTCCGGAATGATCTCGTCGATCAACTTCATTTCAAACAAATCAGGCGCCGTTATTTTTAGAGCTTCGGCTGCCACCTCGGCCTTGCTCGGATCTCGCCACATGATGGACGCGCAACCCTCTGGCGAGATCACCGAGTAAACTGAGTTTTCCAGCATATACACCCGGTCGCCGACGGCAATCGCCAGCGCGCCACCCGAGCCGCCTTCTCCAGTGATTGTAACCACGATGGGGACCGGTAACCGCGACATCTCCCGCAAGTTGAACGCAATGGCTTCCGCTTGCCCGCGCTCTTCGGCATCTACCCCGGGATAGGCGCCCTGGGTATCGACAAAAATGAAAATCGGCCGACGGAATTTTGCCGCCAGCTTCATCGCACGCAGAGCCTTGCGATATCCTTCCGGTTTTGCCTGACCGAAATTGCGAGCGAGCCGCTGCTTGGTGTCGCGTCCTTTCTGGTTCCCAATGATCATTACAGGTGTGCCGTGGAAGGTGGCCATTCCGGTAATCAGCGCGGGGTCGTCTGAAAAATTGCGGTCGCCATGTATCTCGCTGAAATTTTCGAAAAGGATGCGGATGTAATCGTCGGTGTACGGGCGCTGAGGATGCCGCGCAAGCTGCAATCGCTGCCAAGCCCCCAAATGCGTGTAAAAATCGCGTTTCAACTCTTCTACTTCTCGGCGAATGCGCTCGATTTCTACGGTGGTCTCTCCCGTTGGTGTCGAGAGCCTGCTCAGTTCCGCCACGTCGCGTTCCAGAGCGTCGATCTCGCGCTGTCGTTGACGGTCGGTTTCTTTCTTGTCGAGAGCGGGATTCTGTTTAAGCGGCGCCCTGGTCTCGATTCGCTGTGGCGTCCCTGCCTGTTCGGCCTTCGCTTGCTTTTCCCGCTCTTTGGCGAGCGCGCGTCTTCGCCGCAGCCGCTCGCGGGCCTCTTGACGTTTGCTCATTCGACCACCGCTACTGAGTCGGTCCCGCAAATTTCCCGGACTCGCTCCAGGAGTTCCCGGTCGGCTTGCACCGCACTTCCCGCTTCCAGGGTCGCCTCCGTGCCGTCGGAATTTACCAGTTCAAATGCAACTCGGCAGCGCCCCGGCCTGCTCGAAAACAGTTCCTGGAGTAGCTCGAGCGCGCCTGCGTCCACCGAACCGAGGTCGACTCGCACTCGCAACAAACTTGGGGCCCGGTCGGTCAGCTGATCGAGCAGCCGCGCGTCTGAGACAATCAACCGCGTACCCACATCTTCTACCGCGACGCGCCCTTTGGCGAGTAAAGGCGTGTTCGTCTTCAAAATCATTTCAAGCTTCTGATATGCCTCTGGAAAAACAAGCGCTTCAATCACTCCGGTGCGATCTTGCAGGGTCAGAATGGTCCAGCGCGCTCCGCGCCTCGAGCGCATGGGTCGCGCCTGCACGATGATTCCGGCGACCACGATATCTTCTCCGTTGCGGCGCGCCTCCATGGTGGAAAGTTCAATGGCGTTTAAATCCTTCAGCCGTCCGGCATACCGATCCATGGGATGCCCGGAAATATAAAAGCCTAACGTGGCGTATTCTCCAGCAAGCAGTTGTTCCTCGGTCCAATCAGTGGCCTCTGGCAACGAATTCTCATTCCACGACTCACTGACGTGGTGAGAAGAGCTCACCGCGGACAAGAAAAGTCCGCCCTGCCCGACAGCTTTCGCTTGCACGCTCTTCTGGCCACGCGCAATCGCTTGATCGATGGCAGCGAACAGACGGCCGCGTGAAGCTCCCATGCAATCCATCGCCCCGGCTTTCACGAGACTTTCCAGCACGCGTTTGTTCAAACACCTTGGCTCGATCGCCTCGCAAAAACTGAAAAGACTTTGAAACTTGCTTCCATTCGCTCGCGCGTCGCAAATCGCTTTGGCGGTATTTTCGCCGACGTTCTTAATCGCCGCTAGCCCAAATCGAATGTCGTCGCCCACCGGGGTGAAATATAGTCCGCTCTCTTGCACGCACGGCGGCAGCACTCGTATACCCAGGCCGCGAGCCTCGTTGATGTATTTCACCACCTTTTCCGTGTTCCCCGCTTCTGAACTGAGCATTGCCGCCATGAATTCGACCGCGAAATGAACCTTCAGATATGCGGTTTGGTAAGCCAATAGGGCGTATGCGCACGAATGAGCTTTGGGGAAACCGTAGAGCGCGAATTCTTCCATCAGGTCGAAGAGTTTCTCCGCTTTCTTCGGCGCGACCTTGCGCCCGGCGCAGCCAGCCAGGAATTTGTCGCGCTGGGCGGCCATCACTTCCTTTTTCTTCTTGCCCATGGCGCTTCGCAGGATGTCCGCTTCGCCCAACGTAAATCCAGCGATTCGGTTGGCAATCTTCATCACCTGTTCTTGAAAAACGATAACGCCCCACGTCTCCGAGAGGATTTCTTCCAGCTCCGCTAGGTCATAGGAGACTTTTTTCTTGCCTTGTTTGCGGGCGATGAATTCGTCGATCATGCCGCCCTGGATCGGGCCAGGGCGGTACAGGGCGTTGAGGGCCGTAAGATCTTCCATCTTGGTAGGCTGATATCGCTTTAGAATGTCGCGCATCCCGTGCGATTCAAACTGAAATACCCCGCTCGTATCGCCGCGCGCAAAGAGCGCATACGTTTCCGTATCGTCGAGAGGAAGAAGCGTCAGATCGAAATCGATTCCACGATTCTGTTTGATCATACCGACCGCGTCGTCAAGGATGGTCAGGGTCGTCAACCCCAGGAAATCCATCTTCAACAGCCCGATGCGGCCTAGAGCGTTCATGTCGTATTGCGTCGTGATTTCATCCTTGCTGGACTTGTACAACGGGACGATTTCAGTGAGTGGTTGCGGCGAAATCACCACTCCAGCCGCGTGCGTCGAAGCATGCCGCGCCAAACCCTCCAGGCGTAGGGCCACTTCGATCAGCTCTTTCACTTTCTCGTCCTTGCGAGCCGCTTCGAGCTGCGGCGACTGCTTCAAGGCTTCCTCGAGCGAAATATTCAACGTCAATGGAACAAGCTTTGCCAGGCGGTCCACATCGCCATAAGCCATATCAAGCGCGCGCCCGGCATCTTTCAACACCGCCTTGGCGGCCATGGTCCCAAACGTGATGATTTGAGCCACGTTCTTTTCGCCGTATTTCTGCCGGACGTAATCAATTACTTCACCCCGCCTCCTCATGCAAAAATCAATATCGATGTCGGGCATGGAGATACGTTCCGGGTTTAGAAAGCGCTCAAACAGCAGATCGTATTGCAACGGATCGACGTCGGTGATGTGCAGCGAGTAGCTGACCAAACTTCCGGCCGCGGATCCGCGTCCCGGACCGACCGGCACACCCTGCGCTCGCGCGTAGTGAATGAAATCCCAGACGATCAGGAAGTAGCTGGAAAACCGCATCATCTTGATCATCTCGATCTCGTCAGTAAGCCGCTTTTCATATTCCGCCAATGAATGGCGCAGCCGGTTTTCCTTGACCAGCCGATCGATCTGGGGCGCGCGAGACTGAAAGCCCTCGCGCACGGTCTTCTCGAAATACGAATCCGCCGTATGGTCGTCAGGCACCTTGAATTCTGGAAATGGATTGTTCACGCGTTGAATCTTGACGTTGCAACGCTCCGCAATCGCCACCGTGCGCGATACTGCATCCGGGAGCTCGCGGAACACCCGCGCCATTTCTTCCGCGGTCTTAAAATAAAACTGGTCTGTCGCGAATTTCATGCGCTGGGCGTCGCTCATGGTCTTGCCGGTTTGGATGCACATGAGAACTTCCTGCGCATGCGAATCGGACTGGGTTAGATAGTGGCAATCATTTGTGGCCACCAGCGGGATGCCGCTCTCTTTGGACAGCCTCAGCAGATCCCGATTGACTCGGACGTCCGCTTCGAGGCCCTGGTCCTGCACTTCGAGGAAAAAATTCCCTTTGCCGAAGATGTCGCGCAGACGATATGCGTTGGTCTTGGCTTGCTCGTATTTGTCCGCTAGAAGCGCGTCAGCTACCTCGCCGCGAAGGCACGCTGAAAGCGCGATGAGGCCCTTGCTATGTTTTGCCAGAAGTTCGTGATCGACTCGCGGCTTGTAATAGAAACCGTCCAGGTACCCAGTCGAAACCAGCTGCATTAGGTTCCGATAGCCTTCGTCATTTTCGCAAAGCAGCACGAGATGATTGGAGCGCTCCGCGTCCGCCCCCCGGCTCTTGTGATTGTCCGGCGCGACATACATTTCGCAACCGATGATCGGCTTTACGCCGTGCGTGGTGGCTTCATGATAGAAATTCGCGGCGGCGAACAGATTCCCATGGTCGGTGACTGCCACCGCGGGCATTCCGCGGCGAGCGGCTTCCGCAGTCAGCTCACCGATTTCGCAGGCACCGTCAAGAAGCGAGTAATCCGTGTGTAAATGAAGATGTACAAAGTTTGAAGAATTCATGCGTGAACTATTCTAAACCAGTTCACAGATTCGAGTACCCGGAATTGCGCGGTCAACAAAGCCTTTCTTAGAACGAGCGTAGCCTTTGGCACTCTTACCGCCGGCTCGTTTTTTTTGCGGAACCCGATTTCGACTTGCCAGCGCGGCCGGCCGCTCGTTTCTTGCCCACTGATTTAGTTTCCGCCTCGGCGTGCTTGGCCCGCGCTCTGGCACCTATGGCTGCTGACGCTGACTGTGACTGCTTCGGAGCGGCCTGCGTGCCCTTCGGTCCGTGGGGAGCTGCTCCGGCAGCGCCGGCTGGTGCCGCCTGCTTCGATTTGTCCTGATCTTTCGGTTCCGCAGTGGCGGCTTTGGCCTCGCCCTTTTGTCCCTTGCGCTTCTTTTCCGGTTTCTCCACTTTCTTCGGCTCGTCCTTAATCCCCGCAAGGTTGCGAAGAATCTTCGTCCGCTCCTCGGGCAACTTGCCTTTGCCACGCAGCTGCATTTCAAACAGCTGCTCGATCACCTTGTCAAATTTCGGCCCGCGCGCAACTCCCAGCGCGTCCAGTTCCGCCATGGGCAGGGATTGCCGCAAGGGACGCCATTTCTGAAGATAGTTGCGGAACTTCGCTACCGCGCGCGGATTGGGCATTTCCACTTCGATGAATGCCAGCATTTCAGCGGGCAGCGAGGCCACATAGAAATAGGCATCCTTCGGTGCATTCGTTTTTCTGCCCTTCAATATCTTGACCACTTTTTGCGCCTCGGGCACCAGATTGGCAACTGCCTCTATCTCACTTGACCGAAATCCCATATTTCGCATGGTCGCTGATGCTTCACGCGACTTCAGGCGCCCCAGTGTGTAAAACGTTACGGGATACTGCAAGCGAGGCCGCAGCCCTGCGGAATAGAGATTGGCGCGTACTTTCGCCAATTTGTTAAGGCTATCGTAGTCCGGTTTGCGCTTCTGCAAGCTCGGGTGAATCAGCGCGAGCAGGCTGTGGGACTCCCATTGTTTGAGTGTCGCAACCGGATTGTCTTCGCGAGCCAGCGCACGCAGTTCATGCCCGACGTCTTCTGCCTCAATATTCTTTTGCATGTCTCGCTGCATCGCCAGATCAAACCATTCTTGAGTGCGCGGCTCCATCTTAAATCCCATTCGCGCGCAATAACGCAAAATGCGCATCAACCGAATGGGCTGATTCGTAAATCCGTGGATAGATAAAGACCGGATTTCTTGTTTCTCGAGGTCGGCCAGGCCGTTCATGGGATCTAACAACAATCCGCGTGATTGGGTGTTGAGCGAAATGGCTATCGCGTTCACGCCGAAATCCCGCCGGCGAAGATCTTCCATCACACTCGAAAAACGGTACTCCGGTTTGGCGCCCGGTCGTTCGTATACATCCTCGCGCGCGCCCGAAATCGAGCCATCTACGTCTCCGGCGAAAATCAATTCATAGTGCCTGAGTTTTTCGGTTTCTGACACTACGCGAGCTCCGCCTTTCTCCAGCTCTTTCACCATGCGAAGCGGATTGCCTTCGACGGTGAAATCCAGGTCACGGATGGGCATGCCGGAAATCAAGTCGCGAACGGCTCCGCCGGTGAGATATACGTTTACGTCTTGCGACCGCGACAGCTCCTGCACGCGCTCCAGGACCGCGCGTTGTTCCGGCGATAGCCGGCTTTCCAGCAAGTACATGTAATCGGGCATGAGTTTTCTATGCCTCCTAGGGACGGCGCCAATGACTCAAGCGCGTGGATGGTGCGCTTTGTAAACCTTTTTTAACCGCTCTTCGATCACGTGCGTGTAGATCTGCGTAGTGGATATGTCGGAATGGCCCAGCATTAACTGCACGGAGCGAAGATCGCCTCCACGGTCGAGCAAGTGTGTGGCAAAGCTGTGCCGCAGCATGTGGGGCTTCAGTGCCTTTCGCAGTCCGGCTTTGCGCCCGTAGAGGCCCAAAAGCTTCCAGAAGTTGATCCGGTCCAATTTGTTCCCATTGCGATTAACAAAAAGGTACGTCGAAGTCTGCTTGCCCAGAATCTCAGGCCGGGATTTTTTCAGGTAGGCTTGCACGATCGCCAAGGCCCTGCGCCCTATCGGCACCAACCGCTCTTTATTTCCCTTTCCGATGCAACGCAAGGATCCGGCGTTCGGATGCAAGTCATCTACACCGAGGCCGCAGAGCTCTGAAACGCGCAGTCCGGCCGAATAAAGCAGTTCGATCATGGCTTTATTGCGCAGGCCGATGGCGGTCGACACGTCGGGCTGCTCGAGCAGCCGCTCCACCTCTTCCACGCTCAGAAACTCCGGCAGACTTTGGCGGAATTTTGGCGATTCCACGGTAATCGCAGGATCATCCTCGATCAATCCATCCGTTAAGAGATAGCGAAAGAACTGCCGAAGGGAAACAAGATGGCGCGCGACGGACCGCGCATCCAGCTTCCGCACGTAGAGCGTTCCCAGAAAATCGACCACATCGGCGCGCTTCACTTGCGCGGGCTTCTGCAATCCTCTTCCGGAGGCATATTCTGCGAACTTCACCAGGTCTCGCCGGTAAGCGTCGATTGTGTTCTGCGAGAGCGCTTTTTCTACTCGCAAATAGTTCAGGAACGATCGAATCTCTGATTCCACTACTAAGCCTCCGCTTCCCTTACAGTTCCACTCCTGCGGTCGAAACCGCTCCCGGTTCTGCGCGACGCAACATCAAAAAAAGTTCCGGCAGCTCCTCGCATCGCAGAATCCATGCCAAGCCGAAATAAATGCCTACGGAACCCACAATCATCGCAGCCAGCAATCCAGCTTGCGAGAGAACGCGCTCTATATTCGCGAAACCGGAATATCGCAGCACCGCGAAACATGCTCCCGCCATCACCGCCGCGCAAATCGCCATCTTTGCGATGGAACTGACGATCCCGCGTGCCCCTAATGCCCCGTACCGTCCACGGAAGATGAAAAACAGCAGCGCGAAATTGAAATAAGCGGCGAGCGAACTTGCCAGCGCGGGACTTGCGTTCCACAAGTAGCGCGAAAAAGCGAAGAGCAACACCACATTGAGGGCGACGTGCAAGCCCAGAGAGTAAACCCCAACGCGCGTCGGCGTCAGCGTGTCGTGCGTTGAATAATACATGGGCGTGATTAACTTGATGGCCGCGAACGCCGGCAGTCCCAGCGAATAATAGAGCAGCGCGTGCGCGGTTAGCGCGGTGGACTCGGACATAAAATTACCATGCTGAAACAACACTTTCGTAATGGGTACGCGCAATAGGATCAATCCGACGGCCGCCGGAATCGTAATAAACGAGACCACCCGTACGGCGAACTCAAATGTGCGCTTCATCTCGTCATATTTCCCATCGGCCACTTGATGCGACATGGTCGGCAGAATCGCCGTCGACAACGCGATTGCGTATGCGCCCAGCACGAGCTCCATTACCCGGTCTGCAATGTACAACGACGTAACGCTTCCCGTAGGCATGCGCCGCGAGGTGGCGAATATGGTATCCACAAAAAAATTGACCTGAAAGACGCCCATGCCGAAGAAAACAGGCGCCATCAACTTGCCGACTTTCCGCACCCCCGGATCATGGAACGATATCTCCGGACCAAAGCGCATCCCGCGTTTCCACAAGGCAGGAATCTGTATGGCCAGCTGCAGCGCTGAACCGACCAGTATTCCGATCGCGAGCGCCAGCGCCGGTGTGCGATAAGCTTCCGGCGCCAGGCGCAAAATTGGCTTGTACACCATTCCCAGAGAAAACACGATGAATACTAGATTGAACAGGACGGAAGTGGACGCCGGCAGTCCGAACACCTGGAAACTATTCAGAATTGCTGCCGCCAGTGCCGCCAGCCCCAGAAAAAAAACGCAGGGAAAAATGATCCGATTCAAAAAAATTGCCAGGTCCCAATGCAAACTGCTCATCCCCAACAAGGTGAAGATTCCGATCACTTGTTTCGAGAATACGCTCCCAAGAATGGCAATTACGGCCAGGATGACTGCCATATCCCAGAACATCTTTTGCGCGAATTCCCAAGCCTGAGTTCGCGGCCGTCCGCGTAAGTAGCCAGTGAAGACGGGTATAAACGAAGCCCCCAGTGCCCCCTCGCCAGTCATGCGCCGAATCATGTTGGGAATTCGAAAAGCCAGAATGAATGCGTCAGCCGCAGGCGACGTACCCAGAAGCAACGCTACCCTTTGATCCCGTAAGTAGCCGCAAATGCGGCTGATAACGGTAACCAAGGCTATCAGGGAGGCAGATTTTAGGATCTGTCCTTTAACGGTCAATCGGCGGTTGCTCCGACCCTAACCCTTTAAACACCAATAACTTGACAATAAATCGCGTAAGGATAACATAACCTGCGCGAGGATAGCAATAAAATGCCCAGAGACGAAGGCCTGGCTAAGAGCGGACGCGATGGGTCTCCCGTTATTGATGCGCAGACTGTACACTTACGCAAAAGCATGCCACGAGCGAAGAGCTTAGTCGCGGCCTCTACCCTCAAGAAAGTCATCGTGCTGCTTCTTGACCGCACGGCCCGAAAGGGTTATCTGAATCCGTCAACTTTGGGGCAAAGCGAAACCATTGATCTGCTGACCTCGGAAGGCGAGCATCGCGCCATAGATTTGCGGCAAGTAAAGTCGATCCACTTCGTCCGCGAGTTTGTCGATGCCTTGGCTCCCGAGCGCAAGACTTTCCTCAGCCGCCCGAAGCTCGACGGGTTGTGGGTGCGTCTGCGGTTCCGCGACGATGACGTGATCGAAGGCATCGTCGCAAACGACCTTCTCGATCTTCTGGACAAGGGTGTCCAGCTGACCCCGCCTGATCTGCACGGCAACACCTTGCGTCTTTTTATTCCCCGCTCTGCTCTGGCGGAAGTAAAGGTCCTGGGCGTAGTGGGTGTCGCGCGGAGAACGTCCGCCGATTCGCGGTCTGCCGGAGCGTCCCAGTCCAAACTCTTCGGCGAGTAATCATCCCCAAGGCAGTCAATCCGTGCGTGGCGTCCAGCGTTCGTCTTGTTATACATTGGCTAGGACGAACACGCGCGCTTCTGGAGACTCCATCATGAAACTTGGCGAGATCGCCCAAACGCTAGGCTGCGAACTTCATGGAGACGCTAATCTTGAGATCACCGGCGTCGCGGGAATTGAAGACGCAACAACAGGTGAATTGACATTTGTCGCCAACCGCAAGTATCACCCCTTGCTGGCAACTACGCGCGCATCGGCTGTCATTGTCGCGAAAGATTCCGGGGCGGTGCGTATCGCGGCGCTTGGGTCCGGGAATCCACAGCTTGATTTCGCTCGAGCCATCGAGCTATTTCACGCGCTTCCTGAATATGCCTCTGGAGTTCATCCCACCGCCATTATCGCTAAAACCGCAAAGATTGCCGCTGGGGCCCACATCGGCCCTTATTGTTTCATCGACGAAGAAGTTGAGATTGGCGCAAATGCCGTGCTGCACAGCTTCGTCACCATTTATCGCGGAGCAAAGATCGGGAATGATTTCTTCGCACACTCGCATGTCTCTATCCGTGAAGGGTCATGCATCGGCAACCGCGTCCTGCTCCAAAATGGCGTCATAATCGGAAGCGATGGCTACGGATTTGCCCGCCAGGCGAACAGGCACTGGTACAAGATCCGACAGTCCGGCCAAACGGTGATCGAAGATGACGTCGAGATTCAGGCCCACAGCGTGATCGACCGCGCGACCATTGGCCAGACGCGCATCGGCCGCGGCACCAAGATCGATAACCTCGTCCAGGTCGGTCATGCATGCAAAGTCGGCGAAGACACGCTGCTCTGCGGACAGGTCGGGCTCGCCGGTACTACGCGAGTTGGGAACCGCTGCATTTTGGCGGGCCAGGTTGGCGTCGCAGGCCACCTTATGATTGGCGACGACACAAGCCTGACAGCGCAGAGCGGGGTGCCTCATGACGTTCCTGCTGGCGTTGTCTATTCCGGGTATCCGGCGATGGACAGCTTGGCGTGGCGAAAATCTGTGGCGCTGTTCAGCCGCTTGCCTGAGCTTCAGAAGGAATTGCGCGAACTACGGGAGACGGTCTCAAGGTTATCTTCGCGGCGCGAATCGGCATCCTGACCCCAATTCCCTGGCAACGCACCAAGGGAGCTTGATCATTTGTCAGGATCGTTTTTTACCTGGAGCGGTTTTTGATTCTCAGGCAAACCCGCAGCAACAAGTCGTTCGACTTTCTCCAGTAAATTTCCGCGCTGCTCCACGGTGTATTCCGAGGAATCGACAGGGGGGCCAAACCGTATTGTCACTTCTCCGGGGCGCACGCTCCATTGGCCCTTCCGCATCAGGTCCTGGGCGCCGGCGATCGACACCGGAACCACCGGAACTTTTGCGCGAATCGCCATCAGAAACGCGCCCTTCTTAAATCGCAACAGGCGTCCGTCACGGCTTCGCGTTCCTTCCGGATAGACGGCAAACGACAACCCCTCCTTCAGATATCTCAAGGCCGTCTCAACGCTGCCCGCCGCCGCTTCCTTGTTCTCGCGTTCTACCGGCACAAATTTTGCCAAGCGCATGGCCTTGGACAGGATCGGCACCCTAAACAATTCCTTCTTGGCAAGCAGGGCCACTCGTCGCGGTATGGCCGGAACGAAAGCGAGCGGATCCATGTTGGACACATGGTTTGCGGCAAAAATGCAGACACCCGGAGGAATATTCTGGGCTCCCTCCACCCGCACGCGTATCCCCATGATCCGCACGCCCGAGCGCACAACCTTCATGGTCACGCTGTACATGAAATCTTCGCCGCCGGTCGCAAGACTCCAGAGAATCAACCATGGCATCACCAAACAGATTCCCAGCGCGAGGTAAACGACGGCGAGGATTGTGCGAATCATGAATCCTGCGCTAATTTACGGTGCCGCGCAACCAACCTTCCCTGATGCGTTTTTGTTTTTCCGTGGCGTGTGCGATTTCCGAAATCGAGTATTTCCTTACTTCATTCGATCCCAACAAATAGGAAATATCCATCTCTTTGCCATCCCGGTGGATGTGCAATTTGACTAGGTCTCCCGGCGAATGCTGCCGTAACCAAGACGGGAGAAATCCCGGCACGGTTTCGCCGTCTAATTCGAGCAAAACGTCACCCGCGAGGAGTCCCGCGGCTTCCGCGGTGCTGCCTGGTGCTACCTGGGACACCACCACGGCCGAACCGGCGGCACGTCCCCCGGTAGTCCAGAACCCAAGGTCCGCTATGCCGTGCAATTCGACTCTTAGTTCCAATCCGGCCGAGCGCAGGAACTTGTCGTACGGTATCTCGTCGGTGCCTGCGATATATTGTCGAAAGAAATCCGCAAAACTTGTTCCGGTCACTTCTTCGGCCACGGCACGCACACTCGCGCTGTCGTCATAATACTTCCCTTGTTTCGCGAACTCCTCATTCATGCGCGTCATCAGTAGGTCCAGAGACGTATGCCCCTCGGTTCGCTCGCGCATCGCCAGATCGAGCATTTCCCCGACGATCTCTCCTTTGTTGTAGTAGGAGATGCTCCGATCGGGCTGCCGGTACTCGTCGTATTTTTCGAGCCACGCGTCTAGGCTGGATTCTTCCACACTCTGCCACAGTCGCGCGGGACGCGATTCGAGTTCGCTGATCTGGGCCGCCAGGTCTGCGTAGAATCTCTCCTTGTTCCAAATCCCGCTGCGTTCGAGCGCGTAAGCGGCGTAGGTGCTTGTAACACCTTCGGCAAACCACAGCGCTCGTGTGTACTGCTCTTTTGCGAAATCTACGGGCTCAAGCGTCCGCGGACGTATCCGTTTCACGTTCCAAGCGTGAAAGAATTCGTGCGCTGCTATGGTGATCGCGCTCTCGAGCGAACTGGCGCCGATCGCCGTAGAATTCGCGTGCTCCATACCTCCGCCACCGGCCTCCGCGTACGGACCAATATGGAAAAAGAATGTGTACTCGTCAAACGGCGCGCCGCCCATCAATTGAAGTTCGTATGAAGTGATGTGTCGCAGATAACTTTCCAGTCGGTCGCGCCGCCAATCTCTGGCGTCCACAACTACGCGAAAGTGCGCACCGCTCTCGTCGAACCCAAATTGTTCGAACTTTCCGAGTTCCGCCGGCGCATCAACCAGCGTATCGTAGCTCGTGGCCACAAACGAATTCGGCGCGCTCCCTGACCGCAATTCTGCAACAGATCGCCATCCCGCCGGGACATTTTCAAATTCGACTTCGGCGTCTTCGCTGCGCCGGTCCGGAATGTACATAAGAATTTCTGCAAAATTAATAAATGCATGTTTCGAATTTAACTGTGAGTTGAACGGTCCCGGATCATCCCACTGGATCGAATACCGGATGGTCCAGGTCGAAGCTTCACCTTGGCTTGCTGCTTCGGCCGCGCCAATTTCCCACGTCTGCTTATCCAGTTTGCGGACTGCCAACTTCCCGCCCGCAGCGCCAACTTCGGCGGAAGAATCGGCCTCCACGTCGCGCACTCGGTATGAAAAATCGCGCACTTGATACACCGCATTCCAGGCCGGAATTGCCACCGTCGTCCGGCGGGAAGGCTGTGGAATCGACATGGTCACCTGAAATGAGTGCTGCTCCGGATTCTTAAGCGATACTTTGTACCGGATGGTTCCTGCAGCGGGACGCGCGCTTAGAAGAAAGACGAAAGAGCAGAACAGAGTCAGCAGACCAGGGGTGCGGTTCCTCATCCGCGCGCGCCCGTTAGCGATTTGAATTTCTCCAGCAGTTTGCCGGACAGTCCATCGAAGCTTCCATTCGACATCACCATCACCAGGTCCCCCGATCTTGCATTCGCCGCTAAGTACTCGGCGATTTCATCCGCGGACTCGAAGGCTTTGGCAGGCCGTCCGCGTTCCAGCAATGAATCCGCGATCTGTTCGGGCGATAACCGCTCGTTTTCTCCAAGTAGTTCCGCGCGGTTCACTGCTCCGATCAGTACCGCGTCGGCGATGGCCAAAGCATCCGGAAGCACGTGTTGAAATATTTTTCGGCGCATGGTGTTGGAGCGCGGCTCGATGGCAGCCCAAAGTTTCCGTCCGGGCCAGCGTGTGCGAGCAGCTTCCAGGGTCAAACGGATCGCCGTCGGATGGTGAGCGAAATCTTCCACCACCAGCACACCGTTCGCTTCACCCTTAGTTTCCATCCGTTTGCGAACGCCTTGAAATGTCGCGAGCGCATGCCCGATGGCTTCGCATTCCACTCCGCGTCCGTAAGCCAAGGCGATGGCTGCGAGCGCGTCGAGCACATTGTGTCTGCCGGCAACCGGCATGCGAATGCGGGTCAGTTCGCTGCCGCCGAACGCCACGCGAAATTCGGTCGCAGAATCCTGCCACAAAATATCGCCCGCGTACCAATCGCACTCGGAGATCAGCCCGAATGTTTCCACCGGACAAAATGCTTTCGCAACCGTCTCGCGAAGATCGGGACTCTCTCCCCAGATCAGGATGCGCCCCTTTCGCGGCACGAGATTCACCAGGCGGCGAAATTGCACAGCAATTGCAGCAAGATCGGGAAAAATGTCCGCGTGATCGAATTCCAGCGAAGTAAGGATCAACTCGTCCGGATGATAGTGCAGGAATTTAGGTCCGCGATCGAAGAAGGCCGTCTCGTACTCATCGCCTTCAATTATGAATTCTTCCCCGCCCCCTAATCCGTAGCTTCGGTCCTTGAAATTGGGAACCACGCCACCAACGAGAAAATCCGGCCGGCGGCCCGCCACATGAAAAATCCAGGCGAGCATTGCGGTAGTCGTGGTCTTGCCGTGTGTTCCAGCCACTACGATGGAAGTGTGTCCGGGAATGAAGTATCGCTCCAGAAGCTGTGGCATCGAGCAATACGGAATTTTTTCGTCAAGGATGCACTCGATCTCAGGGTTTCCTCGCGCTACGATATTCCCCACTACCGCCAGATCCGGCGCAGGCTGCACATTCTCCTCGCTAAACCCTTCGTTCCAGCGAATGCCCAGCGAGTCCAGCAAATTCGAAGCGGGCGGATACACATTCACGTCCGAGCCCGTCACCTGAAAGCCTCGCTCTTTAAGCATGCCAGCTACCGGCGCCATCGCCGCGCCGGCTATGCCGAGCACGTGTATGTGTTCGGGCTTTGCTCCTACCATCGACGCCTCACTGCCAACTTTTTACGCCTTGCAGGCTGGCTCCAAAATTTCAAGCGTTGCATTTCCATCATGGGCTTCGTTGGCAAAAAGTCGCGAGCGAACTCCCAGCGGCAAGGTCAGCATGGCTTCCGGTGTGTGGCCAATCGCCGCGCCCCACACCACCGGAAATCCCAGCGGTTTCAATATGCGTCTAGCGACATCCTTCACAGTCTCAGTTCCAGCTGGTCCCTCGCATTCGGGAAAGTCTCCCAGAACGAGTCCCGAGATGCCTCGAAATTTCCCCGCCTGTTTCAGGTGCATCAGCGCGCGGTCAACTTGCCACGGTTTCATGCCGCGATCTTCGAGTGCAAGGACTGCGCCGTGCGTGTCGAGTTCCCATGCCGTACCCAGCGTAGTTTCGATGAGCGTCAGACACCCTCCCAGCAGTGTTCCACTCGCCTTGCCCGGAGCTAATGTTTCGGTTCCTTTCATGTCGATCGTCCATCCATGTCTCGTTTCCGAAACCGCATGCGAAAAGCTTTCCCGGTCGTATCCCTCCGCCACACCTGCTCCCTTGTCAAACCCGGAAGCGACCATCGGCCCATAAAACGTGACCCAGCGGAATTTCTGCCATAGAAAGATCTGAAGCGAGGTGAGGTCGCTGTAGCCCATCAAGATCTTCGGAACAGCCAGCGCCACACTCAAACCGTCGAGTAAGTAATTCGACCCATAGCCGCCGCGGGTGCAAAAAATAGCGCGGGTATCAGGTTCAGTAAGCGCTTCCTTCAACGCCGTCAAGCGGTCAGCGACCGTTCCCGCAAAGAACCCATCGCGTCCGAGCGTACCGGCTTCATCAAATTTTGTTTTGTAACCCAATCCGTCAATTTCGCGAACGCCTCGCTCAAGGCGGTTGCCGTCCACGGGACTCGACAGAGAAATGATCCGAATCAGAGTGTCCGGTTCAAGCGCTTGGGGCTTGAGAGTCTGCGGCATGGGCGCAAACGAGAATAAGGAATTTTCGAGCAGGGAGTCCAGACAACATGAAGGTTCGGTTTACATCCCGGCAGCGCGCGGCTCGAATACTAGAAGGACGTCAGCGTGAGCACCACATCTCCATTCCCGCTCGTCGGCGCGGTAGGTACGGGAGAAGTCGAGGAAAAAGCGGCCAGCCGACCGTTTGCAATCATCGGCACCGACAAGAACTGAGCGACACTCAGTGCGGTGCCTGGTGCTGAATTCGCAGGGGTAGCCACGCCGACCGTGCGAGCGTCACAAGCGCTCGTTACACCGAAACACGTATCACGAACGAATAGAAAGGTTTCCTCGGAATATCGGCGTTTCGTGCTGGTAGAAATCCCCGAGATAAAACTGATGTAGCGTCCCGATGGGCTGATCCATGGGGCGAACGCATCAGAATTCGCCGTGGCGCCCCCTGCCTCGGTAGCGATCAATGTTGTGGAAGGAGCGCATCCATCGGAAGCCGTAGGACCTAGGCAGGTGTCGCGCAAAAAAATGTTTACCTTCGATTTCGGCGCTTCCGCTACGAGGTTGGAAGCATGGGACTGAAATACAACGAACCGTCCATCGCCGCTCACAGACGGCGAGCGGCTTGGGGCGTTGCCAAGGCGGTTCGCGGAAGAAACTGAGATCACGGTGGTGGCAGGCGCGCACGTTGCCGGGACATTCGACCCCCAACAAGTGTCCTGCAGCAGAATCTGAGAGGGCTGCCGTACTCCTGCTGGCCCTGAACCAGCTTCCCAAACCATGAATGACACATATCGGCCATCGGCGGATATCGCGGGACTTTCTCCCTGGGCTCCGCTAGCAAGAACTTCAGCCGCGAGGGGAATCTCTTCAGTTCTAGCCAGGCAAGCTTTCGCCGAACTGGGGCCGGCACAGGTGTCGCGAACAAATATTTGAAACCCTGAGCCGGTTTGCTCGGCAACCAAATGGGGAGCTGAGGAAGCGAATGCGATAAACCTGCCATCCGCGCTGGTCGAGGCCGATCTGCTCTCGCCAGCGTCGGTCAACTCGCCAGAGACACTCACTGATACGGATTGGGTATGTGGCGTACAACCTGAAGGCGCGTTCGCGCCGGTGCAAAGATCGCGCACAAAAAGATTCAGCTCGTGCGAATTCCGCGCGGGAGAGCTTTGCTGACCGGGAACCAGATTCGTCGCCCTGGATTCGAAGACAACGAATCTTCCGTCTGCGCTCAGCGACACTTGCCGGCCCGCCTCGGCATCGGGTGCGCCACCGTCTGGGGCCAAATCCACGGCGATCGTCTTCTCCACACACGAGACGGCGCCCAAACATGTGTCGCGAACAAAAATGTTCCCCTTCGCGCCTAGCGCGACTAAATTCTTCGCTTGCGAAAAAAACGCAACGAAGCGGCCGTCTCCGCTTATCGCCGGCGCCGCGCTCGCTCCGTCCGCGGAACCGCCGGCGGCATTCACCGAGGCAACCTTGGGGAATGCCGAGCCGTTGGTAGTGAACTCAAAATCAACAGCCGGTGAATACACTTGAGTGTCGCCCGGGGTAGTGTTGTACACGCTGACGCTGGCGAAATTCGGCGAGGCAATATCATTCGCCGGAACGCTTGCAGTTATCTGACTGGCGCTTACGAATGTCGTTGGAAGAGGTCCGGAGTTCCACGCCACGGTTGAACCAGCAATTTGTGTCACGCCGTTCGCTATCACCGGCGCTACAAAATTCGACCCGTTCACCGTAAGGGTGAAGGCGCCGCTGCCCGGCGTGGCGCTCGGAGGATTCAGGCTGGAAATCGACGGCGAGCCATTCTGCACGGGATTAATTACGAAGGTGGCCGCAAGCGACGGCCCCCCGGGCTCTGGATTTGTCACCGTGACCGCCCCCACGCCGGCAGTGGCAACGTCGGACGCAAGAATCGTTACCACGAGTTGGTTGGTGGTGGAATTCAGGACACTCGTACGCATGGAGCCGTTCCAAAAAACCAGCGATTGAGGCTTGCTGACAAAACCGGTGCCGGAAATAAATATGTTGAACATCTGACTGCCGGCTGTAATGCTGGAGGGAAACAGTCCGGTAATCACCGGAGTAGGGGGTGGTTGCGCCGTGCTGTTGTTCGTACAACTCCCCAGCAACACCATTCCCAGCAGGAGCGCCAGCAAAGCAGTCCACCGCAAATGCATCAGTTCCACCCTTCCATTATTTTCACGGAACCCTGAGGCCGCTCATGCCGTCAAGAATGCAAAGCGGAACGGGAAACGAAAACATGTTCAATAAATCTGACCCGAAATTGATAGCACCCCGTGCACAGCCCGTCAACTCGGATTCCATCTTGCGAGCTTTGGTTGCCGCCCCGAATATTTTGGCTTTTTCTCCATTCGCCCGGACTTACAAATCCGCTCGGACTAGACAGGCCGCATATCGCATCGCACTTTCAATTCGGCTAACTTTGCCATAAGTTCACGTTCCTGCAGGTAAGTCACGTTTGCGTCGAACTCTACAACAATCCCGTCGTCGCCTCTGTGTGTATGCCAGTGCTGGGCGGCAATCTCTGCCTCTTCGACGATTTTGTGCGCACGGGGAAGCACGCTGGCATCCTCGGCGATCAACCGGAAATTCATCATCCGGATGGACAATCCGAGATGTTCTTCTGCGACGCCCAGAAACACAAGCGCAACCAAGAGCATTAGAGTAGCGAAGACCGCGGTCATCAACATGCCAGCGCCAACGGCCATGCCCACGCTGGCGATAACGAAAATAGTCGCAGCACTGGTGATTCCCACGACCGAGCCGCGGTCGCGAATCACCACACCAGCGCCGATAAACCCGATTCCCGGAATAATTTGCGCGGCGATGCGCGTGTGATCGCCGCCTACTGTGCCGGCCATTTCATAGGAAATGATCGTGAATAGGGCTGCTCCGAAGCAAATCAGCATGTTGGTACGTAGACCGGCCGGCTTATGGCGCAATTCACGTTCGAGTCCGACGAGTCCGCCGAGAAACCCGGCGAGCAATAATCGCGCCACAATATAAGAATTCAAATCATGCAGCATGTTTTGTCTCGTCTACAGCTTAAATGCCGTAAGTTTCAGGAAGCGCTGCGCGCGAGCGCTTATCTCACGGCGCGTCAAATTGATCAGGCGCTCGACGCCAAACCGCTCGACGGCAAAACTTCCTAGCACCGAACCATACACCATGGCGCGCCGGAGAACTTGATCGTTAATCCGGCCTTCCTTGGCCAGATAGCCCATGAAGCCGCCCGCAAAACTGTCGCCCGCTCCGGTGGGATCATGCACCTCTTCGAGCGGAAAGCCCGGGACGGAAAACAAAAAGTTATTGTGCACCATCAATGCACCGTGTTCGCCGCGCTTGATCACCAAAGTTCGCGGGCCCATCTTGAACACGTGTTTGGCCGCGCGCATCAGATTGTGCTCGCCGGTGAGCTGGCGCGTCTCGTCGTCGTTAATCATCAGGATTTGCGTGTGGTTCAGCGTTTCGCGCAACTCGGCTGGCGTACGCTCTATCCAGTAATTCATGGTGTCAAGCCCAACGACTTTTGGTTTGCAGCTCATCTGTGTCAGCACGGAACGTTGCAGCGTCGGATCGATGTTCCCCAGAAAAATGAAAGACGAATCGCAATACGCTCCAGGCAAAGTGGGCCGAAAATTCGCGAACACATTCAGCTCGGTCGCAAGCGTGGTGCGCTCGTTCATGTTCTTGCTGTACCGGCCAGACCAAAAAAATGTTTTCCCCGCTGCGTGTTCCAGGCCCTCCAGGTCGATGTGCCGGCCTTGAAAAACAGCTCTGTCCTTCGCGCTGAAATCCTCTCCGACGATAGCAACCACTCGCACGGGCGCGAAGTAACTGGCGGCCAAAGCGAAATAGCTCGCTGCGCCCCCCAGGGTTCGCTCTACTTTGCCGTTCGGAGTTTCAATAGCGTCAAACGCGACAGAACCAACAACCAGCAGTGACATTCGTTCTCCTGTTCAGGAAATATACTTGCCGATAATAGGGGCGAGCCGCTTCTTCGTTGCAGCTGAGATCGCCGCGCGGTCCGTGATGATCGCATGCGCCAGCGCCGATCCGCACTTGCAGCCGCGCGTCTCCGGCAATTCACGCACCACTTCCTGCAGCACCCGCTGCACGTTCGATGTATTGCGCGTCAGATTTTCTATTATTTCATCCAAGGTCACGGCATCGTGCTGCGGATGCCAGCAATCATAATCCGTGATCATGGCAATCGTGGCATAGCAGAGTTCCGCTTCGCGCGCGAGTTTCGCCTCGGTTAAATTCGTCATGCCGATCACGTCGAAACGAAGCTGGCGATAGGTGTGTGATTCCGCCAACGTCGAAAACTGCGGCCCTTCCATACACACGTAGGTTCCCGAGCGGTGAGCTTTCACGCCAGCCCGGTCACAGGCGTCGGCCACCTGGGCAGCCAAATGCGTGCAAGTTGGCTTGTCAAATCCAACGTGAGCGACGATTCCGCGACCGAAGAATGTGGCCACACGCAGGCGCGTGCGGTCGAAGAATTGATCCGGTATCAGAAAATCGAGTGGCGGCAAGTCGTCCCGAAGAGACCCTACAGCGCTGACCGAGAGGAGTTTTTCCACTCCAAGCATCTTCATCGCGCAAATGTTCGCGCGATAGTTGATCTCGCTTGGTGTGAACCGGTGGCCGCGCCCATGTCGAGCCAGGAATGCGACGCGCCGTCGTTCGAGTGTGCCGACCACGATCGCGTCGGAGGGATCGCCGAAGGGAGTCTTTACGCGGACCTCGCGCGTATTCGTGAGCCCGGGCATATGGTACAGTCCGCTTCCCCCGATGATTCCGATACGTATCGCTTCTTTCTTGGTTCTGCTTTTTTGAGTTTTGGCTGCTCTGGGCATTTTTATCATCTTTCAAAACGAACCTGGATCGGCGATTTCCTCTTTCGCATCAACTCCTCAATCAAGCGAAAACGGCTCCGCTTCCCAGTTTCCGTCGCGTTCGCGTAGATACGCCGCCGGAACTTTGGGATCGTGGGCAAACAGGGCGATCCAGCCTTCGCGAATTACCTCCGGAATCCATTTCTTTTTGTTTTCGAGCGTGGTCATCGGGTACAGGTCGAATCCCATGATCCAAGGTAACCCTAGGTGGGCGGTAGTCGGGACCAAATCGGCAAAGAAAAACGCTGTCTTATCTCCTCCGCTCAGCTTGACGCACTGCATGTTTGCCGTGTGGCCCGGAACGCGAATCAGTTCAACACCCGGCGCGATGGCCCGGTCGTCCACTAGAAGGGACCACTTTCCCGCCTGTTCAACGGGCAGGTAATTCTGCGGGATATAGCTGGCGCGGTCGCGTTCCGTGGGATTTTTCGCGTGCTCGTATTCGCCGCGTTGAACCACATAGCGCGCGTTTGGAAACGCGGAGATCACTTTATCTTTCTCGACGCGAGTGTTCCCTCCGCAATGATCGAAATGCAGGTGAGTATTGATTACGATGTCGATCTCGTGCGGATGAACCCCATAATGCCGCAGCTGCTGCGTCAGATGCGGACCGTCTAAGGCGAAAATGTCGCGATGCTTGGCGTCCCATTTGTCGCCCGCTCCCGTTTCAACCAGAATCGTTTTGCCCCCGGCGCGCACGAGCAAACAATTCATCGCCAGCGAGATGCGATTCCTGGCGTCGGCTGGGATTTTCTTTTCCCACATGGGCTTCGGGATGACGCCAAACATGGCGCCCCCGTCGAGCCCGACATGACCATCCACCAGTACATAAAATTCCAGTTGCCCAAGTTTCAAGATTTTTCTCCGAGTCCCGCGCGTCCGAGAATTTGATTCACCGCGGCGTAAGGATCTATTTTTCGCTCGGCAACCTGCGCCGCAATTCTATCCAGCTCACGTTCTCCAAGCTGTTCGCCGACTACGCGCTCCATCAGCCGCGCTTCCAGAAGCTGAAGAATCCAACCTTTCCAGTGTGAGATTTCTCGGGCTTTTCGGTCGTGAGTTTGATCGAAATGCTTGCGGAAAAGCGCGATCTGGCGCGCGAGTTCATCCACGCCTTTATTTTCTGTGGCAACCGTGCGCACAATCGGCGGTTTCCAGCCGTCACGCTCGGGGTCGAACTGCAAAATCGTCCGAAGCTGCTGTTCGTAACGATCCGCGCCTTCCCGGTCGCATTTGTTCAGCACGAAAATATCGCCAATCTCCATCAATCCGGCCTTCAGGCTCTGGACATCATCGCCCATGCCCGGCATCAGTACGACGATGGTGCAGTCGGCGAGGCGCACAATTTCGATCTCGCCTTGTCCCACGCCCACCGTTTCGATCAGAATCATTTCCTTGCCGGCAGCGTCCATCAGCAGCGCCGTGTCCCTGGCCGCTTGTGCCAGGCCGCCGAGAAACCCGCGCGTGGCCATCGAGCGAATAAAAATTCCCGAGTCCGTCGCGTGCCCCTGCATACGCACGCGGTCGCCCAGAATCGCGCCGCCGGTAAACGGGCTGGAAGGATCCACGGCGATAATGCCCACGGTTTTCTTCTCCGTGCGATAGTGGCTCGCGAGGCGATCAACGAGCGTGCTCTTTCCTGTCCCCGGCGCACCGGTGATTCCCACACGATAGGCGTGCCCGGTGTATGGAAAAACCTGCCGAAGGATTTCTTCCGCTTCGCGGGCGCGATTCTCGATCGCAGAAACCGCCCGCGATATCGCACGGACGTCTCCGGCGCGAACTTGCTCGACCCAATTGTCGACCGATGTAGTCATTAAAAGGAGGCGATCACTTCAAGAATTCATGCCGCAAAGCGATGGACGTGCGATGAGCGGCCGCGTCGCACGCCAGGCGCCGGAGAGGAGCGAGCCGCTGGTAGCCAGCACAAATCATCGGTTCCCCAGAATCTGCCGCGCGATCACCAGTCGCTGAATTTCACTGGTACCCTCGCCGATGGTGCATAACTTCACGTCGCGATAAAATTTTTCCGCGGGGTAATCCTTAATGAAGCCGTAGCCGCCATGAATCTGGACCGCTTCGTTCGCGACGCGCACCGCGACTTCTCCGGCGTACAATTTCGCCATGCTCGACTCGCGGGTAAACCGCCCGTCATAATTTCCCGTGGCAATCGCGCGATCGGCTAGCCATGCCGCCTGATAGGTGAGCAGGCGAGCCGCTTCAATCTCCATGGCCATGTCCGCGAGTTTGAATTGAATGGCCTGAAATTCGGCGATGGCCTTTCCGAATTGCTTGCGCTGCTTGGCGTAACGCAGTGACGCTTCGTAAGCTCCCTGCGCCATGCCAAGTCCGAGCGATGCAATTGAAATGCGGCCGCCATCGAGAATTTGCAAGCTGTTGACGAAACCTTCTCCTTCCTTGCCCAGTAGATTTTCAGCGGGGACTTTGCAATCGCTGAAAACAACTTCGCTGGTGTCACTCGCCCGCAGGCCCAGCTTGTTTTCCTTCTTTCCTGGACGGAAGCCCGGAGTGCCCTTTTCGATGACGAATGCAGAAATCCCGTGACTCTTCTTGGCCGCGTCAGTGACCGCCATGCCCACGCAAACATCCGCGTAATGGCCGTTTGTAGTAAATGTCTTCGAGCCGTTGATCAGCCAACCGCCATCTTTCTTCACGGCGGTTGTCCGGGTGCCGCCTGCGTCGGATCCCGCTTCCGGTTCGGTCAGCGACCAGCAGCCAAGCTTTTTGCCCTGCGCCAGCGGCACCACATGTTTTTTCTTCTGCTCTTCGGTTCCAAATTTGTAAATGTGATTGGTGCACAGCGAATTGTGCGCGGCGACGATGATGCCGACCGAGCCGTCCACGCGCGACAGTTCTTCAATAATAATGGCGTACTCGATGTAACCCATTCCCGCGCCGCCATACTTCTCGGGGAAAATCACACCCAGAAAGCCCATCTCGGCGAGCTTAGGAATTATTTCGGCGGGAAAATGAGAGGCTTCGTCCCACTCCATTACATGAGGGAGTATTTCACCCTCGGCGAACGCCCGAACCGTCCGCCTGAGCTGCTGCTGCTCATCGGTTAGCGAAAATTCCACATCACCTCACACGACGGCGCAAATCTCGCCAAAACCAAGGTTTCTTTTATACCATACGGGTAGGCGCACCGAGAATCTCAGGAAGTCGCAGAAGTCGCGGCCGGGCCGGTTAGTTTTCACCTACCAAGGAGTAAGAAGCGTTGAGATGGATCGAACGCGAGACGGCTAGGCATAGAATATAAATCCCGGCGGACCCGCAACCAGCA
The DNA here is from genome assembly GCA_963703705.1 of uncultured Acidobacteriota bacterium. Taxonomy (GTDB): domain Bacteria; phylum Acidobacteriota; class Terriglobia; order Acidiferrales; family UBA7541; genus Palsa-295. The sequence continues at coordinate 357,881 of CAVPFK010000019.1, read as the reverse complement.
ATCCGAGATTGCAGCGACTCTCACGCGCGGCCCACCGCGTCCCGTGCCTGGGAGGCTGGTATCGGCTTGGAGAGCTAAGTCCTTGGCCGTTACGCTCAATTCGGCCCGATCCATTCGAGCAAGGATCTCATCGCCATTTCTCTGTTCCTTAACGGACGGTTACCAATCGACCTTGTGACCTTTGTTTTGCTCGTCGAGCCACTGCTTTAGCGGCGCGTAATATTCCAGGATCGCGGTCGCGTCCATTCGTTTTTCGCCGGTCAACACTTCGAGCGCCTCCGGCCACGGACGGCTCTCGCCCATCGCTAGCATTTTGTTCAACCGCGCGCCCGCTTCCTTATTGTTGTAAATCGAGCAGCGATGCAGCGGGCCTTGATAGCCTGCTTCGCGGCATAGCGCGCGGTGAAACTGATATTGCAGGATTGCGGCAAGGAAATAACGGGCGTAAGGGACGTTCGCTGCGACGTGATACTTCGCGCCCGGATCGAAATCCTCTTCGCTGCGTGGCGACGGCGGCGCGATGCCCTGATATTTCTCGCGCAGTTCCCACCAGGCCTTGTTGTAATTCTCCGGCGTTACTTCCCCGGAAAAGACTTCCCAGCGCCATTTGTCAATCAGCAAGCCGAACGGAAGGAACGCGACTTTGTCCAACGCGCGCTTCATTAGCAGGCCGATGTCCGATGAGGCGGGCGGCACATTTTCGAGCAAGCCAATCTGCCTGAGATATTCCGGCGTGACGGAGAGCGCGATCGTGTCGCCGATGGCTTCGTGGAACCCGTCGTTCGCGCTATTGCGAAACAGCGGCGGCTGTGTGTCGTAAGCGCGCTGATAAAAATTGTGACCCAGCTCGTGATGGATGGTGGTGAAGTGCTCGGACTTTTGCTCGATGCACATTTTGATGCGCAGGTCTTCGACGTAATCCACGTCCCAGGCGCTAGCATGGCACACCACGTCGCGGTCGCGCGGCTTGGTGAACATGGAGCGCTCCCAAAAGGTCTGCGGCAATGCCGCAAAGCCCAGAGACATGAAGAAACGCTCGCCGTACTGCACCATTCCAACCGGATCAATCTGCTTGGCCTTCAGGATTTCGGTGAGGTCGTACCCGGGATCCGCATTGGCGGGGGCGATAAGCGGATAAATGTTGGTCCAATCCTGCGACCACACGTTGCCGAGCAGGTGCGCCGGAATGGGCCGGTCTTCGCTCACCACGCCAGAGCCATACTTCTTCTCGAGGTTCCAGCGAACGTAAGCGTGCAGCGAAATGTACAACGGCCGGACCTGCTGCCAGAGTCGGTCGAGCTCCGCGCTAAAAGCGTCGGGGGCCATATCGTAATTCGAGCGCCACATCGCCCCTACGTCTGCAAATCCCATTTCGCGCGCACCCTTATCAGCCAGAACGACCATGCGCGTGTACCGCTTCCGCATCGGCGGAGCAATCGTGTGCCAGCCTTCCCACGCGCGCTGCAGTTCTTTAGGATCGCGGCTGGTGGCCATAACATGTTCGATATCGTTCAACGAGAGACATTTTCCTTGCGGACCATCCGGACACCACTTCCCTTTTCCGTAATCGCTTTGCAGCGAAGCATTGATTTGAGAGAGTTCCGTGCTTTCCGCAGTCTCGCGCGGCGCGGGAATATCCACGGAAAGTTTTATCAGCTTCAGCTTGCGCGCCACATCTTCAGGCAGTTTGAGTCCTTCGTAACGGCGAGCTTGCGCGGCGAGTTCGGCGGTGGCGGCCTTCACCGCTTGGTCTGCCTCGGCGGCGATCTCTTCGGTGTCCGGCGTAATGAATGTCTCTTGTACCCAAGCGGACCGCTGAGCGGCGATCCATAGCGTCAAGAGGCGATTTTCGGCTCCTTCAACAAATTGGCGCGCGTCTTCAACGCTCGGCTCTGATGACTTCATCTGGGTCGGCGCCATCACTTTCCGAGGAACTCGCGTCTCGGTCGTCATTGCTTTGTTATCTCCATTCGCTGCCGGAATTGCTGCCGCGATTAATATTGTGAATAGCCCTGCGGTCAACACAACGCTCCGTCCGCTTCTTGCAGTGTTCATGATCTCTCCGATTAGGAATGCGCCGCTGCAGGAGCAGACACTTTCAGGACTTCACCCATGGCGGCTAGAGCGTTTTCGATCGAGTTACGTTGTACATCGCAATGCGTGACCATGCGAATCGAGTATTTGTCCGTCGGACCGCACAGGATTTTTCTCTTGCCCAGATCCGCGCAAATTTCCGCCGCCGTTCGGCCGGTTCCGCGAACATCAAAAATCACGATATTCGTGACAACCTTCGGGGCATCGAGCGAGATCCCTTTTATCTTGGCGAGCCCTTGAGCCAAAAGCTTTGCGTTTTCGTGGTCGCGATGCAGATTTTTCGGCGACTCCTCGAGCGCAATCAATCCGGCCGCGGCGAGCACGCCCGCTTGACGCATACCCCCGCCAAGCATTTTGCGCGCTATATGCGCCTTCTCAATGAACTCTTTCGATCCAGCCAGCATCGACCCTACCGGCGCGCCCAATCCTTTCGACAAGCAAAACATCACGGAATCACAATGGCGCGAGAGATCCGCAACGGTTTTTCCCAGCGCTACCGCCGCGTTAAAAATTCGTGCGCCATCGAGATGGACCCGAATCCCCGCTGCCTTCGCCTGCTTGCAGATCGTTTCGGTCACCGCGAGCGGATACACGGTGCCCCCGTGCATGTTATGCGTATTCTCCAGAGCGATTAGCCCAGTCTGCGAGTAGTAGTATGTCTTGGGCCGGATGAGCGGCTCGATCAAATCCCAGGTAAGTATTCCATCGGGTGCCGTCGTTGTGCGCGGCATGCATCCGGCAATGGCGGACATGGAGGCCAGTTCATATTGGTTGACATGTGCGCGCTGCTCGCAAATTACCTCCATCCCAGGTTGCGTCCATGTTTTGATGGCGATGAGATTACCCATCGAGCCGCTGGGGACCAACAGCGCGGCCTCGCAGCCGAAAATTTCTGCGGCTCGTTCCTGCAAGCGATTGACTGTGGGATCTTCGCCGTAAACGTCGTCGCCCACTTCGGCTTCCGCCATCGCGCGACGCATCGCCGCGGACGGTCGTGTGACTGTGTCGCTGCGCAGATCTGCAACCTCTACCGCGTTCCCTTCTTCTCTCGACGATGTGTACACGACAGCTCCTTATCCCAGCAATTCGACAAACACCTCATTGGAAACCGACAAGCGATCTGGCGCGAGGCGCAGGTTGGCACCGTTTAATTCAACAAGACCTTGCTGCGCCAGCGGTGCAATGCGTTTCCGCAAATTCACGTGGTAGTCGCGCTCGATCCGGTCCAGGTCGATCCCTTCAAGTTGCCGCAAGCCCAAAAATAATTCCTCCTCGAGGGCCTGCGCTACAGTAACCGTTTCGATTTGCTCGCGCGGCGAAGTTCCCTGCTCGATCGAGGCCACGTATTGCGCCGAATCGTGAACGTTCGCCCAGCGTTTCGCGCCGTCAAAGGAGTGCGCTCCCGCACCGAACCCCAGATACGGCCGTCGCTGCCAATACTTCAAATTATGCCGCGAACGCATGCCCGGCAGCGCCCAGTTCGAGATTTCGTAATGCTCATAGCTCTTGGCCGCCAATCGCGCGCTCGCGGAATCGTAGAATTCGGCAATCGAATCGTCCGGCGGAATTTCCGCAGCGCTGTACTTCTTTCCACCTTCGAGAGATTCCTTGCCTAGTCTGCTGCCTTGGTCAATCTCGAGCATATAGATGGACACGTGTTCCGGGCGGATTTGCAGAAGGTGGGTAACTGAGTCCTCCCAGGATTCGCCAGTCTGGTGTGGAAGGCCGGCGATCAGGTCCATGCTGATATTCCGAAAACCAGCTGCACGAAGACGCTCGTCGGCAGAAAAGATATCGGCGCAACGATGCATCCGTCCCGCGGCTTGCAACTCCTTGTCGTTAAATGATTGTGCCCCCAAGCTGATTCGATTGAATCCGGCCTCAAGCCATGCCTCAGCCTTGTCCAGCGTAATCGTTTCTGGGTCAGCTTCCAGCGTCACCTCGGGGCTCGCCGCAACGAGGTCCCGCCGATGTTTCGGGATTGAAAGGTCGAAAGTGTCCCCAAGCGCGGCCAGAATTTTGGCTAGCGCGACCGGCTCTACTAGGCTGGGAGTTCCGCCGCCGAAATAGACGGTATCCACAGGAATCTCGCCAATTTCAGTGTTCGGCGAAGCGGCCGTCTGCTCTATTTCGCGGCAAACCGCCGCGGCATACGGCTCGTACCGGTCGCGGGACACCACGCCCGTGTGAAAATTGCAATATGTGCACTTCGTTTGGCAGAAGGGCACCTGAATATAGACGCCAAATTTCATTTTGGTCGAACGATTGTACCGCAGGAGGGTCTCTGGCGAAGAAAAACCGGGATCGCCAACCCCGACCCTCGGGCCGCTAACCCGTAACCTCCGGAACGATCTTGACGCGCAGTTCTCGCGTTCGCGGGCCATCGAACTCGGCGAAGAAAATCGCCTGCCATGGCCCCAAGGCAAGCTTGCCATTTTCAATCCACACCGCTTGAGACGACCCTGCAAGCGCCGTTTTGATGTGCGAATCGGAATTTCCCTCGTCGTGTTTGGAGTTAGCGACCTTCGGAACGATTCGGTCAAACGCTTCCTCTATTTCTCTGGCAACAGCGGGATCGTAGCCTTCATTGATTAAAACCCCAGCAGTCGTGTGCGGCACGTACAGGTGACAGACGCCGTCTTTGCACGCTGACTCCCGTATGACGGCCTCGACCTCCTTGGTCACATCCTTCAGTTCGGTTCTTCTCGTAGTCCTGACATGCAATTTGTATTCCAGCGAGCCGCTGTGCTTGCTTTCCTTTGTCATTGACTTCCACCTCCCGAGCAATCGCCGATTTAGGAGTTCTTCAAGGGCCGACGCATTTGCAGCCTGCTTCCTCTATACAGTAAACTTCTCGACTCGTTTCCGCACAGGGGGCTTTCATGCTGGTGGTGATGCAGTCTCAGGCGACCGAAGAGCAGATTCGCGCCGTTTGCGATCGGATCGAGTCGCTGGGATATAAGGCGCACCCCATCCCCGGTTCCGGACGTACGGCCATTGGCATTACCGGAAATACCGGCACGGTGGACATCGCATCGGTCGAATCCATGGCAGGCGTGGTCGAATGTATCCCGGTAAGCAAACCTTACAAGCTGGTCAGCCGTGACGTCAAACAAGAAGACACCGTCGTTCGGATTCCGACCCATCTAGGCGAAGTTGTCTTCGGTGGCACCGAAGTAGCCATGGTCGCAGGTCCCTGCGCCATTGAAACCCGCGAACAGACTCTTACAATCGCAGGTCACGTGAGCGCCTCTGGGGCACGATTGTTCCGCGGGGGTGCTTATAAGCCTCGCACGTCCCCCTACAGCTTTCAGGGGCTTGGCGAGCCTGGACTCAAAATCCTCGCGCAAGTGAGGGAAGAATTCGGTCTCGGAATCGTCACCGAGGCGATCGACAACGAATCGCTCGACCTGGTGGAAAAATACGCGGACTTGATTCAGATAGGCGCGCGTAACATGCAGAATTTCTCTCTGCTGAAGCGCGCTGGCCGTTCGCAAAAACCTGTCCTGTTAAAGCGCGGTATGTCCGCCACGCTCGACGAATTCTTAATGGCCGCCGAATACCTAATGTCCGAGGGAAACTACAACGTGATCCTGTGCGAGCGAGGTGTCCGCACCTTCTCCGATTACACACGGAACACGCTGGACCTCAGCATCATACCCGCCGTGCAGCGCCGCAGCCATTTGCCCATCGTCGTGGATCCCTCTCACGGAACCGGCCGCCGGAACAAAGTTTTGCCGCTTTCGCGCGCTGCTGTGGCAGCCGGGGCAAACGGCCTGCTCGTCGAGGTACACCACGATCCCGACCATGCGCTCTCCGACGGCCCTCAATCGATTCTGCCGGCTGAACTCAACCAACTCATCCATGAAGTCCGTCAAATCGCGGGCGTTTTGGGCCGAACAATTAATTGAACTGGTCTTCCCGGCTGATCCGGCGCCCGGGTCTCGAACCATTTTCTTGTCTCCTTTCGGTGGATCAGCACATATACTTTCGCCCTTGAGATGAAACTGCGCGTCAATGCTCGCTTCATTTTTCTTCTGCTGCTTCTGGGTGCTCTCGCTTTTCGCGAAGTTGCCCTGGAGTTGCGGCCTTCGTTTCTGCGGCCGGGACTTCATCTTTTCGCGTATGTGGGAAACACCGCCGATGGCACGCTCACCTCGATCGATTTGATCAAATTATCGCCGGTGTCGACGATTGCGGTTGGGGCTGGGCCGAGCGGCCTGCGCGCGCATCCCACCCGGAACGAAATTTGGGGCTTGAGTTCGGCTGGCGGCTACGCCTGGGTGCTCGACACAAAGTTAAATCGCGTCGTGGCGCGCATCCCGGTTGGCTCTGAACCCTACGCGCTTGACTTTTCACGCGACGGCCGCCGCGCGTTCATCGCCGCCTCGGGCTCGAACGCGGTTCTCGCCATCGACTGCGCGACACGACAAATAGTGGCGCGCGTAAGTGCCGGACGGCGGCCATGGATCGCTCGCGTTGCACCGTCCGGGAAAATCGTGGTGGTTTCAAATCGCGACGATTCATCCGTCTCCATTCTCGACGCGACAACTTTGGCATCTCTCGGCGTGGTGCAGGTGGCCGCACAGCCGGAGCAGTTGGCTATCTTGCCGGATAGTTCCAAGGTATTCGTTACTTCCGGCGGGACCAATCAGATTTCGGTTGTGGATCTGAAACAGAAAGCCTTGCTCGCGAATCTTTCGCTGGGGGGCACTTCCGGTGATTTGATCCTGAAACCCGACGGCGGCGAGCTCTATATACCCTCAGCCGACGCCCACGGTCTTCTCATCGTCAACACTTTAACGAACGAGGTCGGCGATTTCCTCCTGCTGGGGATGTCGCCTTCCTCTGGGACATTTTCCAATCCCGACCAAAGGCTTTACGTGTCGGATTCGGCAGCAGGCCGCGTGATTCCCATCGCGATTGACCTTCGTCAAGTGGGACGCCCCATCCCGGTTGGCCAAAACCCCCGCACTTGTATGCTCACACCGGGAGGCGACATTCTTTTAGTGGTCGACGCTGCGTCGAATGATCTGGCAGTAATCCGTGCCAAGACCTCCGCGCTGATTACGCTGATCCCAGTGGGCGGCCGCCCGCGCGATGTTGTCGTCAAAGTGTTTTGAGCGCGAGAGCGGAGCTTTCTTCAAAGTACCTTCCATCGTCTTGATTCCTTCGAATTAGGCACTGCGGCCTCTAAGATTGCTAAGTCGGATTCCAGGCGAAATTCTCTTCTCCCAATTTCAAATCCAGCATTCCGTCAATGGGCAGCACATCTATGGGTAACCCGCCCTCCCACAACGCGACGCTCAGGAGCAGCGCCTTGCGATTCTTCAGGTCGAACAATTCCCGCGCCAGACTCACTTCGATAATTCTGTCGTAGGCCGCCGACACAAGCGATTCCGGGTGCAGCAAACAAGCTCCCCCCTGTTCCAGAATGGATCCCGCAAATTTTCCCTTGGCTACTCTCACGGTAATGCGCGTCTCCCGCGAATCCCACAATGTGAGCCGGAACTGGAAATCCGGGATATCCGCAATCGCCTGTGTGGGGTCAACGCGCAGATAGAAATGTTCCGCACCGAATCCGTATCGTAGTTCTCCCAGCACGCAACTGCGTCCGTGCATGCTTCCGCTGCGCGGATCCGTTATGTAAAGTCCGGCTCCAAGCCATTCGAAGTAGTTGCTCTCGCGACCGTCCACTTTCACCTCCAGATACGCTGCCGGCGCTTCGCGGCGCGCGCGTTCGGGCGCGCGCTTGATCGGATGCAACAGCGCGTCCGGTACATGCTCGCCAAGCGAGGTATAGACTTCGGTCAAATGCTGGCGATAGAGCTCATCGAATTCCGCGTCGTTTGCGGAACCGTGTTCCGGCCCGTACCACCAGCACCAATCGCTTCCTTCGGCCGCCAGCAAAGCTTCGTAGGCGCGCGGCGGAGAAAGTGTTGACGATCCGGGCCTAGCGTCGGCGGCAGCACCATCTGACGGAATGCGCCGCGAAACCTTCGCATATGTTTCACGGGCGTCTCGCAACAAGTCCCAGGCGCGGACGTCTTCGGCGTGCCCGATCCACACGTCGAAATTCGCGTTGATCCAGGACGCAGGAAAAATTCCCTCCAGTTTCGGTGCGTCGGCGCGCGCCTCCACCGCTTCGCTCATGGTCAAAGTGTGGATCTCAGAATCGTCCTGCACACGCTTGTAAAATTGCCTCAAGAAATCACGGCCATTCTCGGGATAAAATTCCCAGGCATTTTCTCCGTCGAGAATAACGCTCACGGTGGCTGTGCTGCCCGCGGGCTGGCGATCGCCAATCGCTCGTATTCGGCGGTGCAGGTCTTCCGCCGCGGCTGTGGCACCCATCCGGCTATAAACGAAGCCAACAAGGTCGGAAACGTAGTGGTCTCGGAAGAATCCGGTAATCTCCTTTCCGCCGCGTTGCAGTTTCCACGGCGAATAAAGATCCGGTCCATTTTGAGGATAGCCCGAAGCGTCGCGCCAGAACCCGATGTTCCGAGTTCGACCCAGTACTCCTTCATCTGTCGCGAACCACTTGAATCCAAGCTCCATGGCAATCTCGAGTGCCTGATCCGACACCGATCCTTCCGACGGCCATAAACCCACGGGCGGTTTTCCGAAAACGCGCTCGTGATATTGGCGCGAACGCTGCAGCTGTTCTCGCGCATCCTCGGGATGACGAAAAGCCGGTTGCGGTAATGGCGAATGCGGATTCGAAACGCGCGCAATGTCGGTGTCGCACAGCAATGGAAGGATTGGATGATAGTAAGGCGTCGTCGAGATTTCGATTTGACCGTGCTCGGCCGCCAGCCTGTATTCCGGCAAAACGGCTCCGAGCAATTCCAGTTGCTTGTCGCGCAGGTCGCTCTTGTCCTTTTCCGAATAATTCGAGCCTTTGCGCGACAACTCATTCACGATTGGATCTTTTGCGATGTACTCCTCATCCATCCACGCGAGTTGCGATAACAATTGGAGGTCGCGCCAGTCCCGCAAGTCGAATCGAGCGACGCAGGATTCCACTCCGGCCGACCGCACTTGCCCTTGCAGCTCTGCAAAACGCGGCCAGCGCCGCAGGAAATTCTCGTTCAGTTGAAACGCGCGTTCGAGTATTCCGCGCTTCTGCTGAGGGTCGAGTGAATCGGCCGGCGCAAATGCCAGCTCGAACCAGGGCTCTTTAAAATTTCCGCTGGCGTATTCTTCAATCTGCGCCGCGAGCAGCGGAACAAAATTGAACGTTACGTGCACGCCCGGAAATTCCCCAAGTATTTTCACCATGCCCCAGTAGTCTTTCAGGGCGTGCAAACGCGTCCACGGCAGCATGTAGCGCCCGGTGAACGGTTCTCGGTACTGCGGTTGGTGCATGTGCCAGAGCAATGCGAGGTTGACGCGGCTCAACGGCGGGAACCCTTTGTTCGCACGCACACCTCAATGTCTTTGTTTCGCTTCGCACAAGCGTGGAAAGCTTCTGCGCCCGTTAACTCGACTCTTAACATGTTAGAATGGCCCCGCGCAAATATGCGCCTGCTCGATAAATATATTGGCCGGGAAGTCGCCTCGCATTCCGTCCTCGGCCTCGCTGTCTTCACTTTTGTTTTCTTCGTGCCGCAGCTCGTGCGCCTGATGGATTTGGTGGTCCGCCACTCGGGCGGCATTCAAACCGTCGCTCTTCTCTTCCTGTGTTCGCTCGCGCCCGTACTTGCTTTTACCATTCCGATGGCCGTACTGGTAGGCGTCCTCATCGGACTCGGCCGCCTGTCGGCCGACAGCGAAATCGTTGCTATTCATGCTTCCGGAATTAGCATGCGCCGGTTGCTTGTGCCGATTGGATTCTTCGCAGCGTTTTTCGGTTTCTTCACGCTGGTGCTCACGTTTTGGCTCATTCCCATGTCCTGGCGCACGCTGGGCAAGCTCGAGCAGAAAATTCTTTCCTCGCAAATACCTTTCGCCGTTCTGCCGCGAGTATTCGACGAGCGCTTTCCGCACTTCGTATTATACGTGCAAGATGTGGAAGCCGCAGCGACGCGCTGGCGCGGCGTTTTCCTGGCGTCATCCGCGCAGTCCGCAGCCACCTCCAATCTAACAATGGCCCAGGACGCGCAAGTCGTGGCCGGGTCGGAACAGCAACAGATCGAGCTTCATCTCGGCCCCGGTAGCACGCACGAATACGATCCGCATGAACCAGACCACTATAGTGTAACGACGTTCGGCCAGAGCGACATCCCCATCGATATTTCCTCTTCTGCAACCAGTACCAAGAGCGCGGCGTTCACCGACGCTGAGCAATCCATCTCCGGCCTTCTCGCATATCGCGGACCTAATTGGCGCGACGCCCGCGTGGAGTTTCACCGGCGCATCGCTTTTCCCACCGCCTGCCTTATATTCGCGCTCCTGGGAGTTCCCGTGGGAGTTCGTCCCCGCCGAGGTGGGCGAGCTGCCGGTCTGGTCCTCACGCTGGTCCTAATCGGCGGCTACTATTTTCTTTTCGTCACCGGCGCGCATATGGCGCAACAGGGCTCCATCGCGCCCTGGGCCGGAATCTGGGGCGCAAATATCGTTGCAGCGGTTATTGGACTTTTCTTTTTGCGGCGCATCGAAAATATACGCAGGCCGAGCCGCGTCACCGCCGCATTCGAATCTATCTTTTCGCGGCAGCGAAAATCGCAGCGTCATGAATCCGACGCGGCGCCAGTCCCCACCTCAAATGGCCCGCTTTCCACCGGCTCGGTCACTCTCGCTCGTCCCGTCATTGGCATTCGCCACGAAACCGGCGCCGGCAGCTCGGTAGGCTTTCCAATGCTTATGGACATGTACCTGCTGTATCAGTTTTTCTATTATTTCCTGGTGCTGCTAGCGGGCTTCGTGCTGATCTTTGACGCTTTCACGCTTTTCGATCTGCTAGGTGACATCTCTAAGAACCACATAGCGGTATTCATGGTGCTCAATTATTTTCGCTATCTCGTGCCGCTCATGGTGTATCAGCTCTCGCCGCTGGCATGTCTGGTCGGCACTCTTGTCACTCTTGCGGTTCTGGCGAAAAACAATGAAGTGATCGCGTTTAAAGCTAGCGGCGTCAGTCTCTACCGCATCGTTCTTCCGCTTACGCTGGCAGGCTGTATCGTTGCCGGCGCCATGTTCCTGCTCGACGATACTTTTCTGCCGTACGCCAACCAGCGCCAGGACGCGCTTCGCAACCAAATCAAAGGCCGCCCGGCGCAAACCTACTTTCAGCCCGCGCACCAGTGGATTTTCGGTGAAAATGACAAGGTTCTTAACTACGAACTCTTCGATTGGGATCGTCAGCTCTTCGGCGGATTGAGCATCTTTGAACTAGATCCCAATACGTTCCAAATGCGCCGCCGCGTTTTCGCCACTCGCGCTTCCTGGGAATCGAGCGAAAACGCTTGGGTCCTCACCGGCGGCTGGATTCGCGATTTCGACGGAAATAAAGTTACCCGTTATTTTCCGTTTAAGGTGTTTTCGCTGCCCGAATTCACCGAGACTCCAAGCTACTTTCGCCGTGAAGTTCGCCAATCCGCTCAGATGAATTGGCGCCAACTAGGCCAGTACATCGCGAGCCTCCGTCAGGCGGGATTCGACACTTCGCGGCTTTCAGTCCAATGGCAAAAAAAGTTTGCCTTCCCGCTGATCGCGGCCATCATTGTTTTCCTCGGCGCTCCCTTTGCGTTTCTAGTAGGAACTCGCGGAGCCGTGGGAGGCCTGGCCGTGGCCGTCTGCATCGGAATCGTCTATTGGGCGACCGCCGCCTTGTTTGAAGCGATGGGTTCTGTCGGGCAATTGCCGCCGTTACTGGCTGGATGGGCTCCCGACGCGATCTTCGGTTTCCTGGCAGTCTACTTCTTTCTAAAGATGCCGACCTGATTTTTCTTGAAGTGATGGTTGAAGTGTATTTTGGGCGTGCTGTCCGATCACCGCGGTCCTAGCGCCTGACTTCAGTCCGGCATCTTGCAGTTCAATATTCGTTTTCTTGACCGAGGCAAATTGTTCAAGCAGCGCCGCAATTGTCGGCCATCTGACAGTTGAAGTGATGATTGTATGGATCGCGCCGTGCTCAGGCTGCCCGCGACCCGCGGAGAATCCTAACTGGAAGCATGATGATCGCGCGGACTAATTCAAGCGCTCCTTCAACTGCCAATCCAACCAGCCGAAACGGCAGCAGGATCAACCACACGATCGGGTACAGCACCAGCGCGAGCAACGCCAGTGGCCAACAAAGCACAAGCAGGATGCACCAAAGCAGGAATCCCACCATTGCACCTCTCCGGGTCCCAAGTGTCTCTACGAAATACTACGCACGGCGCGAAGATTTCGTTCCGTATTTAAAGCAAACAGCCTTCAATCCCTCGCTCTCGGGATCAGCGACTTGATTTTCTGAATCACCAGATCGATCCCCACTTCGTTATGCCCACCCTCTGGGATTATGACGTCGGCGTATCGCTTGGAGGGCTCGACAAACTCCATATGCATCGGTCGCACAGTCACCAGATATTGAGCGATTACCATTTCCATGGTGCGCCCGCGTTCGCGGATATCCCTCACCAAGCGTCGGATGAATCTTAAGTCTGCATCCGTATCCACGAAGATCTTAATGTCCATCAAGTCTCGCAGCTCCTTATTCTCGAAAATCAAAATTCCTTCGACGATGATGCTGGATCGCGCCGGAATATCCACTGTTTCATTCAGCCGACGGAAGTTCGCAAAATCGTAGGTTGGCCGTTCGATCCCCTCGCCGGCGCGCAGCCGGCGCACGTGGCCGGCCATGAGCGCCGTATCCATCGAATCGGGATGGTCGAAATTCAGTTTTACGCGCTCTTCCAGGGGCAGGCCGGGAAAGTCCTTGTAGTAGTTGTCTTGCTGGAGAACGATGACGTTGCCCGACGACAGCGCTTCGATGATTCGACGGGTGATCGTGGTCTTTCCCGATCCGGTTCCTCCGCAAATTCCAATGATGAGCGGTCTGTCTGCAAGTTGTTGGATAGCCACTCCTGTGTTTCGCGGGAGAACTTAGCTGAGCAGATGCCTAATTCTTCGTTTTTCGGACTCCGCCCTTCTTTCTTTCTTCCAACACCGCCTGCGCTGCCGCCAGACGCGCCGTGGGAACCCGAAATGGCGAGGCACTTACGTAATCCATCCCCACGCGGTGGCAAAATTTCACGCTGTCCGCGTCGCCTCCATGCTCGCCGCATATGCCTATTTTCAGCTCCGGCCGTGTTTTTCTGCCGCGAGCAATTCCCCATTCAACCAGCATCCCGACGCCTTCTTCATCAATGGTCTGAAACGGATCGGACTTGAAAATTCCCGCTTTTCGCTCATCCACGTACTCCGGCAGAAACCGGCCAGCGTCATCGCGAGACAAACCCATGGTGGTCTGGGTCAGGTCATTCGTGCCAAATGAAAAGAACTCCGCGACCTCGGCGATCTGATCCGCGAGTAAAGCTGCGCGCGGAAGCTCAATCATGGTCCCCACGGTATATTCAACCTTCACTTTAGCTCTAGAGATGATTTCGTCGGCGACCCGGCGAGTCGCTTGATCGAGAATTTGCATCTCTTTTTTATCCATGGTCAGTGGATGCATGATTTCAGGTATCACTTTGATTTTACTCTTCTGGCACTCAACGGCCGCCTCGATGATCGCGCGGACCTGCATCTCGAGAATTTCTGGATAGGTGATGCACAATCTGCAACCGCGATGGCCTAGCATTGGATTTGCTTCGTGCAATTGTTCCACACGCCGCGCGACCACCTCCGGCGAAATGCCCATCTTCTTGGCCAGTTCCGCCTGCTTCTCCGGATCGTGCGGCACAAACTCATGCAGCGGAGGATCGATCAGTCGAATGGTTACAGGAAGCCCGTCCATCGCTTTAAATATCCCGATGAAGTCTCGCCGTTGAAACGGCAACAGTTTATCGAGCGCCGCCCGGCGCGCCTCAGAGCTATCCGCCAAAATCATTTCCTGGATGGCCTGCTGCCGTTCGCCGCTCTTTTCCGGATGCTCGAAATCCTTGAAAAACATATGTTCTGTGCGGACAAGCCCGATTCCCTCCGCGCCCATCTCGCGAGCCACTCGCGCATCTTGCGGAGTATCCGCATTCGTGCGCACTCCCAGTTTTCGCACCCTATCGGCCCATTTGAGCAGGGTATGGAAGGCCTTGGGCGGTTCCGGCCGAATGAGCGCGAGTTGGCCGGAGTAAACGATTCCGTCACTGCCATCCAGCGTAAGCCACTCGCCCTCGCGCACTGCGTGGCCATTGGAGCTCAGCACCTTTCGCTTGAGGTCGATGTCGAGTTGCTCGGCCCCAACGATGCAGCACTTTCCCCACCCGCGCGCCACTACGGCCGCATGGCTTGTCTTTCCTCCCGTTGCGGTCAAGATTCCTTGCGCCACGTTCATCCCGCCAACATCTTCGGGACTGGTCTCATGCCGCACGAGTACTACCTTTTCTCCGCGGGCCGCCCAGGCCTCCGCATCTTCGGCGGTAAAAACGACTCTGCCCACAGCCGCGCCAGGAACCGCATTAATTCCCGTAACAATCTTGCGCGAAGACAGCTCGGCGCGGTTTAGTTGCGGGTCAAGCACGCGGTAGAAGAGCCGCTCGACGTCATCCGGCTGAATTCTTTCAAGTGCTTCTTCAACTTTAATCAATCGCTCGTCCACCATATCCACTGCTATCTGAAATGCCGCCGAAGGAGTGCGCTTTCCGGTGCGGGTCTGCAACATGTAGAGTTTGCCGTTTTCCACCGTGAATTCCAGGTCCTGCATATCGCGATAATGTTTCTCAAGCGTTTGCCGGACACGTTCTAGCTGCTTGTAAACTTTCGGCATCCGTTTTGAGAGCTCATTCAAATGCATCGGCGTACGAATTCCCGCCACGACGTCCTCGCCCTGCGCGTTCAACAGGAAATCGCCGAAGAAAGTTTTCTCGCCCGTGGAAGGGTCGCGGGTGAAACAGACTCCGGTGCCCGAATCGTCGCCCGTGTTCCCATACACCATCTGAACCACGTTGACAGCCGTTCCCAGCAAGCCCGTAATTTTTTCGACGCGCCGGTAGGTCTGCGCCTTTTCTCCCATCCAGGATTCAAATACCGCTCCGATCGCTCCCCAAAGCTGTTCGTGCGGATCTTCCGGAAACGCCTTGCCAGTCTTCTCGCGGAAGTATTTCTTGTATTCCCCAATGAGCTCTCGCCAGCCTTCAGCCGATACCTGCGTGTCATCGTTGACGCCCAGCCTTTTCTTGAGCGACCGCAAACGTGATTCAAAATCATCCTTGGGCAGACCGATTACCACGCTCGAATACATCTGCACGAACCGCCGGTAGGCATCGTAAGCAAAGCGCTCATTCTGTGTGGCGCGCGCCAGGCCCGCAACCGACGTATCATTCAACCCAAGATTTAGAATGGTCTCCATCATTCCCGGCATGGAACGCGCCGAGCCGGACCGCACGCTGACGAGCAGCGGATCTTTCGCATCGCCCAATTTCTTTCCGGTGAGCTTTTCCAGACGCTCCAGGTTTTTCTCGACTTCCTTGCGTAAGTCTTTCGGGAACTGGCGGCTATGCTTGAAATAGTAATCGCACGTCTCGGTGGTGATGGTGAATCCCGCGGGTACCGGAAGACCGATGCGAGTCATCTCCGCCAAGCCCGCGCCTTTCCCGCCAAGCACCTCTTTCATCTCGCCGTTGCCGTCGGCTTTCCCCGCACCGAAGAAATAAACGTATTTCATGTTCACCTCGAATTTCCTATACGATCAAAATCCGAAAGCTTCCTGTAAGGCATCCCATTTAGTCGGTCAATGTCGGCGGGCCAACAACTGAACTACCACCTCAACATCGCACCTGCGCTTAAGCTTCGGCTCGCTTTTGCTGAAGTGATTCTTTGGGGTCCTCCGAGACCAGCTCTGAGAAATCCGCAATCGTCGAAAACTCCTTCAACAAATTCCCTAAGAGCGCCACTCGATTTCGCCGGACATTCGCGTCTTCAACCATCACTAGAACCTTGTCGAAAAACTGATCGACCGACGGGCGCAGTTCCGAAATCGCTTCAAGCGCTTCTCGATACTTCCCCGCCTTTTTTCTACGCGTCGCCTCCATGCCAATTCTCTGCGCGGTAGCATGAAGTTCGCGCTCGGCGGGCTCCCAGAGAAGCTCATGTTGCACTTCAAGCTGTCCCTTATCCAGAATGCCAGCCGACTTGTCTAGTATGTTGCGGATGCGTTTGAACGAAGCCGCCAGCGGCGCGAAATTCTTCGTGTGCCGGATGGCCTTCACTGCTGCCACGCGCTCGGCTGCGTCCACCAAATCATCGGCACCCGCCGCGAACGCAGCATTGATCTCGTCATAGGCGAAGGCGCGCTTCTCTTTCAACATGAAGCGCGCGCGTTCCAGCAGGAAATCGAGGACTTGTTTTTGGACCGCTTCGGCCACTTCAATCCGGGGCGCGTGGTCCTTTAACGATTTCGCCGCCGCCGAAATCGCCGCCGAAATAGAAAGTGGGAGTCGCTTCTCCAGGATAATCTTCGCCACTCCCAATGCCGCTCGACGCAGCGCGAATGGATCGCTCGACCCAGTCGGAATGGCGCCCACTGCAAAGCAAGCCACTAGAGAGTCCAGTTTATCCGCAAGCGATACGGCGCATCCGGTCAAATTGCGTGGCAGCGCATCGTCGAGTCCGAGCGGCTTGTAATGGTCGTAAACAGCCTGCCAAATTTCTTCCGGCTCGCCCTGCGCTCGAGCGTACAGCCCTCCCACGATTCCCTGAAGCTCGGTGAACTCGCGCACCATCTCGGTGACCAAATCGCACTTGGCAAGTTCAGCCGCGCGGTCCGCACCCCCGACATCTGCGCGCGAGACGCCCCCACTGAACCACTGCTCCGCGAGCCAGCGCGCCAGCACCCGCATGCGCTCTACCTTGTCGCCGTAACTTCCCAGGCGCGATTCGTATGTAACCGCTGCAAGTTTCGGCAAGTAGTCGCCGAGAGGATGCTTCAGGTCCGTCTCCCAGAAAAATTGGGCGTCCGCAAAACGTGCGCGCAGCACCCGCTCATGCCCCGCGCGAACGATGCCTTTCTTGTCGGCGGGCAAATTGATGACCGCCAGAAAATGCGGCGCAAGCTCGCCGTTGCGCGTCTCGAGTCCGAAATACTTCTGGTGATCGCGCATCACGGTTATCAGGATCTCCTCCGGCAGCGCCAAAAATGAAGAATCAAAATCCCCCATGATCACGCTGGGATATTCATTGAGGTAGGTCACCAGGTGGAGAAGCTCGGGGTCCGCGTGCGCACGCAATTGCTTTCGTGCCGTCAGTGAGTGCATCTCGACTTCGATTTTATTGCGCCGCGCTTCCGGCCGGCACAATACAAAGTTCTTCTTTAATTTTTGTTCGTAGTCATCGGGACCGCCGAGTGGAATATTCCTCTTCCCCAGAAAGCGATGGCCCTCGGTGTGATTTCCCGCACGCACACCGGCAAAAGAGAAAGGCACGACCTTGCTATCGCATATCGCCACAATCCAGCGAATCGGGCGAATGAAACGCGGGCCTTCCGCCGTAGTCCAATACATGGAGCGCGGCCAGGATATCTCCTGAATCGCTTGCGGCAACACCGTCGCAAGAATTTCCGCCGACGGTTTTCCAATTACAACCTGCTTGGCCGCCACGTATTCGCCTTTCGGCGTGTTCACGATCGAAAGCTTTGAGACCGGTATCCCCTGCTTTTCAGCAAAGCTCATCGCAGCACGCGTCGGCTCGCCTAAATTGTCGAATGCAACAGTTTTTGGGGGCCCGATAATCTCGCGCTCCAAATCTTGCTGGCGCAACCGAATCTTGCGAGCGATGAGGGTAAGTCGTCGCGGAGCGCCGAAAGCTTCAATTCTCTCTTGAACTGTCGGCTCGTCGACCAAATTCGCCGCCAGCAGGCTTTTGACAAGTATCGCTTTAAGTTCCTTCGCAGCCTTCTCAATCATTCCTGCCGGAATCTCTTCGCACCCAATTTCAAAGAGCAGATCACCCGTCGCCCCGGACGCCGGCTTTCGATGCGGACTCACGCGCGCCTCCCGCCCGCTTCAGGCGCAAGGTGAGTTCCCGACTGCTGTCGCAACCAGAGCTCGGCGGCTCGCACGGCGAGTTTGCGCACCCGGCCAATCATGGCCGCCCGTTCCGTCACAGAAATCGCTCCGCGCGCATCCAGCAAATTGAAAAGATGCGAACATTTGAGCGTGAGGTCGTAGGCCGCCAAAAGCGGAAACCGTTCGAGCGTCTTGCTTTCCGACTTCGGCCAGGCGTCGAGAATGCGTCTCGCTTCGGCCTCGTTTAAATCAAACTGCTTGCGCGTCGAAACCGCGTCAGCATAGTCGAAGCTGTAGGCAGAGTATTGTCGCTCTTCTGCAAGCCGTACCTCCCGATACGTCTTTGTCCGGGACCATCGGACATCGAAAATATTATCCACGCCCTGAAGGTAGGCAGCGATGCGATCCAGCCCGTAGGTAAGCTCTACGGATATCGGATCGAGGTTGATCCCACCGCTCTGCTGAAAATATGTGAACTGCGTAATCTCCAGACCGTCGAGAAGTACTTGCCACCCGATTCCCCAAGCGCCCAGCGTGGGAGATTCCCAGTTGTCCTCTTCAAATCGAATGTCATGCTCTTTGAGATTTATTCCCACAGCAGCGAGACTTTCAAGATAAAGGTCCTGAACATTCGAAGGCGATGGTTTAAGTATCACTTGAAGTTGCGTGTGCTTGTACAAACGATTGGGATTGTCTCCATAGCGTCCATCGGTAGGGCGTCGGCTCGGCTGCGCGTAAACAACTCTGTACGGCTCCCGCCCGAGCACGCGCAAAAAGGTCTCCGGATGCATGGTGCCCGCACCCACTTCCACATCGTAAGGCTGCTGCAGAATGCAATCCTGTCGCGTCCAATATTGTTCAAGTGTTAGTAGAAGGTCCTGAAACGATAAACCTCTCGCTTCCACTTTTTTCACCAACGAACGAGCCGCCTTCTCCGACCTGCGAACCTGACTCTTCACGCCGTGGGCTCCAGGAGTTCTCGAGATTTCAACTTTCGGTCTATCTGGCGTTCAATCACGTCCAGCGCAACGTCCGTCAATTCTCGTGCTGCAGGATCTGAGATCTCCCCTTCACTGATCCGATCCAGTCGCTGCACGAGCATCTTACGCGCGGCCGCCAGCGCCGGCGCCGGGATCGTCCGCAATCCTGGCTTGCGACACTTGGCGCAAACCATCGCCGACGAACTCCGCGAAAAATACGCCGGCTCCGCTGCAGTGAGCGCTCTCCCGCACTTTGCGCAAGCATCCAGCGAAGGAAGCCAGCCGCCAAGCTTGACCGTCCACAGCGCAAAATATGCAAGTGGCACCTCCCACTTCCCCGTGCGCTTCACCGCCTGAGCCGACAGCAACAGCAAGCGAAAATTCGCGTCCGACGCCTCGCGATCCGGAAGGACTGCTTCGGTAACCTCGCTTATAATCGCCAGGCCCACGCCCGAAGAATAATCCCGGAAGGCATCGAGAAACGATTCGATCAGCTCGCACTGGCTGATGCGCACCAGTTCGCGGGTCTCCTTCTCGAAAAACCAGATGCGAACGTGTGAAAGCTTCTCCAGTGTCGAACCGAATCGGCTCTTCGTTCTGCGGGCGCCTGAGGCCACCCCGCGAACACGGCCGATACTGCGCGAAAGAAAACTCACCAGGCGGTCGGCCTCTCCCAGCGGATAACTTTGCAAAACAATCGCTTCAGATTCGCGTAGTGGCATCAGCATCGGCGCGACGGCGACTACAGTATGCGCTGTTTCCCTGGTGGCAACGCGCTCACTGCTGGCTCCCGCACGCAGGTGAAACAAAAATGTTTATCATAGCGAAGCACCACACGCAAATGCTAAACCATCTCGTCACGCCACTTCTTGATTTGAAAATTGCAGCGCCTCAGCTAGAGTGCTATGCGTCATCCGGCGCGCGGCCGTCCTTGCCAAGGTCATCGATTTCAACTCGAATCGGCTCTAAATCGAGATCCCGCGTCGCCGACTCGCAAGAATCATGATACCGCTCAAAGACATGATGCCGCGCCGCTCGGTGCCGGTGGTAACGCTGCTTCTAATCGCCGTAAATGTCATCGTATTCGTTCACCAACTCTCCTTGCCGCCGGCCCAGGCCGAAGCATTCGTTCGTATTTACGGCCTGGTCCCTGCAAAGATTCAGCTCGCCTGGTCCGGCCACCATTACAGCTTGGCCGATGCCCTAATCCCCGTGTTCACCTGCATGTTTCTTCACGGAGGTTGGCTTCACATCATCGGCAACATGTGGTTCCTCTGGATTTTCGGCGCAAACGTGGAGGACCGGCTCGGCGGCATCGGCTACCTTTTTTTCTATCTCGTTTGCGGCATCGCTTCCGGCCTGATGCAGGTCATCTTTTCCTGGGGCTCGCATCTGCCATCGATTGGAGCGAGCGGGGCGATTTCCGGCATTCTAGGCGCCTACATTGTCTTCTTTCCATCTTCGCGGATTCTTACCTTAGTTCCCTTATTCATAATCTGGTTCACTTGGCAGATTCCAGCGTTGGTGTTCATCGGCCTGTGGTTCGTCATGCAGTTCTTAAGCGGGGTTGGTTCGTTGAGCGATCCACGCGCGGCGAGCCTTGGAGGAGTCGCGTGGTGGGCGCACATCGGTGGATTCCTCACCGGCGTGCTGTTGGCTCGAATCATCAAACCGCTCGACCGCCGCCCGGTTCCTTACTGACTCCGTCGTTTGGCCGACACTTGCAGCATCGCTTCAACCTCCCAGACACGTTCAAGCGATACTTTGCAAACTTGCGTTCGCCTTGAGCGCTCCAAAAGACCCGGCAAGAATCAAATATCTAATCGAAGCGAGCGACCGATTTGTTCAACTGAAATTTTAAGTAAGCTTAGCGACTGTCGCCGTGCCGACAAGTGAAGCAAAATGTTAAATCGCGCAATCCATTTTCAGGAATTAATGCAAAACCTGAATCGCGATTCCCGACGCTTGAGCCCGGTCCCGATAGATCCGCTCTGTGGCCTTCTGAAAATCGCCGGGTTTCGCGTCCGGAATGTTCTCGAACACTTGTGGGTTTCGGTCGATCAGCGGGAACCACGAACTCTGCACCTGTACCATAATTCGGTGTCCGCGACGAAACGTGTGATTCACATCCGGCATCGTGAAGCTTACTTCTTCCACTTTTCCCGGAGTGAACGCCTCCGGATGTTCGAAGCTCTTCCGAAACTTCCCGCGCATCGGTTCGCCTCGGACCAATTGCTCAAAGCCCGCCATTTTGATCGACGGCGGAGGCACATCCTTGAGGGGCAGTGTGCTGTCGGGCGCGGCCGTGTCATCGGGATAATCTTCCGGGTACACGTCAATTAGTTTTACGATCCAGTCCGAATCAGTGCCCGAAGTCGAAGCAAAAAGCCTCGGAGATAGGGGGCCTACGATTGTGACGTCTTGCTCTAAAGGCTCCGTCTGATAGACCACCACGTCCGGCCTGCTGGCAGCGAATCGCTGGTCCGCGACCATATATTCCTGCGGTACGGACGTCGACGGATAGCTCACAAACGGCACTGGTTTGTTCGGATCGCTCACGTATTCGTCGAAAGCTCCCGCCGCATCGGTCGGAGGCTCGAAGGAAAGCCCGCCGTTTTCGCGGAAATACAGCATTTTTGATTCTGTGTCCTTCGGAGGCCAGCTTGCATACTCGCGCCACATGTTGGTTCCGGTCTCAAAGACGTAAGCAGCCGGCAACTTCGCGTCGCTCCCACCCTTCAAGTATTGCTCGAAGAATGGAAATAGAATCTGGCCGCGGAAAAATTGCCCGGTATTTGAAGCAAAACCTACGCTCCCTAGATGATTCCCTTCATAGCGCGCCCAACCTCCGTGCACCCAGGGTCCCACTACGATTCCGTTATAGATCTCAGGATTATTCTTGCCGATCGCGTGGTAGGTAGAGAATGGACCTTGCAGGTCCTCCGCATCGAACCAACCTCCCACCGTGAGCACGGCGCAATGAATGTCCTTCATGTGCGGCGCGAGGTTTCGGGCCTTCCAATAATCGTCATAGGTGTCGTGGGCCACTTGGTCGTCCCATAGCCAGTTGGGATCTTTGAAGTAAAGCGGCTTGGCGCCCGCAAGCGGACCCATCCTGAGAAAAAAGTCATAACCGTCCGCAGTGCCGTATTCGAAAAAACGCATATTTTTCGGCGGCAAAATAGGTGTCTGTTGGGGCTTGAAAAAGGTGTAAAAACCAAAATTGGCGGCAAGCATGAATGCACCGCCATGATACGCATCATCCCCCTTGAAAAGATCCGTCATGGGCGCCTCGGGCGAGGCCGCTTTAATCGCCGGATGCGAATCAATGATGCTGGCAGAGGTGTAGAACCCCGGGTAGGAAATCCCCCAGATGCCCACCTTACCATTATTGTTGGGAACGTTTTTCAGCAGCCACTCAACCGTGTCATACATATCGCTGCTGTCGTCCACATCGCTATTCGACTTCTTGTTATCTATGTGCGGGCGCATTTCGACAAAACTTCCCTCCGACATATAGCGTCCGCGCACGTCCTGATAAACGAAAATGTAGCCGGCGCGCTGAAACTCGTCGGACGGTCCGAGCATCTTTCTATATTGATCGACACCGTAGGGCGCCACGCTGTAGGGCGTCCGATCGACCATGAACGGATAGCTGCGCGATGAATCCTTGGGGACGTAAACGGCGGTAAAGAGCAGTTTCCCGTCGCGCATCGGAATTCGGAACTCGTACTTTGTGTAGTGTTCTTTTACATTAAACTCCGGCGCGGAGTCCGCATGCGTCCGAGTCCAAACTTGCGGCACTGATAGAAGGATCAAAATGAAGATGAGATATGGCGCTTTGCGAAGATTCAAACTGGCCTCCGAATTGTTTTCGATCGAGCATGCAGAAACTACATTTCAGTAGATGTAACGTCAAGTGATTTCGAGATTTTAATGGTCGTACCGCCGACAACTCGGGCAATAGATGAAACATCGTGGGCGCCTTGAAAACCTAAGATGATACTTTCCCATCGGAAGTTTCCGCTCACGTCAAGGAAAACTTCGCTACAATGCTCGATCTTAATTCTTGTAAAGGGAGTTGCGATGAAAACCATTGAGAGTCTCAGGCCCGCTATCCCGCTGGCCTTCTCCTTGCGCTAATCCCTGCGCTGCGATCCGCCGCCCAGAATCAGAAACCGCAGCCACCGAATCAAGTCTTAGGCGAAGTGCAATTCGTCGGCGCAGATAAAGCCGAGAAAACCGCGGGCGTGTGGATCGACGGTCAATACGTAGGCTACGTCTCGGAGCTGAAGGATGACAAGAAAGTGATGCTGCTTCCCGGACAGCACGAAATCTCCTTCCGCCAAACCGGCTATCTAGACGCAACGCAGTCATACGTGGTCGAACCGGCAAAAAAACTAATCATCACCGTGAAACTAGACAAAGATCCCAAGGCGCAGTTCGCGACCGTGACCTCGGAAATAAAGCTCAAGGTCACCCCCGAACGTGCGGCCGTATTCGTTGATGGAGCTTTCGCCGGATACGTGAAGCAGTTCAACGGGATGGGGCGAGGAATGCTCGTGAGCCCTGGAGATCATCACATCAAGATTGCCTTAGCGGGGTATCAGGAATTCAACACCGACGTGAAGCTTCTGCCGAAGCAAAAAATTACGGTCAAGACCGATCTGGTTGCGGGCAGCATCACGCAAGCTCCTCCTGCAATTAAGCAGAATTAAATTCTTGTCGTACCTGGCGACCTGCCGACAAGTGAAGCAAAAACTCATGCTTGAGTGCCGCATAGACCGCGGACCGTGCGGGACCATCCCTTTCATATTGACTTAAAGTGAAGGTTGAATATTCTGACTTGCGCCAGCCTTCGCGACAGCGTTAGACACCCACTCACCGATCTCGCGCGTACCCATCGAGCCGCCGAGTTCCGCCGGTGTCTTCCCTTCCCGAAGCGCGGCGCGAACGGCGGCCTCGATCGCTTCGCCTTCGTGCTTCCAGCCCAAATACTCGAACATCATCCCCACTGCCAGGATTGCGCCCATTGGATTCGCAATATTCTTCCCGGCAATCGACGGAGCCGAACCGTGCACCGGCTCGAAAAGCGAAACTTGGCCGGGATGGATGTTTCCCGATGGCGCCAAGACCCAAACCACCCGCCAGTTGCGCGCCGAGGTCGCTGGCGATATCTCCAAACAAATTACCCGTCACGATCACGTCGAACTGCGAAGGGTCGCGAACCATTTGCATCAGAAGATTATCGATGTATTGGTGGCTAGCTTCGATTTCTGCATACTCCGGCGGACTTCCTTGAACACGCGCTGCCAAAGATCGTGGCCGAATGTCATCGCGTTGGATTTATCGCTCATGCACACTCGCTTGAGCTTGCGCGCCTTTGCATATTCAAATGCATAGCGGATGATGCGCTCCACGCCCTTGCGAGTGTTTAAATCTTCTTGGACCGCGACTTCGTCGGCGGTTCCCTTCTTGAAATTCCCGCCCATTCCGACATAAAGGCCTTCGGTGTTCTCCCGAAAGACCATGAAGCTGACGTCATTCTCCGTGCGATCTTTCAGCGGCGTGAAACGCTTGTCGAAAAGAACGCAGGGGCGCGCATTGACGTAGAGATCCAGCTTGAAACGCAAGCCCAGAAGAATATCGGCCGCGTGGACGTTTGTCGGAACACGCGGATCTCCCATGGCGCCGAGCAGGATGGCGTCGAAATCGCGATGAAACATTTCCACCGCGTCGGATGGCAACGTCGTGCCGTCGCGAAGGTAGCGGTCCGCGCCCCAATCAAACTCTGTAAGCGAGACTTCGCGGCCGCCCGCAGCCGCAGCCGATTTCAAGACTTGAACCGCCGCAGGAATCACCTCTTTCCCTATGCCATCGCCCGGAATAATCGCAATTCTCTTTCTTGAGGGTCTGGAGGAACCCATTTCTGTCATGGTTCGCGAAACTAACACGCGACCCGAGCAGTGTCAACGAAGGTAGAGGCGAAGGTAGAGGCCGGACAAATGAAGTAAATGCGGAGCTCTGAGCTTTCAAATAAGCTCAGAGTCCGCACCCAAAATCAACCTTAAAGTGAAACTTTAAACCTATTAGTGAATGTTCGTCCGGCCAGCGATCATCATGGTCCCAATCTGCATCGGTGCGCCACGTACGATCTCTGCCGTCCCACCACTGGTGATATGCGGTCCAGCAATGTTCTCGTTCAGTCGCGCAGCTCGTGCCAGCGGTCGCGGGCTTCAGGGCTCTTCGCGCCGTGCTTGGCGACGGCAGTCGTTTAGCCTGGCTTCCGCTTTCTCAATCCGCTGACGCGGCATTTATCTCTCTCGTCTGCATGTGCACGCAGGTGCTGCAACCAGGAATAAGAATGCGCTCATCGTTGCGAACGCAACTAACGTCTGAATCACGCCTCGTTGATTGCAAGCATTCTGTTGTTTTCAAGTAATTCCTCCTGTGAATTCATCAAGCTGATCAGAACGGGCAGACGCGCGAGAGTCTACGGCGTGCGTGGCTGTGAGGCTATACCGCAATCGGGGCTTCCCCAACATATACCCGGATTCGTGAAATAACGAGTTAAGCGCGCTGAACCGTTAAAAGCAACTTCAAGCTTTGCGACTTGCGGCGTTGCGTTGCATCGAGCCGCGGGATTTGCCTTTCTTGCCGTATCTCAGGACTAAGAATACAACGACGGCGATAGCCACGACTCCGAGGACGATCAAGAAGACCGGGTGCCCGTGATTCCGCATGAACGAAATGATCTCATGCCCGTAATGAGCCGCCAACAGGGCCAGGGCGCTGTACCTCACGATCCGTCCTAAAGTGAGCGCAGCGAGGAATTTTTTAAGTGAATATTTGGCCGCGCCAGCCGCCAAAACAAAAGGGATCATGGGCATGGGCGGCGGCAACAATGCCGGAATCGCGATGGCGCCAAATCCCCAGCGCTCGAACGTCTGGGTGACTTTGTCCATGCTCTTGCGCGACAGCCTGCGCTCCAGCGTTTCTTTCCCACCCTTGCGCGCAAGCCGGTAGGTCAAATAATTTCCGAGGACTGAACCGGCGGTGGCCATCAGCGCATAGTAAATCCACCAATCCGGCTGCTTGGCAGCCAACACAATTGTTAGCACGTCCATGCTTCCCGGAAGCGGAACCACGGAGGCATCCAGCACACCCAAAGGAATCAGGCCAAACGCGCCTAGGTGAAAGATCCAGTGCGAGACCTTTTTCGTGGTCTGGATAGTGATGAACGACATCAACAAATGATTTTCCATGTCGGCAGGGCGCGACCCTGTTCAGCTCCAGGCGGACGAGCACCTAGTAAGACTGCAATTACCGGATTCTGGTTACGTTTGCCCTTGGAAAAGTACTATTGCCGAACTCCAAACGCAGCATTAATTTGTTTACCGGGCAATCCTTGTCATGAAAGGAGGTTACGAATGGCGCCGTCATTCGGGAAGCACCGCCGCAGCAAGCGCTTACCATTAGCGATCCCGGTTCGAGTGTATGGACGCACGGCCAACAATCGGCCTTTTCGTCTCGATACTCAAACCGAAGCGGTAAGCGTGCATGGCGGGCTGCTGACATTGCGGGTGAAAGTCAAATCCGGCCAGACCCTTCTGCTAGTAAACGCAGTCACTGAAGAAGAGCGCGAATGCCGCGTCGTATTTGTGGGGGGGAATATTTGGAGTAAGAATAAAGTTGGGGTGGAATTTACTCGATCGGAGGGCGACTTTTGGCATGTGTACGGCACCTTGGTGGGCCTGAAGCACGTCAGCATTGCCGATGAATCTTTCGATCGCTACACGTTCTAATTAGCCATCCGTCGGGCCGTACACTTCGTTGGCGCCGCACGAATCCGGGTGAATTCAGGGATACAACAGGGGCCTCACATCTGGCCGATGTGAGGCCCCGTTTCGCTTATTTGCGACACTCAATCTAACAAAGACATTTCGATTACAATGTTCAATCACGAGCCAGCAGTTTAACTTCGACACATTCAAACTGCGAATGGAACGGCCTCAACATCCGCCTTAGGAATGCGACAGCGCCGGTTGCGACGTCGTCTGCATTCGTGGCGCTGGCTGCGGGGCGGGAGCAGGATTCGTCGCCGGCGCCGGGACGTTCTGGTTGTTGTTCTGGTTTGACGTAGTGCTATTTGGATTGCCCCTTGGGTAGTCGCGGGAAGTCGGCGCCGGATTCGCGGTGTCCGGGTTCGGCTTCAATGAGAAACGCACTCCGCGCTTCGCGTTCTCGTTTACGGTGCGCTGCAAGTCCACCTGCCCCATGTCCACGCTATTTTCGCCGCTGTAGTTCACGTAGTAATGCAGCTGGCCGTTGGCTAGCCAGTAGTCGGTCGCAGCAAATGTGGTTCCATCGCTCAGGTAGATCAATACGGTTGGCGTCGTCGCTGCGACGTTGCCAGTTAACGGATTATGGTTCCCGTATCCAAGAGAATCATCCGCTGGCGCGCCCTGATCCGTGTTCGGATTGTTGTTGGCATCGTAGGTCGGAGTCAAATTGTACGCTGGAGCGTCATTGTAGCCGCCGATGTCAGAACCGTACGAATCGTAATATCCCGGCCAGTCGTATCCTATTCCCCAATACGGATAGGCGGGATAGCCCCAGCCCCAGAATGGTCCCCAACCCCACCACGGTCCCCACCCAAAACCCCAACCCCAGCCCCAGCCCCAACCAAAACCACAACCCCAGCAACCGTATCCGCCATGGAATCCAAAGCCACGGTTAAACCCATACCCTCCTCGTGACCAATTCGCGCTGCCGCCCCTGAATGAGGATGACCCAAAGGTGGAACGCGCACCAACCGTGCTCCGACCGCTAAATGCTGTCGACCCGATATGGGCGTTGAGCGGTCCGCCGAGTCTTGCCCCTGACAGGACGGAAGCGTTGGTCCCGAATCGAGCATTGGTTACCCCTGCATTGCCAGCCGCTCGATTGCTGAACTGAGACTTGGCAAAACTCGAGTTGTTACTAAGTCGGCCCCTAGAAGCACTTGAACTGAAACTGTTCACTCGCGAGCCTTCTATATTCGAAAGCGCGTGTGTAGGCGAGACCGCCGAGCCTGATCTATTGGCCATCCCGGTCGCACTGGACGGCCGCGTTGCCGACGCCATTGCGGTGCCCGATCCAGTCGAGCCACGATTACTTCCCGCGACTGTGCCGCGATTCGCCGTAGCTCCAGAATTCGTCGAATTGCGCGCCGTTACCGATGAATTGGCGCGGTTCCCTCCGGGCGCCGTTCGGCCTCCGATCGAATTATTGGGACGTGAACCGTAGCGAGCGCTGCCATAGGAACGGTTCCCATAGGCGCCCGACCTTCCTGCGCCGTACGCGCCATAAGACCGCGGCGCGGCTCCGCCGCGATATCCACCCGCGGCACCATAGGAACGGCCTCCATAACTTGGGCGGGACGCTGCTCCCCCATAATGCCCACCGCCACCACCGCCGTGGAAACCACCGCCACCACCGCCACCGTGGAAACCACCGCCACCGCCGCCACCGTGGAAACCACCGCCACCGCCGCCGCCGTGCCCACCACCGCCGCGTTGGGCAAAGGTCGCGCCCGGGAAACAGGCAAACGCCACCGCCGCCGTCAAGATCAGAGTCAGTTTCAAAAGAGAGGAAGTTTTCATTTGGGGCCCCCTTACAACCTTACGCGGAGCAGCCAGGGCAACGTGACTGTCATACCACATTTGATTCCCGAAGTGAACGCCTGGTTGCAGCCAGCTAAATCACGTATTTGCCTCATTGATACGCGTGGCATATAACACGCCACAAATAACCCAACACCGCTAGATAGAATTAGTTTCGGTTGATTGCCCTGTTTCTAAGCGGCGGGCAAAGACGACTAAACCTAAGTGTTGAGTACTGGTACGGGATATTTCTATTTCGATTTCACGCCGTGCAGCAGTCGGTTGAACTCTTGTCTGTCGCTAGGGCCGGTCGAAGGGGTTGCGTATGCCACATGGAAGAGCGGAGTGCTTCGACCGTCGGCAACGAACGGAAACGGACTTTGCGCGCCGATGGCCCAGAAAATATCGGAATGGCCCCCCTGAAGATTGTCGGGCAAATTGTAGTGGCCCGCCGCAGCGCGGCTGATCTGGCCTTGCCTCTCGGCCTCAAAACTATAAAAGGTCATTCCGGAGATATCTGCCTGTTCCATGGGGCTCAGATAAAAATCCCGGATTAGCCCGTACGCGCGAGGGCCGCTGTTCGACTGTTCGAATGTGATGCCCGAGCTCACTTGCGCGGAATAAAAGCCGGAAAGTGTGGGCGGATGTGGACAGGTGTAAGTCACCTGCAAGCGCGGCGGCGCGTCGGCCGAGGTGGGCGTCATCGTCGCATCCGTGTAGTTTTGCAGAGCGTTGTCCAGGCAAGACTGCGACGGCGGAAAGAAGAAATAGAATACCAAATCGAGCAGGCTCATTCCGGAGCCGGTGGGCGCGTGAATTTGCGCATCCAGCCAATAGGAGTCGTGGCCCAGCAGAGGATTATCGGAAAGCCCTAAAAGCAGAATGGAATTTTGCTTTTCATTGGTGAACATCATTACTTGCGAGAAATGGAAGGGCGGTGCGTACGGCGCAAGCGTCCCTGAGAGCGAAAAATCATCGGATTTCAGCGCATGCCAGCTGGTGGGCAGCTCGACCGAGATACTGTTTGAGAGCGCGTAAATCTGCGCGGGCTCTACGGGCTGCTGCTGAACCTGGCTTGGATGCCGCGCATTTCCAAGCGTAGTTAGCGCCGCAATCACTACCGTCATCCATCCGGCACGGGACACGCTTTTGAGTCTAGCATTAGAACTTCGCCTGACAAGTGAACGCCAGAAGACTCTCGCGCCGTTAGTTAACCGTCGCCGGTCAGGCGTCGAAAATGGGCTAGGCAGTCCCCCGCTCCGCCAGATATACGCCAACAAGCACGAGCGCCGTCCCCAGCAGAAGATTGCGCGTGGGACTTTCGCCAAAGAAAGCTGCTGATAACATAATCACCGCAATCGGTTGGAAATAGCTGATGGCGCCGATGCGCGAAGCGCTCATGTAACGAAGAATCCAGTAAAAAATGGTGTACGCCGCCACGGAACTTCCCGCGGCCATATAAATCATGCCGAGCCATCCCGGCCAACCCACTGCGTGCCAATCCAGATGGATTCCCTGTCGAATGCTCAGCGGCAGCAGCATGCTCGCCGCGGCCACGCAATTGAACGTGTTCATGGTGATCGCGTCATATTCCGACGCCACTCTTTTCCCTAACACCGCGTAAATCGAAAAACCGACTGTCCCTCCCAGCGTAATCAAATCGCCGAGCAGAAAGGGCGAACGCGCCGGCGAGCCGTTCTCCGCTTCCAGCAGAAAAACTCCGGCGAATGCGACCGCCATGCCGGCCATTTTCGCGGCCGTCAGCGCCTCCAACTTCATCGCGCGCGCGAGCAGAAGAATGATGATGGGTCCGATCGCGATAATCACGGCAGAATGGTTGGATGTGGTGTAATTCAGCCCGACGGTAAACAGTCCCTGGTTGACGACCACTCCAAAGAATCCCAGGTATGCGAACGGCCAAAGTTCGCGTACACGAAGAGGTCTGCGCGGCCGCGAATAATAAATCGCCAGCATGATCACGGCCGCCAGCTCCATTCGAAAGCAAGCCAGGGAAATCGGGTCCAGGTGACCCAACGCGATTTTTCCGGCGACATAATTGAGAGACCATAGCAAAAGCATCAGCCCGAGCATGAACGCGATCAAAAAGGGGCTCGGACGTCTGGTGGCCGAACTATCTGCGGGAACGGAGCCGGATGCGGACTCGCTGAAAGTTGAATTCAAGATTTTTACTCGAGGACTTCTTTGCGGCGGGTGAGCGATTCGATGCGGTCAAGACGCGGTCGGTAGCCGATCCCAGGCAAAGCCGGAACCAGAATGGTCCCCTGCCGAGTGACCTCGACTTCCGGCTCGATAATATCTTCGTCCCAATAGCGCTTGCTGCCAGACACATCGCCCGGCAGCGTGAAATTCGCGAGCGTCGACATGGCGATGTTATGCGCGCGGCCAATGCCCGACTCCAGCATGCCTCCGCACCACACCGGAACTGATCTCGCCTGGCACAGATCGTGAATCTGCCGCGCTGCGGTGTGCCCGCCGACACGTCCCAGCTTGATATTGATGATGCGGCAGGCACCCATTTCAATTGCCGCACGCGCGTGTTCGATGTCGTGGATGCACTCGTCCAGACAAATAGGAGTGTCCAGCTCGCGCTGAAGCTGCGCGTGCGAGTAGATATCGTCCCACCCGAGCGGCTGTTCGATCATGATCAGGTATAGCGCATCGAGTTCTTTGAGCAGCGGCGCATCCTCCAGACGATACGCGGAGTTGGCGTCCACCATCAGGCGAATGCGCGCGAAACGCTCGCGGAGAGCGCGTGCAGGAACAACATCCATCCCGGGCTTGATTTTAATTTTGATGCGCTGATAACCGGCAGCAAGCTCCTTTTCCACTTTCGCAATCAACAGGTCGAGGGAGGGCTGGATGCCGATCGAAACGCCGCAGGAAATCTCCTCGCGTACGCCACCCAGAAGCTTCGCCAGCGGAACATTTTTTTGTTTTGCTTCGGCGTCCCAGATCGCGGTTTCGAGTCCGCCCTTTGCCATATTGTGGCCGCGAACGCGCGCGAAGAGGTCCCCCACCTCCGACGCGCTCGCAATTTCTCTACCCTTCAGGATCGGCCAGAGAAAATCGCGAGTGATATGCCAGGCGGTCTCGACAGTCTCGTAAGAATAGAAGGGGTCTTCCCCCGCCGTGGATTCGCCCCAACCGGAAAAGTCATCTACATCGCTTTCAACCAGCAGAATGCGGCGAAGCGAAGTTTCGCCGAAGCTGGTCTGAAACGGCGCGATCAGCGGGAGATGAATCTCCCTCAAGGTGATTTTCCTAAGCCGCATTTTCGGTCGGTCTAGTCCTCGAAATCTTCCGGGCGGTATTCTGGCAGATGCAAGCCGCCAATTGAAGCGGCCGGCTCAAGAATATAATCGCTAACGCCATCGCGTGCGTCGACGCCGGTAGCGGCGTAGCCTTCAAGAAGATATTTCTGGAACGATTCGCGGGTTTCTCTCTGGATTTTCGCTCCCGTCACGGGATCCTTTGATTTCAGCGCGCCGATGTTGCTGGGAATCGCTAAGCGCACGGTGGATTCCCCCAGGGGACTGGGATTGTCGGCAAGAATCCCGCGTACACGGTCGGAATCGAGCCACCATTCGGCGACCAGACGGTCGGTCGGAAGCCCGGCGTGAAGCGGACTCTCGGTGATGCCATAACAATTCGGGATGAAGCGGCGGACCACCGCGCCCAGCCGGTTAAGATTGAAGTGCGCGTTTTTCAGTTCGAGTGGGTCGAAGGTCCACTCCACCAGCGGCACTCCGTTTTTTAAGGCGTCCACGCGCTGAAAGAGCTTTAGACGCCTTCCTACTCCGCGATTCTGATAGTCCGGCCGTACCGCTGTCATATGCGAATGCAAAAAACCTTTTCCGCCGCGCATGCCGGCAAGGGCCATGGTGAAACCAACGATTCTGCCGCCGTCGAACGCGCCGAGAATCTGACCGCCCGTGTGGTGCGCCACCACGAATACTGCCGACGGCACCGCAATATGCTCGCCCCAGATGAGGAGCTCCAGCCTCACGCACTCCTCATACTCGGCAAGCGATTCGCAATGACGGATTTCCACCTCGCCAGGCGCAGCCGCCGGATGTTTTGCCGACGCATTCATCGTGTGTTCGCCACTTTTGTAATCGCGCGTTTCGATTGATTCGCGCCCTCCGCGGCTTTCGAGGAATTCCACAGTTCTTCCTTGCGCCCGCGAGGCAGGTCCGCAAAGCGGCGGCCTTCCAGTACGGCAGCAGCCTCCATGTGCTGGAAGCGTTGTTTGAACTTGCGATTCGCTTTCTTCAGCGCAATCTCAGGATCGATTCCGAGAAACCGCGCAATGTTAACACCCACAAATAGAAGGTCGCCAACTTCTTCCTCGACGCGCTGTGAGGCAACTCCTTGCTTCGACGCTTCAGAAGCGGGCGCGTTGCCTATCAGAGATTGCAACTCGCGTTTCTCTTCGTCCAGCTTGTCCAAAATATCCGAAAGTTTGTCCCAGTCGAATCCAATGCGCGAGGCGCGGCGCGTAAGCTGATAGGCCTCGAGAACGGCGGGCAACGAGCGCGGAATCCGGGCCAGGATTGAATCCTCACGCGCAATCGAATCTCGAGCCGTTTTCTGGTTGCCGTACGCCGCAGCGCGCTCGGACGCCTTCATCTGCTCCCAGTTTTTTAGTACATCGGCGGAATTCTTCGCTGTTGCGCCGCCGAAAACGTGCGGATGCCTTCGGACCATCTTTGCGTGCACTGACTCGATCACGTCAGAAATCGTGAACTTCCCTGCTTCTTCGGCAAGAATCGAGTGGAAAATAATCTGCAGCAGCAAATCGCCAAGTTCGCAGGAAAATTCTCGCGCGTCGCCGGTTTCCATCGCGTCGAGAACTTCGTAGGTCTCTTCAATCAGAAACGTACGCAGCGATTCGTGAGTCTGCTCGCGGTCCCAGGGACAGCCGTTCGGCGCGCGCAAACGTGCCTGCAACGCGACTAGCTTCTCAAACCATTTACCGGCCAGCTTGCCTGATTCACTGGCATGGATCGGGGCTCTGCGGATGGCGCGAACCCTGCCTCCGCTGCCGGATATGCGCGACGACCTAGATGCTTTCGCACGCGGCTTGTGAACATTTCTTTTGCGGGGCAAGAGGATTCCGTTTTTCGCTGCTAAGGGAATAATCTACAAGGAACAGCGTAGAGTGACAAGCGTGGAGAATGGACTTTGTAACCGCCTTTCGGGCGGGCTTATTTTTGCGTTTGTTCGGTGCAAATCCCTCCGCGAACTCGCCATCATTCCGCTCGGGATCGGAAAGCCGCGAATTACTCCGGCTGGGCCAGCCCATGTGCAACAGCGTCATCGATCAGCGACTTCATCTGACGCGAGGCTTGTTCGAATATTTGCTCTTCCTGGCGGCCTAGCTCGCCCTGCTGTTCTCCGAGCTTACCTTGCTGCTCGCCGAGTTTTCCCTGTTGCTCGCCCAACTTTCCCTGCTCCTCGCCGGCCTTGGACTGCAGGTCGCCAAGTTTGCTTTGTAGATCGCCAATCCTCTCCTGGATGCGGGCCAGATCTTCTTCAGATCCAATTGTGCCCAGCGCCTTCAGCTCAGCTTCGAGCTTGCGCAAGTCTTCAGTCAAATCGGGGATCTGGATGCGAATACCTTCCTGCTTTTTGCCTAAGGCCTCCTGTTGCCGGCCCAGGGCTTCTTGCTGCCTGCCAAGCTCTTCCTGCTTTTTGTCGAGTGCGTCAACGCCGGCAAAAAAGTCTTTCGCGCGCTTGATCGCAGCTTGGTCGCGAATCACGTAGGACTTGCCGTCCCGCCGGAACCAGATGAAGTCGCCGGGAATTTTCTCCTGAAGGAACTCTACAAATTCGGATGGATGGTTCGTGCCATAGCTTTCGCTGTCGCCGGAGACACTTACATAAAAGTTCCCGGAGGAAATCACAAATTGTTGGCTGTGGCCATCTCCGTTTCGCACGATGACTGTGGAACCGGAATGTGGAGATTGCAACAGAGATGGAAGAGGGGCGAGGGCCAGCACGTGGACAGGAGTCACAATCGTCAGGGGGGCTAGGTTCGGCGTAGGCGCCACAGACACGACTGGCGTTACAACAGCCAAAGGTGCGACCTTGGGAAGAACCGACACGCCGAGAGCAGGCGCAACAGAAACCTCAGCGGGCGGCTCGGTCGGGGATGCTGGCGCGGGTGGGGGAGCGGGCGTTTGCTCCTGGGCCTGGCCGTATTCCGTCGAATGAAGATTGGAAGCGCCGGGACGCAACGCCGCCGCGACATACACCACCGGAATGGCAGTTGTCACAAGAAGTACAACGACGGATCTCTTCAGCTGCATGGCCACACTCCCTTTCCATTCGAGAATTCGGTCCAATCTCTTTTCAGCTTGCCCCGCCGCGGCCATCGCAACTCCCTGCCACCAGACGCGTCCGCGGTTGCTTTCAAGTTCGGCAAAAAATCCTAGGAGGGTTTCGGCGTAATGTGTGCGGTCCGCTCCGGCGGCCAGCGCGGCTTCATCGCTGGCCTCCTCGGCCAGTTCCGCAAGGCAATTGGTGAGGTACCAGCTCAGCGGACTGAACCAAAATAACGCGCGATGGAGCAGCGACAGGCGGTCAACCAATGCGTCACGGCGCGCGACATGCGAAAGCTCATGGGTGATGACAGCGTCCAGCTCGCCTTCGTCCCAATCGCGCCATCCGGACGGAAGCAGTATCGCAGGCCGGAACACCCCCAAAGTTACGGGAACGGAAAGCAGATCTGACTCAGCAAGCCGCGGCAGCCGTTTGATACCGGTTGAGCACGCTTGCATCGAAAGTAGAGCCAAAACTTGCCGGTCGTTGATGCCGGGAGCCGCGCGTTCGAGTCGAAAACTCAGAATCAGCCCCAGACCGAACCGAAACAGAAAACCTAGGGTGACTGCTAAATAGGTCGCGGTAAGAAGGGCCATCCAAGGCGCAACTCGTAGCTGGGATTTGAGCCATGCCACGGCGTGCGACCGCGAAACGTTCTTCGCCGGCCAAACGCCCTGAGGCGGGCTCAAATCCAGTCTGGAATCCTGGGCGGCGATACCGATTGAAACCGTCTGCCCGCCGTTGGCTTGAATCGCATTTGCGGGAGAGTGATCGGCGCGACCCTCTTGGGAGATCGCCGCAAGCTTGTGATCTTGCGATGCTTCCACAACTGCGCTGGCCACCCGTCGTGCGGCACGTAGCTCCTCAATGCGCCGCACTGCTTGCGTCGGTAAATTAAATGACAGCGCTGGCACAAAAAGCCCCAACAAGGGCATGATCAGTGCAACGCCCAGCACCGATCTCCACACGTTGAGCCGCAGCGAAATACTCTTCATGCGCGAGAAATTCAACGCCAGGCCGGCGACGCAACCGAGGATGAACGAACGCCCCGCCGCGTCAGCCATGTGAGCGAAAAAATTTGCCGCAGCGTGTGGGATCGAAGAGAGGATCATGGCTTCGCCGCCTTTCGTTGGCCGATTTTCTGGGCCAAGCGCTCGAGTTGCCGGCGGTCGAGGACCGCGTTATCAACCATGCCGATTAGCAACTCTTCTGCAGACCCTCCGCAAAAGCGGTCGATGATGCTCTTCACCGCGCGCACTGCGACATTCTGACGCAGTTCGGCGGCTCGATAGATAAAAGTGCGGCCGTCCACTTCATGCGTAACGTAGCCCTTTTGTTCCAGGCGGCGCAAAACGGTGCGAATGGTGGACTCTTTCATCGGCCGCCGAGGCGCCAAGGCTTCGCGGCACGCTTCGGCCGTCACCGGGCCATGCGACCAGACGTAATCCATCACCATCTGCTCGACTTCTCCGATGTTCTTGGGACGCGGACTGTATGTGTTCTTCATTGTAGCGTTACACCTTGTAACGTATATAAGACGCCCTGTCAACAAAAAAGTGAGCAGACAATAAGGTCAGGTTGACTTGACGAACGAGAAGCTCTAGTGGTGAGACTTTTCCGGTCGTTTGCACGCCGGCAGGCCTACATAGGCGCTCGCTACCGCATGTGATAGGAGGCAGAGGCCGAGATCAGGAAGCAGACGCTGCGCTGCGATATCCAATGACGCTGTCGGCAAACCGTTCCATCTCTTCCATCTGAGGGCTGAATTGCAGCAGCAGAAGATCCACTCCTACTTTCTCGAATTCGCCAATGCGGTCGGCAACCTGCTGCGCAGTGCCGACCAATCCTGACCGTAATCCGCGATTCGACACCGAATAATCTTCGAGCGAAACGCGCTGCTCCAGCTGAGTGTTCGCGAGCCAGTCCTGATAATTCTGATACCCACCGGCGTTTTGCTTTACATCCGTGATACGCGCGAGCTCGCGCTGCGCTTCCTGCTCGTTCTGGCGTAGGATTGAATAGCCCGCCACTCCAAATTGCATTCGTGGTAGCCCTTTGCGCTCGCGCCGCTCGGACAAATCCTTTATTTTCGCGGCCACTCGCTCGGGCGAGTCGCCGTGCATCACGTAGGCGTCGCATTTCTGCGAGATCAGTTCTTTGGCCGCCTCCGATTCCCCGCCGGCATAGATCGTTGGACGAGGCTTGGTCACCGGCTTTGGCTGCAACACCAAATCCTGCACCGAATAATACTTCCCGGAATACGTAAAGTGATCCTGCTTCCAGGCGGCGTCAACCACATCGAGCCACTCCGAAGTCCGCGCGTAGCGGTCGTCATGCTGGTCGAAATGCACCCCGTATTTCTTGGCTTCCTCGGACCACCAGGAAGAGACCACGTTCAGAGAAACTCTGCCGCCGCTGATTCGATCGATGTTTGCAGCTTGTTTTGCGAGCAGCGCCGGAAGATGAAACGTGGGGCGCACCGCCACCATCAGCTCGAGGGTTTTTGTGACCGCAGCCAGCGCCGCAGCGGTGGACCAGGCGTCCAGCGAAGGAGCGTCCACTCCTTTAATGTCGTTCAGGTTCAGTTCAGCAACGAGCGTAAGGTCAAATCCGATTTTTTCGCTGCGCTGGGCAAGGCGCGAGACGTAGTCCCAGGTGGGCTGCATTTGTTCGTCTTCCACATTTCGCAGCCATCCGCCGAAAATCGGAAGCCAATATCCGTAGCGCATCAACGCCTCTCTTGAACCAAATAGTCTACCAACCGTTCAAATGGATCGAATCCCACAACGTGAGGCCCGTCTGAAACGAAATTCGAAAGCGCGTTGATATCATAGTAATAAAGTTGGCCGTCGCGGTCGTCGATCACGTACTCGGCCCCGCCGACTTCGATCGTGGTTTCGCGGAAAATTCGTTCCACCTCGGAGATCACCTGCGGCGGCGGCGTGTAGGCTTCCAAGCGCAAGCCGGTCTTCGGGCCTTCCACAACACAGGTAGTTTTTATGTCTGTGCCGTCGCTGGTCTTGCAAATGTCCATGGGGCAAAGATCGAAAGTCTCTCCGGATGTGAAGACCTTGATGCCATACAAATACTTGTAGCCGATGGTTTCCACTCGGGTGATGTAGCCGCCCCGAGCGGGAATGAATTCCTGAACGATGCCCGTCGAATCCAGGCCCATCGCGATGCCATTCTTCGCCGCCGCTTCCAAATGTTCAGGAGCATCGAAGCGAACAATACCCACGCCGCTGCCGCCGATGTTGGGCTTGATGATTACAGGGAATCGCATCCCGCGCGCCGCCGCCGGAGCTTCGCTAGGATGGTTTATAACCACCGAGCGCGGATACCGCAGTCCCAGCGATTGCAGCAGGGAAAGCTGGAGCGCCTTGGACGTCTCGTTGCGGAACGCCTGGCTGCCATTCACCACTCGCGTCCCCATTCTTTCCAGGTGCGCCAGATAATTGATGGTGTAGAAAATCGCGTGCGCATTTCCGCGAGTCCACGCAGAAGGGCTCATGCGGTTGAAAATCAGCCCGTAGCGCTGGTTGCCGTTAGGCAGCAGGTCGAAGCGATGCCGAGCCGCGTCCAGCCGGACGTACGGCACGCCGCGCCGGTCCAGTTCCGAAAACACCGGCCCAAACCATCGCGGATGCTCGTAATAAATTCCAATCGGGTTCACTGACGCTGCCACCGTAACCTCCACTGTCTCGAACGCGAAACTCAGACGACGCCCGTCGCCACCCGACCTTAGTAGACGCCTGAAAATCGAAATATGCTTGGATGCTACCGTCCGGCGGTGGTTGCTAACTTCTTTGCGTCTCCGCTCCTTGGCAGAAAAGATGCCGGGCTAAAGCCAAAAAAGCCGGGGCCGGTCTGACAAAATGCGGCGCGGCCGCCTGTTCACCGGCTGGCTCGCTTGTGGCTAGCAGCACGCGGGTGCTAAACTGCCCTAGACTCAGTCAAGCCTAAGGATACCGCGTGGCAGACAGCAAACACGAAGAAACCTTTAAAGTCATAGACCGGCGCCACTTCACTGGCGAGGGCGACTTGCGGCCCGAAGTGGTCGAAATGGAACGCCGCGAACAGGAAGCCGCCGCCAAGGAAGCGGCCGCCAAGAAAGCAGTGAGCGCCGCTCATACCCCGGCGAAGCCCGCCGCAAGCACGCAACCTAATCCCACGACCAAGAGTGGCGCGAACCCAGGCGCTGCAAGCGGCGCCGCGGCTCCCACCAAGTCGGCCATCATCGATGCGGAGGCCGCATACAGCGCAGGCGAAAAATCCGCCTCGACTCTAATTTCGCCGGAATCGGACCAAGGCGAGGCTGGCGAGCCGACTCATTCTTCGCGCAGTTTTCAGATGCTCGTGGACTTCCTCACGCGCAACGCAGCGGCCATGCTGGGCGGAATGGCGGACCCGCGAACCGGCCAGCCCTTCGTCGATCTGGAAGGCGCACGCGAAGTGATCGACATGCTCGACGCCCTGCGCGAAAAGACTCGCGGCAATTTGTCCAAGGAAGACGACCAGCTTCTCATCGAAGTTTTAGGCAGCTTGAAGCTGACCTTCATGGAAATTTCTAAGGCCGCTGCCGAAGCCATGGCCAAAAAGGCCAAAGGCAAGTAGCCCCGTTGCTGCGGTACGCAAGTCAAAGTAAGACCTCCCAGCGATGAGTCGGAATTTGGTTCTGCGCGCCTTTTCGAAATGTCTGCCCTCGAACTAACCGTACTAGGATCGGGAACCTCTATGGGCGTGCCTACGCTCGCGTGCCACTGCGCCGTCTGCGAATCGGCTGACCCACACGACAAGCGCACCCGGCCATCCGTCTTGCTCGCCTTCAACAGCCACAACGTCGTCATCGACACCACACCCGACTTCCGCTCTCAAGCCATGCGCGAAAAGCTGGAGAAACTCGACGCCGTCCTGTTCACCCACGGCCACGCAGACCATATTCTCGGCCTGGACGACATTCGTCCTTATAATTTGAAACAGGGCTGCGCGATCCCAATTTATGCGTCCAGCGAAACGCAGGCCACCGTGCGCCGTCAATTCGCATATATTTTCGACGACGCTCCCACCGTCAGTTCCCTTCCCGGCGTCGAAATGCGCACCATCGACGGCCCCTTCGAGATTTGCGGTTTGAAAATACTTCCGATCCCGGCGAACCACGGCCCCACGTCGGTCCTGGGATTTCGCTTCGGCAACGCAGCCTATCTTACCGACTTCAGCTCCGTCCCGGAAGGGTCAAAAGAGCTTTTGCGCGGACTAGATGATTTCATTTTGGACGCTTTGCGTTACACTCCGCACCCGATGCATTCCAACGTGCAGCAATCACTCGCTCTCGTGGCCGAGCTGAAGCCCAAGCGGGCGTGGTTCACGCATATCTGCCACGATCTT
The DNA here is from genome assembly GCA_963703705.1 of uncultured Acidobacteriota bacterium. Lineage (GTDB taxonomy): Bacteria > Acidobacteriota > Terriglobia > Acidiferrales > UBA7541 > Palsa-295. The sequence continues at coordinate 317,348 of CAVPFK010000019.1, read as the reverse complement.
GGGCACGAAGCGGCCAACGCAAAATTGCCTCCGGGAGTGCAGTTGTCCTACGACGGTCTGAAATTTGAGGTGCGCATTTGAGTTCTTCCGAAACGCCGAAGCAACGCATGCGTCTTGCGCCAACGCTGCGTCTGGATATCGCCTACTCGGCGGAAGGCTGGATCGAGCGGTTCGGGGACAAACGCAAACGCACGGTGGTAACCATCGGCAATTTCGACGGCGTGCACCTGGGCCATCAGAAAATTGTGGGTGACGTCACCAAGCGTGCACAAGCAAACGATTTGGAAAGCGCGATTCTCACGTTTTATCCGCATCCAGCGCAAGTCCTAAGGCCGGAAACCGCGCCCACCCTGCTCATGACGCTTGAGCAGCGCCTCGCCGCATTCGACGCCATGGGGATCAACGCCGCGTTGGTGCTGCAATTTGATAGCGATCTTGCCAAGATCAGCGCTGAAGATTTCGCCAAGACATTCCTGGTCGATACTTTGCGCGCCAAAGCCGTTTTGGTCGGCGACAACTTTCGCTTCGGAAACCGCCAGGGCGGCGATGTAAAGCTACTTCTGGAAATCGGCAAGCGCTCGGATTTCGAAGTTGACATCGTGCGGCCGGTCGTGGAGGAGGGGGGCGTGATCGTGTCGAGTACTGCGGTTCGCCAGGCGTTGCGCGATGGCCGCGTCGAAGACGCCGAGCCGCTCCTCGGACGCCCATTCTCGCTCAAAGGCGAGATTCGGCCGGGCACCGGGCTGGGACGCAAGCTCATCGTGCCAACCCTGAATCTTGTGACCGATCAAGAAACGCTGCCCAAGAACGGCGTGTACTGCACTGCAACCGTTCTTGGGCCCAGGATCTACTGGTCTGTGACGAACGTCGGCATGCGTCCCACGTTTGACGGCCACCATTTGGCCATCGAATCGCACCTCTTTGATTTTTCGGAGCAATTGACGTCCGGCAAAATGGAAGTAATATTCCTCAAGCGCTTGCGCGATGAGCAGAAGTTTTCCGGTCCGGAAGCCTTACGCGAACAGGTGCTAAAAGATATCGGTCAGGCAAAGAGCGCGGTAACCGCCGACTCCTGACGTTTGGTTACAGGTTGGCCGTTCCAATAACAGGATCAGAGATGGAAAACAAAGAAGTCGCCAGAATATTGCGGGAGACGGCGCAACTGCTCGAAATCGATGGCGCTATCATCGGTCGCTATCGCAGCTACGAAAAAGTCGCCGAGCTCCTCTACAGCTTGCACGAGCGAATCGAAGACATCTGCAAAGACCCCAAGAAACTTCGCGAGCTCCCCGGCGTGGGCGAGAACATGGCCGAGCACATCTGCGAAATCCTGAAAACCGGCGATTACACGCTGCGCCAGAAACTTCTCAAGAAATATCCTCCGACCCTGCTTGACCTGCTGCGTCTGCAGTCTTTGGGACCGAAGAAGGTCTTGTTTCTCTGGGAGACCTTCCAGGTATGCACCATCGAAGCCGTCGAAAAACTAGCGCGAGAAGGCAAGCTTCAGGACCTGCCAGGTTTCGGTGAAAAGAGCGAACAGAACATCCTGAAGGCCACCGAATCGGCAAAACGCTCCTCCGGCCGATTCAAAATCAGTACGGCGGAAGACGAAGCGCAGAAGTTTTCCGCCTACATCACCGACGCTAGACTGTCCAAGTCCGCCGCTGCTGTTGAATCCGTCACGGCAGCCGGGTCTTTGCGACGCGGCCGCGACACCATCGGCGACGTCGATCTGCTTGTGACCATGCGTCCGGGCCGCGAAAAACAAAAAGACGTGGACGCCATCGCCGAGCACATTCTGAAATATCCAGGAATCGATCAAACGCTCGCCCACGGGGAAAACAAAGTGAGTGTCTTGCTAGGCAACGGCCTGCAGGTAGACGTTCGCATGCTGGCCAAGGAAAACTTTGGCGCCGCGCTCCTTTATTTCACCGGCTCGAAGGCGCACAACGTCGGTCTTCGCGGCCGCGCCCTCGATATGGGCTGGACACTGAACGAATACGCACTCACCACCTTGAAGGGCGGCAGGGTTGTCGCCGGTAAAACCGAAGAAGAAATTTACGCGAAACTCGGCCTCGACTACATTGAGCCGGAACTGCGCGAAATGACCGGCGAAATTGAGGCGGCCGAAGCGCACAAGCTGCCGCAGCCTATAAAGCTCGCCGACATTCGAGGCGACCTCCAGATGCACACCGCCGCCTCGGACGGACGCAATTCCATCGAGGAAATGGGGGAGGCCGCCAAAGAGCTCGGCTACGAATACATCGCGCTCACCGACCATTCCAAAGCCGTCACCGTTGCAAACGGCATGGACGAAAAACGCACGCTCGCCCAGATCAAGAAAATCCGCGCCGCTCAACAACGCGTCCGGGGAATCCGTCTGCTCGCGGGGATCGAAGTTGATATTCTGAGGGATGGCTCGCTCGATTTGAGCAACGACGTCCTGGCTCAGCTCGACGTCGTGGTCGCATCGATTCATTCCTATATGAATCTGGACCGCGAGGCCATGACCGACCGCATACTCAAGGCCCTCGAGAATCCTTATACCCAAATCCTGGCCCACCCCACCGGCCGCCTGCTTTTGCGCCGTGAACCCTTCGACTACGACATGGAAAAGGTTCTCGCGGCTGCCAAGAAAAACGGAGTCGCAGTGGAGTGCAATGCCTACCCGGACCGCCTCGATTTCAACGACGTGCACCTGCGTATGGCCAGAGAGCGCGGGGTGAGAGTCGTGATCTCAACCGACGCCCATAGCACCACTCACTTTCCGATGATGAAATACGGCGTGATCACTGCGCGTCGCGGCTGGCTTGAAAAGAAGCACGTGATCAATACCCTACCGCTCGATCAATTCCTGGCGGCGCTGAGGCCGAAGCCCAGCGCGGCTGCGCCCAAAGCGGCAAAGACCAAGTCCGCGCGCTCGTAAAGGTGTCACCGCGGAACATGCGCACTGGTTACGGAACATTTCGGAACGAACTGGCGTATCTCACTAGAGAACAACGGGCTGTGAAATCAATACGAAACGGAGACGTTCATGAACCGAACAATCCTCGCGGGAACCCTGCTTACGATGATGGCAACGGCGGCTGCCTCCGCTACGCCCGCGCGCGCAGACGACTGGTCTAAGACCTACCAAATCAACGGCCGCGCCGACCTTCGCGTCTCGACCGACGATGGCGACGTCACGCTTGTCGGCTCCGACCAAAAACAGATCGACGCTCGTGTCACAACCGAGGGTTATAAGATTGGTCCGAGCGATGTCCGCATCGAGGAAAGCCAAAACGGCGATCACATCGCCATCAGCGTCAAAACTCCTCACTTCAACTGGAGCTGGGGAGGCGGCAAGCACAAATCAATAAAGGTTGAATTGCACGTCCCGCGTGAACTCGAGCTGGACGTCACGACCGGCGACGGCAACGTGATCGCTCAGAACGTCGCAGGCCAGGTTCATTTCAGCACCGGCGACGGCAATGTCACCGCTACCGCGGTTCACGGCGACATCCGCCTGCACACGGGTGACGGCCATATTGAAGGGTCGAATCTCGATGGCGCGCTCGATGCAAACACCGGCGACGGCAATCTCCACATCAGCGGCCGGTTCGATTCCCTTTCACTGAAAACCGGTGACGGCAACATTGAGGCGCAAGCTGGAAATGGCTCGAAAGTCGCCAATAGCTGGACCATCCGCTCCGGCGACGGCCACATCAACATGCGCATCCCGGCGGACCTGAATGCGAACCTCGACGCTCACACCGGCGACGGCTCCATCACGCTCGACGTCCCCATCATGGTTGCCGGCTCCCTAAACCACTCGTCCGTGCATGGCAAATTGAACGCCGGCGGCGGAACCCTTTCCATTACTTCCGGAGATGGCTCCATACATCTCGAAAAATTATAGAGTGGCGAGTTCAGACCTTTCTACGATGGCAAGGAATTTCCGCTGTGTCCTGCCGAAGGGAAAAAATGCGTCGAGTCTGACACAAAGCGTCGCCGCTAGATTTCGCTTAGTGCATTTAAATCAAGCCGATACCGTTACACCCCGATTGGAACTTTCCGTGCTTTAAGCCAGCTTAGAAAGGTGGAGGTGACGCTGGCATGCTCCCGTTCATCATGATGGCAGTACTGGCACTGCTAGGGTTCCTGTGCATTTCGCACGTCATCCCTTCATTGACGCGACGTAAGCCGAGCGAGCGTCCCGGTCCCTCCTCCGATGGCGCTCGGCCACGAGTTCCTTAAGTTACGTTTCTGCCCGGTGAGCTACTTCGTTTTGCTGGTCTTCGGTTCATCGCAGTACGGATTCCTCTCACACCGAATCGGTTTGCAAAAACGGCAGCGTTGCCGCATGATGAGATGTTTTGTTTTCCGCGTTTACCGCGCCGGTAAAGCATCCATTTCTGAAAACGCTGGCTTCGCGTCGCGTGACTTGTAACGCCGCCGGAAAATTCGCATGGACTGGGGGAAATTGAATGCGCAGGCCCGTAAATATTGCTTCGTCCAAGGGAAGATTGGGAGTCCTAACGCCCGGAATGGGCGCGGTGAGCACCACTTTCATGGCCGGTGTGGAATTGGTGCGTCGAGGCGAATCCGAGCCGGTCGGCTCGCTCACGCAGTTGGGGACCATCCGCCTCGGTAAGCGTACCGAAGGCCGCACACCAAAAATCAAAGAGTTCGTTCCGCTCGCCCATCTCGACGACATCGTCTTCGGCGGCTGGGATGTTTTCCAGGACGACGCCTACGAGGCTGCTTTGAACGCCGGCGTCTTGGACGCCAAAGACCTCTCCAAGGTCCAAAAGTTTCTGAGGACCATCAAGCCCATGAAGGCTGCCTTCGATCAGCACTACGTGAAGAATCTGCACGGCCCCAACGTCAAGAAGGGGAAGAATAAGTTCGACCTGGCCGAGCAGCTTCGAGAAGACATTCGCAACTTTAAGAAGAAGAGCAAGGCCGACCGTCTGGTGATGGTCTGGTGCGGCTCCACCGAAATATTCTTGAAGCCCGAAGCGGTGCACAAAGATCTGAAATCGTTTGAGAAAGGCATGAAGAGCAACGATCCCGCGATCGCACCGTCCATGCTGTACGCCTATGCCGCCATCAGCGAAAGCGTTCCGTTCGCCAACGGCGCGCCGAACCTCACGGTGGATATTCCAGCTCTCGAAGAGTACGCAAAAGCGAAGGAAGTCCCCATCGGCGGCAAAGATTTCAAAACCGGCCAAACCTTGATGAAGACAATTCTCGCTCCCGGCTTTAAAGCCAGAATGCTAGGTTTGAACGGCTGGTTTTCTACGAATATTCTCGGCAACCGCGATGGCGAAGTGCTGGACGATCCCGGCTCGTTCAAGACCAAAGAAGAATCCAAGCTCGGCGCTTTGGAATATATTTTGCAACCGGGTCTTTATCCGAACCTGTATGGAAAAATTCACCACAAGGTCCGCATCAATTACTATCCGCCGCGCGGCGACAACAAAGAAGGTTGGGACAACATCGACATCTTCGGCTGGCTGGGCTATCCCATGCAGATCAAAGTGGATTTCCTCTGCCGCGATTCAATTCTCGCGGCGCCCATCGTTCTGGATCTCGCGCTGTTCTTCGATCTCGCAAAACGCGCCGGCATGCGCGGCATCCAGGAATGGCTCAGCTTCTATTTCAAATCGCCGATGTGCGCCAAAGAGTTGTATCCGGAGCACGATCTCTTCATCCAATCGATGAAGCTGAAAAATACTTTGCGCTGGATGATGGGCGAAGACCTAATCACCCATCTTGGCGCCGAATACTACGACTAGTCGCCTGCGGATTGCCGGTTGCTTCGCCGCTGCGAAAAATGCCACCGACGAAGTGCACCAGGCGCATTTCATCTAGCCAAGTAACTTTTTGCTGCGGATCGACGTGCGAAAAAGTAGGCGTAATCAATACTGCGCGTAATTCTTTCGACGGCACTTCCCCCGCAAGCCAAAGACTCTCGGCTGCCGGAATCACATTGTCAGTTGAGCCGTGCAGGATAAAAACGGGCACCCGCAAGTCGGTCATCTGTCCGTGCGGTGAAAGCGCCGCGATCTCAGCTTCCTGCTTGCCGATAACTTCCAGCATTTTCGGGCGTAACGTCGCGATGCGATCGGCAAATAGATCCTCCATGGTAGCGCGCGCTGCGGGACTCAGTTTCTCCAGCAAGGGCTTTGCGTTTTCAGGTTCCTCCCACAGCCAATAGCGCAACGCTTCGCGGGCCGCAGGCAAATCTTCGTGCGGGAAAAAGTCCGCAAGATGCGCATACACGAAAACCCGCGGTCCGTAAGGATGAGCGGGGAGCGCGAGCGTATGGCCGTCCGGATATTCCGCCTGGCCCGTAACCAGATATCGCGATACGCGCGCCAGATCATCGTAGGCTCCAAATAACACCAAAGAGCGAATATGCGATGCGCATCCCGGGTTGCGAGCCGCCAGTAGAGCGAGCCCTCCGCTAAAGCTGAGCGTCGTCACGATCACCGGCCCGCCGCCGATGCGCTGCTGCAGCCATTCGGGCGCTTCGCAGATCGTTGTCACTGACCCTTGATCGACGTGGTAATCGGCCAGAGCGCTAAGCTGCGGGGTGAACACCGCTAGGCCAGCTTCGGAGGTCGCGCGCGCAAAGCTCATCAGCCGCGGTTCATCGATGCCCAAGCGATGCATTCCGTGAACGACAACCATACCCTGCGGATGGCTGATCCCCACGGGCCTATACAATTTCCCGCGAACAGGGCCGCTCGCAGTGGCCATGGTGATGTCTTCCACCTCGAATCGCGTTGGTTGCAAAGCGCAGGAGCGGGCCTGAAGTTTGCGGGCTTACAAAATGCGTCAGGATGGTATAAGCGCGAAGGTCACCGCGTACGCTCCAGACAACCAGGGCTGCGGTGCAGGTGAGAACGATCAGAAACCAAAGCTTCCGGAAACTGAAGCGAATTGCGGAACTAGCTCGGCTCTCGACTTGCGTTTCCGACAGCGTGGTCTGAATGGCCATCCATCTCGCGCCGCGCGCAGCATGTTACAGTCCCGCTCGTCGCGTCAAGCTCCGCTGGCTCAACAGAAAAGGCCCTGACGTTTAACCCAGGGCCCTATTCGAATGACCAGAAACCGTCCGAGTCGGAGATGCGAGCCCACCTTCTAAAACAAGTTCCAAAGGAACTGGTTGTACACTTCGTGGTGAAACTGCACTTCTGGCGCTTTCACAAAAGTCCCAAGCTGCCGCGCGCAGCGGTCGGCGGAAGCCTGCTTCAGTTCCAGATAGCGTTTCTTCACATCCTCGCCTAGAAGGTTCGTGATCCACTCGGACTTCTTGAAATTATCCATCGCGGTGTAGATGTTATCGGGCAGATAACGCTCGGCCTGTCTGAGATTCTTGATCTTGGCCGCTTCGCCTTCGAGCCCGGTGCGAAACAGCGCGTACATCACCATGTAAGGATTTGCGTCAGGCGCTACCGAGCGAAACTCCACGCGCATACTCCTTTCGTTTCCGATCGGAATTCGGATCATCGACCCGCGATCCACGGCCGAAGCCTTCAACTGATTGGGCGCCTCAAAATGCGGGTCCAGCCGGCGGTATGCGTTCACGCTCGAGTTCATGATCAAGCAGATGTCGTTGCCGTAGGTCAATACACGGTCTACAAACGTCCATCCCAGCTTGCTGAGCTTCTCTTCGCCCTTGGGGTCCCAGAACAGGTTCTTCCCGCCCTTACTGATCGACACGTTCGTATGCATCCCGCTGCCGTTGACACCCACCACCGGTTTGGGCAGGAAGCTGGCCGTGAAGCCCATCTTGTTGGCCACCTGGCGGCAAATCAATTTATAGAGTTGGATTTGGTCCGCCGCCGCAACAACTTCTCCGTAACCGTAATTGATTTCGAATTGCGAAGGTGCAACTTCCGGATGGTCTTTCTCGTTTTGAAATCCCATCGCGCGCTGTACTTCCGCCGTGGTGTCAATGAAGGTGCGTAGCGGGTCGCCCGGCAGCGAGTGATAGTAGCCGCCCGTATTCACATACTCGAATTTTCCCGTCTCGTTGTAACGCCGCTCGGCTTCCGGATGGTTGAAGAGAAAGCCTTCGATTTCGTTCGCCGCGTTCAGCGTGTAGCCTTCTTCCTTGTTCAGGCCGTCGGCGAATCCCTTCAACAAGCCCCGCATGTCTGCGCTGTAGGGAGTGCCATCCTTGTCGATCACCTGGCCGAAAACCAAAACTTTGCCGGAACCGAAGATGTCCGAGGGCGCCCAATAAAATGCCGCCCAATCCATGGTGAGCCGCAGATCGCTTTCGCGCTGTGCAGTAAATCCCCGAATCGAGGAACCGTCAAACGTCAGGTTGTCCCAGCTCTTGATTAGGAATTTCTTGTCGTAGTCCAGCATGTGCAAACGGCCTTCCAGGTCGCTGAACAGGACCGTCACCGCCTTGATTCGTTTTTCATCGGTCAGATACTTCAACCTCTGTTCCTGAATCTTGTGCGTGGGAGCTCGATTCTTCCGCGCCTCTTTGGCCTGCAAATTGATTTCTTCCAGTTCATCGTATGGAATTGACAAAAAATTGCGCAGCTCGCTAGTCATGTCTCTCCTCGAGGTGAAATACACCTTCCTTATGTAACGGAACTGTTTGGAGGTACCGCATTAAGCCACGTAGCGTATCGCGGCTCGATTCCCAGCGCAAATCCAAAAACAGCCGGTCAACGAAAGGAAATTCTTATCGATCCAATAAATAAAACCTTGCCAGATGCCGACGCATTCGCGCAGTTCGGACTAGTGCTGAAACCTGCCAATGACCTGCGCTTGCGCCAAAATATGCCCCTTCATTGCCGCCTCGAGCTGCTCCTTCGTCGCATTGGGTTTCAACCCACTGCTGGCGTCCAGCGCATACAGCTTAAAAAAATAATGATGCGCCGGCCCACCTTTCTCGGGACACGGTCCGGTATACCCTGACTTTCCCCGCACATTCTTCCCCTGCATCGAGCCGTCTGCTAGCTTCTTGCTGGTAGGCACGCCTTCGGGCAACGAGCGCGCACCTGCGGGAATTTCGTAGATCAGCCAGTGAGTAACCGCTCCCTTCGGCGTATCCGGATCGTCCATAATCACCGCGAAACCCTTGGTTGCGGCCGGCGCGTCACTCCACGCCAGCGCCGGTGAAACACTCGCGCCGTCGCAGCTAAATTTCTCCGGAATCTCCGCATCTGGCTCAAACGATGCGCTGGTCAATTTCAAAACCGGACCCGCTTGCTTCGGCTGCGAATCCTGCGCAGCCATCGCAAAATTAAACGCTAAGCAAAACAATGCAGCGGCAATACAGCTCAAGACGTGGTTGAAAACAGTATGACGAAATAATGTTTTCAACAGCGCACCCCCCTTTCGCGTTTCAATATACCCGTTCGAAATCCCGCCGCATACCTTCAAATCGTTCACGAAAAGATCGTACAATGGTCCGTCGTACCCTAAACAATTCCCGAGGGCAGCCCTTCCATGTCCGAGACACTTCAGCGCCAGGGATATTCGATCTCGACCGATCCTGCAAAATTTGACCTCGACGCCATTCATGCCTACCTGGTCCGGGCCTACTGGTGCCTAGGCATTCCGCGCCAAACCATGGAGCGCGCCATCGCCAATTCTTTGTGCTTCGCGCTGTTTTGCGGCAAGACTCAAGTTGGTTTCGCGCGCGTAGTCACCGATTGCGCTACCTACGGTTACCTCTGTGATGTCTATGTCCTTGAAGACCATCGCGGAAAGGGTTTGGCGAAGTGGTTGATGGAATTCGTGATGGCTCACCCTGCCTTGCAAGGCTTGCGGCGGTTCTCTTTGGCGACTCGCGACGCCCACGGTCTTTACCGCAAATTTGGCTTCCGCGAACTGAGCAAGCCGGAGTCTAAAATGGAGATTCTCCAGCCAGACATCTATCGCTAAAGCTCCGAACTACCCCGAATCACTTGCGAGCGGTTAGCAGGGTCCTCGTTTTCGCCTTCTTCCGCCACGTATACAGTCTTTACCGTATGGCAAGCACTTCAACGGAAGACGATTCTATGATTGGTGGTAACCGACCGATGGATTCTGGTAGTGAGCTCCCTCCACGGTCGGGCCAATCGGGAAGGTTGCTGCTAAAGGAGCGAGAAATGACGAAATATATCCCAGCATCTGGGCTCCGCAACAGAAGTCTGCAAATCTTTGCAGCCGCCACATTCGTGCTGATGGCGCCATTGCTTATAACCAATCACACCACGGCAGCGGCCCAGGACAATGACAAGTCCAGCCCAAGAGACAAAGTCGCCGTAATAGCTCAGCTTCCCCTGCCTGGATCGCCGGTCAGACAGATTTTGATGCAGGAGGAAAACGGGAAGGAGTATCTCTATCTCCAACAGAATGTTCATTTCACCGTCGTCGATGTCACCGACCCCAAAAACCCACGAATCGTCGACCGCCTGGAGTCCCACGGTAAATTGACAGACGTAGGCGCGGGTCTTGCGATCTCGGTTCAGTCCGACCAATCCGGAGATGTTGTTCCGACCCAGACCGTAAGGCTGGTAGATCTGAAGGATCCCAAGAATCCTCGCACGGTGAAGACGCTTACCGGCGTCACCAGCGTGTACTCCGACAACGGTCGTAAGTTGATCTTCGCAGCCAACAATCAAGGTTTGTGGATCATCAAGCATTACGAAACCTTCCGATTGCCGTATTGTACTTCGGACTCAGAAGCGAACACCGTGGCGCAGTGCCAGTAAAACGTTAAGCATTCCGCTTGAATTGTTACTCGCGGCGACGCCTATTTCGCTCGATCAGACAGCCGCAGCATGCGGCTGTCTGATCCTGCGTTACGATTCACACCAGAACCGGCTCTACTCCCTTCAGAAAAAGTAAATAAGATCGCCGGCGCAGGTAAGCTGGTTTTTCTTGGTGCCGAGATCGTAGGCGGGCAGGTCGTAGGAGCGTTCAAATCGGAGCTCCGGGCGGAGGAGGACGGTTGTTCCGATCCAGTGGCCCCACCCAATGAGGTGCTCCGAATATTTTGTCTTTGTTCCGGTGCGCTGGCCTTTCATGTCGTCGAAGAATTCGTTGCGGAAAGTCAGATAGTTTCTCGTTGAGAATTGCTTCTCAATGTAGTTGACGATCGCGGTTTCCGGGGCGAAGCAGCTCAACTCCGTCGCGTTATTGCAGAAAGCGCCGTTCGCGCCGTTGATGAGCAGCGGTTTCGCCGCGGGATTATTGAGGTTGGGTACGCGCTCCTCCCACATGTACCACCACTCGGTATCGGTATGCCAGTTCGTGCTGATCTTGTGGTACCAGGTGTAATAAACGCTTTGCAGATTGTTGTACGCGTATTTGCCGGAGTTCAGGGAATTCAAACACGCGTAATGACTGTCGCGGCCCTCCTGCCAGGTATAGGCGATGCATCCGTTGAAAGTCGGCTTGGCGTTCGGCTCGCCAACCCACGGCGCCACGTCATTGCCGGCTGACAAACCGGTTTGAATCAGCCAATGATTGCTGAGCTTGGTGGTGATGTTGATTCCGGTCTGGGTGTAAGCATCGAACGTGTACAGAATCGAGTGGCTGTAGGTGTAATTGTTGGGCGCCAGCTGCGCCTCGATGTCCGGCAGCGAAATATAACGCCCGATGCGGATGTTCATCCCTTGCGCCACTTGTCCCCAGTATAAATCGACGTAAGCCATTACCGGGTCGTATCCGTACTCAAGATTTTTTCCGAGTAGCTGATTGCTGAAGATTCCTTTGGCGGTGGTAAAACGATAATCCAGGCCGTATAAATTGGTCAGACGAAAGCCCCAGTCGAAGTGGTCGGTCTGCACCGTGTCCGGCTGCCGCTCGAGGTACAACACTTCCTGGTCCGGCTCGCCTGCGTTGGGTACTTCGTCATAGGCGGTCGGAAAATTTCCGTACTTGTTGCCGGGGCCAGACCTGGCTGACGTGCTGACGTTGAAACCAAAATTCAGCCAGCCGTAGATTTGGATTCCGGTCTTCTTCCACCAATCTCCGTGGGGGCCGCTCCAGAGTGCCTGCATCAGCGGCCCCGATTGAGTCCACGGCGCGCCGATGACCGGAGAGCCGCCATACGGCCAATCTGCAAACGGAAATGGCGGATTCGACACCGGCGCGGGGAATCCTCGGCGCGCGGGTTCTGGTCCGCTTTGCGCCGTTCCTTTCCAGTCATCTTTGTAGGCTTTCCAGAGTCGCTTGAGGAAATTGTCGCGTGCGCTCTGCTCGGCGGGACCCGCAGTCGATGTTTCGGCTGGTGATGATTGATCGCTTTGCGCGTAGCAAGATCCCTGCAAAATTGTGAAGGCCATCGCGCAAAAGATCATGGGTCTTCCGTGGAGCAACAAAGAAGACTTCAACCCCCAAGGTCGATTCTTCATGGTTGCGATGGGCCTCCAACCGCCAGTGGTTCCCACGATTTGTGCGCAAGACGCTAGCAGCCGCGCATCAAGAAACTATAAGGAACCCGTAAGGTTTTCGTGAGGAACGCCGCAGTCCAGGTTAAACGCCTGGCCGGACGGTGTGGGGCCGCCACCGCCCGGACGATCTGAATATTCTCAGGTAGATGTCATGAGCGTATGTCCGGTTCGACCTGGGATTTTATTTCTTCAACTGGAACGAACTGAACGCCGCCGCTGCGATCAGCACCTGCGCTTCCGCGAGATCAACGGGCACGATCTTTGTCGGTCCACCCGATGGTCCGGCGTCGGGCGTGTTGGTCGCAGAAGTAGTACGACTGGCCCGCTTCCGCCGTGAAGCTCCTGGCTGCGGTCGAAGACTTGACGACCTTTTCAAGGGGCGCCTGCATGTTCGTGCACAAGCGGTGATCGCCCGGTTCCACCGAAAAGAAAAAGTAGGATCTGTAACCGTTTGCCCCCACCCATGATCCATCGATTCCAAATCTGGTGGGTGGCGATCCGATGTGAACGGCAACGTGATCGTTCCAAGTGTCGCCGATCACGTACACCAATGCCTTACCGGTTTCCGGTTCCGCAGTCGGGTGCTGCTTCTTGTCGGTTTTTACCTCGAATTTAACGTCATTCGGCCCGCATCCGGCCGCTTCTAAAGCTTTGGCCGCCGAACCATCCTGCGCAAATGCCGGAGAAACAAACAGCAGCGTAAACAATACGATCTTGAGCATAGAGAAACCTCGCACGTACGATGAGTTCAACATATGGAGACGTATCTTACAAACTACGGTTACGCCGCTCGTCAACGAAGAAAGAAGAGTCTAACTGCGCTACTCGTAGCGCAGGGCTTGGGTTGGCGCGATGTTGGTGGCGCGGCGCGCGGGGACGTAGGCCGCGAGCATGGTCACCAGGAACATCGTTGGCACGACGATGGCGTAGGCCAGGATGTCCACGCCGCCGGAATTGAAGAGCATGGAATTCATGAGCTGCTCGAGGGCGAAACCCATCGCTAGCCCGATCACCGTTCCGAGGCCGACGAGCACGAGGCCCTTTCCGAGCACAAGACGCAACACGTCTGAGCTGGCCGCGCCCAGGGCCATGCGGATGCCGATTTCACGAGTTCTGCGGCTGACGTTGTAGGCGACAAGACCGTACAAACCTGCCACGGCGAGCAGAAGGCCCACCAAGCCCATGCTACCGACCAGGTCGATCGCAATTCGCGGACCTCTCACGGCTTGGTTCAAGTAGAAATCCTCGTACGGCCTGGTCTGCAACATTGGCAGATTCGCATCGAGAGAACGGACGACGTCCTTCACGGGTTGAACCAATTGCAGCGGATCGCCGCTTGAGCGCAACATCAAGGTCATTCGCGCGACGGGATGCTGGGCCAGCGGTAGGTACACGAAGTCCGTCGCGCTTTCCATATTTTGGGACCTGATGGTCTGCGCGACGCCGACTATCTCCAACGGCGTTCCAGCGCTGCTATCGAGGTGAATGTGTTTGCCTACCGCGTCACCGGACGGCCAATAGTGTTTCGCGAAGTGCTCATTCACGATGGCGACGCGCGGAGAATCCGCGGTATCGGAAGGCAGAAAGGCGCGGCCACGCAAAATGGGAATGCCCATGGTCGCGAAGTACCCTTCATCGATCGTATCCATAGTGGAATTGAAATTCGCGCGATCCGGCGGCATCTGGAAACCGTCCGGCACGAACGTCATGCCGTCAAAATCGTCCACGCCAAGTGGAACGTTCTGCATGAGAGCTTCGCTCTGAACTCCGGGGGTTTCTCGCATACGCTCGGCCAGCAGCTTATAGAATTGCTGCGTCTGAGTCGCATTGTACTGAATCAGGCGCGGATCGAAGCGGGTCATCAGGAGATGATCTTTGGTGAAACCGTGACCCTCCATCAGGTCGTGTTGGAAACCGCGGGCCATCAGGAAAGACGCGGTAAGCAGCATCAGGGACATGGCAACTTGCGCGACGACCAGCATATTGCGGCCCCACAGGCGCTTGCGTACGGGGACATCCACGTCGGCGGACTTGAGTGCGCTCACCAGATCCACGCGCGTGCTTTGTAGCGCCGGCGCCAGACCGCACAGCAGCGCGCTCAAGGCCGACAATCCGACGCATGCGAGCAGCACGCGCTTGTCCATGTGGAACGGCACCGCCATGGGCAACTCCGTCGCAAAAACGATACTCTGCTTGCTGTGGAACCACTCTACGACGCCGTAGCCGATAGCGATCCCGGCCAATCCACCGAAGGTCGCGAGAACCAGACTTTCGGTCAACAGTAGCCGGATGAGCCGGAGGCGTCCGGCACCAAGCGCCAAACGTACGGCGATTTCGCGCGCGCGAGCACGGGCACGGCTGAGGAGAAGTCCCGCAACGTTGGTGCAAGCCACCAGCAGGACGGCCAGCGCAAGAATCAAAAAGATCACGCCGAATTTCCAATTGTCGTCTTCGATAGTCCGGGTTTGAAACTGGGTATATACGGCAGCGCCACGGCTGCGATTGACCTGTGGATATTCGCTCTCGAAATTTTTTGCGATCACAGCTAATTCATTGCGCGCCTGCTCGAGCGTGACGCCCGGTTTCAAGCGTGCCTTTACACTCAGTTCGCGATCGTCGCGATCCTCAAAAAAATTCTTCTGTAGGTTGGTCGTAAACACGGGCGCCATGGCCAGCGGCACGTAGAAGTCGGGATCCCCGAACGTCAGCATCCCCGGGAAGCGGTCCGGAGCCACTCCGATCACGGTGAACTTCGTGCCGTTGAGAAGGATCGTTCTGCCGAGGACGGACTGGTCACCGGCGAACTCGTGCCTCCAGAAATCCGGACCGAGCACGACTACGGGATTGCGGTCGGGCACTTGATCTTCGTCCTGGCGAAAACCGCGACCTAGCCGGGGTTCGACACCGAGCACGTGAAAATAATTTCCGGAAACCATCATGCCGCCCTTGATGCGCGGCGTGGTTCCAGCTTCGGCGCTGAAGCCAACCGCCTCCATATCCGCGTTGGCAACCACGCCGACGTAACTCGTCGTCTTGTCCCGGATGTCTAAGTATTCGCGATAGGAAAAATCATCGAAGGGACTATCGTGCGTTGTGCTCACCAGAGTGACAATGCTGCTCGGATGCGGCACCGGGTAGGGCCTGAAAATCAGCGCGTCCACCATGCTAAAGGTTGCCGAAGTCATGCCGATGCCCAGCGCGAGAGTGATCACGACGAACGCGGTAAGTCCGGGAGTGCGGCGCAGGCTGCGAAAAGCGAAGCGGATATCCTGAATGACATTTTCAATGAAGGGCAGTCCGCGCTTGGCTCGATAGTCTTGCTTGATCGCCTCAACGCCGCCGAATTTCAACAGTGCTTGGCGTCGCGCTTCCACGTGCGATAAACCCGCGCGAATGTTTTCGGCGGTTTGCAGAACGATGTGTCCTTCGATCTCTTCTCTCAGTCGTTCGTCCTGCGCACGCCTTGTCGCCAAACTAGACAGCTGTGAGAAAAAGCGCCTGAGGGATTTCATGATAAATCCTCCGCTTTGGCTTCGAAGAACCGACCGATGATCGCCGCCGTTTGTTGCCAATCCTGGGTCTCAAGCTCTAACTGCTTGTGTCCCTCGCGTGTAAGTTTATAGAAGCGCGCGCGGCGATTATTTTCAGACGCACCCCATTCGGACTCGATGGCGCCTTCCTGCTCCAGCCTCAAAAGCACGGGATACAACGTCCCTTGATTCACGGAAAGTATATCTCCACTGATCTGCTCAATGCGCCGCGCGATGCCATAGCCGTGTAGCGTTCCCAGGACGTCGAGGGTCTTGAGAACCATCAACGCCAGCGTGCCCTGCAGGACGTCTGCCTTTTGTTTCGTCGCCATTTTGGTTTCCAACAGGAGAATGCCATAACTCCTTTGGGAAAGCAACAGGTGAATTGCGCCGCTCGTTCCTTCGGACAGGTCTTCCTTAAACCCGACGCTTGGGTTGCCGCATGTATCAAATGGAACCGTTCGGCGCTGGAACTTTGCTCTTATTAAGTGTAAATTTCTTTCGCGCGTGATACCGGACGGGTTCGGCCAATTGGTCCAACGACGAACATGCAATTCGTAGGCGCTGTAACGGAAGCGGATTCAAGCGACACGACAAAAGCCAGTCGCTCAAACGCGTACGGGCGTGCCACGAGCCTGCGAGCCATCCCCAAGCTCCTCTTTCGGTGCTTTGCGATACTTGTAGCTTTGGCAAGCACCGCTCTCACACTGCTGGTGGCCGTGCTTTCCATCGGAACCTACCTGGCGGCCAAGCTTGTCGGTAAGATTCGCCCGTTCCGCCAGGCCTATCAATCTCTCTCCCGCACCTACGACCGGCTACTCAATCGGCTTGGTCAAGAAGTTTTGCGCGACCCGCGCGACACTCCCGCGTTACGAATCATGGTTTCCCTCAGCCTGACGGCGCTGCCGATTTTCCTGGTCCAACTTGTTTTAGGGAAACCTCGGCTTCTACTGGTACTGGCTTTCTATCTTTCGCTATACGGCCTGAAGTTTCAGCGATTTGTGAGGATGTTCAGCGCGAAACATTTGGAAGCGCACCGTCCCCAGGGCTACTTCTCGGATAAATACGATAGAGTCTTGGGTCGCTACGTGGAATTCTTCCTCGGATATTTGTACGGCAACGTCCCGGAGTTGGATCGCACGGTTCACGTCCGCCTGCACCATCGAGAGAACGGCGGGCCCGACGATACGGTATCGTCTACCGCTTATGATCGCACCAACGCGCTGCATTTTCTTTGGTATCTTTCCGACAATTTCTGGACTGCCCTGGGCATTGTCCCCTACGCCTACTTTAAGGAAAGAGGCGATGAAAAAAACAGCAGGCGAATGCTGTGGGGAATGGCACGGTACTCTGTCTTTTTCGCGGCGGTCTTTCTTTACAACTGGAGAATCGGGATTCTGTACCTGCTGGTCCCTCTTCTGTGCATGAACTTCATCATGGCGCTCACCGCTTGGGTCCAACATGCCTTCTGCGACCCGCAGCGTCCCGAGGATTATTTTGCAAATACCGTGACCGTCTGCGATGAGTTGAACTTCATGAACGAAGGCTACCACCTCTGCCATCACCACCGCTCCGGCCTGCATTGGACCGAAATGCCCGCACACATGGACCGGATCAGTGACAAGATGCGGGAGGCCGGCTCTCTGGTCTTCCGCGGCTTGGATTTTATGGAGCTTTTCCTAGAGTTGACCGTGCTTCGCAGAATGGATGTGCTGGCTGAAAGACTTGTCCCCTGGGAGCCCATGGATCACCAGCAGAAGCTGGCTTTGCTGGAGAACAGAACCAAGCCGGCCAGAGCAGTCGCTGCTACCAGCGCGGTCTAGAAGAATCATCTTTGCGATTCGCCACGACCGTGATTCCCACGAACCAAAGTCTCAGATAGCTTCAGGCGCTCTTGGTTTACATATGAAGCAAAAAGTTTTAAGCGCGGTCTAACGAGTGTGCTTCACGAGCCGTCTAATCCAAGTAAAGTATTAGAATGCCGGCAGAGAGAATCCATGGACAATTTCCTTCAGGATCTGCGTTACAGCGCCAGACTGTTGTGGAAGAAACGCGTCTACAGCATCGTCGTTATTCTTACGCTGGCGCTTGGAATCGGCGCTGTCACCTCCGTCTTTTCGGTGGGGAATGCCGTTCTTTTGAAACCGTACGGTCCGGTCGACACCGACCAGTGGGTCTATCTCTGGGAACATCGCACGACTTCTCAATCTCTGAATCAGATCAGCGTCTCCATTCCAAACTTTCGCGATTGGAAGCGGGATAGCGTTTCTGTTTTCTCCGACGTTGTCGTCTGGCACCCCTGGAGCTATACGGCTTCGGGCGCCGACGTGAGCAGTCCGGAGCGCGTACGCGCCGCCGTCATTTCACCGGAAGTCTTCTCCGCGACCGGCATTGCCCCCGCCGTCGGCCGATTGCTCACTCCCCAAGACAGCGCGAGCGGCGAGCGCAGGGTAGTTCTGAGCTACGATTTCTGGAGACGCGCATACGGCGCAGATCCATCCCTCCCCGGCAAGCAAATTACGTTAAATGCCGCTAGTCACACCGTCGTCGGGGTTGCTCCGCCAGGATTTTGTTTTCCTCCGGAAGATCCGGTTGAGGTCTGGACCGCGCTCCCGCAACTCCCGCCCGCATCCGCCGAACGTTCTCAACGCGGTTATCGCGTTGCCGCCAAACTTCGCCCGGGCGTCACGCCGAAATCGGCGCAATCGGCCATGGATGTGATCGCTCAACGGCTCGCGAGCCTTTATCCCGAGGACAAGGACTACGGAGCGCTGGTGATTCCCATGCGCGAAGCGGTATCCGGTGAATTCCGCGCGCCGGTCATCGCATTGTCCGGAGCCCTGGGATTTGCGCTGCTGCTGCTCTGCATCAACATCAGCTATCTGCGGCGCGTTCATTTGGAAGCTCGCAGGAGAGAAATCGCCTTGCGCGCGGCCCTGGGCGCCAGCCGCATGGCGCTGATCCGCCAGTTGTTCATAGAAACCATTCTGCTCTTTGTTATCGGCGGAGGAATTGGGATTTTGCTTTCGCCTCTCGGCGTGCGTCTGCTGCTTGCTTTTGTTCCAGCCCAGGAAATTCCCTGGTTACACGCTCGAATCGACGCGTCTGTGCTGTTCGGTTCGATCGCGTTGACGTTGCTGGCTGCTGTTCTCACTGGATTGGTCCCTGTGTTGGGAGTGTCGCGCTCAGATCTCGCCGAAAATCTGGGATGGGGCGGGGCGGTAACCTGCTCCACTGGTGCGAGCCGGTTACGAGGAGCGATTATCGCGTTCCAAATTGCTCTGGCGCTTGTTCCGCTGTGCGGAGCAGGCCTGCTCATCCGCAGTTTTGTGCGCTTGCAGAAAGTCGCCCCCGGATTCACTCCTGAACACCGGCTCACGCTTTCGCTGTTCGCTCCGAAGGGACATTATATGGGTCCGGCGGAAATCACCAGCCTTGTAAAGCGTCTTCGCGAATCGGCGCTGCAAGTCCCCGGCATGCGTGAAGCAGGATTAGCCCAGGCGATTCCTTTCACAGACGGTGCACGCTGGCTGCAGGCACTCACTCGCACGGACCCCAAAGGCATTCACAACTTCTCGCAGTTGCCTCTGGTGCGCTACACGGTCGTCACGCCCGGTTACCTCGAGGCTGTAGGCATGCCGCTTAGAGCCGGCCGCTTGGTGACAGATGCAGACACCCACGATTCGCAGCCGGTCGTGGTGATCAACGAAAAGCTCGCACACCAGCAATTCCCCGGCGAAGCTGCCGTGGGGAAACAGATTTGGATTGGTCACGGAGAGTCGCTACCCAGTTTGCCGCCACGAATGATTGTCGGGGTGGTGGCGGATATGCACATGTATGCGCTTGATCGGGATCCCGATCCGGCCGCATGGGTGCCCATGACCCAACAGAACGTGAGCGAGGATATTTGGCGCAACCTTTTTCTCATCGCCAACACTGGAACGGACCCCAACCACGCGGTCGCAGCCGTCGGCCAAAAAATTCACGGCGTTGACAAGGAACTTGCCGTCACCGATGTATCGTCAATGGATGAACGCCTGCGCGAATCTTTGTGGCAACAACGCTTTAGCGCCAGCATATTGGGCGCATTCAGTCTGGCAGCGCTAGGCATCGCTGTGCTTGGCGTGTTTGGCGTAACCAGCTATCTGGTTGCGTTGCGTTCACGCGAAATCGGTGTGCGCATGGCAGTCGGAGCGCGCCCAGCGGATATCATGAAAATGGTGCTCGGGCAGAGCTTCGTGCAGGTGGCGATGGGAATCGTGGCAGGACTTCTTGGCGCTTTCGCGCTTACGCGCGTCTTGGAAGGCCTGCTGTTCGGAGTGAAACCGACCGATCCATTCACTTTTGCAACGGTGGCGGGAGCCCTTGCGATCTCCTCTCTGGTGGCTTGTCTGGGGCCGGCACGGCGCGCGTCAAAAGTGGATCCGATCGTAGCGTTGCGAGCGGAGTAAGATCCCCTCGCGCGGCGCGTGCCGATTTCAAGACTGCGCGGTCGGTTCGCGGATCTCCCAGCCTCTGATCTTTCTTGCCCGAATCGAGGTCGCCCAATTAAACCGGCGCGTTAGGCCGAACAAGCCCGCGGAACTTCACCTTTCTCGGCACATTGATAATACGCACGAACCCCCACGGGAACGCTTGAAATGTATCTTGATGTAGGTGGTTTGCGCCGATCAGGCGTTCGACGCAGTAAAGGCCTGCCTCACCCCGGGCCTCAACAGGTAAGCGAGCATCGCGCCAGCCATCGCCATCACAAGCAGGTGGCAAATAACCGACAGGCCCTCGGGAATCATAAAATACCGGTGGAAGGCGAAGAGGCTAACGAGCGTAAGCGCGGTGGCCAACACGATCGAAGCGATGGACGCACTCCACGCCCATTCCTGCAACCTGAACACGGCCGCCGCCAGGCTCGCGACAACACCCGCCATAGTCAGAAGCGAGAAGGCTCCTCCGATTGCCATGCCGGTGATCGCCGCCGAGACCGGGTCGTTTGAAACTTCTCCGGTAATCGCCATGATGGCCACGAAAAATGCACCGACACAGAAGATAGTTAGCATCGCTGCTGTGGCCACGATGGCTATACCCAGAAGTGTCACGCCTGCAGGACGTTTCATCGTCTAACCCTCTCGCTTGCGAGCCTTTGGCTCCTAAAAAGCTATCGGATTGTGAGGTGTATAAGTTGCGCAGGCTATCGGGTGCATGCGGTAGATCCGCGACCGTATCCCTGTAGGACGCAGTGAGTTTCCCTTCTGGACTCTGCCCATTCGATGGCAAAATGTCCGCAAGCAAATCCGCATCGCGGATTTGGATTTTCCGGAGGTATCGTGGCGGAGCAATTCTTGAACAGCTGCTTGGCCGTGCTGGGTGCCGGCAAAATGGGCGGTATTTTGATCGAAGCTTTTCTAAGGCATGGACTGATCTCCCCTGACCAAATTTTCGCCACGGTGCAACAGAGCAGCTCGGAGCGCCGAACGATCTCGAGCGCCCAGATCACGCTGGGTAACGACAATCGTGCCGCCGCCGAAAAGGCCGGGGTTATCCTGGTTTGCCTGAAGCCGCTGTCGGTCGGCCCCGTTCTCGACGAAATTCACGACGCCTTGAACCCTCACAAACTTGTGATCTCGATTGCCGCCTCTGTCCCATCTACCTATTTCGAATCGCGCCTGGGTGCAAACGTGCCGGTGATTCGCGCGATGCCCAACACTCCTTCGATGGTCGGCGAGGGCATCACCGCAATCTGCAAAGGCAAATATGCCACGGCCGAGCATCTCGAAATTGCCAGCAAGCTTTTCAACGCGGTAGGAAAAACAGTCGTGGTAGATGAAAAACACATGGACGCCATCACCGGGCTCTCCGGCAGCGGTCCTGCGTTTCTCTATATTATTTTGGAAGCGCTGGCTGAAGGCGGGGTGAAAATGGGACTGTCGCGAGAACTCGCGACGCTGCTCGCAGCGCAAACCATGCTCGGAGCAGCAAAGGTCGTCCTGGAAACGGGACATCACCCCGCCTTGTTGAAGGATACCGTCACGACTCCCGCCGGATGCACCATCGACGGCATTCTCGAGCTGGAAGACGGCAAGTTGCGGGTGACCTTAATCAAAGCCGTGGTGAAAGCATCTCAGCGCGCCAAGGAGCTGATGTTCACCGATAAGCCCAGCTAAAATCCTGACAAGAACTTGATTCAGTCACGCCACATGCAACCCGCATTCCTCGGTCCGCACGTCAGTTAATTTTTGACGATGACGGTCCACCGGAGTACAATCCTGCTCTTCCCGGTCAAAAGCAGAATCGGCCCAAATCCGAATCAGGGGGGAGGGTCCTATGAAACAGCAAACTTCAGCTGCAGCGCTACCTGGAAATCCTGCGAGAAAGCGGCTGACCTCCAGCATAATTCTTCTCCTACTGGCTTCTTGCATTGGACTTGCCCTAGCGCAGTCGGCCTATGCGCAATCTGATCCGGTGACGCTCGTGCTGGGAACGCCGGGCGCGGCGATTTTAAATTCCACCACCATTACCACCGGAATTCCGATCATCAATGACGGAACCGGCGAAGCCACGCACGTAGAGATAACCTCTCTCTCGCTGATGGGGTCCGTCCTGGTTTCTCCTTCGCTGCCTTTCAGCCTTGGGACTATCAACAACGAAGGCGCCATGACGCCTCTGTTTGCCACCTTCAATAATCCCAACGCCTTTCCCGGCGCGCAATACACGCTGACGGTGGGCGGAACCTACCAAGTTGGCGCCGCCACTTTTCCGTTTACGCTGAGCGGCCCGTTGCAACTTCCGCCGGCAGCACCCGGCTCATCAACCAGCCTGGCTGTATCGATTGCGCCGAATACTAGCAAGGGACCGTTCCCCCCGGCGGGCCCGAGTTTGACCGCCGAAGATGCCGACGTACCCGGATGGATCACTCCGATTGGACCCTTTGTCGCAGTCACGCCATCAGCCCCCACCAAGGTTCAGAACGCAACCACAGGCGCCGTCGGGCAACAATCTCAGCCGTCCATTCCGCCGCCGTCGTCGGTTCAGTTCGTCCTGAACCAAAGCATTTCTGACATGGCCGGTACCGGTTACCCCACGGAGCCGAGCGGCGCCAGTGCCACCATCGCCAAGACTGGACCGACCGTTGTGTTCATCACCGCCAACTCAGACGCGGTCTATTCCATCAACGGCGGCAGCACCTTCACCAAGCTCAATCCCACCACGATCTTCAACAACAAAGTCGCCGGGGGGTTCTGTTGTGACCAAGTCGTGCAGTACGTGCCCAGCATCGACCGCTTTGTGTGGCTGATGCAGTTCCGCCGTGCAACGGTGAATGGCCAACCGGCGGGGAACCTGCAAAGGCTGGCCGTGGCCCGCCCGGAGGACATCGTCACGGACGCGATGACTGCCTGGACATACTGGGACCTCACCTCGGCCGACTTCAACCTCGGGACCCAATGGATGGATTATCCCGACTTAGCCGTGGGAACCAACAATCTCTACATAAGCTTTGACGCCTTCGGCACGGGCGGACTCATGGTGGTCCGCGTTCCACTCAAAGAGCTTGCCGCCGGAGGCACCATCAATTTCCGCTATACCAATCCGGCCAGCTTGGATTCGGATTGGGGTGCCCATCTGGTGCAAGGTCCGCTGACCACAATTTATTGGGCGGGCCATGAACATACCAGCGGGATACGCGTATTCTCCTGGCCGGATTCCTCGAACAACTACTCCTGGGTCGTGGTGCCCATAAATTCTTGGTCCAACATGAATTACTCTTCGACTACGCCTTCCCCGGACAGTACCAACTGGATGACCAAACTCAGCGGCTTTCCGCGCTCTGCAGTGATCGGCGGAACCCGAGCGGGAAACGATCTCTGGTTGGCATGGAGTGCCGGCACGGACAACAATTTCCCGATGCCTCACGTCGAGATGGTGGAGCTTGACGTCAGCTCGACTCCCACGCTCAAAAAGCAAGTTCAGATCTGGAATAGCAACTATGCATTTGCCTATCCCGCGCTATTCACGTCCAACACTGGCGAAATCGGCCTTTCGCTCGAGTACGGCGGCAACGGCAACTTCGAAAATCACGTGGTTGGATTTTGGGGCGACTTCCTGGTTTACATCACCACCTCCAGCAGCATCGGCACGGGCCGTTTCGGCGACTATGTGACCATTCGCCGGGATTCCAACCCAAAATTCTTCGACGCCTTCGGCTACGGGCTGGACGACGTGAAAGGCAAGGGGCAGTCCGACGTTCACTTCGTGATCTTCGGCAGATAAATCAAGCCTATTCCGGCCGCTATGAGCGGCACGCTCAGCCGAAGACGTGAAATCCAACCAGGCATCCTGGTGGCCCGTACAGGTAATCATAGCCTCCTCGAAAATGCGTGGGCTCAGCTTGCAAGGCGGTAACCATATGAGTAGTCGGTGGTTCGCGATCGCACAATAATTCCCTTTTGATTTAGCTTTTACTCGCCTTCAGGCCTTCAGCAGCCTTCAAGACGGCGCGAGGTTGTGTTAATGTGGAGAGGCCCAATTTTGCTGATCGAGCAATCCTCGCGCGCACGCTGGATCACCCAAACGGAGTTATAAAGAATTGAAAGCTACTTACAACGGCATCGCTGTTCCGGCTAACGGAAAACCCATCGAGTACACCTCCGACCACGCCTTCGGCGTCCCCGACCGGCCGATAATCCCTTTCATCGAAGGGGACGGCACCGGCAGGGACATCTGGAGAGCCTCCCGACAAGTCTTCGACGCCGCGGTGGCAAAATCCTACGGCGCCAAGCGCAAAATCGAATGGCTGGAAGTTTTCGCCGGAGAAAAAGCGTTCAAGAAATTCAACGACTGGCTCCCCGCCGACACGGTCGATGCCATCCGCGATTTTCGCGTCGCCATCAAGGGCCCGCTTACGACTCCGGTGGGCGGCGGCATACGGTCGCTCAACGTGACGCTGCGCCAGGTTCTCGACCTCTACGCCTGCGTGCGCCCCGTGAAATATTTCGAAGGTGTTCCCTCTCCGGTTAAGAATCCCGAGCAGATGAACGTGATCATCTTTCGCGAAAACACGGAAGACGTTTACGCCGGAATCGAATGGCAATCCGGCACGCCGGCCGCAAAGCGCCTAATCGACTTCTTGAATCTCGAGATGTTGAAGGATACCACCAAGCAAGTCCGCGCGGATTCCGGCATTGGTATCAAGCCCATCTCGCCCGCTGCCACCAAACGCCTGGTGCGGAGCGCCATCCAGTACGCGCTCGAGGAAGGGCGCCGCGTGGTCACGCTGGTTCACAAGGGCAACATTATGAAGTTCACCGAAGGCGCCTTTCGCGACTGGGGATACGAGCTTGCTACTCAGGAATTTCGGGCCCACATCGTGACCGAGCGGGAAAGCTGGATTCTCGAAAATAAAGACGGCAACGCCGCTCTCACTCCCGAGCAGATCGCGGAGATGATCGAGCCGGGATTCAACAACGCTACGGAAGATTTCAAAGACCGTGTGACCACCGAAGTCAAGAAAACCCTAACCGAGCTCTGGGACTCGCACGGCGGCGGCCAGTGGAAACAAAAGATACTGATCAATGACCGCATTGCGGACTCGGTGTTTCAGCAAGTGCTCACGCGCGCCGACGAGTATCAAGTCTTCGCGACGCCCAATCTGAATGGCGATTATTTGTCCGACGCCTGCGCCGCCCAGGTGGGCGGCCTGGGCATGGCGCCGGGTGCAAATATCGGCGATGGTTGCGGCGTTTTCGAAGCTACGCATGGAACCGCGCCGAAATATGCCGATAAGAACGTGATCAATCCGAGTTCCGTAATGCTTTCAGGCGTCATGATGCTGAATTTCTTGGGCTGGCGCGAGCCCGCCAAGCTGATCGAGGAAGGAATTGCGCGAACAATTCAACAAAAGCGCGTGACCTACGACCTCGAGCGCTTGATGCCCGGAGCAACAAGACTGAAAACGTCCGAATACGCCGCCGCCATCGTTGACAACATGCAAGCCTCGTCCGTGGCAGCGCGCTAATAAATCAAAACGAGAGAGCAAGGAGCCTAGGGGATGCGGAAGAAAGTTACCGTTGTCGGCGGAGGATTCGTCGGATCCACGACCGCGCAGCGAATTCATGACGCCGGTCTCGCCGACGTGGTTCTAACAGACATTTTGGATGGCGTTCCCGCCGGAAAAGCCCTGGATATGGCGGAGTCCGCTCCGATCTTCGGCACCGACGCGCACGCGACCGGCATCTCCACTGCGGGCGGAGATTACCAGGAAACCGCAAACAGCGACATCATCGTGATTACCGCCGGATTTCCTCGCAAGCCGGGCATGAGCCGCGATGACCTGCTCAAAGCGAATTACGACGTGATCCAAGGGGTCGTCGAAGCCGTCGTCAAACTTTCTCCAAACGCGATTTTGATCATGGTCACTAATCCGCTGGACGCCATGGCCCATGCCGCGCTGAAGCTCAGCAAATTTCCAAAGGCGCGCGTCATCGGAATGGCCGGCGTCCTGGACTCCGCGCGCATGAGCGCGTTCGTCGCTGCCGAACTGAACGTTTCGGTCGAGAATGTCAATTCGTTTGTGCTAGGCGGGCACGGTGACGACATGGTTCCGCTCGCGCGCTACTCCACCGTCGCCGGAATTCCCCTCCCTGCTCTTTTGCCCAAGGAAAAAATCGACGCCATCGTAACCCGAACCCGAAAAGGCGGCGCGGAAATCGTGAACTTGCTGAAGACGGGATCGGCGTACTACGCGCCCTCCGCGGCAGTATTCGAAATGATCGCCGCGATTTTGAAGGACAAGAAGAAAATCCTGCCCTGCGCCGCTTACCTCGAAGGCGAGTACGGAATTAAAGGCCTGTTCGTCGGCGTGCCTGTAAAGCTCGGCGCAAATGGGATCGAGCAGATCATCGAGATCAAACTAGAGTCGGACGAAAAAGCGGCGCTCGATAAATCTTCCGCGTCGGTGCGCGAGCTCGTCACCGTCCTCGGCCTGTAAGAAAACTACGATGGCACTATTCAACAAGAACCGAAAGGGTAGCAAATCACCGGCGGCTGACGCCTCGAAAGTAGCAAACGGTAACGTACCACTCACTCATCGAGTCACCAGAGACCTGGACCGCGCCGAAACTTTGGCGACCATGCTCGCCCACAGCCGCGCCGCACGCACGGTGGAGGTGGCCGACCTGCTCGCGGGCATGTACATCTACAACTGGGAGCACCTTTCTAAATTCTGGCAGCAGCAGGAAGAAATCGAAAGCTTTCTTCAGCAGATTTGCAGCATCAGTCCGCAGCGCTGGCACCACTGGATTCAGTTTTACGACCAGCAGCGCGGCGAGCCGCGAAAACTCTGGCAATTGCCAAAAGGGCTGAAGACCACGAAAACCGTGGCGGGCCAGCCGGATGGCAAGCCGCTGGTGAGGTCGGCCGAACTTCAAACCGTCCTGAAGCATGCCGAAGAGCTTTCACCCGCCCGCGACACGCTCGATGGTCGTGCGATTCCGATACTGACCTGTGAATGCGTTCTGCTCGCCATTGCCAAGAAAACAGACTCGGAAATCGGTCATCGCCTGCTCGCCACAGGCCTCAACGTCAACGCCCTGGAAGAGTCCGCGCGAAACCCAAAACACGCCCCGAAGCACTAGCGATTCCCTGTTCGAGGAAATCAGATAAAAGGCTAGAAATTCGTTTATGGCAGGCTGGTCAGATGATCATTCTTAGGTTCGGCCAAAGCACGGACAAAGGCGCGCTGGGCTTGCGGCAGACGTAGACGTGAACGTCTTGCTCCGACGGCATCGCGTAGCGGTCCGTGATGGTCGCAACCAGACGCGCTTCTCCAAACAGTCGCGCGTAGTCATCGGCGCGCTCGCCAAAAAGAACCACGCACTGTCCGGAATAGTTCCGCGGACCCCACAGAAAATAATTGTTATGCCCGCTGATCGCCTTAGGAAGCCCGAGTGCAGTTCCATAATAATCAATCGCGCCGGCCTCGCCGTAATTCCCCGCCAGGATGGCGCAGGTTTGTTGTTCCTGCGGCGGAAGGTCGTGATACACGCGCGCGATGGTGGACGCCATAGGGTCCCAGCCGAACATGTCCGCATAAAGCTGCGGCAGAGCCACGGTAGCGTCGCGCTCCATCTTCACCGTGCGAGAGTAGGGCAGTATTTGCGAGTAACGGATAAAAGTATCCACAGGCAGCAGGGGCACGCCGAACGGCAGCGAAACCACACCAGCGATTACGACCACCGCGCAATAAGCCCAGGCTAGGCCGCGACGTCGGTGCGCTCGGAAGAAGAATTGTTCCAGCGCGACGCCACCTGCGGCCATCAAGATCGGATAAACCGGCAACGGGTAATACGTTTTCCCGTGCAAAACAATAAAAATGATCATCACAATCGAGTAAGCCCATCCTAGAAAACGAAAGCGCTTCCCCTCCGGCGCGGCGAAAAGCCATACGAGCCCTGCCAGCCAAATTGGCAACTCAATCGGCTGGAGGAAGAGAATCTGTTCAAAAAAGAATCTCAGTGGTCCGATGGGCTCGTTCTTAAAATCCTGCGCGTTACGCACCACTACGATTTGCGGCCATCCGTGGTGCGCTTCCCAAAGCAAGTTCGGCAGAAACAGCGCAAACGCAACGGCACCGCCAATCCAGACCCATTTCGATTTGAACAAGCCTGCCTGCCTGGAAACAAGAAGCCCGGCTACAACCGCGAATCCGAAAACCATCATGGTGTGCTTGTTTTCCAAGCCGGTCCCGGCGACCGCGCCAAACGCAAGCCACAGTGCGGGGTTTGATCCCTGCATGATGCGAATCGCAATCCAGGCGCACAAGACCCAGAACAAAGGCTCGAACGCATTCATCGATAGAAAGCTGTCAAACGCCAGGTATGCCGGTGCAAACAACATAGCCAACGCGGCGAGGAATTGCGCGAACAGCCCGCCGCCGAGTTCCCGAGCAATCCAGCCTGCCAGGAAAACAATGGCCGCGCCGGTAACAGCAGGCAGCAATCGGACGGCAAATATTGAATTGCCGAAAACGTGACGCGCGAACCACGATGCCAGCGCAACGAGCGGCGGCTGGTCAATGTAACCCCACGCCAAATGCTCGCCGCAAGCCATGTAATAGAGTTCGTCGCGAAAGAAGCCGTAGCGGTTGAGCCCGGCGAATTGAACGAGCAGCCTCACCAACGATAGAAACGAAAGAAGAGTGATGCTCGTACGCGCAGACTGGCGCGACGTCGCCCAATCATTCAAAGAGCGGTCGTCTCGCAGTGATGTCATTAGCTCGCGCGGTGAGTGATTCTGGAACTGAGTTTCAAGCTGGGGTGGAAATCGTCGCGGACTTGATGCGGTCGAGCTTCGGAAAATTTTTGTCCAGGTAGGCTTTCCCCTGATTGGTGATCTGCCCCTGGTCCGGAGCCTCGCCGTAACCGCTGTGAATTTTCTGGACCACGTCCATGCCGCTGGTCACCTGGCCAAACGGAGCGAAACCCATGGAATCAAGCTGCGCGTTGTTGCCAAGATTGATGAACAGCTGGGTGGTGCGTGTGTTCTTACCGGCGGTCGCGAACGTCAGGTAGCTGGGGCGATTGCTCTGCGTGACAGGATCGTCCTTGATCTTCGCGTCCCGCCAAGCTTTGTTGACCGTGGGATCGGCGCCCAGGCCGAATTGGACGACGAAGCCGGGAATCACGCGGAAGAAACTCGCGTCGTCGTAAAACCCAGCTTTCACCAGATTATAGAAGCGGTCGGCCCCGATGGGAGCCCACGCGCGATTCACGCGCACGACGAAATCGCCTTTCATTGTGGAGAACGTTACATCAAAAGTCTCCGGAGCCTTTTCATTCAGGGTTTCGGGATGCAACAAGCCTGGATTCGTAGTCATCGATGTTGTCCTGGAAATATCGAAAAATGAATTCTGCGTGCGGCGCGCCAATGATGCAAGCAAAACGCACCAAGACTATAGACTATATCCGGCGACAACCCTATAACGCCGCTTTAGGGCTTGGCCGCCGGAGTCGCCGCCTTATGTGCGGCGGCCGGTTCAGGAGCGGGCGAGGTGATTTTCGCCGATTTGATGCTGTCGAGCTTCGGGAAATTCTTTTGAAGATACGCGTTGCCCTGGTTCGTGATTTCGTCTTGATGACTGGTGGGCTGGTCTGCGTAGCCGCTGTAGAGGCTCTGAACCACCTCCATCCCCGAAAGTATTTTGCCAAACGGAGCGAAGCCCTGGCCGCTGTGATCCAGCCCGGCGTTATCGCCGAGATTGATAAACACCTGCGTGGAGCGCGAATTCGGACTTCCCGTCTGAGCGAAGGTGATGGTGCCGGCGGCGTTTGTCTGCGCAACCGGATCGTCCTTAATGTTGGCGTTTTCCCATGCCTTGTTGACGGCCGGGCTACCGGTGAGACCGAACTGAACGACGAACCCGGGAACGACGCGGAAAAATTCCACGCCGTTGAAATACCCGTGCTTGACGAGATTATAGAATCGGTCCGCTTCGTTCGGCGCCCACGAGCGCGTGACCTGTACCACAAAATCGCCTTTGGTGGTTGTGAAGGTGGCTTCGTAAACGTCCGGCGCTTTGGCCTTAAGCATGGCCGGATGCAACAAGCCGGTGTCGCCATGGCTTGCGCTGGCTGCCTGTTTTTGCGAAGGAGCGGCTGCCTTCATCGCCGGCCCAGGCTGATCTTGCGCGTGGAGCGCGCACGGAAGAATAAACAGGATGACGCAAAACAGGAACGGTGCAACTCGAATTAGGAAATTCTTCACGGTTTTCCTCCCATTGTTTTCGATGCGGCTTCCACGTCCCGCATCAGGCGAAGCGTATTAGCACCCAGGATTTTTATAATGTCACTTTCGGAATAGCCTTCTTCCAGCAATGCGTTGGTGATTTGCGGCAAATGCGTTGCGTCTTCCATGCCATAAGGCATGTCGGCGCCATCAAAGTCGGAGCCAAGCCCCACGTGATCCGCCCCCACCAGTTTAACAGCATGATCGATATGGTCGATTATTTTCGTCCAATAAACGCGCGGCAACTTTCCCTGTTCTACATACTCGCGAACAATTTTATCCGCCTCGATCAATTGGCAGGCTTCTTGGTCGCCGCAGCGCTTCTTAGATTCGGCTTCGATTGCTTTGCCCAGGTCGGGTGCGGCTTTTTCGGCGTCGCGAAATTCCTGGCTCAGGAATCCTACGTGGTAGTTAATCTGAATCACGCCGCCTTTTGCCGCTAAGGCTTTGATCATGTCGTCTGTCATATTTCGTGGCGCGTCATCCAGTGCACGACACGAAGAGTGAGAAGCAATTACCGGCGCCCGGCTAGTGGCCAGCACGTCATAAAAAGTCTTATCCGCAATGTGCGAAACATCCACCATCATGCCCACGCGATTCATCTCCTGCACAACCTGCTTGCCGAAATCGGTGAGCCCGTTGTGCGATGGCTTGTCCGTCGAGGAGTCAGCCCAATCGGTGTTGAGCATGTGCGTGAGCGTCATATAGCGAACGCCGAGCGACGCAAACTTATCCACATTTTTCAGGTCGTCGTTAATCATGTGGCCGCCTTCGACGCCCAGGAGCACGGCAATCTTGCGGGCGGCAAAAGCGCTGCGGATCTCGGCCGCGGTGGTAGCAAGAACGAGGGCGTTGGGGTAGAGAGTGACCTGGCGGCGCACGGCTTCAATCTGTTCGAGCGCCCGTTGGACGGCCGTAGGTCCGGTAACCGTCCCAGGAATATAGATGGAGAAAAACAGGGCGTCGAGGCCGCCTTCGCGCATGCGCGGGATATCGATGCTGCCGTCGGCGTGGCGCGCGCCGAGATCGAATTTGGGGTCGAGCAAACGCTGGGTGGTGTCATCGTGAGTATCAACGACAAGCGAACGGAAATGCAGATCGTGAGCTTTCTGGGAAATGCGCTGCGATTGCGATGTCAAAGCAAGCAGTGGCAGGATGCCTCCAAGTAAGCAGCAGATTGAAAACAGACAAAGCCGGGACATCGGCCTCCTCGGTTGCGCTCGAAATTCTACGATACGTTTGAAAGAAACGGAACGGAGATTCGAGAGCAAATTTCCGGCGAACGGCAAAACGTTGATGGAATGCCCAGGACTCCAACCATGGTTAGTCGCCGCGTAGCCACGATTTTACGGCGTGAAGCAGCACTTGTCCGTTCACAGCGGCGAGCGATTCGGTGAGGGGAATGCCTTTGGGGCAAGCCTTCACGCAATTCTGAGCGTTGTCGCAATCGGCGATGCCGCCAGGCCCCATCAGCGCTTGGAGCCTTTCGGCGGCATGCATCGCACCGGTTGGATGCAAGTTGAACAGGCGCACCTGATTGACGATGGCGGCGCCCACGAACGGATCGCGTTGGTTGACCTTGGGGCAAACTTCCAGACAATTCCCGCAGGTGATGCAGCGCGAGAGCGGATAGCCTTTTTCTTGCACCGAGGGTGCCATGCGCGGGCCCTCGCCGATGTCGTAGGTGCCGTCGATTGGAATCCAGCAATGCGTGCGCTTCAAGTCCTCGAACATTTTCGAACGGTCCACTACGAGATCGCGAATGAGTGGAAATTTTGTGAGGGGCTCCAGGCGAATCGGTTTCTCCAGATCATCGACCAGCGCGGTGCAGGCTTGCCGCGCCGTGCCATTAATGAGCATGGCGCAAGCGCCGCAGACTTCTTCCAGACAATTCGCGTCATAGCTGACCGGGGTGGATTCCACACCGCCGCGAGTGAATGGTCTTTCCGCAATGTCGCGCAGGCAGATGATCACGTTCATATGCGGACGGTAGCGCAGCTCGTACTCCTCCCAGCGTACGGATTCATCCGGACGTTGCTGGCGCTTGATGCGGACGATGAAGGTTTTGTCTGCCATGGTGCCTCTTAAAACGATCTCACTTCCTTACGATTTCGCGGTGTACTTGCGCTCACGCAACGGCAACAGCGATGTGTCCACAGGCTCGTAGTCGAGAATGATCTTGCCGCCGTGATAGCGAGCCTTCGTGGTTTTTAGCCAATTGGCGTCATCGCGATTTGGAAAGTCCGGCTTGTAATGCGCGCCGCGAGTCTCGTTGCGCGCGAGCGCGCCCAGGGTGATCACTTTTGCAAGGATCAGCATGTTCCCGAGCTCGCGCACGAAATTCAGAGTCTGATTGGCCCACTGTGTGCGATCTTGCAAATTAATGCGCGCGAATCGCTCGCTCAACTCATCGAGCTTCACCAGAGTTTTCTCCAAATTTGCGTTGTAGCGGATCACCGTGACATTTTCGGTCATGATGTCGCCCATCTCGCGCCATATTGTGATTGGATTTTCCGTTCCTTTGTGCTGATTCAGCAGAGCGTCGGCGATGTCCTGTTGGCGAACGCGTTCGCGCTCGAAAATCGCAGGCGGAATGCTTTCGGATCCGCTTTCCAGTCCGCGCGAATATTTCACAGCCGCGGGACCCGCGAGCATTCCGCCGTAGATGCAGGAGACCAGCGAGTTCGCACCCAGCCGGTTGGCGCCGTGATACTGGTACTCGCATTCGCCCGCCGCATAAATGCCGGGAACGTTGGTGGCTTGATGCTCATTGTCAACCCACAAACCGCCCATGGTGTAGTGCATCGCCGGGAAGACCTTCATGGGCTCGACGTGCGGATCGACTCCCACAAACTTTTCGTAAATTTCCAGAATGCCTTCCAGCTTGCGGTCGAGAACTTCGCGTGGGATGTGTGTGACGTCGAGATAAACCGCGGGCTCGCCGGGCAGCCCCATTTTCATTTCATAAACAATTTTATGGATGGCGCGGGTGGCCACGTCGCGCGGAACCAGGTTGCCGTACTTCGGATACCATTCTTCCAGGAAGTAAAAGCGTTCGCTCTCCGGGATATCTTTTCCGCTCCGGGTATCACCGGCCTGCTTCGGAACCCAAACGCGTCCGCCTTCACCGCGCGCCGACTCGCTCATCAAACGGCACTTGTCTTCGCCGGGAATCGCCGTCGGATGAACTTGAATGAACTCACCGTTCGCATAGTACACGCCTTGCTGAAAAAGCGCGGACTGCGCCGA
Source organism: uncultured Acidobacteriota bacterium (assembly GCA_963703705.1). Taxonomy (GTDB): domain Bacteria; phylum Acidobacteriota; class Terriglobia; order Acidiferrales; family UBA7541; genus Palsa-295. The sequence continues at coordinate 283,396 of CAVPFK010000019.1, read as the reverse complement.
GCCGGTGCAAACCACGGAATTCGTGGAGCGGCCGAAAACCGCGCCGATTCCCCCCGTGCAAAATATTGCCGCATCGCAAGGAAACGTGCGGATCTCCATCGTCTTCAAATCCATGACGCAGATGCCGCGGCAAACGCCGGCGTCATCGAGAACCGCGGACAGAAAAGTCCAGCCCTCGAATTTCCTGACTTTATCCTCGGACTCGAAACGGCGGACCTGCTCGTCGAGTGCATAAAGCAATTGCTGGCCAGTGGTTGCGCCGGCAAAAGCTGTGCGATGGAAAAGGGTGCCTCCGAAGCGGCGGAAATCGAGCAAGCCCTCCGGCGTGCGGTTGAACATGACGCCCATGCGGTCGAGCAGGTCGATGATCGCCGGAGCGGCTTCGCACATTCCCTTTACCAGCGGCTGATTGGCGAGGAAGTCGCCGCCGTAAATCGTGTCGTCAAAATGTTTCCAGGTGGAATCGCCTTCGCCCTTCAAGTTTTTGGCAGCGTTGATGCCGCCCTGGGCGCACACCGAATGCGAGCGCTTTACCGGAACGATGGAAAATAGATCAACTGGAACGCCGGATTCCGCCACGCGGATTGTCGCCATCAGGCCGGCTAAACCGCCGCCCACTACGATGATTTTAGGTTGCGTCATTGAACGTAGCCACCAAGAGGAAACCAAGCGTAGTGAAATCCGAGGACGATCACGATACCCGCGAGCGTGCAAGAGACTCCCACCACCGCGCCCAACCATCCAGCGGCGCGTTGCGCCTTCGGAGTGATCGCAATTCCCCACTTACAGGCAAAATTCCAAAGTCCGTTGCCGAGGTGAAACGAACAGGCGACCACTCCGATCACGTAAGCGGCCACATACCAAGGGTTGGCCATGTCCTCGGCCACGCCCGCATAGCGCGTGACGCCATGTCCGCCGAAACGCTCGGTGTAAAGGTGCCAGCCGATAAACACGAAAGCAATCAACCCACTCCAACGCTGAAGGACGTACATCCAGTTGGACATCCAGGGATGGCTTAAGGCGTTGGACTTGCCTTTCGACCAGATATAGAAACCGTAAAGGCTGTGAAAGAGAAGGGGTATCCAAAGCACTGCTGCTTCGACGGCAATGCGCCACGGAACGGTTTGCAGGTCGCCTGAAACTTGATTGTATTTATCGACGCTTACCAGGGCGTAGCTATTCGACCAAAGATGATCGAGTAGGTAAGCTCCAATGGGAATTACGCCGCTGAGGGACTGCAGTTTGTCCAGGATATAACTTGTTTTGGATTCAGCCGTTGCGGCCGACATGCACACTCCGAAATATTTTATAGACAATATAAAGTATATGCAGCCGCGAAGAAGTTTGCAAGAACGCGCGACGGCAAAATGGTTCTTTGCGGCCGCAGTCAAATCTGCGATCAGGCAATAATCCTTGTCCGGCTATCGTTATGAATGCAACACACGGCCCTGACACGGCCTTTGCGTACGAAACGTTCGTGCTAGACTCGCCAAAGAGCGCGGAAATGCCTAACGAATTTATCAACGAATTGAAGAAATGGGCGAATGAGATTGTGCGCAGCGGCGCATCCGGCAATTTTGTGGGAATGCACCGCGCGGTTGAGCTGATCGCGAAACATTTCGTAGTACAACCACATGAAGTGGCCATCCTGGTAGCCATGCCGGATGAGCGATTCCTGCGATTCGTGATGCCGGAGAATCTTCAGGGCATGGGCCAAATTCCCATGACCAGCTCGAATTCATTGGCCGTGCGCACGGCTCGGGAAAAACGCCCTGAAATGACGAATCATTTCCCGGGAGTCCCTCACTCATCGGTTTTCGAGGCCGTTCCAATATCAGAGGATAAGCGTGGAGTCGCGATACAGAAGATTATGAGCGTGCCGATCTTGTTCGAAAAAAAGGTCATAGGCGTGATTCAGGTATCGCGCAAAGGAGGCTCGCCTTCCGAGGCTGGGCCAGACTTCGTGCCGCAGCAGCTTCGAGAGCTTAAAGCCATAGCCGACACCATTTCTCCCTGTATCCCCCTTTGCGCCAAAGAAAGTCAACTGCAAGGCTCGTGACCCACACTCGACTCTTTTCTGGGCGAAACTTTCTAGAAACAACCGTGTTATATACCTTGGGATGCAACTCATAGCACCGCTTCGCCATCTTTAGTAGCAGGCGAACAGATGATTAGCGGAACTTTAAAAGTTTTTCTGGTGAAATAGCTAGGAGTTCGGGGAGAGCAACTATGGCGATCGACTTTGCGAGCCACCTGGGTCGCAACATAAAAACCAAGCTGGCGATCAGCGCGATGGCACTTGGAATTTGCATCGGCGCGGTTCCGGTGTCGGCACAGCAAGACCAGCAGCAGCCTCAGGATCAGCAACAGCAGCCAGGCCAGATGAATCCGCCTCCGGATCAAGGCGCGCCACCACAGGATCAGGCTGCGCCTCCTCCCGATGACCGCGGCGGGCCAATGCCTCCGGCAGACCAGCGGAGGGATGATCGAGAGGCTCCTCCGCCGGACAGCAATTACGTGGTACCCGAGACGATTACTTTGGACGCCGGCGCGGTGATCCAGGTGCGCACAACTGGATGGCTGTCAAGTGACGGAAACAAACCGGGTGACTCAGTCATTATGACGCTGGCCCAACCGCTGGTAGTAGACGGCCTGGTCGTCGCTAGGCGCGGTCAGACTGTGATCGGACGCGTGGCGGCAGCCGAAAAGGCAGGACGCGCTAAAAAAACGCCTTCGAAACTGGCCGTTGCGTTAGATCAGCTGACATTCGTGGATGGTCAGCTAATTGACCTTCAGACTTCTCTGATTAGCGTTACCAACAAAACACCAACCGGCCAATACGCGCTGGGCGTCATAACCACCACAGGAGTCGGCGCTGGAATCGGCGCCGCGGTGGGAGGCGGCCCGGGGGCAGCGATCGGCGCTGGCGTGGGACTTATTGCCGGCAGCATAGGAGTGCTGGCGACGCCGGGTAGACCGACAATCATCCCTCCTGAATCTCTGATGACTTTCAAACTCGAAGCGCCCATTACGGTGTCCACCGTGCACGGACAGACGGCGTTTAGACCGGTGAGTTCGCGAGATTATGCCCCGAGCGCGAGGCCGCGCCCCAGACCGGTTGTGCGGCCCTATCCTTATCCGTACCCGCCGCCGCCGTACGCTTACTATCCGTACCCTTATCCGTACAGATACTATCCGTAGGATTTCTAAAATAGACGCGGGACAACAGAGAGCGATGCAAGGGGACTCGGTAAAGCCGAGTCCTCTTTTTTATTGGGATGTCACGTGTTGAAAAATTTGCATTCTTGTTTATGATGGCGACGCGATCAGACGGGCAGCCGAAAGGTGCAGAATGAAAACTCCGCGTGTGATTCCCGTTGCAGTTCTATTCGTCCTTTCGCTGACTGGAGCGTTCTTCTCAAACTGGCAGAATAGCGAACCGGTTATTGCGTCTGCCTGGGTTGGCGGCGCGGCGGGGGCAACGCAGAACGAACTAGCGCAGCAGACTAAGACCATTACGTTGCTCGATACCACCGACTCGCACGGCCATATCGTTCCTTGGGACTACTACGAAAATCGTCCCGCCGATCTCGGCCTAGCGAAGATCGCAACGCTGGTGAGGCAGGCCAGAGCCGACGCCCCCGACGCACTGTTGCTCGATTGCGGAGACACGACCGAGGGCACGCCATTTGCCTACTATTTCGCCCGGAAGGATACAGCCAAGCCAAATCCCGAAATCGCCGCATTCAACTCGATGCACTACGACGCGATGGCTGTCGGCAACCACGAATTCAATTTTGGACTCGACGAAATGTGGAAGGCCAAGCGCGAATCGAACTTCCCCTGGCTGGCCGCAAATATTAAGCAAACCTACACAAAGGGAGTGCCTTTTATCCGCCCGTATGACATCAAGATCGTTGCGGGAATCCGCGTCGGAATCGTCGGTTTTGTCACCCCTGGAGTCCCGCGCTGGGAAATTCCAGCAAATTACCAAGGTTATGAATTCGAATCGATCGTGGAAGCTGCAAAAACCGTAATTCCGGAGGTCCGCAAGCGAGTGGATTTGCTGGTGGTGATCATGCACTCGGGAATCGACCGGAATCCCGAAACGGGAATGGCGCCGGCGCACACGGATGTGGAGAATGCCGCTTGGGAGCTCGCCGAGCAGGAGCCTGGCATCGATGTGATTTTCTTCGGCCACACCCATCGAGAACTTCCTGAAAAAGTTGTTAACGGGGTTTTGTTGTCGCAGCCCAAGAACTGGGGTATTTCTCTTTCGCGCGCGGAAGTGAAAATGGTCCGGGGGCCCGAGGGGACTTGGCAAGTGCAGGCCAAGCATTCGCAAACCATCCCCGTAACTTCCCAGGTTCAGCCTGATCCGGAAATCACCAAGCTGATGGAGCCGTATCAAACCGAAGTGCAGAAATATTTAGACACCCCGATTGCAACTTCAAAAGAGAACTTAAGCGGCGAGTATGGTCGTTATCAGGGTGATCCGTTGCTTGACCTAGTTCACAAAGTTCAACTGGAAGCGGGCCATGCGGATGTCTCCATGGCAACGATTTTTTATCCCGGCGTGGAGTTTCCGGCCGGCCCGGTGACGATCCGACAGGCCATGGCGCTTTATATTTACGAGAATAAACTTTACACGGTTGAAATGACTGGCGCGCAACTGAAGGGTGCGCTCGAGCATGCGGCCAGCTTTTTCCCAGCTTGGCCGGTGCCCGCGGGACAGGAACTTCGCTTGCCGGGGTATAACGCGGACTCGGCGCAAGGAGTCTCCTACGTGATCGATCTTACTCAGCCGGTCGGCCAGCGCATCCGCAATCTTACATTCCACCAGGCGCCGCTTTCGCCGGATCAAAAACTGCGGGTGGCGATCAACAATTATCGTTATACCGGTGGAGGAGGATATTCCATCTATCAGGGATTGCCCATCGTGTACCAATCGAAGGAGGAAATCTCCGAACTACTGGTGGACTCCCTCGATCGAACGAAAACCGTTCCTTCCGTGGCCAACGGCAACTGGAAGATTGAGCCGCCGGAAGCTCTCGCCGCAATCAAGAAGGCTGCCGACCAAGAAAGCGAACGCAACCTCAGCCGCTAACTTGTAACCTGGATGAAATATTTCGCGCGTGCGCCGGGTTTACCATTCCGCGAAGGTTCAATTAGTGATTGACTTAGCTGCGTGCGCTTGTTAATTTCCGAGCGCGTTAGATTTTTCCGACTCAATCGAGTGGAGGAACCGCAACTCGGCACATGGCGTTCGTCGCGAAGAAAATTTTCCTCACAAAAGGGGTTGGAAAACATCGCGAGCGACTTTCCAGCTTCGAGCTGGCACTGCGCAACGCCGGAATTGCGGCGTGCAACATCGTTCGCGTTTCTTCGATATTCCCTCCCTACTGCAAGTTGATTTCTCGCAGCGAGGGCTTGAAGCATATAAAGCCCGGCCAGGTCGCCTTCACCGTGATCAGTGAAAACCAAACCCGCGAGCCGCATCGATTGATCGCAGCCGGCGTCGGTTTGGCTTTACCAGCCGACAAGTCCATGTTTGGATATCTGTCCGAACATCATTCATTTGGCGAGAGTGAAGAGATCGCGGGAGAATACACCGAAGAGCTTGCTGCGGAAATGCTCGCGACCACGCTGAATGTCGAATTCGATCCGGATCTTTCGTGGGACGAGAAAAAAGAGGTCTACCGAATATCCAACAAAATCGTGCGCACGATGAATATCACCCAATCGGCTGTCGGCGATAAACGGGGCCTTTGGACCACGGTGCTGGCCGCTGCCATCCTGATTGGCGAAGACGATTGAGCTGTTCGGGGCTTAGGCCAGGTCGCTAGCAGCGCAGATCCCGCCAGTACCGGCAATCGAACGCCTGAGAAGTAGTGAGGCGCCCCTACTATTACGGATGCAATCATCGGCCCAGAGAATGGCGTTGGCGAAGAAGTGCTTTCGAACTTCTCCTCTGGACCTACGACTTCCAACACAGAGTATGCCGCCGGTTCTATAAACGCTACCTTTTACCGGGGACTTTGCCCTTTGGTATGGCCTGCATGGATTCGGCTCCGCTCGATTTTCGATCTGGCTTGAGGTATCCAATCCGTTCGAGAACGGCGCCGACGATTAGCGGCAACGCAACCGTAGCGTCGTCCAGGACCTCGGCGAACCGGCCGCCTTCTTCGATCGGAACGAACTTGCCCCAAGACACGGCCTCGGTGTAGGTGCTGCCGGAAAGGCCGCCCCAATTTACCGGCTCGGGACAAATGCGCAGGCCGTAATTGTAACGCTTCAGCGGAATCTTTTCATAACCGCGGCGTGCTAGAAGCTCGGCATACACTCCGAACTGTTGCGCCCAGTTGCGCGGAACACCGCCTCCGATGGTGAAAATGCCCATGCGCTTGGTGGCCAGCATGGTCGAGGCGTAATGTTCAAAATCCAAATAAGGATCGAAACGCAGCGGAGGCTTCCCTTCTTTCTTGCGCTGCCGCTGGTACAACGCGAAATCGATGCCAAGCTCGGAATCGGTGAAGGCGGGAACGAAAACCGGGACGTTGTGTTCAACGCACGACTTCAGAATGCCGCGACCTTTCGCGTGTTGTTGCAGATATTCACCCATGCGACGATTCAACTTCCAGCTGCAGACGGTTTCTCCTGGATCCCAACGCTGCAGGACATGATCGACAACCACTTCTACTGCGTCGAGATTTACTTCGGGCTCGAGCGAATCATAGACGCGGTTGTATCCCGCCAGGAACAGCTGGTTGTCGTCCATTTTCGAGTCATATCGAAAATGAGAGCGGCCGGTCGCTTCCACCAAACCGTGGGCCATTAGCGCCCCAGTGGACACAATCGCTTTCACCATGCCGGATTCAACCAGATCGCAAAAAACGAGGCCCATTTTGCCAACCGTAAGCGCGCCGGAGAGCGTCAATACGATGAAGCAGTCCTTATCCCGCGCCATGGCTTCGAGAACGTCCGCTCCATCGCCGATCTGCCGCGCGGTGTAGGCGGTCTGGCCCATGGCGCGAACCATGTCGTCGATCGTGCGGATGCGCGAAAGGTCCAGTGGGTAGATGGGAGTGAGGCGGTCTTCAATCGGGTCGTGTAATATGCGCCCCGTAACTCCCTTTTTCTTTGCCATTCATCGCCCTCGCAGGTAATGTATCTTTCCCGAGAGATTCGGGAGCAGAAAATTGCTGTCGCGGACTCATTGATATTACAAATGAGTCCGACGCAAAAGAAAAATCTGCAATACGTCCAAGGGGCGCCCGCATTATGTCACGATACACTCCCATGCCGCCGGACAATTTCGGCGGTCTGCCGGAAGAACATTCCAGTTACGAAACATCGCGCGCGGTGATCTTTCCTGTTCCGCTGGAACGCACCACGACCTACGAACGTGGCACGCGCAACGGTCCTGCTGCGATCATCGCAGCGAGCCGCCACATGGAACTTTACGACGAAGAACTGCAACTGGAACCATACAAAGAGATCGGCATCGCCACGCAGCCGCCCATCGATACACAAGACGGCACTTTGAGTGAAGTGATGAGCGAGCTTTTCACTGCGCAACTCGCTTTGCTCGAAGATAACAAGTTCCCTGTCGCGCTGGGCGGCGAACACGGTCTGACGCCTCCGCTGGTTTCCGCGACCGCAAAAAAGTTCAAGGATCTCTGCGTGTTGCACATCGGGGCGCATGCGGAGATGCGCGATGAATATCAAGGGAATCCTGCCAGCCATGCATGCGCCATGCGGCGCGTGGTGGAAGTCTGCCCGGCCGTTCAAGTGGGAATTCGCGCACTTTCAGAAGCGGAAGCAAAAGCGATTCCTCATTTGCGTACCAAGGTTTATTGGGCGAAGGATATCGTGCGCGCTCCGGTAAAAGCCTGGATCGCGAAAGTTCTTGAGGATCTGGGATCGCGCGTGTACCTCACCATCAATCTGGATGGATTCGACTCCTCGGTGGTTCCGTCGACCGTTGCTCCCGAGCCCGGCGGCCTGGACTGGCATGAAGTGACCTCGCTCGTGCGTGCGGTGGCAGACCACAAGAAGATTGTGGCCATGGACGTCGCGGAACTTGCTCCCCGTCCCGGATACCATGCCGCCGACTTCCTGGCGGCGAAACTCGTTTACAAATCCCTGGGCTACATATTCTGCCAGTCTTGATAAAAGGAGATTCGAGCATGACGATTGTCGCGGCATGGATTGCGGGCCTGCAGCATCCGGTGACCCAGCGAGATGTAGTTGTATATGTCGAGACGCATTCGATTCTGTGGTGGCTCCTCATCGGCTTGATTGCCGGGTGGCTGGCCGGAACCGTCGCTCGCGGACGCGGGTTCGGATGCGTGGTGGACGTAATCCTCGGGCTGATTGGCGCTGTGATCGGCGGATGGATTTTTGAGCGGCTCGGTATCGCAGCTTTTGGATTCTGGGGAAGCTTGGCTGCTGCGACGGTAGGCGCGATTGTGCTCGTCGCGATTGCGAGATTATTTGCTGGTGGCCGGTCGGATTAACGCAAAGCTGAGGGTTCGTCTAAATCCCGATCGCCAGCACGAGCCCTGCAAATCGAACCCAAGCTGTATTACTCACTCAGCTCTCGCGTGTCGCATTTTTCACCAGAGCGACTGTCCGCAAAGGACGCTTCCTTCGAATTCCCCGTATGGATGTGTCTTCCGCAATCGCACCACCGGTTTTCTCCCTCGAACAATCCTACCAACTCTCTGACTATCGCGTGTGATACGATTACAGGTCACTTAAGAAAAGAAGAGTTATCCTGCCGCGCAAACTGAGCGAGAAAGCCGGAAAGATTTGAGCCAAAGATCACTGTGGGCCATTCCGCTGGGCGGATTGGGCGAGTTCGGCATGAACATGCTCGCTTTGCGCTTCGGCGATGAAATCATTGTGATTGATGCAGGACTGATGTTCCCCGAACAGGAATTGCTTGGCGTGGACATCGTAATCCCCGACATCACCTACCTGAAACAGAACAAGCGCATGGTGAAAGCCATCGTGCTGACTCACGCGCACGAGGACCATATCGGCTCGATTCCTTACATCCTCGCGGATTTGAACGTGCCGATTTACGGGACGCAATTCACCCTCGCCATCGTCAAGAAAAAACTGGAAGAGCACGGCCTGCTTGAGAGCGCGAAGTTAATCGAAGTTGAAGCCGGTGAGACCACCACAATCGGACCATTCTCGATTGAGTATCTGCACGTCACGCACAGCACCGTTGATTGCGTGGCACTGGCCGTGCGAACGCCCGTCGGAGTGATCATTCACACCGGGGACTTCAAGATCGATCCTACGCCGGTCGATGGAAAGCCATTCGACCTACACGCATTCGCGCGCTACGGCCAAGAAGGCGTGCTTGCGCTCTTCAGTGACAGCACCAACGTAGAGCGTCCTGGATTCACGCCATCCGAGCGCGCCGTAATCGTACGCTTGGAAGAGTTATTTCGCGCGGCCCCGAAAAAGGTAGTCGTGTCCTGCTTTTCCAGCTCCGTTCATCGCATTCAGCAAGTGATCGACATTGCGCGAATGGTCGGAAGAAAAGTTGGATTTGTCGGCCGCAGCATGGTGGACAACGTCGAGATAGCCCATGGGCTTGGGAAACTCCGTATACCCGACGGCAGCGTAGTTCGACCCCAGGACATCAAAACCTACGATCCGCACAGGCTTGTAGTTCTAGCCAGCGGCACGCAGGCGGAACCGCTTTCCGCGCTCTCGCGGATCGCAGTGGATAATCACCGGCTGATGAACATCACGGAAAACGATACCGTAATTCTGTCCGCGCGAATCATTCCGGGAAACGAAAAGAATATCTTCCGCATGATCGATCATCTCTTCCGACGCCGCGTGCTCGTGTATTACGAGGGCGGAAGGTCGGCGCCCATTCACGTATCGGGCCATGCGAGCCAGGAAGAGATGAAGATCCTGCTGCAACTTGTGAAGCCCAAATATTTCATTCCCGTGCACGGTGAGTATCGGCAACTTTTTCGTCACGCGGCTCTGGCTGAGCAACTGGGCGCTGTAGGGTCGGAGATTTTCCTCATCGAGAGCGGGCAGCCCATTGAGTTCACCGCCGATGGCAATGCGCGCAAACGTGAACCGGTCACGGCAGGTCGAGTCTGCGTGGATTCCGGCTCGCTCGAAGAGATCGAAGATGTAGTGATTCGCGACCGCCGGCATCTCTCGGAAGATGGCGTGGTGGTACCCATTATTGCCATCAATAAGCACACAGGGAAAATGGAAATCGCCCCGGAGATCGTCACCCGCGGATTCCTGCCTTCCGAAGACGGCGCTGAGATTTTGTCACAAGCGCGTGATGTGATTCTGCGGACCGTCGAGCAGTCCAGCCAGGAAGAGAAGACGGACTGGAGCGTCATTAAAGAAAAAATTCGCGCAGATTTGAAGCGGTTCCTCAATAAGCAAACGTCGAAGCGCCCGCTGATTTTGCCGGTGATCTTGGAAGTATAGTTTCCCCGGGGAAAGAACCGCTGTGAAATTCACACTGCGCGATTACCAGCCCGAAGATTTCGACGGCTTGTATGAGGTCGATCAGGCGTGCTATCCAGCGGAGATTGCCTATTCAAAGCGGGACATGCGCGCTTATATTCAGTTCCCTGGCGCGGAATGCGTCGTAGCCGTAACAGCGGGCGAAATCGCCGGATTCTGTATCAGCGCGCGCCGACGATCTCGAGGATACATCGTAACCATCGACGTCCTGGAACGATTCCGCAGGGCCGGCGCGGGTTCTACCCTTTTGCGCGAAGTGGAACGAAGGCTCGCCACTAATGGCGTGCGCGAAGTAGGTCTCGAAACAGCAACCGACAACGAATCCGCAATTGCCTTCTGGCGGAAGCATGGATATCGTAACTCCGGCGTTAGAAAAGGATATTATCCCGGCGGACGCGACGCTATCGCCATGACAAAACCGATCGCTCCGTCAGCGAGTTCGTCGAAAGAGAGCAAATAGAAATGCTACTGTGGCAAGCTATCGTTTTGGCCGTCGTGCAGGGCTTGACTGAGTTTTTGCCAGTTAGCAGCAGCGCCCATCTGATCCTAATCCCTTGGTTATCTCGCGGACACCTACCTGATCCCGGCCTCGCGTTCGACGTAGCGCTACATCTGGGAACTCTAATCGCGGTCGTTTTGTATTTCTTTCGTGAGTGGGTGCAGCTGACCCTGTGCGGCCTGGGGTTCCACTATCCGAAGCGCGCGCCGGAACATCAAGTGATGCACCACCGGCGCCTGTTCTGGTATTTGGTGGCCGGCACGATTCCCGGCGCTTTGGTGGGATTTTTCTTCGAGCATCGAATCGAGGAGAGCCTTCGCGATCCAGTGCCCATTGCCTGCGCCATGATCGCAATCGCGGCGCTGATGTGGTACGCGGAATATGCTGGCAGGCTTGATCGTCACATCGAGCAGACTTCGCTGGGCGACTCCCTTGCCATCGGCACCGGCCAGGCACTGGCCCTTTTCCCGGGCGTGTCACGCTCCGGAATCACGATTTCCGTGGGACTTTTTCGCGGCATGACGCGAGAAGCCGCTGCCCGCTTTTCGTTCTTGCTGGCAACACCTCTGATCGCGGGTGCCGCTGCAAAGGAACTGCCCAAACTCATAAACGCTCATCGCGCCGGCGGGCTCGACTTGCCAATGTCCACGCTGGCGGTGAGCGTGGCAGTTTCGGCCATGGTAGGCTACCTGGTCATCGCGTTCTTTTTGCAGTACTTGCAAACACGCACATTGAAGATCTTTATTTACTACCGGATCTTGTTTGGTATAGTCATTTTGTTGCTCGCGTTCCTCCCGCTGGGCTTCGCGCGATAGCGCCCGCGCCGCTCGGTTGTTACGCGTGAGCCTTCCCCACTGTCAGCAGCGTGGACTTTATTAAGGTCCGGGCTGAGCCGCTCTATGCCAGCGATTCTGAAAGTTGTATATTCGGGCTGTGCGCGGCGCGGGTACTTAATGCAAAGGGGAGCTTGTGCGTATCCTGTCGCCAACCGAAAATAAACGCTTCAACGAGCTTGTGGGTTTTGTGGGGCTCAGTCTCGCTTTCCTGATCGCGCTGAGCCTGCTCTCTTATTCTCCGCACGACGTATCGTTTAATGTGTCGGCTGCTCCGGCCGGGGCTGGTCCGGCGCGCAACTGGATCGGTCCGGTCGGCGCGCACATGGCCGATCTATTTTTTCAATTCTGCGGCTTTAGCGCGTTTTTGATTCCGGTCGGCATGTTCCTCGTGGCCATGCGCTGGTTCCGCAGCCAGTTCATCGACGCGCCGGTGGCAAAGCTCGCCGGCGCTACCACGCTGCTGCTTTCACTCTCGGCTGAGCTCACGCTGATACACATGCCCGAGGTGCGCGGGGTTTTGCCTCCCGGAGGACTGCTGGGCAGCGTTCTCGCGCAAGGTTTGAGCGCGGCGCTGAATCCGCTCGGAGCCAATTTGGTTTCGATTGTCCTGATCCTCACTTCGCTGTTCCTGACCACAAGTTTCTCTCTCCACGCGGCAGCGCACTGGCTGAAGAAGCCCATGACTACGGATGGTATTTTGGGAAAATGGATGGCGCGGCTGGCCGAATGGCGCGAGGAGCGCGAAGCGTCTCGCCTCAGAAAGCGCGTTGAGGAAATCAAGATTGCGGGACGTCCGCCGGTTGCGCAGCAGCGAATCTCGGCAAAAGAGCCGCCGGCAGCTGAGAACCTGAATGAAACGGACGAAGCCTCAGAATACGAAGCCAAAGATTCTCGCCGCGCGCCCACAGTAATCAAATTCCATGAGCTGGAAAGAGTCGTGCCGCCAAAGAAAAGTGGGAGCGAACCAAAAATTTCTCACGGAAAAACAATCTACAAACTTCCGTCTAGCTCGCTGCTGCAAATGGCCGAGCGCGGCCAGAAGATGGACGAAAGCCAGTTGAAGGAATGCGCGCGCGCTATTGAACAGAAGTGCGCCGAATTCGACGTGGCCGGTCACATTACCCAAATCAATCCCGGTCCCGTTGTTACCACCTTCGAATTGAAACCCGAGGCCGGGATCAAGTACAGCCGGATTACCGGGCTGGGCGATGACCTCTGCTTGGCGTTGAAAGCAGAATCGATTTTGATCGAACGCATCCCGGGCAAGTCCACCGTTGGAATCGAAGTACCTAACGTCTATCGCGAAACCATCGCCTTGCGCGACATCGTGGAATCACCGGAATTCAGCCACTCCCCTTCGAAACTTACTTTGCCCTTTGGAAAGGACCTCATCGGACGAATTCGCGCGGGCGATTTGACGCAAATGCCGCATTTGCTGATCGCCGGCTCGACCGGAACCGGCAAGAGCGTTTTTATAAACTCCCTACTGATGGGCATGCTGTATAAAGCTACGCCGGACGAGCTCAAGCTCGTGCTGATCGATCCGAAACAGCTTGAACTCGGCTTGTACGCCGATATTCCTCACTTGTTCACTCCCGTGGTGACTGATCCGAAAGTGGCCGCCAACGTGATGCGTAACGCCACACGCGAAATGGAGCGCCGCCTGAAACTTCTGGCCCAACGCGGCGTGCGCAACATCGAGCAGTACAACCGCACTTTTGAGAAGGGCCAGTCTCTTTCCCTTTTTGACAACGCGGAGGAAGAAGAGCACAAACCGCTCCCGTACCTGGTGATCGTCATCGATGAGTTGGCCGACCTGATGATGGTGGATACAAACGGCGTGGAAGAATCCATCACTCGCCTGGCGCAGATGGCGCGTGCGGTTGGCATTCACTTGATACTAGCCACGCAGCGTCCGTCGGTGGACGTAATCACCGGACTAATCAAAGCGAATTTCCCCGCGCGCATCTCTTTCCGCGTCGCGAGCAAAGTGGATTCGCGCACGATTCTCGATACCAACGGTTCCGAATCACTGTTGGGCAAAGGCGACATGCTGTACTTGCCCGCAGGCTCATCGCGACTTCACCGCATTCACGGACCGTACGTACACGAATCTGAAGTCAGCGCGGTATGCGATTTCTGGCGCGAACAAGCCAAAGCCATCTACAACGAAGAGTTGCTCAAGCCGCCAAAGGAGGACGCGTTCGGAGGAGGCAGCGCAGGAGCCGAAGTCGGCGAAGAAGTCGACGACGATCTCTACCAGGAAGCCGTGCGCGTTGTCTGCGAGATGGGACGAGCATCCACTTCCACATTGCAGCGCCGCTTGCGAGTAGGCTACGGACGCGCTGCCCGCCTAATTGACTTGATGGAGAAGGACGGAATTGTCGGCCCGCCCGATGGCGCAAAAGCGCGCGAGGTGCTAAAGAAAAAAGATTGGATGAAGGAATTCGACCAGTCTATGAAATAGACCTGGATCTGACCTCCGTTTAACGGTTCGCGCTTCCCAGCTCCTTAAGCGCGCTACCATGCCACCGCGCACCGAGAAAGGACCGTTTTCCCTTTTCAGCGCTGCATCTTTTCCGTAGAATCTTAAGCTGCTCCCGTGCCGAGGTAGCTCATTGGTAGAGCGCGGCCCTGAAAAGGCCGGCGTAGCCAGTCCGATTCTGGCCCTCGGCACCATCCCAACTGCGCAGTGTCACCTAGCAAGTCCCATTTCCTCTTGTACTTAATCTCGCCCTCTTCTTCTTGCGAGACCACGATCTCCTGAACATGCTTCGCGAGTTCCATTCGCATTGCGAGAGCATTATCGCCGGACGAAAGCAGCTCACGCAGGCCCTGGAGATTGACCTCAACGAATTTCCGAAGGTCGCGAATCTGCGTGTGGACGCTGCCCTTCCCGCGCCCGAGCGACTTCGCGGTCAAAGCAGAGATTTCCGCCTTGCGTTCCGTGATCGCCTGCCGAAGTGATGGGCCGTCCATTCCAATCGCTTCGGGCGAAAGGACGGCCTGCTGCAACTTCCCGAGTAATTGCGTCTCAAGCCGGTCGGAACGAATGCGGCGCTCGTTCTTGCAGGTGTCTCGGTACTCGTGCGCCGGACAACCGTAGAACGCAGCCCGGTGCGTGCGCCCTTTGCCCGATACAATCGTGATGGCTCCGCCGCACTCTCCGCACTTTAGCAGCCCCGAGAAAACATACTTGCTGCTGGCAGCGCGGCTCCGCAGAAGTCCAGCCCTCGCGCCGCTGTCGCTGTACGCGCGGTTCACGAATGCGAGCCGAGCCTGAACTGCGTTCCACAGTTCATCGCTAACGTCAGAGTTCGTGTTATAAACCTCGCTAGCTCATTCGGGGAGGCACGCACCAACCGAAAGGAAGGTGGAAATGGATCCTGTTGCCCGGGTCGTGGTTGAGATTGCCGGTATCCTCCTGCTCGGTGCTCTTGGCGAGTTCATCTTCGCGCGGACGCGCGTGCCGGACGTGGTCTGGCTGGTGATCGCAGGCATTCTCGCCGGCCCCACGTCCGGACTTATCCCCTCAGGTCTACTTAGACCGGGCATCCCGTTCTTTGGAGCCATCGCCCTGACAGTCATTTTGTCAAGTGGAGCGTTTCGTCTCCAACTTACCGAAGTCGCGGCGGCCGCGCCGCGCGGTATTTTTCTCGGTTTGTCAGGATTTCTTTTTTCTTTAATCGCAACCTGTGGGTTCTTTTGGCTCTCAACAAAACTCGGTTATGTGCGCCCCTCGCCGCCGTTGGCGTGGGTAATGGTAGGAGCCATAGTCGGCGGTACCAGTTCGGTTGTCATTATGCCAACGATGGCCATGGCTCGGGTGCCTTCCAGAATAGCGCGCTTGTTAGAGGTCGAATCGTCCGCAACCGACGCGCTCAGTGTCATTGTAACGATGGTACTGCTCGACCTCGTCGTGAGCGGCAGTGCGGACATTTCTCGTCCGTTCATTGCCCTGGCCAGACAGCTTGGTGTCGGGGTGGCTCTAGGTATGATTGCCGCTGCATTGCTTGTCCCCGGAATACCTTCCATGCGGGACAAACCTCACGGATATACGATATTTCTTGCTTCAATGCTTGCGCTGTACGGCATCACCGATTACTTCAAGGGAAATGGTGCCATGGCGGTGCTAGTGGCGTCGCTTCTAATCGGTAACGCTTCGTCTATCGTGCCAATCCTGTTCCCGGGTGCCCATGGACTGGAGTTGACTGCAACGCAGACAACGCGGGTCATGCAGGACCAGATGGCGTTTCTGATCAAGTCGTTTTTCTTTTTCCTGATTGGCCTGATGTTCCCGACGGACCTGAAACAAATTTCCTTGGCGGCCGTTGGCTTGTTGTTTCTCATGGTAATGCGGGTTCCTGCTGTGCTGCTCTCGACGAGGAGCATGGGACTGGGAACGAAGGAATTCTGGTTCCTCAGTGCCGCCATCCCTCGCGGTCTTGCTGCCGGAGTGCTAGCGACGCTTCCGATGCAATACGGGGTTCCGGGCGCGGAGAATCTGGCACCGGTCATATTCGCGGTGATTGTCCTCAGTGTGCTGGTTTTTGCGATCGGCTTCTCCATAGTGGGCCGGTTGCCGGACAAGCCTGCAGCCATCGAATGATTGGCGCTGTCCAGTTTATATAGAGCCCGAAGCTAAACATAATACTGGACGAGCCGGTCGGCGATTTGGTCTCGCGTTAGCGCTTTTTGTCACGCCAAAGCGCATGAGAACCAAGTAGGCTTTTCGATTATCTGGGAGCAATCGCGATAATTCCGTTCAAGAGGGATTATCCCGGGCGAAACGAATCCACATGCTCGATTAACGCAGGACTTAGGGTCCAGGTGGAATTCGGACGATTTGACTTTTCCGGTTATGATGGATTCTCCTTTTGGATTGGGCCGCAATGTCTCCTATTTCAAAAGTCACACATCGCAGAGTCACAAGCAGGCAAGCAGCTAGAGAAGTACTCCAACACCTTGTGGCTGGCAAAATCGAGCCATATTTGGCGTACCGCCGCCTCTATGCATTGTGGTGCGGTAACAACGCGGCCCTGCAGGAAATGCGACCACTATTTCGGATGGAAGGAATTGAGCCCGACGGCCTGCTAAGTGTGACTCTTGAATTTCAAGAACAGGTCTTGTCCCTCGCAAAGACAATTCTGCCGCAGCTTGTAGACTGACGTTTCGTCCGTCGCGAATCTAGGCTAAGTCCGGATTGACGCTGCAAACCGGACAGATTACTTTCTGGGCCGAAACGTTACTCGCTCTAGCGCCCGGTGACGATATGGAGCCACCAGGGCCAGAAACTGCGGGTGGTTCACGCGATTTTCTGCCGTGGCGGAAGCGGGTAAACTGTCGAGCTAGGACGGTTACCATCGTGACTATGCGTAGACCGTTTCCCCCAACGAATCCCCGAGCGTCCAGCCTCTTGCAGCAAAACCACGATGGCCAGGAAAGCGGTTATGATAGCTACAAGGATGGCAACGAGCACCACCGCTGCGATGAGTTCCTGAACGGCATACAGCAATGTTGCGAGTAATGAAGGTTCGACTGACATAAAAGCAAGCATGTTCGCACCTACCTGGACCGCAACTCTCTGACGTCTTTCTGCGAGACCTGTGCCTCACGTGAGGCACTCAAGAATAGAAGTGCCGCTAATACGGCCAGCATGGCGATTGCGATCATCCACGCCCGATCGAACTTTGATGGATGGAGGGGCTTTCCATAAGGAGAAATGAGCTGGTCCCAGCCCAGAACGCGCCCGAGCCGCCCTCACCCACTGCAATCCTACTTGCCCTGTAAAAATTCGTAAGTGTCAAAACTGACAGATGGCTGGCTTCGGGATAGCACAGAAACGAGTGCCGCTGAATCGATGGGCAGGCCACCGAAACGAGCTTAAGTCCCGACTAGAGGAGTTGGCGATTTTCCTCATAATCCTCATCCCTGTTATTCGTTATTCCGAACACTAACCAAGAACGGAATGCGGGTGGGCCTCTAGATGAGTCTAAAGTTTGGCAGCAGCTAACACCTTTCCGGCCAGATCACGAGCGAGATACCTTTGCAAGACAATCCGCGTCTCGGGATTGGCGGCCAGGTAGCGTTCGAGCGGCTCAACCTCCCATCGCATGCACCGGACACGCTCTACTACCACGGCATCTGCATCGGATGTGACGCCACTCAAGAGAAGCGCTGAGCCCACGATGTGGCCCGCGACGAGTTCCCCGAACACACGATCATCTCTCGTGACCCGCACTTTCCCGCGAACAATGACTGAGATCGCCTCAACACTTTTGCCACGCTCCAGCATTCGCTCACCAATTTCCAGATTTGTCCACGTTCCGATACTCAGAATCTGCAGGACTTTCCGAGACGGCAAATCCGGGAAGGCGAGCCGGCGAATTCCCTCCTCTTCAGGCGTCAATTTAACCGGGCGTCGCTCGACAAAAACACGCCAAGACTGGAAGGAATTGATCGCAGCAAAGACGCTGCTCCAAATGATTGGCTCCCACAGCGGTTCCGGCTGAAGGATGAAATACGGTAGCGCTATCAGCGAAGCCGCCACCGCAAACAACCTCAGCCAGAGAATGTCGCGGACGCTGTACGCTACCAACAGCAGGATGTTTGCGGCGTGCAGGAAATAGCTCGGTTGAAATAGACCCATGTTTGTAATCCCCCTGGTGGCGGCCTGTCGGAACTTGTTCTGCTGGGGCTGGTGGAGAGGGCTGAGGCCGTACTATACGCTCAAGCTGAACGCTTGTCAGAGACTAATCGTCGGCTGGAACCTAGAATACCTTCAATATAGACAGGGCAGGGCCCGGGGCAAGAAGGGGGCTGGATTTTAGCCCACCGGATTACTTGTGAAAAGACGATTTATCAACAGTAACCCGACCTTTGGTGTCTACTCGCTGGTGGCGCGAAAGGAGGATCAACTGTGGTGTATGAACTGCGAATTTATCACGTGGTCCCCGGAAAGATAGAGAATCTGGTAGCCCGCTTCCGGGACCACACGATGAAGCTTTTTGCGGACCATGGAATCAAGAGCGTTGCGTATTGGACTGCGCTGGAAGAACCGGTGAAAAGCAGCACCTTCTTTTACATTCTCGAGCACCCGAGCCGGGAAGCGGCGGCAGCGAACTGGAAGGCCTTCCAGGACGATCCGGAGTGGAAGAGCGTGAAGGCGAAATCGGAAGAGAATGGGAAATTGGTGGAGAGGATTGACTCGACGTTTTTGACACTGACGGATTTTTCGCCCCGGTTCGGGTAACTACGCTTCCACAGGACATTGCGATGGCCGCGACGATTCGGGAGTCTGCTTCCATTCGATGAGTTTCCGACGGATCTCTATTGCGCGAGATTACTGCATAGGCTTCCGGCCCCGACCTGGACGCGGGCCCTCCTGCGGGGTCTTCATTGCACTTCCTTCCGGATGGCAGTCCAGTAACTGGACTGCCTCTGCGCCGATTCGTCCTCAAACCAGTGCTCGCGGGCGGAGGAAATGCCTCACCATTGCTACTCCATTTCCGCCGCCTTGCTTGCCAGACTGCTACGCCGCGCGTGTGAAAAATCCTTCAAAGGGAATTACCCGTCGGAATATTGCAGTTGGGAGCGGCTCCCGCCCTCGGCACCACTAGTATCGCCGGTAGTTTCCACTGGTCTTTGTACTTAATCCGCTCCACCCTTCAGGGAAGAGCGTAATCGACTCGATGTGCTTTGCTAGCTCCAGCCCACGACTGCGCGCTTTCCGTGCTTCCCTGCAATTAGCGCTCGAAGGTCTCGCAGGTTTTCCTTTATGAACTTCCGCAGACCCGACACCTGCTCGTCAACGGAGACTTTCTTCTGACTTAGAGTTTTCGCGGTGATGCTGGAGAGCACCGCCATCAGCGGCGCACGCACTTCTTGGTGAAAAAAACCAAATACAACCGGCCCTCTCGCAATAACCTGCCACTCGCAAGGCGGTTTTGTACTAGGCTGTGAGGCGCGCCGAATCGTTGTCGCGACTTAGCAACCATGCTTACCTGTTGCATATTCTGACGGAATCAGTTAGATATCAGATCCGAACGATTCCATCCAACGCGTCCCGATCCGGCGGCGCGGACAGAAGTTTTTTCGCCGTATATTCGGGACACAATGTTCGCGGAGGCCCCGTGGGCCGGAATTTCAGTCGTCTGAGTCTCGCACTCTCGCTTGTAATACTCGCGTGGGGTACGCCAGCGCAGCAAGAGCCCAGATTGCCAGCCGAATTTCATGGCACTGTCGACGTGCGCCTAAAGCTCCCTAACGGTGAGAAGTTTAGCGGTGTCGCAACGATACGTCTGCTCAGAACTGAAAGCCCTGAAGTCGTAGGCAACACCGAGGATATAGGCGGACGGGTAAATTTCATCGACGTCGGGGCAGGAAGCTATATCGTCGAAGTGATCGCTCCCGGATTCGTAACCGCTAGACAGATCCTTGAAATCACCGCCCGCCAGCTCTCCGTCACTGTTTTTATGACCATGACGCCTGAATCTTCTCAGACGGCGGCGGTCTTTGACTTTTCTCCTCCGGTTCCCGCTCTGTCGACCACCACGCGCGAGGACGCCGAGAAAGCAATTCAAGCTCTGAGCCAAAACGATTTTGCTCCTAGTGTCGTGTCAAACGTAGCATGTCCGCTACCTTTGGTTTTGAAGGGAGTGGGAGAACGCGTGGAGGAGTTCGTGAACAACCTCGATCGATTCAGTGCGACCGAGCAGGTCGAGCACTTCGCGGTACGGGCCGACGGTGAACTCCGCGGGCCTGAGAGCCGCTCATTTGAGTATGTCGTCGTTGTCTCGCGGACGGCCAACGGAGGTTTCGGGATCGAAGAATACCGGAGCGGAAGCATCGCCCCTACTAGTTTCCCCGCCGGGATCGCGACAATGGGCATACCGGCACTGGCCCTTATCCTTCATCCGGGGCTCGCCTCCGGATTCAATCTCGAGTGCGAAGGCCTGCGGGAGTTCGGAGGAAGACCAGCCTGGATCGTACACTTTGAGCAGCGGCTGGACCGCCCAAACCACATTCGCCGTTACTTCGTTGGGAAGAACTCTTATGCGGTTCCCCTCAAGGGCCGGGTCATGATTGATGCCGGCACTTTTCAGGTGTTGCGGTTGGAATCAGAACTAATCAAGCCGGTTCCGGAGGTCAAGTTAACGCAGGAGCATATTTCGATCGATTATGCATTAGTGCAATTCCGGATCGACGAGCAACAACTGTGGCTTCCGAAAACCGCTGAGATCTATGTGGAAAGCAAGAGGCGTTACTATCGGCGATTCACATTCAGTAATTTTAAAATCTTCTCGGTCGCGACGGACCAAAAGGTTCACGTGCCGAAGCAATCGTACGCATTCACCAACAACTCAGATCACGAGATTTCCGCAGTTCTCACGGTCAGTCCAATCTCAGGTCAGGCTCTTCATCAGGTGTCAATCACTTTCCGAATTCCTGCGCGCAGCACTGTCTTCAAGTTCGTTGGGCCCGGCAAGGATGTCAACCTCCCGGCCGAGGCCGTCGAATCGGCTCGATTCGTCCACACCGGTCCAGCTGGGTCCATAGATGCAAATGCATACTTCGTCAAAGCAAGTCTGCTTGAGCTCGTGCCTGAAACGGTTGTTGCTGCCGACCAAACAAACTAATTGCCAGATTTCGGTCCAATACTGCCAATGTATCCCTTTCGCAAAGCTCCGCCGATGTTCTAAATCGCGTCGGATAACTGGACATCTTAGGTATCCACTGTTCTAGTAAGCGCTTGCCAGGCACCGGCCACCCAGCACTGACAACCCTTTGCCAGCTATCTGATCTTCTTCTCTCACAGTCTCGGGAATTCTTCTGGTGTATTGGTCAGTCCTTTTCTTAAGGCTGTGCAAAATAGAACAGATTCAGAGAATCATCTGCCTTATAAGTGTTCTAAAGCTGGACAATGGCGACCTCTACGCTTACTTCCGCAGGGCGTCCTCGAGGCAAGATGGGCCTTCGAAGGACCGACCAGCGCAGGTATGTCCCCGACCTACTGCTGACCATCTCCGCTTTAATCTTTGGCTTCAGCGTCATATTGTCAGCGCTGGCGTTAATTACTGCGGCTTCCAACATCAATAAACTGCGTACTGCCATCGGCTCGTGGCGAACCGGAATAACGGCTCTGGCCCGCTCCCATCGCGGCCGGGGTGACGAACGTGGACAGGTCGGGTCTCCCCTGAAACTGGAGGGAAAAACTGGTTAGAAGATGCTAATCCAATCTGAACCCACGGATCATACGAGTGCGAAGCGTTGAGACACGCCAGGCGATATAAGCGAAATTGCAAGTCCGACCATGATTCGCGAATAAGTACGCGATCAATAGACTCCCTCGGTCTATTTGACGCAAGTGAGAGCTATAACGGTGGATCTTAGTGCCTAATTTGTTTGAATGAATAAGTTAGGGGAGCGCTTGGTAGAAAAAGCTGAGCTCAGCACGAGCGCTGACTCAGAAGCAAACCAAGGAGGCTCCCCATCCCGCCTTCAACTGAGTCCCCGCCCCTCAACCGGTGTCCGACACACTAGGCCAGTGGAATCACTTTCGAGTTGCCCATAACTCGTGAGGAAATCTCTAAATGTTTAGATGCGAACAGAGTCAACTCACCCGTATTGGCGCATGCAGGAATGAGCTAGAATGCCTTAAAAACATGCAAGACCTCCGGCTATCCACTACTCGCCTGGACCTGGTGGCCTCCACAGTGGAGCTAGCGCAGGCGGAGATCGGCGATCTGTCGGCATTCGCTGGATTGCTCAACGTACCAAAACCGACGAGCTGGCCTCCGCCCTTAAATGATGAACACTCTCAACGGAGCTTTTTGGCTTCGCTGCAGAGAGCGGAGCCGAGCGTTGCCGGCTGGAATTTGTGGTTCTGCATTCGCCGGGACCCGCGCGAGTTGGTCGGCAATGCGGGCTTCAAAAGTCGTCCGAAAGATGGAATTGTGGAGATTGGATACAGCATGCTGGAAGCGCATGAGCGGAATGGATACTGCACGGAGGCCGTGCGAACTCTTATTGGCTGGGCATTTCAATGCCGAGATGTGCAGACCGTCATTGCCCACACTTTACCTGGACTGGCGGCCTCAATTCGTGTGATGGAAAAATGCGAATTCGTGCTTGTCGGCGAAGGACCAATCGAAGATGGAATGCGGACGATTCGTTACGAGTTGCCACGGGCACGATTTCAAGCACTTTCCTTGCAGCGAGCCGGGTCCGTCGGTGAGTTTTAGCTCCTGCGGAGCACCCACATTGACGTATTCCGGGCTACGCAACACACCTGCCCGCACCTTTCAGGCTTCGACGGCCTAGCATACCGAAGTGGCTTACAGGCCGGAATATTGCAGCTGGGCGGTTCCCGCACTCGGCACCATCCTATTCCAACATACCTGGCAAGAATCACGCATGGCGGAAATCAATTGAACTACTCCGGCGCAACTACTTCGTATGGACGCATCATTTCGTTGTCTTCATGTTCGAGGATGTGGCAATGCCAGACGTAGCGGCCGGCGTAGCCTTCGAAATGAACGATGATTCGCGTCACCATCCCGGGGTCGGCGCGCACGGTGTCCTTCCAACCGGCCTCGGAAGCATCCGGAGGCACGGGCGGACCCGTGAATTTCAGCTGGTGCCTATTGGTGTAAGTGTAAACGTCGAATCGGCGGCGATCGAGAATCTGAAATCGTACCAAGTGAAGGTGGATGGGGTGCGAATCATCGGTGGGATTGATCAGCGTCCAGATCTCGGTCGTGTTCAGTACAGGCTTTTCGGTAATGGGCTCGTGCCAGTACTTGGCGTTGAGCAGCATAAGAATAGGTTCGTCAACCCGGTTCACGTATTGGTCAAGAGTAAGCACGCGGGTTTCCACCGCTTGTGATTCCGGAATTTTTGGTACGGGCCGCAAGGCCGCCGGGAGCGCGCTCGTATCGCCTACTTTATCGTCCGATACGCGGAACTGCATCACCACGAAAGCATCGTTTTTGAGAACCATCTCCTCGCCGCGATGGGCGCTGAAGTCCACGACCAGATCCACCCGCTCGCCCGGCGCAATCATCAACGTCTTTAGCGAAACTGGCGCGGGCAACAATCCTTGATCCGTTCCGATCTGCAAAAACGAAGCGCCGTTTGCGAATAACAAATGGTAAAAACGTCCATTGGAAGCGTTCAGCACACGAAATCGATATTTGCGCGCCGCTACGTTGAGATATGGAAATAACTTCCCGTTCACGAGGATGGCGTCGCCAAAAACCTCCGGCATCCATGGCGAATTTGGTTTACCAGAGATGGGATAGAAGAGCTGGCCTTCAGGCGTGAACAAGCGGTCAGAAATCACCAGCGGAACCTCATATTTTCCCGCAGGCAAGTTCAGTGAGTCTTCGATGCCATCACGGATGATGAATACACCGAACAGGCCGGCGTAAATGTTGAGGCGATTGATGCCCATGGCGTGGTCGTGATACCAGAGCATGGCGGCGTCTTGTTTGTTTGGGTAGTGGCACACCGTCGATTCCCCGACGACCATCGAGTTCTCCGGATAGCCGTCGCTTTCCGGCGGCACTTTTCCGCCATGAAGATGAACTACGGTTCGTACTTCCGCTTGATGCGAGCCGGCACCGCCGAGATTGTGGTCGATGGGAAGGAAGTGCTTTTCGGGAAGCTCGTTGACCCATTCAACCGCAATCTCCTGTCCGGCCCGGACGTCGAACGTCGGTCCTGGGAACGACGAATTGAACCCCCAGATTCGAGTCGGTCTCATGTCGCGGTGGACCTTCATCTCGAAAGGACGCATCGCCACGCGGTAGTAGGGCACCTTGACCGCCAGATTCGCGGAGCTTTGTCCGGGTTCAGCGGGTTGCGCGATTGGCGGGATGGGGAGAGCGTCGACGAACTTGGCTAGTGTGCTGGCGTCGAGCGTGTCAGGCTTGGCCGCCGGAGCTTGGGCGAACGCTGGTAGCTTGTTTATCAGCAGCGCGGTGGTGGCTAGACCCGAATGGCGTAGGAATTTTCTTCGTGTGATCACGCGGCTTCCCGAGTTGCGAACGATAGCACGCTAGAACGACAAAGGCACGTGCGCGGGTTCGCCGCACGTGCCTTGGTCCTCTATCGCGGATGTGAAGGGTCTAGGACTCAGTTCGAAGACGAAGAAAATTCAACTTCTCCGGTCTTATCGTTCAGGATGAACAGCTCGTTGTCGGGAGTCTGTTTGAAGTCGAACATTTGGCTGATCGAGTTTGCGATGCCGTCGAATGAGCCCTGTCCGATGCGCTCCGCACCCAGCCAATTGTCCTCGATGAAACGGATGGTCGAGCTTTGATCCGTCATCGTGTGGTCCACGAAGTTGTGCCGGGCCCACGGTGAAATGACCATGTAGGGCAACCGCGGACCATATCCGCAACGTCCCTGCGCGTGAAGCGTGTTGGGATCGATGCCCGGCAGCGCCGTGGCACCGGAACCGCACGACCCATTGGTCAAAACATCGACGCCAGCTACCGCGGACGTATTCACGATTTGGCCCAACTGATGGTCGTACCAACCGTCCGAATCATCGTAGTTGATAATGACGGCGGTGCTTGACCATTCCGGCTGGCTTTGCAGGAAATTGATCACGTCCACGACGAACTTCTGCTCGTCTAGCGGATCGGAGTAGCCCGCGTGGCCGTCCTGATATCCCGGAGCTTTCAAGAAACTGACGGCTGGAAAGTTGCCGGCTTGGACTGCTGCGAAGAAATCGAGCGTGTCATATTGGTGGTTGGCACCGTCGCCTCGTTGGCCGATGAGTGCGACGGAACTCGGCCGGGCGTGCGTGGGGTTGGCGGTCGAAGCGTAGTACTGAAATGGCTGATGGTGAGGAATATAATCGTTCTTGAGCGTCCCGGTTATCGCCGAGGTCGTCTTTCGATTGCAGCCGGTGGTTCCATTCGGATTTACGACGCTGAGGTTGAAGCCTCCTTCGAAAAATCCCCAGCTCACGCCCGCGGCGTTCAGCAGATTGCCGATGTTCTGTCCGCCTAATTGTACGTTCTCGCCGGTCGAAGTAGAGCAAACGTCTCCCACCGGATCGGAGTCGCCATTGATGGTGAACCCGCCGTTTCCGTCGCTTACGACCGCTCCGCTGCCGTTTAAGTTCTCCGTAACGCCGTTCGTTTGGCCGGATACCAGATTGATGGCGCCGGGAGTCGATGGACCGAAATTTGTATCATATGAGTTGTCGCTCATAGCGTAGTGCTGCGCATAATTCCACAACGCCGTGACGGTGTTTCCGTCGTAATACCCCATGACTAAGCCGGTCGTGTCGGCGATTGGCGGCGCGCCCGGCGGTGGGCCGGCAACTCCTGTGTTGAGCGGAAAGAGATCCATCAACCCACCGTCAAAAGCGGCTTGCTCCGGCGTGTAACCGTGATCCTGGTCATTGGTCGCAGCCTGCGAACGGTCCAGGCGGAAAGGGTTGGACGCGCCAGCTTGATTGAGCGGATTCAAATTCGGGTTGTTGCTGAGAAGCGCGTTGCTAAACTCATTCACGGTGGGCGTGCCTGTGGCAGCGTGGAATCCAGGCTCTCCCGGCGGGTTCAGCGCATTCGGATAGGTCCCAAAATAGTGATCGAAGGAGACGTTTTCCTGAAAGATAACGACAAGGTGCTTGATCGCCGTGGCTGTCTAGACGCTTTTCGCCGGAGGCGGAGCAGCAGGCAGTATCCCCGGGTTCAGCAATAATCCCGTAAGCAGCGTTGCAAAAACGTTACGCATATATTTTGAATCCTCCCATTGGCTTCGTGCCAACTCGGCTGCCCAGTACAGCCCACACGAGCCTCAAAAGGCTAGTTGCGCAAGATTAAAGCAATGTGAATCTGCGGTTTCCCGATCGTGAACTCCTGTAATATTTTTACTAACGCAGAAACGCTGTGGTACCCAGGGGATCGAGTGCGCCTGGAGAGGAAGGCGGAAAAGCCTAGGAAATGATTTTGAGGCTGAAAGAAGTCTCCGGTGAATTATTCTTTCTTTTCCGACATATTGAAATTGACTTCGCTAGACTGCCCGGGCTTCACACTTACTTTTTTGGCCCAGGTGGACGGAGCGCTGTACATCGGCCTTTTGACTTCGATTTGCGACGCGACATCGAGAACCTTAGCCTCGGAGAGAATTTGCCAGCCCTCGTGCCAGGCCACAATTTCATAATCGCCGGGAGGCACATCCGTGAGCTTGAAAAATCCGTGCTCGTCGGTGACAGCATAGTAGGGGTGCTTGACAACGATGACGTTCGCGTTCATCCACACATGGCCGGCGTTGCATTTTAGCTCCACCACACCGTTCCTCGGCAGCGAGACGGGGATGAACTGGTTTTGGAAAGGAAATGGAATATTGTTGGAGGCTGCGCCGGTCATCTGTACGGTGTGAAGAACCGGATCGCTGCTCTTTATTTGAAGTTTGCCGCCTTGCGGCACGAGCATGATGTGCGGGAAGTAGCGGCACGTTTTCTGATTCAGGTGCTGGCGGGCGTCGGGAAGATCCATGGCTTTGCCCTTGGAGACGTCCCTCAGGAATACCACGGTATTTGCCACGCCCTCGTCTAAGTCAATTTCCAGGCGCTCGAGGTCACGGACCTTGAGAGAGTCCGGATCGCATAGCTCGGCGTTTTTTGTGACCGGAAGCTTTGGAATCTTCGGTACGGGGCCAACCCATTTCACCGTGCCGGTAATCGTTCCACCGTTGTCCACGGTAATCGCGGTATAGTCGCTTTGAGCTCCGGCCTTCCCTACACCACAAAACGCCAACAAAAAGAGCGCGCCGATGGGTTTCAACAATCGGAACTTATGTTCAGTCCTCATTTCAAGCCTCGCTGAAGAATCGGAGTAAGCGCGACGCTCACGCGCTCGACCGCCGGAAATTCTTCGTTCATCCAGCGCACGCGCCCAGCGTTTCGATGCAGAGCCGAACTTCGGACTTGAGCTATCTAATTCCTCGAAATGGGAACTCTCGTATGGGCCCTACGGGAAATGACAGCGTGTTCGCCGGCAAACTCCCCACCTTAAAAGGTACTCCCCTCAGGGGGTGCATGCGCGCCCGTTGCGGAAGCTTTGTCGTATCGGTATATGATTCTTTGGAGTCTCGGCTCGGCCTCGAAGCATGGGCTATCGCGTGGAGGAAGGCACAGATCTTAGGTACGCAATGATATCCACTGCGTCCTGATGATCGAGGTGGTAGATATGCATCGGCGGACGAATGAGTACGCCATTCGGTCCCTGACCCTTTTCTAGGATAGCCTCGCCGTCGGATTCTGAATAAGCGGCGAAACCTGCCAGTGAGGGCGCTTGCTGAGCCCAGTGCTGGTCTGGATGTACGGGGACGATCCAGACGGGAGCGCCTTGCAAAGTGCGAGAGTTGTCGAGGTTCCCTTTTGCGTCACGCGGCGTGTGACATTCCGAACATCTGGCCACTTCCTCAGCCAAGTATTTTCCGCGCTTGATCTGCGCTTGATCGGGCGAAGAAGCATTTGGGGAGGCCGGTTTGAGGGATTTGGTGGAAGCAATGACTGTTACAGAAAGCAAAACTGCCGCGACAGCGCACAAGTGGAAGGTTTTTCTCATTTGATTTTAGTAGCACTTTTTGCAGAATGCGTCCAGCAAATCATTCGAACGTTCCAAGCAGTTCTTTAGGACGTCGCAGCTTGCTGCAGTAGTCGATGCGTGTAAAATGCGTGCGTCCCACTTGGCGAACTTTGCAAAAGGTGAATTGTGAGAAAGCAAATAATCGGACTCGCGGGAGTGTGTTTTCTTTTTGCGGCGGTGGCCTTTGGTCAAAGTGTGGCGACCCCGAATCGTGCGGAGCAAGTCCTAGCCATCAAAGCAGGACGCCTGATTGATGTAGATGCGGGCAAGGAATTGACCAATCAGGTGATCTTGATCCGCGATAGCCGCATCGAAGCGGTTGGCCCGGCCGCGGATATTCCGGCAGGAGCGAGAATAATCGATCTGTCGAGCATGACCGTGCTTCCAGGCTTGATCGATTGCCACACGCATTTGGCTGATGGTGCTCGAGACGGCGTTGACCCGCTCACTTATCTGAAGAAAACCGCGGCGGAAGTGGCGCTGGAGTCTGTTCCAAATGCTCGCCTCACGCTGGAGTCTGGATTCACAACTGTTCGCGACGTGGGTGTCTATCGCGCGCTGGGAGATGTAGCTTTGCGGGACGCAATTGCGCGCGGCGATATTCCGGGACCGCGCATGTACGTGGCCGGGGCGTACGTAACAATTTCTGGAGGCGCCGGCTCGTTGAGCGGGTTTTCGCCCGACGTCGTACTGCCCTGGGATTTACGCTACGGCGAGGCCAATAGCCCCTGGGAAGTGCGCGCCGTGATTCGCAAGCTTGCCAACAATGGCGCGGATCACATCAAGATACTTTCGTCCGGTGCGGTTCTGGCGCACGGGAGCAATCCGAGTTCGCAAGAATTTACGCTGGAAGAATTGAGGGCGGCGGTGGACGAAGCCAGCCACTTCGGCCTTCGCGTAGAAGCGCACGCACACGCGGCCCAAGGAATCAAGAACGCGATTCTGGCGGGTGTGGCGTCGGTGGAACATGCCACGATGATCGACGAGGAAGGCATCGCTCTGGCCAAAGCGCGTGGGACCTACCTCGATATGGATATTTATGACGAAGAGTGCATCGAGGAAGACGCCAAGCACTCCAACATTCCATTGGAATTTATGCAGCACGACGCGAATCTGGGCCAAATTCAGCGAGACAATTTCCGCAAAGCGGTTCAGGCCGGCGTGAAGCTATCCTTCGGCACCGATGCAGGAGTTTGCCCCTACGACGTCGCGGCAAAACAATTTGCGTTCATGGTGAAATATGGCATGAGCCCGATGCAGGCAATTCAATCGGCAACAAGTTCCGCGGCCGACCTGTTGGGACACGGCGATGTCCTGGGCTCAATTCGACCTGGCAAATATGCAGACGTCATCGCAGTCGCAGGAGATCCGTTGCAAGACGTGCGCGTGCTTGAAAACGTCAGCTTCGTGATGAAGGACGGGAAAATCTACAAACAGAGATGAGGTAGTGTCGACTGCTTCGCTGTAAATCGCGTACAAGCGCGTCACCATTCTGCCGCCACGAAATGGTCACGGCAGCTCACCGAGCGCTTTGCAGATGCGATCGCCGTAGGAAGTTGCGAATACCGCTTGGCGCTGCGGGTCACCAAGATAGGGATCGATGAAAGGGCCGCCTTTATCCAGGACCAGGCGGTCTCCCCAACCGATCAGACCGAACAGACGAATCAATTCCTGCGTGGGTCTTGAAATTGGGACGATGTAGGTGGGCTGAAACGAATATTGAACTCGTTTGACGATCGTCGGCGCCAACTTGCGCATCGCGTTGTGCAATTCACCTTCATTCTCGATGGGGCATTCGACCGCGTGAATCAGAAAAAAGCCGCGCTTGCGGAATTCCTGAAGGCTTAGAATTTCGTCGATCGCAGAAGTCTTGGCACCCATGCATTTCACGAGCTCGTCGAAATACATGCGAGAGGCCACGGAACGAGTGGAGCGGTCCTTGGCCGCGCGATAAAAATAATCCTCTTCGAGCGCGGGGGGAGCGGAATTTAACAACAGAACTTTAATCTGGAGGGGGCGAAAGCGTGCGGCGAGGTCCAGGCGCTCCTTCCGGCGAAGAATATGCGCCTCGTCAACTCGCGCGCCGCAACCTTCGCAAACAGGCATGCCCTATGTGTTCCTGTGTCCAGCGCTTCCCATGCGGTACATCGAACGCAAAAGGATGCCATGCACCCTGCAAGAGCGCAAGCGCGCGCGGTCTTGAGCGTGCCTAATCGAACCGTCGATTAACGCTGAGGGTCGATGAACTGATCGATATAAATCCATATCACTCGACCAAGCCTGGTGACGGCAGGAACCGCCGGAAGGAACAACAAAATCGCCACCATGCAGACTTTTTCGAAAGACCAGCGCGTGAAGCTCCAGACGATTGCGCCATTGATTGTGGTCATTAGCATCGCCAAAGAATAATCAACGATCATGGCGCCCAGAAAATAGCCTTCTTCGCGTTCGAACCAGAGACTGCAAACCGAACATTCGTTGTTCATTTTTGGGAAACTCCAGAAGATGGAGGTCGCGTAGATTTTGCCAGTGCGGCAGCGTGGACAAAGCTGCCGCAGAGCACCTTGCAATGCCGAAATATCGGCGCGAGCGGGCATGTTCGATCACGCCTCAATCACAAGGGCGCCTTAATGGGCCTTTTCCGGGGCAGGCGCCAGAGCCGGATTGTAAAGTGCGGCTACCTTGTGCGCGATCTTGTCCGGTTGGGAGTGCTCGGAATCGAGATTCGTCAAAACGATGACGGTGAACTTGTCGTCCACATAACGCGAAATTTGTGTGGTGAAACCTTGCCAAGCGCCGCCATGCTCGATCAGCCGGTGGCCATTTACTTCGGCGAGGTCCCATCCGAAACCGTACGGAGCCGTTCTTCCATCGTTTAAACGGACCGCCGACCACATCTGCTCAAGGCTTCGCTTCTTTAAAAGCTTCTCGGTGTAAAGCGCGGCGTCCCATTTCGCCATGTCTAGAACGTTCGTATACAGCGCGCCGTCTGCGGTGGTGTTGAGCATGGGAGAAACCCACTCTTGGTTTTTTATATCTCCGTTCACCAGGCGATAGCCTCCGGCACGATTAGGTACGATATCGGCCTCGCTGATGATGCGCGTTGAGGTCATCGCAAGCGGAACAAAAATTCGCGATTGCAGCACATCACCGTAAAATTGGCCGGTTACTTTATGGATGAGAATTCCGAGCAAGACATACCCACTGTTGCTATAGCTCCATTTTGAGCCGGGCGGAAAATCCAAACTCAGCCCTTCGAATTTCTCGAGAAGTTCCGATTCCGTGTAATCCTTGCGGAGATCGATGAAAGCAGCGCCTTTTTTTGTAAGCGAATCGGATTCGTAATCAGGGACGCCGGAGGTGTGAGTAAGAAGGTTGCGCACCGTGATGCGATCCCATGCCGTAGGCGTGCCGGGAAGGTATTTCGAGATGGGGTCATCGAGATGGATTTTGCCGTCATCGACCAGCATCATCACGGCCGTGGCGGTGAACTGCTTTCCGACCGAGCCAGTTTGAAAAATCGTTTCCGGCTTTACGGGAACGTCCAGCTCGACGTTCGCCAATCCGTAACCCCGCGCCTTGACGATCTGTCCATCTCGCGCAATGCCAAGCGCCAAGCCGGGAATCCTTTGCGCGCGCATCTCAGCTGCCACATAGGCGTCTACCTTTTCTGAAATCTCAACGACGTCCGACGCTGGAGTTTGACCCGCGAAAGAAAGCGACACACCGGGGGCGATGACAAAGAGGATCGCTAGCAACATACAAGACGCCGATTTAATTCCAGTCGCTACTTGCATTCTTGTCTTGCTCCTTCGCTCGTTGTTACGGCACGAGTTAAATCGGTATTCCAATGGGTTCAAACGCTTCACGAACCACTTGCAAAAGCGGACGGTATCTTACCTCGCGCGGGCGAGGTCAATGTGACTTCTTTGACTGATATGATACTTTCGCGGCGCAGGGAGCGCATCGAACAGCTCACCGGGGTGGCGCAATGATTCGATTCAGGGTACCCATGGCCCGCAAGACTTTCTTCTACTGGCTTCTGTTTCTCGTGCCAATGCAAGCGCCTCTGTTCGCTCAGACCGGGCCCCTGGTGAAATGGGAAGAGCTGGCAGCCGCGGACTTTGTTATGTCTCTGTCGCCGCTGCACAGCAGGAATTTGCAGTGGTCTTCCCGGAATATTATTTTGGACAAATTTTCGAAGCGCGTCACGAACCCGGCACGGTGGCTTACAGCGCGAAAATTCAGCTGGAGCTTTTGCAGGAAACGGCTGCAAGAAAATCGTGATTGCAAACGGCCATGGCGGTAACGAAGATCTCCTTCCCTACTTCGCGCAGGCCCAACTCGCCGCCCCTCACGATTACGTGGTTTATGTTCATGCGCGTGCGGACAGCGAGAGTCTGAGGCTGCAAAATGAATTCTACGAAAAAACCCGCCATCCTCTGGAGACTAAATAAGGACTGAAGGTAATACCTCTGAATCGCATTCCGAGGACTCTTTAGCGGGCGGGGTGAAGTTGAGGGCGGCCGGAAGACGGCAGCGGGCGTGGTTCGAGGAGTCGTTCCGAGCGAACGGCGCGATGGCGCGCCAACAGATGCTTCTGGGCCCGGCGTCCCCAGGAGCGGACGAAATAATAATTCAGCGTGCCCCCGAACCCGGCGCTCAAAACCGGAACAAGCCTGCCGGTCCATTTCTCGGCGACTTCCGAGCCGACTTTTACGGCGATGCGGTCAATGATTCGGGGGACCAGGCGTTCGATCGCTTGTTTTTCCATGAAGTCGCGTCCTAGGTCGAGTCCCGCTGCGCTCGCGGCGGCCAACCACAGCTCGCCGATTTCGTCTTCCGTGGTGTATTCAAATCCGTAGATCAAACTTAGTTTCTGTAGCATGCGAATCGTGATGGCGGAGAGAATACCAGCGTCCGGCACAATGGTGAGCATCCCTCCCATTCCCAGCCCCAGGCCCTCCAGAGTAGCGGTCCTGGTCGCTGATTTGATGAGGCGGTTCGCGATCGGAGTGACCACCTCTTCGCCGAGATAAAACATGTCGCGCCAGGACTGAATCGGCAGTTTGTGCGTGCGCGTCACCTGCTTGAGAAATTTCTGCGGGTCAACCTGGACGGTTTCGTAGGCTTTGCGGAACCCCGCGCGCGTAGCAGATTGCATTAGCCGAGTCAGCGTGGAGTTTTGTTTTCCTCTTGGCATTCTAGTTTGATGCGGCAAGCCGCCCCGGAGTGACGACGAGCGTGGTCATGTCTTTTAGGATAGCAGGTTTACGCCGGGGCAAACAGAAACTCGTTAACCAAGTTCTGATACTGGAATCCCCACCGCTTTGGCGAACTGCGGCCCGTGGATTACCAGATGAATTTGGCTCCCAGTTGAATGTGGCGCGAACCTCCGCTTCCAAGCACAGGGTTTGAAGCGCCGAGATCGGGGGTGAATGCGGCGAGCCCCGGGCTAGAACCTGCCAAGTTATTGTTAATCCCGGTGAAGTTGGGATGGTTCAGAATATTGAAAAACTCGGCGCGAAGCTGCAGATTGACGCGTTCACCCAATCTGGTGTTCTTGCTCATGGAGAAATCCCAGTTTGCGAAATCCGGCCCTCGGAAAATGTTGCGGCCTGCGTCGCCAAATGTTCCATTCGCGGGAGGCGTGAGCACGGTGGACCCCGAGACGAAACATCCATACGTTGCCAGCTGATTGACTGCTTGAAAGCCTGCAGCCCTGATGCACTGCTGATTACCGCCGATCACATTCCCCAGCCCATCGGTCATAAAACTACCGGGGTCGATGAATGGAATCGGAGTAGTTTTCGACCAATGGATGTTATTCGGGCTGCCGGTTATGTTCCAACGGTCGTTGAACTCGCCGGTAAAGCTGATGTCGTCGTCGAAATCATAGAGGGTATAGGGCATGCCGCCTTCCAGGATGATGATCGAGTTTACCTGCCATCCTTCTAGAAGCTGCGCAAAGCTCTTGCGGCCCGGAACCGCATAGGTGATAGCAAATGTAAAGCGATGGCGAAGATCGTAGTCGCTGTTGCCGCGCTCGGCTCGAACGTCAAGGCTATCCTGCACGTTGAAATGGCGATTGCTGGTGGATTCATCAATCGAGTGGGCGTAGGTGTACCCGGACACGATGTTCAGTCCCTTCCAGTTGCGAGTTTTATAGGTTACCTGCAAGCCGTCATAGCTCGAGTCTTGTGCGTTTCCAAATTCGGTGGTCTCGCCTAGGAACGGGAACTTGCCGAAATACGGCCGGTTCCCTTGTTCGCATGCGAAGTAGTCGCCTCCACCCTCGAAGCAAGCGGCCGCCGCCGGCCCATCAGGTTGGTTGATGTCCAGCAGACTGAAAAGCTTTACTCCGCGTTGCCCGACGTACCCCACTTGAAGCGACGACCAATTCCCAATCGCTCTCTGCACGTTGAGGTTCCAGAATTCCGTGTAAGGAGTATCGAGATGGTTTTTGACCGAGGTAATGCTGCACGGCTCCGACGCGCTGCAACTGATTGGCTGCCCAAGGAACGGAAATACTTGTGCAGGAGGAGGCGCCCAATTCAACTGGTCGCCGTTTGGAAATACCACGGCTGCGGTTATGGATCCGCCTCCGGGAGTAACTCCTATCGCTCCGGTGGGAATGGTGTTGAGCCCAATTCCGCCGCCGGCAGTCTGGCCGATGAAATCTGAAATAGGAGCCATTTCGTACATAATTCCCGCGCCGGCTCGAATTACGGTTTTTCCATCACCCCAGGGATCCCACGCAATACCGAGGCGCGGAGCGAAGTTATCGTGTTGTACGTGGTAGGGCGTTGAAATCTGTTTGCCTACCTGAGCGAAGCCGATGTTCGGCTCGAAATTGGCGAGCAGATCGTTCTGCTCGTGGATCACCCCGGAAACTTCGTAGCGAAGCCCAGCAGTGATCGTCAGCTTGGAACTGAAACGGAACTCGTCGGCCACATACGCAGCAAACGCGTTTTGCGTGATAATCCGGTGAGTGTCCCCCACGAGCACCTCTCCGTTCTCAGGTCCGCAGGGCGTCTGCGAACAACCTGGGTCTGTCGATCCTGCTTCCAGGAAGTCTTGAAGACTCTGAAAGAAAACTTCTCCTTTTGCATGGCGATTGCGAACATTGTCAACTTTTCCGTGACGGATCTCGCCCCCGAAATGCAGATTGTGACGGCCTTTCAAATATCCGAGGCCTTCGGTGAACTGATAGGTCACCGTGGGCGTGGTGAACAGCGGATATCCATTCCCTCCGCCAAGTTGATAGAAGTTCCCGACATCAATTTCCGGAAGGCCGAAGTTCAGAGGATTCGTGACGCCTGTATTGATTCCGTATGTGATCGGATTCACATTGTGGTCCGCCGAAACAATCTGCTGCGAAAAACGGTTATACCCAAAACGCGCTTCGCTTACCCACCGGCTGTTGGGCGTATAGGTCCAATTGAAGCCAACGATTTGCGGTCGGGTCTGCGCTTGTGAAAGGAATTGCGGCAAAAGGTATAAGCCGTCTTCTTCTGTTTGCGTGCTGTCCGCAAAGAAGTAGCGGCCGGTGAACGTGTTATTTTGCGAAAAATGGTAGTCGACCTTAACGATGGCATTGTCTGCGCGGTTGCGATTGGCGAGGTCCTGAAAAAGCAATCCTGGACCGGCTGAACCATCATTGGCCGGATAAAGATGTGAAAGTTTCAAACTTAATGGATTAATGACGCAACCAGGCAATGTCGCGCAGTTCGAGATGACGTCCGGAATGCTGTTGTTCAGATCGCCGCCGAGCGGCACGGTGTCAGGGCTGTTGGCTAAAAGCGGATTGCCAACGATGTCTCGCACGCCTTCATATGCGCCAAAAATAAAGAGCTTGTCTTTTACGATCGCTCCGCCTGCAGAGCCCCCAAACTGATGCAGAATCAGCGGCGATAGGGGCTGTCCGATGGGATCAAAATAGTTCCGCGCGTCGGCCGCGCTGTTGCGCGCAAAGTAATACGCCGAACCGTGGAACTGGTTGCTTCCCGACTTCAAGCCGAGTTGTACCACTGCGCCGGGCTTCCAACCGTACTCTGCGCTCGGATGCTCTTGCGTGCTGAATTCCTGAATCGCGTCGATCGGCAGAAGGCTTGCCGGCGTGCCGCTGACGCCCTCTTCATTCAATACGGAAGTTCCGTAATAGAGGTCGTTGTCGTCGGTTCCGTCAACGATGTAGTTGTTATCTTCTGGGCGCGCGCCATTTGAAATGATCGAGTGAAACCCTCCGCCGGGCGTGCGATCGACACCGGGGAGAAGCATGACCAGGTTTTGCCAGTCGCGTCCTTGCAGCGGCAATTCGTTGATTTCTTTATTGCCGAACGAGCCCCCCAGCGTGGCGTTGGTTGAATCAATCAGGACTGCGGCCGCTTCGTTCACGACCACGGTCTCGGTCACCGTGCCCGGCTCCAGTCGCAGATCGATGCGAATGTCATTGGTCACTTCGACGCGCACCGCGCTGCTGACCACTTTCTTGAAGCCACCCGCTTCCGCCGAGACGGTGTACAGGCCCGGCTCGAGGTCCGGCGCAACGTATTCGCCGGTTTCGTTGGTCACTAGCTCGCGCGACACCTGCTTGCCGGTGTTCGTCACGGTGACTTTCGCGCCGATTATCACGCCGCCCGACGAGTCGCGGATCGTCCCGAGGATGCGGCCCTCGTTTGTCTGCGCCCACGACCCCATCGTGAGAAGAAGGAAACTGGCGAGCGCGATAATGACAAAGCGAAACCGTTTCATGGTTTGCTCCTTTTTCAGCAACAGATCTTAAGCTCGAACCTGCATTGGATCTTGCACCGAAACTTGGACTCGGTCTTGGTGCTCGATATCGCTGTCGCGCTGATTTCTAATATTCCGTGATTCGCTGAATCAAAACACAGCGAAGAGCTGGCGCAAAAAATTACAAGCCTGCGGCGAGCGTACCAAGGTCTATGAGGCAGCTAAGAAGGAGGCGGGCCGAGGATGCTGGCTGGCCGTGAATACCCGTGATGAAAGAACCACATCCCATAGGAAATGACGGTATGCGCGACAAATGTAGAACACCTGCGAGCGGAAGTCAATGCGTGTTTCCACGATTTTGCGAAAGGAGTTTCGATGGACAATCGGGACCGGAATTTGTTCTTCGCGTTCCGTTTCAAATGAATCCATTCCGTTTTGGCATATACTGCGCAGCGTATGATTCGCAAAACCCGGATGGCCATTCTGTTTTTCGGATTTTTCCTGAATTTGGCGTTTGCGTGTCATGCGCAGACGGTGAAGGGAAACGGGTACGTCGCCTACAGCGTTGCCGCGAAGGATCCGAAGCCGCCGAGCACTCCGACGTTCGCCGCGGTGTTGCTGGGCGGCCACGGCGACGTGGATGAGGCCACTCAATTCCTCTGCAAACATTCAGGAGGTGGCGAACTGGTTGTGCTGCGCGCTTCCGGAGCTGACGACTACAACTCGGAATTTCATTCAGCATGCTCCGGGAATTCCGTCACAACCCTTGTGATCACGTCTTCGCAAGGTGCGAACGACCCTTTCGTTGCGGAAAAAATTCGCAACGCGCATGCGATTTTCATTGCCGGCGGCGATCAATCGAACTACGTCAAATTCTGGACCGGCAATGCGGTCCAAAAAGAAGTCAACGACGCCGTGGCGCGCGGTGTTCCGCTTGGAGGAATCAGCGCGGGCCTCGCGGTGCAAGGCCAGTTCGTATTTGCAGCCATGCTGGACACGGTGAAGACTCCGGAAGCCCTGGCAAATCCCTACGATCCACACGTGACGCTGGTGCGCGATTTCCTATCCATAGCGGTGCTGAAAGGCGTGATTACGGACAGTCATTTTTCGCAACGCGAGCGCATGGGACGCTCGCTCGTATTTCTTGCGCGCATCGTGCAGGACGGCTGGGCTGCGGAGGCGCACGGAATCGGCGTGGACGAGAGCACAGCTGTTCTACTGGAAGCTGACGGCCATGCCCGCGTGGTGGGGAAAAATTCAGCGTATTTTATGACCCTTGACCATCGGCCGGAAATTTGCGCGGATGGGAAGGCGCTCACCGTGCGTCATGTGAAAGTTTTGAAGTTGAGCGCGGAGGATACCGTTGATCTAAAGACGTGGACGGCTAGCGGAGCAAATGGTTTTGAGGTGAATGTCGTGGACGGCGAAATGACGCGCAAATGAACCGAGCCCAATCACAGACTTCGCGAATAGTTGCCATCCCAGTCGCAGGGTAAAGCCCGGAAGACCGATTTTTGCCGCAAACCATCCTCTACGCTCAACTGTGGAGAGTTCGGGGGCCACTGACGAAGGGGTTGCCGCGCTCGTAGAAGCGCAGGAGTCGGTGGGCTTCGACGTTGATGCCGATGCGCACGCTGACGCCGATTTCTCCGGTGGGTTTTGCTGCGGTGCCGAGCCATAGCGGGCCTTTAGCGGTGAGGTCGAGGCCGTCGAGTGCGCGGGTAATGTGAAAGGCGGCGGCTAGACGGCCAGGGCCGCGCGATAGTTCAGTCAAAACGCGCGTCGATCGTTTGATGCCGCGATGGCGCTGCATCCTGGCGATGCCTTCCAGCGGTTCGAGCGCACGCAGGAGGACTCCTTCGCCGATACCTTTGCGCTGGCCGGAAACATTCAGCATGTAGTGGTTGCCATAAATAAAATACACGTATGCGTGGCCGCGCTCGAGAAAAAGCGAGCGGTTGCGAGGCGTGAGCCCTCGAAACGTGTGCGCCGCCGCGTCTCCAATAAGATACGCTTCCGTTTCGACGATTCGCCCGCTCAATCGCGCGTGAGGCAGGTCCCGGACCAGTGTCTTGCCAATCAAAAAGCGCGCGAGCTCAACTGTCTCGATCGGAAGCTCGTTGCGGCGTAGTCGGCGAATGCGAATTTTAGGACGGGCCGGTGTCATGCGATTCGTTCTATCATACGAACCGTTCACGCACGGCTCGCATTATTTTCTTAAAACTTCGGGCCGGATGTGCTTCTCTATAGCGCACTGAGCTTTCAAACGTCGAGGCAAGCATGAACGACAGAATATCGGACAAAGAGCGGGCCTGGCCAGCGCTTCCGTTCGCGGACTGGAAAGATACCTGCGCCACGCTGCACATGTGGACCCAAATCGTCGGAAAAGTGCGGCTGGCGCAGAGTCCTCTGATAAATCACTGGTGGGAAGTACCTCTATACGTTTCTGCGCGGGGTTTGACGACTTCCTCGATTCCCTGCTCCGGCGGAAATTTTGAGATTAGTTTCGATTTTATCGATCACCGCCTCGATATCAAAACCAGCCGCGCAGAATCGCGAACGATCGCGCTCTACCATCGCACAGTCGCCGGATTTTATCGCGAGTTCATGGACATGCTGCGCTCACTCGGTCTCGATGTAAACATTTGGCCCATGCCGGTGGAGATACCCAACCCCATACGCTTCGACCAGGACGTGACGCACGCACGCTACGATCCCGTTTATGCCAACCGTTTCTGGCGGATTCTGGTGACGCTCGATTCAGTTTTCAAGGAATTTCGCGGACGATTTATTGGCAAGGCGAGTCCGGTTCATTTCTTCTGGGGAAGCTTTGACATGGCGGCTTCGCGTTTTTCGGGTCGACGCGCCCCGGAGCGTCCCGGCGCGGACAAAATTACCAAGGAAGCGTACTCGCACGAAGTGAGCAGCGTAGGATGGTGGCCAGGCGGAAGCGACGTGACGAGTCCCACGTTTTATAGCTACGCCGCACCTGAGCCGGCCGGATTCCGGGAGAGCGCTGTGCGTCCGGCGAAGGCGTTCTTCGACACAAAACTAGGCGAGTTTCTGCTGTCTTACGACGACGTCCGAGCGGCGAGCGACCCGAGAGCGGTACTGCTCGATTTTTGCCAGAGCACCTACGAAGCCGCCGCCATAAACGCGAAGTGGGACCGTGAATCCCTCGAAAGGAAGCCTTCTTAAAGGCAGACTGCAGGGCGGCCGGCGGCAGAGCCCGCGTCACCCAAATAGTACTAGATACTCTTTCCCTACACCCCCCCGCGCTATACATAGATGTCAGGGACAGGGCTCTCTTATGATTCAAACAGCAGCGCCATGGACCAGCCAGTCAATCCTGGTAGAGGTGTGCCACGCGCAGGTGAGCCTGCGTCGCACGATTCCCGCCGCTCGAGCGGAAGTCACGATACTGTCTTGTTGAGCGACGCCACCGAAAATAATTTCGCGGAGACGCTTGTCGCGCCAGTAACGCCATTCCAAGTTGCAAACCTTAGCTCTACTGCCTTCGCTGCGCTCAACCGACGTTACGATATTTTGGGCGAAGCAGGACACGGCAGCATGGGCAACGTTTACAAAGCGAGAGATCGGGAGACGGGGGAAACCATCGCGCTGAAATTGTTGAAACCGGAAATCGCCTCAGACCAGGCGATGATGGACCGGTTTAAGAACGAACTCCTCTTCGCACGCAAAATCACGCACAAGAATGTTTGCCGCATGCATGAGTTCAATCGTGTGGACGGAATTGCTTATACCTCCATGGAATTCGTGGAAGGCGAGAGCCTGCGGTCGGTGTTGAACCGGTTCGGCGGATTGCCGCAGCGCAAGGCGGTGAATCTGGCGCTGCAAATCTGCTCAGGATTGAAAGAAGCGCACGCGCAAGGGATCGTCCACCGGGATTTGAAACCGGAAAATATCATGGTGGACGCGAACGGCAACGTAAAAATCATGGATTTTGGCATCGCGCGCTCGATGGAAGCGGTCACGCGCATGACCGGCTCGATGGTTGGAACGCCGCAGTACATGGCTCCCGAGCAAGTGGCCGGAAAGCCGGTGGATTACCGCACTGACATTTATTCACTGGGATTAATTTTGTACGAAATGTTTACCGGTTCGCCCGCGTTCTCGGCCGACAACCCCGTCGCGGTTGCGCTCAAGCAGATGCAGGCAGAGGCGGTTCCTCCGCATCAGATCGATCCGGCTATTCCGGCGTACATCGAGCGCACGATTTTGAAATGCCTGTTGAAAAATCCTGCAAACCGATTCCAGTCAATCGCGCAACTGGAGAATGCGCTGAACGGGTCGGAGGCGCAGAATTCGGCTGCGTCGGCCGCGGTTCGAACGGCGAGCGCGCAAAGAGTTGTAAGCGCGCCCGCCGCTTCACCGATTG
The DNA here is from genome assembly GCA_963703705.1 of uncultured Acidobacteriota bacterium. Taxonomy (GTDB): domain Bacteria; phylum Acidobacteriota; class Terriglobia; order Acidiferrales; family UBA7541; genus Palsa-295. The sequence goes on along the minus strand of CAVPFK010000019.1, from coordinate 241,792 downwards.
CGGCTCCTTCGGCGATGCCGGCGGCCACGGCGCGCAAAGGGGTTTCTCCATTTGTTTGGGTGCTGCTCGGAGCTGTTATTGTCCTGGGAGTGCTCGGAGTATTGAACGGCATAGCTAGGAAAAAAGCGGCTGCGGAAATGATTCCGCCGCCGGCAGAGTTTCCGACTCCCGTGCCGCCTGACTTTGCGTACTTGAGCTCGCCGTCGAAAAGTGCGGCGGTTGTTTCAAAACCGAACCCAGCAGACCAAGAGCCTCCCCCTGCAACACCGTCTGCAGAAGCCGAACGTACAGTTGCTCCCTACACGAATTTCAAACCTGAGATTGCGAAGAACAAACCGTACCCAAAAGCGGAACGCCAGCCGTCTGAAGTCTTCCCACGCATGGAAACGGGACCGGTCAAGAAACACTTTAGACCGTCAGCGGACGCGGCTGCGGCCACGCTTCGCGCCGATGCCGAAGCAAAAAACGCCGGAAAGAATCCGGCAGCGAAGAAACCGGGCCAGTCCGCAGTGGCTGCTTCAGCTCCGCCTGTCACACCAGTTTCAACCGCCACTGCCCCGGGAGCCTCGTATCTATGGGTAGGGCGGTTTCAGCGCGAAGATCGCGCCCAAGAAGCGGAGAAGAAAATTGCATCGTTGGGATTGCCTGCAGCGGTACTTGCAAAGCACGGAGACAATGGAGATTTCTACATAGTATATAGCGGCCCTTACCTGAACGATAAGATCGCTGGCGCAATGCAACAACTCGAAGCAAAGGGCTTTTCCAACGTGCGTTCGGTGCCGCTTCCGCTCGCTGATAGGAAGTCAAAGTAATGGCGCTAAGATACGTTCAGGAGTTATCGCAGATGGGTGTTGAATTCGGAGCGCACAGTGATACGGGACGCGCTCGCGAGAACAATGAGGACAGTTTCGCGCTCGCTCCGGAGCTAAATCTTTTCGTGCTGTCCGATGGAATGGGCGGACTCGCAGCGGGTGAAGTAGCAAGCAAGCTTACGACCGAAACGGTAATCCATCATTGCCGAGAGGCGGCGACAAATCCATCACTAGCTTTCATCGGTGAGCATCTGCCGGAACTTTCCGCGACCTCGAACCGGCTGGCCAGCGCGATTCGCATCGCGAACCGCGTCGTTTATGCGGCCGCGCAAGGCAACGAGCAAACGCGGGGTATGGGCGCGACGGTTGTGGCTGTATGGCTCACGGACGAACAGCGCGTCAGCGTCGCGCACGTTGGCGATAGCCGCATCTACCGCCTTCGTGGCCGCGATTTCCTGCAAGTCACCGAAGATCACTCGTTCGTGGCCGAACAGGTGCGTCGCGGAATGATGACACAGCGCGAAGCCGAGAACAGCAACATGCAAAGCGTTCTGCTTCGAGCTCTCGGCGTCGAACCGGAAGTACAAGTGGACGTCACCGAACGAGAGTTGATCGAAGGCGACACGCTGCTGCTCTGCTCTGACGGACTCACGCGGGAACTGTCGGATGCGCAGGTCGCGGCCACGCTGGCCGACAAGGAAGAGCCACAAGAGGCCGCAGCTTCGCTAATTGACTTGGCCAACCAAGCGGGGGGCGGAGACAACATCACCGCCGTAGTCATACGCTACGCGGCAAAGCATGCGAGTGCCTTCGCGCGGATCGGAAAATGGTTCAAGGGCTCCGAGGGCCGGTAGCAGCGTGACGGGCAGTTACACTCCGCGCAAAGACTGAATCGAGGAGGGCGTCGAAATGTCAAAACTAGTTCTGAAATTTGAGAGCTCGGTATTGAAGGAAGTGGCCGTGGGGACCAAGGAAGTGAGCATTGGGCGTTCGCCGGAGTGCGGCATCGTGATCGATAACCCGGCGGTCTCGAACTACCATGCGCGCGTCTTCAGCGAAGAAGGCCGCATGATGCTCGAAGATTTCGGAAGTTTGAATGGAACATTCGTGAACGGCCAGCGCGTGAAAATGGTTACGCTGAAACCGGGAGACTCCGTCGCCATCGGCAAGCACACCATCGTTGTTACGGACTCGAGCGAGATCCGAGGGACCGCTCCAGGGGGTTCGAATGGCAACGCCTGGCCTACGGTTCCCAAAATCAATGAGACCGTCATGCTGGATACAAAGGAACGTCGCGAGTTCCTGCGTCAGGTCGCAGCGGGGGGCGAAAGTTCGCAAGTCGCGCCGGGTCGGCTGAAATTGCCCACGCTATTGGTCCGCAAGGGCAATACCGACATGAAGGAATACACCTTGAGCGACAAGCTCACAGTGATCGGGAAATCCGCGCTGGCCACCATCAAACTCAAAGGGTGGTTTGCTCCCAAAGTAGCCGCGCAGATTACCCGCCGCGAGGACAACGCCTTTTACATCGGCGTGGCCGAGAAGGTGCCCAGCGTAAATGGCTCCGCTATTTCGCAGCCAACCAAGCTCTCTTCCGGCGACGTCGTTGAGGTTGCGGGAATCGTACTCGAGTTCATCTATCGCGACTGACGTTATGGGAATTCGCTAGCGGGCTTCAAGGCGTCCCAGGCCTGCGAACTTCAGGCCCGCTCCCACTGGTACCGTAGTTCTATGGGCAACCGCACACCGGCAGCCTAGACTTGCGATGTTTGCGGCTCTGACGGATTTGAGACCTGGGAGGTCACGTATGGCGACCGCCACATATATCGCGCCCAACCCGGCCGTTTCGCCGGAGACAAAGCCGGGCCGCAGAGACTCCCGCCGCCGCGAACGCTTGAAGGTTTCCCTTCCGTTGGAAGTTCGCCCTTTCGACGCGCGTTTTGCCGAGATTGCCGACGTGGGCGAGGTGCTGGATTTTACGCGCGACGGCCTCTACTTCGCGACCTGTATGCCCCATTATTTCATGGGGATGCGGCTGCTTGTGACGTTCCCATTCGGCAAAAAAATCTCCGCGCACAAGAAGTTTCTCGGTACCATTGTCAGAATGGAAAACCGGCCAAACGGCACGCTGGGAATTGCAGTTCGGTTCCTCCTTTAGCCTTTACGCTATGCCTGAACAGTTTGGCTTTAAGGCATCCCGCCAGGGGATATCGCTTGTCGAGCTGTTTCATCCCGGAGACAATATTGGAAGGAAACTGCGATTCTGTCGCAATAGCATCGACAGCCAATTCAAAGGGCGGGCACTCTACTGAGGACAAAGTGATGCACAGCTCATCGAACAAAAAGAACGCTCCCGGCGCCCCCGCGCCCGCAGTGCAGGAAGCCGAACGCCGCATCGCAGAGCGCCACATGTTCACCGCCGGTGCCGAGGTTATCGAGCTCAAATCTGGCGCGCGCTTTTCCACCCGCACGACCGATCTCGGACCGGGCGGATGCTTCGTCGATACCACTGTTCCCTTTCCGATCGGTTCAGTTGTGCGCATCACGCTCAATAAGGGCAAGACAACTTTTGCGACCGCCGGCACCGTAGTTTATTCCCAACATGGCCTCGGCATGGGCATCGCCTTCACCGATCTAGATGCCGAAAAACGGCTCGAACTGGCAAATTGGCTCGCGGGCATTACCGGCGAACGCCCGGCAGCGCACGAAATTGCGCAGGCACCAAAAGCATCGAATGCAGGGCAAGACCGTGCTTTCGTCGCCCTCGTCCGGTTGGTCCGGCTGATGATCGGGAAAGGCATACTGACCGAAGCGGAAGGTACTTCGGTGCTTCACGATCCGGTACTTTAAAAGCGCCCTGCCATCTCTCGATTGCACGACCGTAGCGGAAACAAGTGGTCTGAAACAGGAGTACGGCTTCAGCGTTTAATCGCCTTCCGGGATTCGGGTTCAGGAAAGAAATCCCTAGCCGGCGTAGAATTTACATAGATTTGCTACACTAAGTCGTTTGTTGTCTTGATTCGGGACAGCATGTCGATGGCCATCAGAGTGCTGCAATTGCTTGGGGGTACCAATGGGGGAACGAAGAAAAGCAAGAAGGTACGAGCTTTACCTGCCTGTGCAGGTTTGCCTTCCACGCCAGCGCCCTGTTGAATTTTACACTGGGCAACTCCGCGATGTTTCCCGGTCAGGCATCTACTTTCATTCTCATGTTCCGATAGACCACGGGGCCAATCTGGAGCTAACTTTCTCGCTGCCGGCCGAAAGGGAGCGAGGCACCACGGTGCTGGTCCGTGCCAGCGCCAAGGCCTTGCGAGTTTCGGAACTGCCGGGCGACGGCGCTGCTCTATACGGCGTGGCAGCGACCATCGATCGCATCGACTTTGTTCGGCCGGTCGTCTCGAGCGCAGCATAGGCTATCCAAGCGTCTCCACAACATGCGAGTTTAATTCCTGGGAGAATGAGTATTGTTACCCGCGCAAAGTTTTCATGCCAAAACAGACTCCAGTTACGCGAGTATTCGACTTAGAGCGCGCCACGTTGCGCGCGCTGTGCGTCCAAGCGAGCGGCCATGCACGGAACACAACCGTAATGCGTGAGCTATCAAGCCACATCTGGCAAGACGCGGAGCATCGCGTGGTATTTGATGCTATCCAGCGGCTCTGCAGCAGCGATCCACATCTTTTGCGGGAACAGTTGCCCGCGCAAACGACGCGCATGGGTTTTCCGGAGGTAAGCTGGGAAAACTACTTCGCGCCTTCGTCGGAAGCGCCAACCGATTTTGAAGCGCTGGTGCGTGAGCTACTAGTGTCCCTAAAATAAATTAGCGGCCCACTGGTTGACGCTGTTTGCCCCGGGATCAGGATTTCCACCTTCCCTGACAGTTTATTTCACGGAAAGACCGAAGGCCGACGAGTGAAATTCCAATGACGCGGGAAAGTGCTCTGCCACGTAGTTCCAGTCGTGGCCGCCGGGATAGAGATGGAATTCGCTGGGGACGCGGCGAGAATCCAGCAGGTCGTGGAATGCCCTGGCGCCGGCGTCGAATCCGTAGTCGTCTTCCGTACCGCAATCAAAATAGATCTTTAGTCCAGTCGCGTGCCCGATGGGAGGTACTTCCGCCCGGGATACCAGGCCGCGAACGATGGTGAATGGACTGTTTTGTTTCCAATAGGCGGCGTCGGGCGGCGAGCCGAACGCGCTGCCAAGAATTCGCGTAAGCATCGCTCCTTGATAATCCGATGCGCTGCCGGCAGGGAGATTCGCAACGAGCGCGGCGCTATGCGCGCTCACCGAGCCAAACAATTGCGGGTAGCGAAGTCCAAATCGCAACGCGCCGTAGCCTCCCATTGAAACGCCACTGACACCGCGATGCTGTCGATCGCTACGCACGCGGTACTGTTTCTCGATGTAGGGAATAAATTCGTGGATGAAGAAATCTTCGTAGCGCACTTTTCCATCGCGCGAGTTGATATAGAAGCTCCGGTCGGCGTCCGGAGTGACGATCAGGAATTCGCGGATTTTATTCTGCTCCCAAAGGTCGCTCACAAGGTCCATCCCGCCGGAATTGATCAGAAGTTCCGAACTGGAGCCCAATCCGTGGAGAAAGTACAACACCGGATAGCTCTGCTTACTGGCGTCGTAGCTCGGCGGAAGAATCACGCAGTATCGTACGGGATGGCCCAGGATTTTGCTTGGCATGGAGCGGCATTCGCCGCGTCCGAGCGCAGCGGCTTGGGTCGTTGCAGCCATGGTGAACCACCCTAGCGATAAAATTAGAGATACCCAGGCAGCAGCTCCAGTCGCGGGATTGTTCTTGCGGTTTCCGGCGGCCTTATTCATATCGAAGGGCCTCAACCGGATCGAGTTTTGCAGCACGAGATGCCGGATAAATGCCGGCGGCGAGGCTGACCACGATCGAAAATCCGATCGCGCTCGCGACCATCCACCACGGAATGGAAGATAAATCGATCGGCGGAAGGTCGCGCTTGTGCAGATACACATTGGTGCCAAACGTCAGCGCGGTCCCTATCAGCCAGCCTAGAGTTACGCCGAAAATACCGCCCAGAAGTCCCATCACGCCGGCTTCCGCAAAAAACAGTCTACCGATATCGTAGTCGGCGGCTCCCAGAGCTTTCAGAATGCCGATTTCGCGGCGCCGTTCGAGGATCGCCATCACAAGAGTATTGACGATCCCGAGCGAGGCCACGGCCAGCGCGAGGCTGCCAAAAATTCCCAAAAACAAATCGAAGACGGCAAAAACCTGGCGCAAACTCTTCGTCGCGTCCAGCAGCGAAAAAGTGCCGTAGCCCATCTGTTGAATTGCGTCTTCCACGCTTTTTACTTCCGTGGGGCCTTTCACGCGCACGGTGAGGCTATCGTATGTCTGTTTAGAGCTGGAGCGGCGCAACAGGCCTCGCAGGTCGTTTGCTTGGGCCACGCGCAGAATTTCGGCAACCTGCATCGGGATCAGCAGGCGGCCTCGGCCAAATGAGCCCACGCTCGTAGCGGGCTCCGTTTCGACAATTCCAATGATGCGGAAGGTTCTTTCGCGCGGCACAATCGAAAAGCCCGGCGACTGGCCGGTGATTTCGTCGGCAGAGTCCCCTCTAGGGGACCCATGGCTGCTCTTGTTCGTGTTCGGCTCCGCAGGAAGGGCCTGGCGCTCGGCATAACGAAGCACTAGATCCTTGCCGATCAACCAATCGGGTTGGGTGGAAAGGTCTTTCGCGAATTCGATTTGCAAGATGGCTTCGTCGGCATCCGCGCTGGAAAAGAAGCTCCCCTTCATGCCGTCGAAGGCGCCTTCCGTTCTGGCGGAGGGCGGAATTCCGGCTACCGTGGTGGAATAGGGTTTGCCTTCGAACTGAATTTCTGTGGGGAAACGGATCTCCGGATAGACTTCGACGACATGGGGGAGGGCGGCGATCTTTTGGCGCGCTTCGGCGTCCAGGATTTTGGCTGGTTCTCTAATCGCTGATTCGGACTGTGCGGCGCGCCCGAATCCTCGTTGATTCATGCGCGAACTTACGAAGACGGCATCAAACAGGCCCGACCGCGAAAGCTTCTTGTTCGCGAGCTCCTGCAGTCCCACTCCCAACGACAGCATGGCAACCAGCGATGCTACCCCTACAGCGATGCCTAGCGTGGTGAGTGCATTCCTCAGCAGGGCTTCTCGCAGGTTGCGCGCGGCGAGTTCAGTGAGGTCGCGCGTCTTCATATTTTATTTCCATCGCTGAGCAGTTTTCCGTCTCCCATGGTAACGATGCGATGAGCGAAGCGCGCCGCCCGATCGCGATCGTGCGTCACCATCACAATCGTCATGCCCAGCGACTCGTTAATTTCTTGCAAGAGATGAAGGATCGCCTCGCCGGTAGCGCTGTCTAGGTTTCCAGTTGGCTCATCGGCTAGCAGAATGGTGGGTCGATTGACTAGAGCGCGGGCCAGCGCGGCACGCTGCTGTTCCCCGCCGGATAGCTCGCTGGGGCGATGTGTCAAGCGCGCAGAGAGTCGCACACGTTCAACCGCCTCTCGTACTCGGCCGGTCCGGTCGTTGCGGTCCACTTCCGCCAGACGCAGCGGCAATTCCACATTTTCTTCCAGGGTCATTCGCGGCAGGAGATTGAACGCCTGAAAAACCATGCCGACCGTATGGCTGCGATGCCGCGCGAGATCTTCGGGGGTCATTTCGGCGAGATTTCGGCCATGCGCGAATATCGCGCCAGAAGTCGGGCGGTCGAGTCCCGCCATCAAATTGAGCAGCGTGGATTTTCCGGAACCAGAACTTCCGAGAAGCGCCACGAATTCCTTCAGGCGCACGGAAACGCTGACGTCATCGACGGCGTGCACCACCGCATCGCCCATTCGATAGCTTCGAGAGACCCGGTCAGTTCGAATTGCAACTTCATTGCTTGTTTCCGTCATTTTCCCCACAACATGATCATTACGGATGGCATCGCCGCTTAGTCACTTGAGTTGTGTTTCCTACAATGTTCCAAGGGAGCTAGAGATTTAGATGGTCATATCGGTCTGTGGAAACGAGATCCCGCTTTCTGCAGTATCTTTGCGGGCGTCGCACCGCGCGGATTACTCCAACGTCCCGGAATGCTAAGGCCGCAATGCGGGCAGCCGCCGTCTTGCAGATGGTTTTGTTGCACGTCATGCCAGGAGCGGCGAATCAGAAGCGTCTTGCATGAAGGGCAGGACGTGCTTGCCGCATCCGAATGAATGTTGCCCTCATAGACATAATGCAATCCGGCCTCCAGCGCGATGGCGCGGGCGCGGTGCAGTGTTTCGGGCGGCGTTCGCGGCTTGTCTTGTAACTTGAAATCCGGATGGAACGCGGTGAAGTGAAGCGGCACGTCCGGACCTAGATGGTCGAAGATCCAGTCGGCCAGCTTGCGAAATTCTTCAGCATCGTCATTCAAGGTGGGAATAATCAAATTTGTAATTTCGAACCACACGTTGGTCTCATTCTTCAGCCATTTCAATGTATCGAGAACCGGCTGTAAATGTGTCAGCGTAATGCGGCCATAAAAAGTTTCAGTAAACGCCTTCAAGTCCACGTTCGCAGCGTCCACATGATCGTAAATATCGTGAAATGCTTCGTAGGTGATATAGCCGTTGGTCACCATCACCGTGTTCAACCCGTGTTGTTTGGCAGCCTGGCAAATATCGATGACGTATTCGCCCCAAATCGTCGGCTCGTTGTAGGTAAAAGCGATCGATGGACAATGATTGCGGATCGCAAGCAGCGCTACATCTTCTGGAGGAACATGCGACGAACGCACTTGGTCCGACCGCGATTTCGAGATATCCCAATTCTGGCAGAAGAAGCAGCCCATGTTGCAACCCGCGGTGCCCATCGAAAAAACACGTGTTCCAGGAAGAAAATGGTTGAGCGGCTTTTTCTCAATGGGGTCGATCTGGATCGCCGCCGGGGAAGCGTAACCCAGGCTGTAAAGCTTGCCGCCTTCGTTCACGCGGATGAAGCAGAAGCCGGCCTGCCCGTCGCCGATGTGGCAATGGCGGGGACAAAGGTAACAATGCGCCTTATTGTTGGCTTCAGATTCCCACCAACGGGCTTCGTGCAGTGCAGCGGTTTTTTGAAGAATTTTCAGATCTTCCATAGCATTGCGCCGGCCAAAGCCGCGCTAATACCTATTATACGCTCACCTGCGTGGTGCGCGAATTGAGGGCAAATCGCCGCGAAATAGAGATAATAGAGCATGCCCGTTTGGCCGCACCGTGCGAGGCGCCGGAAAACAAGCAGAGCTCTGACGGTGGGCGCGCTGTTACTCATTTTCCAGAACGCCTTCGCTCAAGCTCCTCCGCCGATTGTGGAATATAAAGAAGTGGTTCCCATCACGTCGGGCCAGATTCGCGACGGAAAGGTGTGCGTCAATTTTAATCCCGTAATGACGGCGGGAGATTTCTTCGACGGCTTACAGCGCCATGAAACCGCGTCGGGGGATGAATTCCGCAAGAATTCGCAAGTCGTAGAAACTTTTCCCGACCAGATTACCGTGCAGGTTCAAACTGCCATTAACATTTGCGACGCCGATATCTACACTCCCGCGCCGGTACCTTCCTTTTTCAATGACCTCCGGTTCAAGGTGCAGTGGAAGCGCGGGCTAACCATGCGTCCTGCTTCGCAGGTCGCGGTGCAGCGGGTGATGTTTGCCTCCGAGGACGGCAACAACCGGCTGATGTTTCTGCTGAAAATTCGCGACCACGATGTGCCCTTGACGGACCACTTGATCATTTCCGTCATTTCACCGCAAGGAAAACTGCTATCGCGAATGTCGGGCAAACTCTGAGTCGCCGCAAAGGCAGAACGCCGCGCCGAAGCTTCGGTCGGCCGACTGGCAGGCGCCACATAATACCTTCTTGGGTGGACCGGGCGCTTTAGAACTTCTGAGCGGCTCGGCGGATGGCCACCCACTCCAGGAAGCGCTCCATGCGGGCGCGCTCGCGCCACATCATCCCCAAGAACTTTTGCGCGTCGAGTCCGGCGGCTTGTTTACCGAAAAACGTCTCCATCCGCCACTGAATGTACGGCGAGGCCCACGGTCGCAGTCGATAGCCCTTCGCGATGATCCAATAGTACCGCAGGGCGTTCAGCATCGCGTGAAGCTCACGATGGAAGGCCATTCGCTATGCGATGGTAGAATTGAGATGTTCGCAAAAGGATTTTGATGACCGCGGAAGATCACTACTATGCCGGCATTGATTTCTTTGGCGAGGGAAAGCTCGAAGCCGCCATTGAAGAATACAACCGCGCGCTGGAGCTCGATCCAAAGTTGATCGACGCGCTTCATGGCCTGGCGCAAGCGTATCACGCCAGGGAAGATTTCCACCGCACGATTGAGGCGGCACGACGAATCTTAGCGTTGGAACCGGACGACATCCTCGCTTGGACCACGATTTCACGGGCGTATCAGCGGCTCGGCAGGATTCCGGAGGCCGAGGAAGCCGGGAACAAAGCGCGCGTTCTAGGTTGGAAACAGCAGCTTCGGGATCAGAAAGTTAAACCGCCGTAAAACAAATACGACTGCGAGCGAAAGGGCCGCTTCACTTTGTGACTCGGCCCTTGTTCGTTTGCAGCACGATGGCTCGTCGCCGTGCAGCGTTCGCTTCCCTGCGACGCGGGGTTACAAAGCGGCGCAGACGGACTTGACCTCGGTGTAATTCTTGAGGACTTCGTGGCCCATTTCGCGGCCCCAGCCGGACTCTTTGTATCCGCCGAATGGGAGCGCTGCGTCGAACACGTTGTAGCAATTGATCCACACGGTTCCGGCGCGGAGCTTGGACGCGAGCGCATGGGCTTTCTTGATGTCTCGTGTCCAGATCCCGGCGGCGAGACCGTAATTCGTGTCATTGGCCTTCGCTGCAATTTCATTGATGTCGGTGAAGGCGGTTGCGGTAACTACCGGCCCGAAGATTTCCTCCCGCACTACTTTCATGTTCTCGGTGGTATCAACCAGGACGGTCGGCTGCACGAAGTAGCCTCGGTTGCCTTCGCGCTTACCGCCGGTGATGGCCTTGGCACCTTCCTGCTTGCCGGATTCGAGATAACCGCAGACCTTATTGAATTGCTCTTCGGAAACCAGCGGACCCATGTCGCTGTCAGGGTCAAATCCTTCGCGGACGCGGATTTTACTCGCGGCCTGCGCGACGCCGTCGACCACTTTGTCAAAAATCTTCTTGTCAACGAAAAGTCGCGAGCCCGCGCAGCAGCACTGGCCCTGGTTGAAGAAAATTGCGCTTGCCGCGCCGGGGATGGTGGCTTCGATGTCGGCGTCGTCCAGCACGATATTGGGAGACTTGCCGCCCAGTTCCAGCGAAACTTTTTTCAAGTTGCCGGTCGCAGCGTGCACGATTAGTTTGCCGACTTCGGTGGAACCTGTGAAAGCGATTTTGTCGACGTCGGAATGAGCCGCCAGAGCCGCGCCTGCGGTTTCACCGAAGCCTGGGACGATATTCACAACTCCTTCGGGGAAACCCGCTTCCATGATTAGCTCGCCGAGCCGCAGAGCGGTAAGCGGAGTCTGTTCGGCCGGCTTGAGTACGACGGTGCAGCCGGTGGTGAGTGCTGGCGCGAGTTTCCAGGCCGCCATCAGCAGCGGGAAATTCCACGGAATGATCTGTCCCACCACGCCCACCGGCTCGCGCACGGTGTACGCGTGGAATTTTCCTTGCTTCGCGAGGCCCAGCGAAATGGTGTTGCCTTCGATCTTCGTCGCCCAACCCGCGTAATAGCGGAAATGGTCGATTGCGAGAGGAAGGTCGGCAACGCGCGCGATCTTGAGCGGCTTGCCGTTGTCGAGCGATTCAAGCTGCGCAAATTCTTCGGCGTGCTTTTCGAGCAGGTCGGCTAGTTTCCAAAGTAGCTTGCCGCGCTCGGAAGGAGAAATTTTCGACCACGGACCGGTTTCGAAAGCGGCGCGTGCGGCTTTCACCGCCCGGTCGATGTCCTCTTTGTCGCCTGCGGCAACGTTGGCGAGGACCCCGCCGGTGGCGGGATTGTAGGTGGCAAAAGTTTTGCCGGAGGCTGCGTCCACCCACTTGCCGTTGATGAGAAGCTTGCCTGTCTTGGATACGAAACCAGTAACGCTGCTATCAGGTTGAACCACCGCTGTTGCCATAATCTTTCCTCCGCTAATTTGAATTAGAAATCTCGTTCGCGAGATCGACTCTACGGTCGAATTTGCTGTTGTGGCGCATTTCCAAAAGCTTCCGAAACGAGCTGGGTACATCGGGCATATCGACAACGTTGTCACTGCAAACTGGCTGAACGGTCGACTTAAACTTACTCCCGCGCAACGCAAAATTCAAGTGACGGCGAGAGCTGCATTCTCGCGCTTCCCAATTTGCGGCGGGGAGTGGCCGTTTGGCGCGACGTAGACATAGTCCGGGGGCCATGAAGCCGGTCCACGGTGGCGCTGACGTTCTCAAGCCATGCTGTGCGTTCAAGCCTTTGGCTAAGGTGTTGAATTTGTTGACCCAAGCCTGCGGTGTCCCTGGAGGCTGCTGTTCCGGCCGCTTCGCGGCCTCTTCCCCCCGCTTGACTCACTGTCGACCTGGGAGCCCTGTCTTGGCCTTGGGCGGCCGGGTGACTATAGGAGCGAACTCGCATCGACCTAAGAGGCGAACAGCAGGTCCCTCAGAACCTCCGCACGCAGCTGGTTCGGGAAGACAGCGGCAAGAACAGGGCAGAAGTCGGTCGGTCGCGGTGGGCGGCCGGCGCTACGAAGGCAGTACGAAGTGGCAGATCCCAAAATGAAACGTGCAAAAGAAGAACGGGAAAAGCCGAGGCTTTTCCCGTTTGAATAGTCGAAAACTTGCGGACCGACTTTAACTCTTACCTAAGACCGCCTACTCCGATGTTCGGGCGAACCAATGGCTTGGTGGCTTCGAGCTTCTTGGCCTTCTTCAACGATTTCTTTGCCATGTTTTTGTTTCCTCCGTTTTTTTTCGTCGGCCTCATTGCTTGGCGGACGCAGGATACTATGCACCTTGCGTGCCAAGTTCGCCAGCAGAATTGAATATTTACTATGTCCTTGCAGATCTGACGGATGCGCGGGCGCACTAATCGGCGGTTGCCGCCGAACGGGCTCATCGCGTTGATTTAATCAACGCGGCAGTGAAATAGTCAACACATTGTACCTGCCACTTCACGGGCTCTCCCCCAGGATCGACTCACCGTCGACCTGGGCGGCCCCGGATCACGACGAGAACTTTGGATGACAATGTCGAGAGCGATGTGGCACTATTCGCGGCAAATAAGTTCAAATGATTGCGTGAATTACCCAGACGGCAGCGTAAGTCCTTCTTGCCTGAAGCCTTGATGGCGACGCAATTCGACCATGGTGCGTCAACAATTTGGTTCCTCGGCCTTACCTGGAGGCCGAATGACTTCTCTCAAAGGCTTGGCAGTATTCGCTTCGGTACTCCCCGCGTTTTACCTCTCGCCGTTCAGTCGCCCGGCGGCTGCGCAGACAACCATCTGCGCCTGCGTGACCAACTCAACCAGGGCCGTACAGATTGTGGGCGCGACTACCACTTGCGCGACAGGCACGCAGAGAATCTAGTGGAATGAGGCAGGGCCTGCCGGACCGAAAGGGGGGCTGAGGGGCCAGCCGGCGCAACCGAGCCGAAGGGTGCGACGGGAGCGGCAGGCCCCACAGGCCCACAGGGTCCCCAAGGGCCCCCTGGAAAAGGCATCGTACCGGCGAATCTTACCGCGCTCGCGGGGCAACTGAGCACAAATGGCGGAGTCGCCTACACAGGCCCCTCGGTAAACGGGTACGGCGACGATGCGCTGCCGGCGGCCTCTTCCCCGGGCTCCGTCGACCCCAATTCTGCAAGCTGGAATGACCGGGGGCGGCGCAGTAGAATGGCGGCTATGCCGCTAGAATTTACGACCTCGTATCTGGCCGACTCCGTTTCCCTGTTTCGCTACTACAAGAAATTGGGCGAGCGCGCAATGGCGCAAGTGGCGGATGAGGATTTGTCATATGCGCAGGACGAAGAAAATAATTCGATCGCGACGATCGTGAAACATTTGGCCGGGAACATGCGGTCTCGATGGACGGATTTTTTGACCACGGACGGAGAGAAGCCGAACCGGAATCGCGATACCGAGTTTGAAGATGCACCGAAAAGCCGCGAAGAACTAATGCGGGTGTGGGAAGAAGGCTGGGCGTGCTTGCTTGGCGCGCTGGCGCCGCTCGATGAGCGGCAGATGAGCCAGCCAGTAACGGTGCGCGGCGAGGCGCATTCCGTGATGCAGGCGATTAACCGTCAGCTATGCCATTACTCGTATCACGTGGGGCAAATTGTGATGCTGGCGAAGCAGAGGCGCAAGGGCGAGTGGAACTCGCTGACCGTTCCGCGCGGGAAGTCGGGCGAGTACAATCAGAAGGTGCTGAGTAAGGAAAAAAGCCAGCGATAAACATTCCCCCCTTCCCCAGGCTCGACTAGGCCGGCCCCAGCAAACTGCGCGACGTCGGGATGACACCGTTTAGACAAAGGCACACGCCGGCCCGAAGGCCGCCTCTACGAAGGCGAAGTCACAACCATCGCGAAGGCCTTTCGCTCGGATGCGAAGGCTGACCCTTCTAGCCAGCCTTCGCGTCGCGAGCGCTCGCGTTTCCAACGGAGCTTGCGTTATTCCTTGAAGGCGATTACGCCGAAGAGTCCGGCGAGATTGTTGTCGGGACCGGCGGTGAAGAAGAGCTGGTTGACCGCGCCATTCGAGCCGGTTCCATCGCCAAACTTAATTCCCCACAGCTGGTTAATGCGGATCACTTCGTTGTTGGTGTCCTTCAATGTGCCAACGAACTGGCCGGTGATGGCGTTAAAGGCGTTGATCGTGCCGGCGTTGGTGTTGTTCGAGACCAGCAGCGTGTTGCTGAGCGGTCCGAAATTCTTGGGAGCGACGGCGAATCCCCAGGGCTGGTTGAGAGGGGCGCCGTTGGCGAGCTGCTTGAGGAGCGAGCCGTCTTCAGCGTAAATATCGATGTAGCCGCCGGCTGCGCCTGAGGTGGCCGCGAAGGCAACGTAGAGGAGGCCGCCGAAATCCTGAATGCCAAAAGGAGCAAAGCCCGCGGGTAGGGATGTGTCGGTGAATGATTTTACGAGATGGAAGTTGCCGTCGTAGATGTCCACTTTATTGTTCGCGTTATCGGCGGCGAACAAGAAATTCCCCGTGGGATTGTTGGTAATGGCCAAGCCGGTGTACACCGCGCCCGGGGTGGTTACGGCAATGATGGCCGCGTTGGGATTCGACTGCGGCGCCCAGCCGCTGATGGTGCCGTCCAGGGTGGCGAAGAGGAATATGGACGACCATCCCTGGACTTGAAATTCTCCGTCTCCCGGGTTGTTGAAAGCGATGCCAGTGGGGGAGCCGGGGCCGTCGCCTGCGGAGGGAATCAGCACGTTCAAGGGGACCTTGGTGCCACTGCTGGAGTACAGCGTCGACCAGCCTGAGTTCTCGTCACTAATCCAGTAAGGACCGCCGGGGCCGTAAGTCGAGTCCCCAGGCATTTACAAGCAGCGGATCGGTGACTCTTGCGGTTTTTGCCTGATTGGAAACCAAATTGGTGACTTGATATTGAGCGTGGACCACGCTGGGAACGAACAGCATGAAGAGGCCGAGACAAAGGGTCAGAGCGGTGGTGCGGCGTCGCATCGAATTCTCCTTTTAGCGGGTCAGACTTGATTTTGCGCAGGTCCCTACGATATTTCGCTGACCGGCTGGACAGAAATGCTAGAGCTTAGGCGAGGCGGGGCATGTCATCGAGATGTCGCGAAGTTGTAAAATTCTCGCCGCGCGCGTTTTACGCGGTCGATACAAGTAGTCAGAACGCGAACGCTGCGAGGGTTACTTCGCGGGAGCACGAGCGGTCTGAGTTTGAATCAGGCTTACGAACTCCTGCAATTCCTGCTGATTCAGGTCGGAGACGGCCCAATATTCCGTGCCGCCGCTGGACCAGTGAATCATGTTGTAACCGTTGCGCATCCCGGTCTTGGTTGAGGTTTCGCGCGATTCGGGCCACATGAACAGGTTGATGACGTGCTGGCGCCGGCGATAGACGACCGCCGCGACAGGACGACCTTCGACGTAATCCAATCTGCCGCCGGCCAGCACGAATCCCTGGCTGTCCAGGTTCGGAACGGGCGGCGAAAAATCCAGCTTGCCGTCAAACCAGGGCTTCACGGTGTGCTGGTCGGAAGAAGGAACGTCGAACAGGTGGTCGGCCATCAGGGAGCGCACGTGGCTATCCAGGACTTCCTGAGCGAGAAGAGTTGCGCGAGAATTCTCTCCGATTCGCGGCATCCATATCGACGAGGTGAGCACCAGAAGGACCACGCCGCAGGCAAACGCGGCGAATGCCCACGCGAGAGTCGGCTGCTGCCACCAACTCGATTTTGACAGGTTTTCAACCGGCCGCTTGCGTTCCTCCCCGGAGGATTCGCTCAGCGCCTGGTGAATTCGCACGCCAAGCTCCGCGGGAGCCTGGTAATACAGCGACGAGTTGCGCATTTTGGCGCGGAGCGCCTTGTAATCTTCCAGCTCGAGCGAGCACGAAGGGCATTCCGCCACATGGCGCTCGAAGGCCATGGTGCCATCGAGACCGAGTTCGTCGTCGAGATAGCCGTGAATCATTGACCGCGTATTTTCGCAGCTCATGCTCCCCCCTCCTTGCGCAATGGCGGCGCGAACCGCTCTCGAAGCTGCTGTCGACCGCGCGACAAGCGCGACATCACTGTTCCGACCGGGACTTCCGTGAGGTCCGATATCTCCCGGTAGGAAAGCCCCTCGAGTTCGCGAAGGACGATGGCCTCGCGAAACTCGACAGAGAGTTCCTCCAGCGCCTGCTTCAAGGATTCTCGATTGGCTTCCGCTATCAGGATGGACTCTTGGGTCGCTGCGGCTGATTCCGACGAATGCTGCTGCTCGTCGAATTCCACTTTCTCTTCCGGCTTCCTTCTGCGCCCCAGAAACGTGTAGCAACTGTTTCGCACAATCGCCAGCAGCCAGGCTCGGCAATCGCCGCCGCGAAACGCGTCGAAGGAGCGGAAGGCCTTCATGCTGGCTTCCTGCACCAAGTCTTCCGCGTCCTGCGGGTTACGAACGAGCCAGCGCGCAAGGTTGTAAGCCGCGGACAAATGCGGCAACACCAAGCCCTCAAAACGCGTGCGCTGTTCCGGTGAATCCATCAGCCGAGATCGACCTACTAGAGAAGACTCGCTGGGGAGCCCTTTTATTCCCGAAGAAATTTATCACGTTCCGGGAATATCCGGGGGCGGCCGGTAGTCTAGATCGACGGAAGCCAATACGCCGCAGCAAAGCGGCGAATCGGGAGCGTGAAAAACAATGGGTGAAAACTCAAAGAAAATCATCGATATCAATCGCAACGATGACGGCGTGGACCGCCGCGGATTTCTGCAGTGCATGGCTTGGGCTGGAACAGGTGCGCTCTGCGTAATGCACGGCGGGATACTGAAGACCTATAGCCTGAGTGAGATCGCAAAGGGAGCGAGCCGTCCCGCGGCGGGAGGGCTGAGTTTCGTTCAAATCAGCGACAGCCACATGGGATTCAACAAGGCCGCAAATAGCGACGTTGCGGCCACGCTGCAAGCGGCCATCGACAAAATCAACGCGCTTCCGCAGGCTCCCTCGTTTTTGTTGCATACCGGGGACATCACGCACCTAGCGAAGCCGGAACAGTTCGACACGGTGGAGAAGATGCTGTCGGCCGCCAGCGCCAAGCAAGTGTTCTACGTTCCCGGAGAACACGACGTGATTGGGGACAACGGCAAACAGTTCCTGGAGCGTTATGGGAAAGGGACGAAAGGCGACGGATGGCACAGCTTTGAAAAAGGCGGCGTGCATTTCATCGGGCTGGTCAACGTGGTGAACCTGAAGGCAGGCGGGCTGGGCTCGCTGGGCAACGAGCAGCTCGAGTGGCTGGAAGATGACGTGAAACATCTCTCTTCCAGCACGCCGATCGTAGTTTTCGCGCACATTCCGCTGTGGGCGGTTTACCCGGAGTGGGGCTGGGGCACCGAAGACAGCGCGCAGGCACTTTCCTATCTGAAGCGGTTTGGCTCCGTTTCGGTGCTGAACGGCCACATCCACCAGATCATGAAGAAAGTCGAAGGGGACATAACGTTCCACACTGCAGATTCGACTGCGTTTCCACAACCGGCACCCGGCTCAGCGCCCAGCCCAGGCCCCATGGTGGTCCCGGCCGAGCAATTGCGCAGCATGCTTGGTTTGACCAGCGTGCAATTCGTGAAGGGAAATCAACCGCTCGCGATCACGGATTCGACGCTGGCCTGATTTGTTCTCAAGCTCGAACGACGAAACGCAAATTTTCTTACAAGGAGAAGAAAAAATGCAGAAGAAGCCTTTGTTCTACGAACGAACAGGAATTTTGGCCATTGCGGTTCTAACGCTGGCCATGTGCGGCTGGGCGCATCAGGCTCAAACGAGTTCGCCCGCCCCGGCCTCCGCCTCGGCTACCGAGGTGAAGATCGACAATTTCACTTACGGGCCGGCTGAATTGACGGTCCCGGTGGGAACAACCGTGAAGTGGACGAATCATGACGACATGCCCCACACGGTTACGAGCGAGGATAAATCCTTTGCCTCAAAAGCGCTCGATACCGACGACACATTTACTTTCACTTTTACCAAACCCGGAACGTACAGCTACTTCTGCACCATTCACCCGAAGATGACGGCGAAGATCGTGGTGAGGTAGCGGAGAGACGAAATGCACCTCTTCGACCTGAAAACGATTTTGCTCGAAAAGCACGCGCAGCACGTGGTGCTGATTCATTTTCCGATCGCGCTGCTGATGATGGGAGTCACGTTCGATTTGCTGGCACGCTGGAGGAGCAAGAAATCGCTCGGAGACGCAGCGTATTACAATTTTACGGCGGCGGCGCTGTTCACTGTGCCTACCATCGCCACGGGGCTGATCGCCTGGCAATGGCAATTCGAAGGGGCGCGGCTGCGCGGAAATCTCCGGCTTCACCTGCTCCTTGCACTCACCTCGACCATTCTAATCTGGGCAGTGTGGATGCTGCACTTTCTGCGGCGTCGAACGGGCGGCCCAGACAATTCTTCCGCCACGTTGGTGGGTGTTGAGCTGCTCGCCGTAGTTTGCATTGCGATGACCGCACACATCGGAGGAATATTGTCGGGGATCAACACGTCGATAATTGCCAGCGGGCAAAATCACTGAGCAAGGGCAGATATCCGCAGAATCCGTGAGTTACCGTCCGAAAGTCTTCCGCCGGAAAGGAAGCAATCCCAGGATGCCGGTGCCAAAAAGGATGAAGGACGAAGGCTCCGGGGTCGTGGTTCCGAACGAGGTCACCAATCCGTTCGCGTCGGCGTAACATCCTTCGAGTTGCCCGTTCTTGATGCAGTAGGCGCGGCTCGTTGCAACGCCCGTATCGTCGGACTGATTGTAGCCATTGCCGCTCAGGTCCCGTACATTGTCTTGATTTGAAACAAGAATCTCGAGCAGCAGATCGCCTTGCAGCGGATTGTAGTTGAACGGGAGGAAGCTAAAGGTGAAACTCGGCCCGTAAAATGAGCCGCCCGTGGGAACCACAAAGGAGCCGATCATCTGAGGCGCTCCGAGAGAGTTGCTAGCCAGCGAACTGCTCAGATTATCCACGGCGTTTAAGGGCGCATAACCCCACTCGAGTTCATAGGTGCCACCGAGCAGAGTGGAGTTTCCTCCCAATGGGCCGTAGTAAAAGAAAGTAAGAGAATCGATCGTGGGTGAGCCGGAGAACGCAGTAGAGGCGAAGACCTGCTGATAATCGATTGCGGGACCGGAGCTTGTCCCGGCGGCATTGCACATAAACGGATAGCAGCTTCCGCTGTTGGTTTCTCCGACGGTGATGCCGCCGGCGAAAGAAACCTGCGACGCGGCTAAGATGGCAAGAGCTGCGAGCAGAGCTTTGAGGAATCTCGGCATCGTGCGGGATTTCGGGAGCTGCGAATTGCGCATCGTCGGGACCTAGGAACCCGAAATTCGCGGCATTTCGGCTGCCAAGCTCGGCACGCTGCGATCGAGACTGCAAGCAAAGGGGTTCGATCCCCGAGCCCTCGACGAGGGCGAAGCTGCGATGAAAAAGATTGCACATTAAGCGCTTCGATTTCGCAGGTTTGCCGCCCAGCGACGTAGCCGGAAGGTGGTATTATCGCTTCACGGTGGACGAATCATCGGAGAAACCAATCATGGCTGAACCAACCAAAGAAGAATTGATGGCGCGAATCGCGGAGCTGGAGAAGCAGGCGGGCGGGTCGAAGCGCACTGGGGCGTTGGAATTTCGCGTCGGAGAGAAAGGCGGCGTCAGCGTTTACGGACTGGGGCGGTTTCCAGTGACGCTGTATTACGAGCAGTGGACGCGGCTGCTCGATGCGACGGACGGGCTGCGTGCATTTCTGGCAGAAAACAAGCACCGGCTGAAATTGAAGACGAAAGAGTAAGGCTAGTTCCCTGCCCGCCAGAACCGGCTCATGCTGGCGGCCGTGGCCCGGCGCCGGAGAGCAAAAAGCGGGTTCACGAGTGAGCTTGTGAGTAAGGAAAACAACGTCTCAGCGCGTAACACGCCAAGTCAAATTTTCCCTTCTTAGGCGAAGTCTGGTTCTATTGGGAATCAATATTGTGGGGGTTTTGCGGCCGCAGGTGAGGCTGCGCTAGCGGCGAGCGACGAACCGGCGCCGGCGTTTGAAGATTGTGCGGACGCCGGTGCAGGAGCAGCAGTAGAAGACGGAGCTGAGGCAGCAGGCTTGCTCGACGCGGGTTGGACGGGCTTTGGCGCCGATACGCCGGCAATGCTTGAGCCAAGTCCTAATTTCTGCAGGCTGAGCGCGTTAATTTTGCCGGAGGATTCCAGGCCATTGTCCGATTGAAATTTCTGCATGGCGGCGACGGTGTTGGAATCCCATTTCCCGTTAGGCATACCCTGGTAATACCCACCGTGCGAAAGCGCGGTCTGTATTTCGGAGATGCGCGCAGGCGTGGGAGCTTTTTGCGTTGGCTCTCGCTTGGAGTGATGCTTCTTCGAAGACGTCTTCTTCGTTGTAGCGGTATGGGATGAAGACGAGCCGGAACTGGACGCGTGCGATGTGCCGGGAGACGTTGGGTGCGGCTGAGTCGACTGAGCGAACGCGGGAACGCAAGCGGCGAACAGGATCGTGGGAATCGCAAAGCCTTTTAGCGTTCTCCTCATGAGATGGCTCCCTGTCTCATTATCGCTTAATCAATGCCCGGGCAAGCCGCGGCGAAGCGCGTGAGCGCGTAATAGACAACGAGCGGTGAGCCGAGACAGTGTCCCGCAGCGAATGCCGGCACGATCGGAACCCGCTCAGGCGATGCCCTATTGCGCTGCTGGAACGGCTCCGGCCAAGAAAAGCGTCAGCACGCGGTCGTTGGCTCCGCGTTGCGCGACTTTGAATAACACATCCTGCCCCGGCTTGAGTTGGGCCATCTCGCGACGGTAGTCGGACAGGCTGTTGATCGCAACGTGATTGATTTCGGTGATGACGTCGCCGCGGGTGAAGTCAATGTCTTCGGCGAAGCTCGCGGGATCTACTTCGGTGACCACGACGCCGGCCAGCTTGCCCATGCCGAGTTTGCGCGCCAAGTCGGGAGTCAATTCCTCGACGTGCAGGCCGAACTCGCCGGGAGTTTCTTCCTGCTCAGGCTGGTCTTCCGCAGTTTGCGCTGATTGCGGGAAGATTTTCGAGCGGTCGGCGACCACCAGGGAAACAGTCTTGGACTGTTTTGCGCGAACGTAACTGACCTCGACCGACTGACCGATGGTGGTTTGAGCGATTGGGTTGACCAGGTCCGAGCCGGTGTGGACGGGTTGGCCGTTAATGTTGGTGATCACGTCACCGGGCTGCAAACCAGCTTTATCGGCTGGGCTGCCGGGCTCGACCGCTTCCACCACGATTCCGTAGGGCGCGCCGAGTTCCTTTAGCAGAACAGGATTATTGCTGCGGTCTTCCTGAAAGGTGATGCCGATGGAACCGCGGGTGACTTTGCCGCTAGTGATGAGCTGGTTGTAAACGTTGATGACGGCGTTTGAAGGCATGGCAAAGCCAACGCCTTCGAATGAACGGCTTTCGGTATAAATTGCGGTGTTGATCCCGATCACTTCGCCGGCCATATTCACCAGCGGACCGCCGGAGTTTCCGGGGTTAATGGCCGCGTCGGTCTGGATGAAGCGCTGGAACTGATGGCCGACGTTCGACCGATCTTTCGCACTGATAATTCCTGCTGTGACGGTGGAGTTCAGCCCAAATGGACTGCCGAAAGCGAGGACCCAATCGCCGACCTGCACGCCGTCGGAATTCCCAAGCCGCGCGACCTGGAATTCATGATCGCCTTCGATCTTGATTACCGCAACATCGGTGTCCTTATCGATGCCGACAACGTGAGCATTGTAGTGAGTAGGGTCGCCGTCGATCGTAACCTGGATTTTTGTGGCCTGGTCGATGACGTGGTCGTTGGTAAGGATGAAGCCTTTCTTGTCCACGATTACGCCGGAGCCAAGGCTACGCTCCGCGTTTTCGCCACGGTCGGGTGAATCGAAAAAGCGGTCGAAGAAGTCCTGGAACGGATCACCGCCTTGCGCGTGCGGTCTCTTGCCGCCCTTGGGCTTTTCAATCACCTGCGTGGTGGAAATATTCACAACCGCCGGGCCGACTTTTTTGGAAATAGAGGCGAAGCCATTGGAGAGCGTGACCGGGTCAGGAATGACGAGCAGCGACGCGCCGCTGGTGGAAGTTTGATCGTGCGTGGCTGAGGCGCGGCCTGAGATTACCGTGCCAATCACGATGCCGATGCCCAGCGTGGCGATTACGAGTAGGGTGGCAAAAATCTTCCGGCGCATGGCCCAGCTATATAATTCCTGGAATTGGATGCCCATCCTCGAACTCCTTTGGATCGCGCCGAAGCTTGAGTCGTGCCGACAACAAAACGCGGAGGCGGCGAATTATAAGTATAACACCCATTCTAACCCGGCAAGGCTCGGACGGTTGCGCTTGCCGAACTAAGCAAGTCAGAAGCAGGCGGAAGCGTCGCGGTTGCGTGGGTTGCCGAGGTCGGGCGGTTCTAGAGTGCGAGTTAGCCAGCGCACATTCCGGCCGAAAGGGAGCGCCGGATTATTACTCCCGGTCCGCCGGGATGGGCGAGTCCTCAAGCGCCAGCGGTTGCAAATCCTCGATCCGGGTGTCAAACACATCTACGGATGAGCCGTCTTCGCGAGGTTCGAGCTTTTTCTGAGCGCGGCGTTCGGCCTTCATACGTGCTTTGTCCATGCGCTTCATTTCTTTCTGGCGCTTTTTGAATGTCGTTGTCATGGCATCTCCTTGGGATGGGCATTCCGGCGGGCAGCATCACCGCCAACGCAAAAATCTAGTTCAAGCGACTACCAGCGAGGTTCGCGAGGCTGACGCGCCGTCTCACGGTAATCCTCGTTTGAAAATCTCTCACGACCACCGCCGCCACCGCGATTGCCGCCGCCAGTATTGCCGGGGCCGCTTCGCGGTCCGCGTGGCCCGCCCGATTCAGACTTTGGGCGCGCTTCGTTCACTTTTAGATTGCGCCCGCCGAGGTCTTTGCCGTCGAGCGCCGCTATGGCTTTAGCCGCATCCGCATCATTCACCATCTCGACGAAGCCAAAGCCGCGCGCTTTGCCTGTCTCGCGGTCGGTAGCCACATGAACTCGCGCAAGCTGGCCGAACGGCTCAAACAAAGCCCGCAAATCCGCAGCAGTCGTTTGAAAGCTCATATTGCCCACAAAAAGATTCTTCATGCTCTTCTCTCCTGAAGCACTTCTTTCCACGGCTGCAAAGATATGCGTCACTCGGCCGGATCGACGACCTACTAAACCCCGCGAAACTGGGGCGAAGCACCAGACCGTAACAAATCAGGTGAGGCAGGACAAAACAGGATCGCAAGCCACGCCCCGCGAGGCCATCATTCCCCCTAAATCTTAAGGAGCGCACTCTCATTCTAACATGTTTCGCCGGAAAAGCGTGGGTATCTGGCACGGCTAGCAGGTCATCGTCTGGTGAGTCCGTTGCGTGCTAGTCTTTAGTCTGTCGCCATGAACGACCTCCTGTCGTTAATCACGCACCACGGATACTTGGTCATCTCTCTGATGGTATTCGCGGAAGGCATCGGAGTGCCGGTGCCGGGGGCAGTGGCTCTTGTTGCGGGAGGAGCCGCGGCGGCATCGGGCGCCTTGAATGGGACAACGGTTGGCTTGTTTGCGGTGGTTGCCATGCTCTTGGCCGACTCATTGCTTTACGTTCTCGGCAGCCATACGGGATGGACAATCCTGCGATTTCTGTGCCGGATTTCAGTGGACCCGGAAACATGCGTCCTGAGCGCCGCGGAATCGTTCTATAAACGCGGCCGACCTACGTTGCTGGTCGCCAAGTTCGTTCCCGGCGTGAGCACGATGGCCGCTCCACTGGCGGGAAGCATGAAAATGCCGTTCCTCCAGTTTTTGGGACTGGATTTCTTGGGTGCCAGCGCCTATGCACTCGTATATGGCGCGGTCGGATTTATCTTTCGCGACTTCGTGGCCAAGATCGTCAGCGGATTTCGCGCGGCAGGACACGCCGTCGAGATTGTCATTATGATAGCGGTGATTGCCTTCGTCGGTTACCGTCTGTCGTTGTATTGGAAGCACCGCGGCGATCGCATTGTGCCGCGGGTACAGGTGCAGGCCTTGGCGGCGAAGCTGCAGGCCGAAGGCCCGGGAAAGATACTGGTAGCAGATGTGCGCAGCCATGGTTACTACAGTACCGGGGCGGTGCGCATTCCCGGCTCGATTCGAATTGAGCCCAACAATCTGAGCGCCGAAATTAGAACGTTCCCTCGAGACAAGGACATATATCTTTACTGCACTTGCCGAAACGAAGCGACAAGCGCAAGCGTGGCGCATCTGCTGCGCCGGGAAGGATTCAACGCGTTTGTGATCGTGGGCGGCCTAGCTGCCTGGCGCAGAGCCGGAAATCCGATTGAGACTGTGCCGCAAACCGATGTAGTGCATCTTCCGACTTTCAGCAGATAGGGATTTTTGATAATACGGATGAGCCAACAGCCTATGCCGCAAGTACCGGAGCAGAATCGAGGAGCTATGGCGTCCCCCGGTGTCGAGATCCACATTGAGAATTTGTACAAATCGTTTGGCAGCCGCAACGTGCTCGACGGAATTAACCTGCAGGTACGTCGCGGCGAGATGGTCGCCATCGTGGGAGGATCGGGGAACGGCAAGTCGACTTTATTGCGGCTAACGATCGGACTCGATCATCCGGACCGAGGACGTGTTCTGGTCGCGGACCGCGAAGCGGCGGGGTCGCCGCTCGTTGATCTGGCCACACTGAACGCCGCAGGCATGGAGAGCCTTGAGCGGCACTGGGCCGTTGTGTTCCAGGGCAACGCCCTGCTGTCGGGCCACACGGTAGGCTTCAATATTGGGCTGCCGTTACGCGAGGTTCAAGATCTTGACGAATCCACCGTTCGCAAAAAGGTGCAAGACGCCGTTCGTGAAGTCGCTCTGGACCCCGACAAGGACCTGAGCCTGACCACCGATCAACTTTCGGGCGGAATGGCAAAGCGAGTGGCAATCGCTCGCGCGCTGGCGCTGGACCCAATTCTACTGCTCTACGACGAACCGACCACCGGGCTTGATCCGCAGGTCGCCGAAAAGATCCAAGATTTGATCGGCTCCGTGCATCAAGGAAAAACCGCGTCAGGCTTCGCGCGAACCAGTCTTATCATCACACACGACAAGGACCTGCTTTTCCGCTTGCGGCCACGTATCATCATGCTGGAGGGGGGACGCGTTCTGTTTGAGGGAACGTATGAGGAGTTCGGCCGCTCGAATTCACCAGCTATTCGCCCGTATTTCGAACTGATGCCTAGACTCCAGCAGCGACCCGACGGTTCAGCGGAGCCAGCCGCCGACCAATCAGCGTCGTGAGGGTTTAACACGCGTTTTGCTTGGGTGGCTGAGTGGGTCCCACTCGAGCTTGTCAATCCTGGTAGCTAACAAAGCCAAGGCGCGGAAGCAAAAATGTTGGCGTCGCGCGTTGGAACGGTAATAGAATGCGCACAATGGAAATCGAGCCATTTCGAGTGGTGACGCAGCCCGGCACGCGTGATGGATTGCACGTACTCGCGCTTCGCGGTGCGCTCACCTCGACATCATCTCCGGCATTCACCGACGCTGTCGTCGGAGTGGCCGCGCCACGTCTGATCTTGGACCTCTCCGGAGTACCGATGATCGATTCGGTGGCGATCGGAGCGCTGGTTCGGGCTTTCGTCTCGTGCCACAAGTCGGGCCGTAAACTGGCGCTGGTGGGGATGAATCATCGCGTGCAGAACGTGCTGCACATCACCGGCATCGCGCCGCTGTTTGATTCGTATGAAACTGTTGCGCAGGCTGAAGAGGCCATGGGCTGAATTTAGGGTCGTCAAGAGTGGCCACGCTCGGCGGCGTATTTCAGACGCGGGAGGTTGTTTGCGACGGCTGCGAACCACCAGGGATGGACAATGAGAGAAGCCAAAATCTTGTTGTTCCTAATAACGATTCTGCTGGCGTTACCCTCCGGCAAGCTGTGGGCGCAGAGCGCTTCAGCAAATAATCCTACACCTAGCGTGGATGTAGTTCAGGCCACGATTGTCACGATCGACTACCAGCATTGCTCCGGCGCCACCGCCGTCGGATTTCAAGGGTCTTCTTTATTTCCCTTAGCGAAGGGGCGAGCCAAGGTTTCCGCAAAAGCAGGCCGCCTTCAAATCAACGCGGAATTCAGCAAGTTCGAAACGGCGCAACACTTTGGCGACGAATTCTTGACCTATGTGCTATGGGCCATCACTCCGGAAGGAAAAGCGGAAAATCTTGGCGAAATTTTATTGGACGGGGACAAAAGCAAGATCGCAGCGACGACTGCGCTGTTGGCTTTCGGTCTAATAGTAACGGCGGAACCGTATTTCGCCGTGTCGGAACCCAGCAACATCGTGGTGTTTCAGAACGAAGTCCCGGCCAAGACAAACGCGAGAATTGAGAGGGCGTCTGCGAGTTATCCGATGCTCGACCATGCCGCCTATGGTTACGGACAATCGGCGGGAAGAGTGGAGCGCCAAAAGTCCACATCGGAAATCCCTCTCGAAATTCTCGAGGCGCGAAACGCGGTACAAATCGCAATGAATGTGGGCGCGCAGAAGTACGCAGCGGACCTTCTAGACAAAGCGCAGGATTTTTTGTCGCGAGCACAGAACCTGCTGGCGAGCAACAGTAGCAATCAAATGATTGCGCAGGCTTCGCGCGAGGCGATGAAGAACGCCGACGATGCCTGGCACATCGCCTTGCAGCACCAAAAAGAAGCGCGGAGCAAGCCCGAGTTGACCCAAATCGGCAAAGCCTCTCTGTCCGCACGGCCGCAACCGTAGCGCCCCACGCACAGCCGGTCGTTGAGCGAGGTTATCGTGCCGGCATGCAAACACAGACTCGTGCTTGCACGCCGGACACGCCAGGATTTACAGCGAACGCAAGTAGTTCAACAGATCTTGCTGGTCCCGGGGCGAGAGTTGGTTGAAGTTGGAGATTACCTGATTGGCCTCCGAGCCGCGGCCTTGGTGGTCTTGAATCGCCCTGAGCAGGCCACCATTTGCCGGAGTAGCGCGACCATCGTGCAGGAAGAAGATCCGCTGGCCAACTCCCCACAAAGGAGCGGTGCGGAATTCGTCGCCCGCAGCGGACCCCTGAGAAACGTTATCCGCGAGGCCCGATCCCATGTGGTGAACCAGCAAATCTGAGAACAACTGCGCCGTCTGGTTGCTCAGACCAGGAGTGAAGGCAGAGCTACCAGTCTGCAGGGAGGGCGTGTGGCACATGTCGCAGTGTGCCCTCAAGAACTGAGCTTGGCCATTTTGGATTGACTGCGCCGATGGGTTGCCCGGGATTCCCTGGTTGGACTGAGCGGGCGGGGCCAGGAACCTCATAAAGTTCGCGAACTCGACGATATCGCTCAGAATCGCCGAGCCCGACAAATTGAAGTTTGTGGAATCTTCGGGAGTCGCATTGTAAAGGCAAGCAGCCGGTGGATTGTTCCGTTCATTTGGAAACAGCTCGTTGGTGACGCCGATTTCGACGTTGTAGGCCTCACCCGCAAAAACTTCAAGCGACTTATTCTGGGCCTTCCAGCCGAAGCGAGTGATGGTCCCGTCGTTACCGCTATAGTTTGGATGGCCGGTAATCCCCAGCATACGTTTGATCTGGGAATTCGCGGCCATGTTGGAGAGAATTGTGGAGTCGGGAATAGCTTCGATTAAGCCCGCTCCAAAAACCGGTGTGGGAATTCGAAAGATGATGTTGTTGAGCTGCTGCATCTGTTCGAAGTTTGGCTGAGCCATGGTGCATCCTTGAGCATCTTGCCGCCCCGTAATGGTGAAGAGGTCATGAACGCCGCCATCCGCCGTTTGGGTCAGCGATCCATTGGAATTCACAACTAGCGGGAATCGCGCTTCGCGTACGGGCCCGTCAGCGGTGATGAAGTACGGGATCGAGTTCGTGGCGTTATAGTCGCTGGCAGCCAGTATTTGAGGGTTGGGGCCGATGAACGGATACTGCGTTTGGCTGGGACTTGTCCCGCCCGGAGCAGGCTGGGCATGGCAGCCGCCGCAACTGTTCGAGTTGAATCCGGGTCCCAGTCCAACACCCGGCTCATTGGGCGCATTTCCGCTCACCGAATCGGTCTGAAGGAATCGGCCTAGGCCATCGGTAAAAAAACCGACTTGTTCCGTGGAGAGTGTGGTAAGTGGCTGGCCAACGCCATTGCCGGAAGTGCGCACGCCAGGATCCTGCACTCCCTGGCCGCCTCCACCCCCCGATCCGCCTTGGCCACCGCCTTGGCCGCCGTTTTGGCCGCCGCGTTGGGCTTGCACATTAACAGCTGCACTGAAAGACAAAAGCGCTGCTGCTGAAACCGCTGCCAAACTCCTAAACACTTTCATCTGGTCCTCCCGTGGTCGAAATCTCGAATAGACACACCCGTGCCAATGTCCATAAGCAGGTACCCTTCGTGAGTTAACCAGGCGGGTGAGTTAACCGCGTGAAAACTGTCTGGGCGGTATCGGCGATGGTCAGTCGATATTGTTCAGCTTCACGTCGAATATTGCGGTAGACCATACGACCGAAGCGAATAACCGTCAAGTTCGTTGCGGTACAGTTTAGGTACAGGTCCTATACAGCAGGCCGAGATTTCAAAATGTGCAAAGAGACCGTGCCATAAGGAAATAGCAAAACAGAAAACTGTGCGGTAGTTTCAGGCTGCGCAACGATTGTTGTGTCCCTACTACGAGTAGTTTCAAGACCAGCGGAACTCGTCGCAAAGGACACCTCGCCAGTTGTAACTGCAAACGTCTCTAACACCTGTTCTTACAATGGGTTGGGAGTTCACCTCCAGTACACAATCATTTCACCTCGCGTGCATTGCCATTTCGATCCAAGCGCGCGAAAGTGTGCTCGTTCAAGGGTTAGCCCAGCTCCTTGAACAGCTCGGTGACGGAGTCAGCCACCGAGACGTAGGAAAGGAGAAAACAAATGCAAGGCCTGGCTGGATTCAACTTATTGGCTCCGTGGGCAGCAAAGCCCCGCCGGACGGTTGACGCAAGCTCTGGCGTCGGATTTGTGATCGACGTGCCGTTCGAATTTGTAATAGGAACCTATAGTCTCTGCGCCGCCACTTACCGCATCGAAGCCTTGCGCAGCCCGACGCCGGGAGTCTGCGTTCTGGCAGTGCGCGGCGAGGATGGCCGCGTGCATAAGCTGGCGGTGAGCGCTTCTTCGATCCGCTCCCACGAACTTTCCAGATCGAAGTTAATTTTCCAGCGGCGCGAGGACCGGCATTTCCTGACCGAAGCGTGGATCGAAGGAAGATGCCTAAGCCTTCAGCTCTATCGCTCGCTGCAGGACTTCGATTCGGCTTCAGAGAGCCCGGAAACCGAAATCATACTGCTGGTTGAGCCGGATCATTTCGGCCGCGCAGTTTATGTAATCGAGGATTACGGCTGCACCGCGTGAACCGATGTTCCTAGCAGACACATTGGGTACGAGGCCCTTTACAGGACGGCCACTCGACTGGCCCTGGTTCACTCAGTGGCCGGGTGTCTGGCTTCCCCAATCCGCCGATGTTAGAATCGCCGTTTCGCACAGTCTGCCTGGGGACATGGCGAAGCCCTCACAAGTCTACCGGTTTGCCGATTTTGAAGCAGATGTCCGCGCACACCAGCTTCGCAAGCATGGGACAAAACTTAAACTGCACGGCCAGCCGTTCCAGATGTTGGTGATGCTGCTTGAGTCGCCCGGTGAGGTAGTCACGCGCGAGCAGATGCAGGAAAAACTCTGGCCCGCCGATACGTTCGTCGATTTCGAGCATAGCCTCAATACCTCCATCAAGAAACTTCGGCAGGCGCTGAACGATTCCGCGACGGAACCGCGTTTCATCGAGACGCTTCCGCGCGTGGGCTACCGGTTTATCGCCCCGGTTACGGCCACAGAAGAATCAGGCGGCGAATTGGCCGCGCACACTCTCCAGGGTCCCTCCCCAGTAAGCGGCATCCCAGGAACCACGGCCGAAGCGTCGTCCCCCCGACACTCGTTTGCCTGGTTCCTGGGCCTTGCCCTGGCCTCCATAGCAGTGGCGGGATTCGCAATGGCCTTCAACGTCGCAAAGTCACGCGATCGTGTTATGGGAATCTTGCGGCCGTCAAAGAACGGCGGCGGCTTCCCCAGTGCTGGAAAAAAAACGCGCCGTTCCGTTGCGGTCTTACCTTTGCAGAATCTTTCCGCCGATCCCAGCCAGAATTATTTCGCCGATGGAATGACTGACGAGCTCACTACCGATCTGGCGCAATTCGCCGATTTGCGCGTGATTTCCCGCACGTCGGCGATGCATTACAAAGACGGGAACAAGACCGCACCGCAGATCGGCAAAGAGCTTGGCGTGGATGCGCTGGTGGAAGGTTCGGTCGAACGCGTAGGAGACCGTGTGCGGATTCGCGCGCAATTGATTGACTGCTCGACGGACCGTCATTTGTGGGCTCGGAGTTACGATCGCGACATGAGGGACGTGCTATCTCTGCAGACCGAAGCGGCGCGAGAGATCGCCGAGCAGGTTCGCGGATCGGTGGATGCGCCGAACTCTCATCCGGCGAATCCCGTTCCGGTCGATCCCGAGGCGTATGAGGCTTATCTCAAAGGACGATATTTCTGGAACAAGCGCACCCCGGATGGCTTGAATAAGAGCATAGAGTTTTTTGATCAAGCGATTGCCAAGGATCCGTCGTTCGCGGCCGCTTACGCCGGACTGGCTGATGCCTATTCAATCCTCGGATCCGACGTGTTGCCGGCCGACGTCGCTAATTCGAAAGCCCGCGCAGCGGCTTCCAAGGCTATCGAGCTGGATCCATCGATTGCAGAGGGCCACGCAGCGCTGGCATTAGTCGAGTTTTATTACGACTGGAACTGGAAACAAGCTGAGGAAGAATTCCGCCGGGCCATTGAATCAAACCCGAATTATGCGACGGCGCACCAGTGGTACAGCTACTACCTAACGGCCATGCTGCGTTTTCCTGAAGCCGTGGAGCAGGCCGAAGCGGCGCAGCAGATCGATCCCCTTTCACTATCGATCAACACAACGCTAGCCACGCGCTATCGTCATGCGGGCCGGAACGAGGAGGCTCTCCGCATGGATCAACGCACTCTGGAGATGGATCCTACCTTTGTGCCTGCGCATTTTTCCCTGGCCTCGGTTTACGAGAATGAAGGTGCGTGGCAGCAGGCAAGCGACGAGTACAGGAAGGTGCTCGAACTTTCGCCAGGCGATCCTTCGGCGCTCGCAGCGCTCGGGTATATATATGCGCGCACCGGGGAAAAAGCCGAAGCTCGCAAAATGATCAGCCAGCTTACGGAAATATCCAAACGACACTACGTCTCCTCGTTCGAGATCGCTGCGATCTTTGCCGGACTGGACGATGCCACTACTTCAATGCTGTGGCTTGAGAAAGCCTACCGTCAACGCGAGAGCCAAATACCATTTCTCAATTCCGACGACAGATTCAATTCGCTGCATGCCGACGCTCGATTCCAAAATCTCATACATCGGCTGAGTTTTCCCTCCTAGCCTGCCTCACCGAAATCGGCGGCATCACTCGCATACGCATTTCGCTCGGAGGCTCGCCTTTAGTGCCGGCAATGCCATTGGCGGAATTATGACGGGCTTGTTACAATAGAGTCTGTTGGACGAAGTCGTTCTGGCGGATTGATTCGGGGACGTTACCCCTCAGGCGGAAAAACCAACCGTATGGCAGCCAGTACCCTCTACGAAAAAATCTGGGAAGCACATATCGTCCGCGAAGAACCCGGCCAGCCCACACTAATTTATATCGACCGTCATCTCATCCACGAAGGAACCTCCCCGCAGGCTTTTGCGGGCTTGAAGGCGGCGGGACGCAAAGTTCGCCAGCCGCAGCTCACATTCGCTGTGATGGACCATTCCGTCTCCACCAAGAACCGTTTGCTGCCGGTTCTCGACGCCGACGCGCTCGGGCAATTCGAAGCCCTCGCGCGAAATTGCGAAGAACACGGCGTGCATCTTTTTGACATGCACAGCAAGAATCAGGGAATTGTCCACATCATCGGGCCGGAACTTGGCATCACTCAGCCGGGACAGACGATTGTTTGCGGGGACAGCCACACGTCCACGCATGGCGCGTTTGGCGCGTTGGCCTTTGGAATCGGGACTAGCGAGATCGAACACGTTCTGGCCACGCAGTGCCTGACCCAGTTCAAGTCCAAGACCATGAAGATCGAAATCAGCGGCAAACGGCCCCGTGGCGTTACAGCGAAAGATTTTATTCTCACCATCATTGGCAAAATTGGGATCGCCGGCGGGACCGGGCATGTTTTCGAATATACCGGCGAAGCGGTTCGCGCTCTTTCGATGGAAGGGCGCATGACCATGTGCAACATGTCCATCGAAGGCGGAGCCCGAGCTGGGATGGTTTCGCCAGATGAAACCACATTTGCATACCTCGAAGGGCGAGCGTTTGTACCGCGCGGAAGGGATTTTCAAGTTGCCGTGGATCATTGGCGCTCGCTGGCCACCGATCCCGGCGCAAAGTTTGATGAGACGCTCACCCTGCAGGCCAATGAACTGGCGCCCATGGTTACCTGGGGAACAAATCCTGGGATGGTTACGCAGGTAACCGATCGCGTTCCGGATCCGTCTTCGTTTCGCGATCCTGTTGACCGCGAAGCAGCTTCGCGCGCGCTCGTTTACATGGACCTAAAACCTGGGACGCCGATTGAGGATATTTTGCTCGACCGCGTTTTTATCGGCTCGTGCACGAATTCACGTATAGAAGACCTGCGGGCGGCGGCGAAAGTTGTCGCCGGGAAACATGTGTCGAAAGGCTTAAAGCAGGCGCTGGTTGTTCCGGGTTCGCGGCGCGTGAAAGTCGAAGCGGAAACAGAAGGCCTGGATAAAATATTCCGCGATGCAGGATTCGAATGGCGCGACGCCGGATGCAGCATGTGCATCGGCATGAATGATGATGTGCTGCTCAGCGGCGAGCGCTCGGCGAGCACATCGAACCGGAATTTCGAAGGCCGTCAGGGCAAAGGCGGGAGAACTCACCTGGTGAGTCCGATGATGGCTGCAGCGGCGGCGATTGAAGGACACTTTGTGGATATTCGAGATTGGAGCAACGCGGACGGAGCGGAGTAAATGGAACCTTTCATCAAGCATGCCGGACTCGTAGCGCCGCTCGATCGCGTGAACGTTGACACCGACCAGATGGTACCCAAGCAATTCTTGAAATTCCTGACGCGCGAGGGGTATGGCCGCGTGTTGTTCTACGATTGGCGGTATCTGCCGGGGGAGAAGCCGAATCCTGATTTTGTTTTAAATCAGCCTCGCTATAGAGGCGCTTCCGTGATACTGGCGCGCGCTAATTTTGGGTGCGGGTCGAGCCGCGAACACGCGCCGTGGGCGATTCTGGATTACGGGTTCCGCGCCATCCTGGCTCCGAGCTACGCCGATATTTTCTATAACAATTGTTTCAAGAACGGGATTCTACCGGTCACATTGTCGAACGAGCAGATGGACGAACTTTTCAAGCGCGTCGAGCAAAAAGCGGGCTATCGGCTGACCGTGGATCTGGAGCAACAGGTTGTGACCGACGACGGCGGACTAAAGTATTCCTTCGAGGTAGATCCGTTCCGTCGCGATTGTTTGCTGCGCGGGCTAGACGATATCGGCCTTACGCTGGTTCACGATTCTCACATCACGAAGTTCGAAAACAAAAACCTGAAACTGCCCACCATGTACGATGCAGTTGACGTGAAATTCCACAAGCAGCCGGGCCCTCAGCACAACTAACACCAAAGACAAACCCGCCGGCCTGCAGTCCCCCGCTTCAAAAACACAACGCCACGATTGAGTGGTACGACGCAGCGTCCAGCGCTGCCGCTAAACCTTTTCGCCGCTACCTGTGGCGGGCTCGAGGGATTCCGGGGCGATCAGTGGTGCATGGCCTTTCAGTTCAGCCAGCAGGATGCCCGTGAAAATCAGCGCGGCGCCAAGCAGGACACGGCCTCCGAGACGCTCGCGCGCAAGAAGCCACGAAGTGATCGCCGCAAAAACCGGCTCCAGGCTGATCAAGATCGCAGTGTGCGTTGGCGAAGTGTACTGCTGGGCCCAGGTTTGGAACGAGAATCCGATTGCAGTCGAACCAATGGCGGTGACCAGGATTGCGAAAATTAAATTCCCTGTCCAGACGAAACGCGGGGGCTCCCCTCCTGTGACGGCGAGGAATGGCAGCGCGACACCGGCGAGAATCGCGGTTGTGACTACCTGCACCACGGCGAGCGCTCCGACCGAATGATGTTCCACATAGCGGCTGATCAAAATCATGTGCACCGCGAACATTACCGCGCAGCCAAATACGATAGGGTCGCCGCGATTCAGCCCGCCGAGGCCTTCCGGCGGCACGGTGAGGAAGTAGAGACCGATCAGCGCAGCCAGGGCCCCCGCCCAAATCCACACATTGATCCTTCGACGCCCAAACAACGCGAGAAGCAGCGGGACGATTACGACACTGGATCCGGTTATAAAGGCGGCTTTCGACGGAGTTGTGTATTTCAGTCCGCTCGTCTGAAAAACATAGGCGGTGAACATACAGAAACCGATTTGGGCGCCGGCCCAGATGGCTTTGCGGTTTATTCCACGCAGCGATTTTCGGAACCAGACCGCCATAACTACGCCGGCTAGCGCGAAGCGCACCGCAAGGTAAACGACTACGGACACGTCCGCGAGCGCGTCTTTCACCGCAACGAAGGTAGCGCCCCAGATGAGCGCGCAGAAACCCAGGGCGAGGTCGGCGCGCACGCGTTTGCTGAACATGGAGCAGAAAGTGTAAGCGCCGCGTCTGGAGGTGGCAAGCTGCCAAAACGGTTTGTGTCAAAACGGCTTGAATTGGTAGCGGACGCTGGGGGATGCACCGCTGGCAATTAGAGCGGTTGTTGACCCAAGAAAATAGGTGTAGTAGAAAGCTCGAACGTTATGAGCCGGTTATCTCTGACCATGGCTGGCATCTTCGCACTTCTGCCGTTGCGCCTGGCGCAAAGCAGTGTTCTCCAGATCGCCGCGGACCACCGCACGATAGATGCCGAAGGCGAAGTTAGCGATGTAACCTGTGCTGGGGTTGAAATGCGGCTGAAACTTTCCGCAGCAAACGGCGCCTTCCGATTGCATGCCCGAGATTACACTCGTATAGACATTTCCGAGGACGTTCCATTTCAAGCTGGCGAGTTTAAGCCGTGCACGGAGCTGAGCGGGAAAAGCGCGAAGATAACGTTCGTTACGGTAGAACGCAAGACCTATGACGGCGAAATTCAATCCATCGAAGTGGAGAACGCGCCCAAGAAGTAGCAGCAACCCCGGATAGGTGCATCGCATTACGCCGCGTTAAACCTCTCGCTCACTGTAATGCCTGTCGCTACGATTGCGGCTTTTGGTAAACGATTTTGCCGCCAACGATGGTCATGACGACTGGCATTTTTAACAATTCGCTTGGCCGTGTCTCGTTTAGATCCTTGGGGTATACAACGATGTCCGCCAGCATGCCCGGCGCGATCGTTCCCTTCCGCTGTTCTTCGAATTGCG
This sequence comes from uncultured Acidobacteriota bacterium, assembly GCA_963703705.1. Lineage (GTDB taxonomy): Bacteria > Acidobacteriota > Terriglobia > Acidiferrales > UBA7541 > Palsa-295. The sequence goes on along the minus strand of CAVPFK010000019.1, from coordinate 205,687 downwards.
CGTAGGCCGGGCCGACGGTGTATGCGCGGAGACAATCTTTCGCGCTCAAGCGCTCCTGCGGCTCCCAACCATTCCTTGGTGTGCCATCGGTCAATTGGCGCGTGACGCAGGCATAAATTCCGAGAAGCGGATTGATTGGTATCACCGGATAGTCGGTCCCGAACGCAAGGCGCACACCATCTTGCTCCATCGTGTTCCAGGCGTAGGCGCCGCGCGAGCGCTCCGGGCCCAGGCGGTCAGCGGCCCAACGCGCATCATCGAGAAGATGCGCGGGCTGCATGGAGGCGATGACCTTGAGTTTTACGAAACGCTCGAAATCGCCGGCTTCAACCACCTGCGCGTGTTCGACGCGATCGCGTCGGTCGCGCGGGCCATTGGCTTCGCTCACAGCGGCGAACGTATCGAGCGCGATGCGGTTTGCGCGGTCGCCGATGGCGTGAAAGGCCAGTTGAAAACCGGCATGATCGCGTTCGATGGCCATTTGCTTGAGCAGCTCGGGATTCACACGCAGGATTCCGGAGGTGCTGGGATCGTCGGAATATGGCGCGAGCATTGCCGCGGTGCGAGCACCGAGCGAGCCGTCCAGCAAGGACTTCAACTGTCCGGTCTTGAGCCAAGCGTCTCCCGGATCTCCGGGCGCGGAGCTGCCGCCGGCGCGGCGCATTTCCTCCAGCCGCGGAAGCGGAGCGTCAAACGGAAGCCATTCCGTGAGTCGAAACTTCAACTTGCCTTCCCGCTGAAATTCCTGCAGCACAAGAAAATTGCGCCAGCCAAAATTGGCGGCGGCGTCTGCATCCATCACCGAGTTGTCCTGTACGGAGGTGACGCCATATCGCACAGCTTCATCCATCGCGAGCGCAAACGCGCGAGCCCGTTGCTCCAGGGAGTAAGGCGGAACGTGCTTGTAAACAAGGTCCATCGCAGGGTCTTCTTCGAGCATGCCGGTTGGCTGGCCGGTTTTGACATTCCGTTCAATATGGCCGCCGGGAGGATCCGGAGTAGTTCGGGTGATCCCGGCGATCCGGAGCGCGAGCGAATTCACCACGGCGACGTGGCCGTCAACGCGGCTGAAAAACATGGGGTGGTCGGTTAAGAGAGCGTCAAGGTCGTGGCTAGTTGGAAACTGCTTGTCGGGCCAGAGAGTGTGGTCCCAGCCCCGGCCAACAATCCACTCGCCGGGTTTGTAGTCTTTCAGACGGTCGAGGATGCGCTGTTGAAATTCAGCGATGGATTTAGTGCCGGTGAAATCTATTTCCAGCTTTGAATACGCCGCTCCGAAAAGATGCACATGGGCGTCGTTAAATCCGGGCATGGCGAATTGCCCGTGCAAATCAACTACGCGAGTCTGGGGACCGATCAGCGATTGAACATCGGCGGCTTGTTCAGGCTTTGTGGCGTCGCTGATGTTGTACGCGACGGCGACGATTTGTTCTCCGCGAATTGCGATCATGCCGGCGCGTGAATGATTCTCGTCCATGGTGCTGATATTCCCGTTCGACAAGACGAGGTCCGCGGGGACTCGCGCGGCCGATGGGTGCTGCTCGGGCGGAATCTGTCGCGCGGCGACGTCAATTGCATGCCAGGAATTAAAACCGAGTGCAAGTATGATGGCCAGCGCAGCGGAAATTCGCACACGGAGCGAGAAGAATGGCCTGCGTGAGGTTTGCGGCACTATTTGTGGAAGCGATTGAAACCACGGAAACATCAGGGCTGGACTCCGGCGAGAGCCACCGTTATTAGGAAGACGCGCTTGAGTCCGCTTTCGCGTCCGGAGGCGTCGTACCATTCCGCCAGAGTGTGCGAGCCTCCGCCTTTTCCGCCGCCGCCGATTGAAACGGCGGGGATGCCGAGCGAGAGAGGGATATTTGCATCCGTCGAACTGCTCTCCAAGCGCGAACGATTTCCCAAAAAGTTGTCCACGCTTCGAATAGTATCGAGCAGCGGGGCGTTGTCGGGAAGCTTTCCTGAAGGACGCACGCCAAGCGAGCGGAAATTCACCTTGATCGCTTCACTGTTTGCGCGCGCTGCAGACATTTCTTCTTTCACCGCCGACTGCACGGCCTCGCGCAATCCAGTCTCCATGATTTTCACTTGAGTTTCCTGTTCGGAGCGGAGATCGACCTTAACCGCCGCACTCGCAGGGATGGAATTCACGGAGTTGCCGCCTTCGATCACGCCAAAATTGTAGGAGCTGCGCGGACTTTCCGGAACGGGGATGGCGGAAAACTTTACGATGGCGCGGGCAAGCGCAGTGATTGGATTCGGCGCGCCGAAATCCGACCAGCTATGGCCGCCCGGCCCGGTGATTTCCACCTCGACGCGCTGCGAGGCGATGCCCTGCGTGGTGACGTGTTCCATCGAAGCGCCGTCAATAGCTATCACGGCAGCAAGTCGTGAGCGATAGCTTTCAACCAAGACGCGGATTCCGCGAAGATTGCCTTCGCCTTCTTCGCCGACGTCTCCGGCCAGCACGATCGTCTTCGTGGTGCGGATGCGAGATTCAGACAACGCACGAGCGAGGCCGACAAGCGCGGCGAGGCCGGCTCCGTTGTCGGCGATACCGGGTGCAGTAAGCCGATTGCCGTCGCGCCTGACACGTACATCGGCGGACGCCGAAAAAACAGTGTCGAGATGGGCGACCAGAAGTATTACGGAACTGGCGTCCGAGCCAGGCTGCTCGGCGATCACATTGCCGATCTTGTCGACGCGAACTTTCAGGCCTGCGGATTCGAAAAGTTTTCTGAGGAATTCGCCACGGCGAGCCTCCTCGAATTCAGGAGCCGGGATTTCGGTGAGTTGAATTTGCTGCTGGGTGAGCCAATCGGCGCTCTTGCCGATCCAATCGAGGCCGCGGGCACAGTCGGGCGCAAGGGCGAGTTTTTCGATTGAGTCATCGGTGGCGCGCGCGGAAAGTGTGACCATCAAGAGAAAGATACAGGAGATGTGCGAGAGTTTCACGTGTTTCGTCTGGGAATTTTAGCAGTCCGCCAACACCGCAGCAAGGCAGCGGTAGTGTGCCGATGTGCCGAACCTAGAATTGGAGCCGCGCGGCGAACTGAATCACGCGCGGGCCGCCTCCTCGAGACCCGGGTTTCCCTGGGCGACATCGGGAGTTTGTGTCGAGATGCAACCCGGGCACTGTGCCTGTGGAAGAGTCAAACCAGATCCCGCTGCAGGATCTGTGATCGTGCCGCGAATCGAGCCGCGATAACTTTGGGATTGAACAGGCGAAGCCATGCTGGTGAGGATCGCAACCACGGCCAGAGCAATTGCAATGCGCGTCCTGAAATTGTTTTCATGCCAGCTATTTAGTAGGTACACCGTGCCTCCCTCAATCTATTTGCCTTTGCGCGGAATGAAAACTGAAACCGGCGGCGAAATTTTGTAAGCCTTCGAGAAATCACGCTGGTTGAGCGCGAATCCCACGCGGCCTCTCGAATCAATGTAGAGAAGCGGTTGGCCAACTGCCACGTCCATGAATGTTCTGGTGTACGGAAACGTGTAAGGTTTTTTATCAATCTGGACGGTGACTTTATCGCCCAAAGCGTACCCAAGCTTTTTGAAATCATCCCCTGGAACGTTAGTGATTAGGCTGCCGTAAGGATCGTCGAGGCCGATTACCTCTCCGGTGATTCCCTTCTGGTCGACGGTGGCAACAGCGGGAGTCAAGCGAACCAGTTCCTTTACTTCCGGGCCGGCAAGCGTCCAATCCTCACCAGCAGCCAGGTGCGCTGCGGATGGCGAAAAAATGTCGCGTCCATGAAATGTGGAGGAAACCTTGTCACCGATCATCCAGGCCGGGTTGGTGATCTCGTGGACGCCATCGACACCATCGCGGTCCGCAATCGGAGTAATGAGTCCATTGTCGGGCAGATCGAAGTACTGGCCCTTTTTAGTTTTAACGATGACGGCTTTGCGAGTGGTACCCACACCCGGATCAACAACCACCAGGAAAACAGTGCCGGAAGGATAGTAGGGCGACACGCCCGCAAGAAATCGTGAAGCTTCTTCGATGGAGAATGGAGTGACCTGGTGCGTGATGTCCATGATGCGAACAGCGGGAACGATTCCCAAAATCACAGCTTTGCAAATGGCAACGGCGTCGTTGGCGGTGCCGAAATCGGTCATGAAGACGATCGTTGGGCGCGGCGCGGATTTCGCCGAATCCTGCTCATGATTCGCATCGTGACCGCACCCGCCAAGAGCCGCTACAGCGAGCAACACAAATCCTATCCAAGAGTATTTTCGAAAAGACTGCATCCCGCCTCCCAGTAAGCGAGTTGGATTATCCTTGCGGCGACGGACATCCTGCCCCAGTACGCGACATTCTACCACTAGCAAGCGAACTGTCGAGACTTCCGGTCATCCATGCATTCGGGCGGTTCGTGGGGGAAATCGATGCGAGTTCCCTGAGCGACTCGAATTTCCTGAACTTAGTTGCCGCGGGCGGTGGAGGAACCGAGCAAAGCGAGGATCTCCTGTTCGGTGAGGATGCGCTCGGACTGTTTTGCTGCATTGAAAATACGATCCACCAGTTCGTCGGTGGCCGGAACGCCGCGTTTTTCGAGCCAGAAGATCACGTTTGAGCGGCCGCTGAGTGGACCTACTTCGATTACTTGTTCGAGGCCGAAAAGATGCGATGGGACGCCGCTATAAATCAAGTTGGCGAGCTCGTGATCGTTTTTCTTGTAGGCCTTTACGATGGCAGCGGCGTGCACGCCAGTGGCGGTGCGGAATGCGTCACGTCCCACTACGGGGTAATTCGGAGGTATTTCTGTGTGCGTAGCTTTGGCCACCGCGCGCGAGTACTGCTTCAGTGTCGAGAGGTCACGATCGATTAGTCCAAGCAAGCGCAAGTTGACGAGCATCAATTCCATCGGAGTGTTCCCCACGCGCTCTCCTAGAGCGAGCGCAACGGCGTGAACCTGATCCGCGCCCGCTGCGATGGCCGCAAGCGAGTTGGCGATGGCGAGGCCGCGATCATTGTGGCCATGCCAGTCCACGCGAATCTTTTCGCCCGACGGCTTCACAACTTCCTGGATTGCGAAGCTTACCAGGTTGAATGCGCCGCGGGGCGTGGCATGTCCTACTGTGTCGCATAGCACGATGGCCCGTGCGCCAGAATGTATGGCGGTGGAATACAGCCTGATCACGGTGGAAGGATCGGTGCGAATCGTGTCCTCGGTGACGTACATCACCGGCAGCCCGGCGGATGCGGCAAAATTTACGGCCTCCTCGGTGGTGCGCTGGAGATGATCGACGGTCCAGTCTTCTACAAGACGGCGGATCGGGCTAGAGCCGATGAACGTGGCGACTTCGATGGGCATGCCCACGCGCTCGGAAATTTCGATGACGGGTCTAATGTCGTTTTTGTGGGTACGCGCGGCACAATTCGGCCGGATTTTCATTTTCGCAGTTACGATTTCGCGGGCGAGGGCTTCTGTGTCGGAATAAGCGCGCGGGCCGGCACCGGGGAGGCCAATGTTCACCGTGTCGATGCCGAGTGATTCCATCAAGTGCAGGATTTCAATTTTTTCCGCGATGCTCGGATCGTGCACCGACGGGTTTTGCAGACCGTCACGCAGCGTTTCGTCATTGAGCAAGACGCGGCGTTCTGTGGCAATTTCAGCGCCGGTGTAGGTGTTCCAGTCGTGGATGAGTTCGTGTTTCATGGTATAGGCCAGAGCAGTTACAAGTGGAAAACTTTCAGCTCAACAAGTCATACGCGCTGACCGCTAGTAGCGCAAGGTGTAGCTGTGAGGCGGCTGTGAACGGTCTGGGGTGTAGAGCGTTTTACAGAATTCACAGCGATACACTTCAGCCTTTGCGCCTACCAGCGCTTCGATTTCCTTGGGATAATCGTAGAAGCGCTTCAAATGGCCGCAGCAGAGCTTTCCTTTGGCGTCTTTCTCATCGCAAGCGCGTTGTGTGGCTTTCTTCGGCTTAACCTTTGGCGTTTCGGGTGCAGCGGGCTCGGCGACGGCCGTGGCTGCTGCCGCGGTTGGAGGGGCGGGAGAGCTAGGAGCAGCCGATGTCGCCGCAGCGCTCGGCAAGGGTGACGGCGCCGAGGCGCTGGGAACCGGGGAAGCTGGCGATACCGGAGGCGCTAGCTTTGTGGGGGTTTCTGGAGCTGATTCGTCTGCCATTTCGATGGCTCCCTAGGCCGAAGGCCGATAGAAAAAGTATAAGATGCCGGGCCAAAGACCGGCTACATTAACATCCTTAAACCCTGGCTTAAATTCGGTCGCGGCGAAAGATTACGCCGCGGGCACCGCGTTTCTTGGTGAGCGATGCGAATCGCTTCGTCCAACTCGGCGCGAACAGCGATTCAACAAAGCTCCCCGCTGCGACCGCGAGCTCCGCAGTGTAACCGAACCACCAGGATTTCGCGATGCGGGGCAGCCGGTCCACATCAATGTATTTTACTTGAACCATTTCGAGCAGTCCAAACCGGGAGTGCGTGCGTCCCCAGCCGCTGGCGCCGGATCCGCCGTGTGGAGCTTCGCAGGTGCCGTAATAACTGGCCACATCATTGACCATCACCGAGCCGGCACGAACGCGAGATGCGATCTCGCTCCCGCGACGCGAATCGCTGGTCCACACACTGGCACTGAGGCCGAAAGGCGAATCATTCGCAAGCGCGACAGCTTCGTCGGTCGAGGCCACGACTTGAATCGCAATCACTGGGCCGAAAGTTTCTTCGCGCATAAGCTCCATCGTGTGGTTCACGCGCGCAACGACCGTGGGTTGGAAGAAATTCGGGCCCAGGTCGGGACGGCGCGCGCCACCAGTCAGGATTTCAGCGCCGCGTTCAACGGCGTGGCGCAACTGCTGCTCGACTGTTTCGAGTTGGCGCAGGCGGATCATCGGGCCGATTTCAACACCAGGGTCAGACGGCGGACCAACGCGAAGCTGTTTCGTTTTTTCGACGCAGAGATGAATGAAGCGGTCGGCAATAGCTCGTTCAACGTATATGCGTTCGACCGAGAGGCAGGCTTGGCCGCAATTGGTGAAGCCGCCCCAGACGGCCGCGCTCGACGCGGTCTCTAGATTGGCGTCAGCGAGAACGATCATCGCATCCTTTCCACCCAGCTCCAGCGACGATGGAACCAACTTTCGTCCGCACGCTTCAGCGATCTGACGCCCGGTGGCGACGCTGCCGGTGAAAAACACTTTGTCGGGACCGGCGTCGACGATGGCTGCGCCCAGATCGCCCGCGCCTTGCAGAACCTGAACCAGGCCGTTCGGAAACTTCGCTTGCTCGATTAGCTCACCGATCAGCGCGCCTGTTCCCGGAGTCAGCTCAGACGGTTTCAGCACAACAGCATTGCCAGTGACGAGCGCCGGAACAATTTGAGCGATGGGAATCGTGAACGGGTAATTCCATGGCGAAATGACGGCGACGACTCCGTGCGGGTGGAATTCCATCCAGCCGGATTTCGCTTTCAGCGCAAGATTGTGATGCGGAACACGCTCACTGCGGAGCCAGGCAGGCGCTTGACGCGCTAGAAAATTCACAGTGTCGAGCGCGAGGAGAACTTCGGCGAAGATCGCTTCCACGCGCGGCTTGCCGGTTTCGCGGGAAATCTGGTCGGCAACATGGTCACGGCGGGCATAGATTGCATCGCGCAGGCGGAGCATAGTCACACAACGGTGGGCTAGTGAACGCGCGGCCCATTCTTTTTGGGCACGACGGGCGCCTTCGAAAATTTCCGGCACATCGGACCCGCGCGTAGCTTGGAAACGAGCGCCTACCTCGTTCGTGGCCGGATCGATCGAATCGACAAAAGCTCGGTCTGTGGCGGCGGTTCCCGGCAACGACTGTGGAGTTACGGCCATCTTTTCGCGATTGTACCTGATTTGGCTGTCGCGACGATGCCATTCACTTTGCAAAGGAAATGCTTGGGCTAGCTTTGTAAAGCACGACGACGCGGAGTAGAAGACGAGAGCGAGTCAGTGGGGTCGGGATAATCGAGCGCCACAAGATAGAGGCCTTCGGACGGAACGGTGGGGCCGGAGCGGGAGCGGGAGCGCAAGTCGAATACTTGCGGGATGTCGCTCGGAGCGAGGCGGCCTCTGCCGACTTCGAGCAGTGTGCCGACAATTTTTCGCACCATGTAGCGAAGGAAAGAACGGCCGTGCACGACGTAGTGAATTTCATCTAGGTGCGGCGGGCGGATAATTTCAGAAGAATAGATCAAGCGCACCATGTCACGCTCTCCATCCACATCATCGGAGCCGGAAGATGCGGCGAAGGTAGTGAAATCGTGCTCTCCTTCGAAAAGACGAGCGGCGGCGGACATGGCCTCTTCGTCAAGCGGCCCGGGATAATGGAGCGCGCGGCGGTAATCAAAAGGCGGAAGCACGCGGCCACGATAAATGCGATAGCGATAGGTCTTTCCCTGCGCCAGCCAGCGCGCGTGGAAATCATGGCCAACTTCCTCGCACGCGACGATGCGTATCGCTGGCGGCAGTAGGGCGTTCAACGCGCGTTGAAATTCGGCGGCTGAAATATTCGAGCCCGTCTTGAAATGCGCTCCTTGGCCGAGCGCGTGGACGCCAGCGTCGGTGCGGCTTGCTCCATGTACCACAATGTTATTTTCCTCGGTAATTTTCCTCGCGGCGTCGTTGATAGCGCCTTGAATCGTGGACAAACCGGGCTGGAACTGCCAGCCGTGGAAGTCCGCGCCATCGTAGGCAATCGCGAGTTTGATGTTGCGCATGTTCAGCAAGGATTATCGCACGTCGCGCAAAAACGTATGTAACAAGCGACAAGCGGCGCGAATGGACTACGAACGAGAGCGCAGGTAGCGGGAGCCTGGGCGAGTGGGTAAGCCGCCGGTACGGCAGAGCGGGCAATCGTCCGGCTCGTAGCTGGGGACGTCCATTTCAAGCAAGGCGCGCGCGGGAACGTTCAGTTCCAGGCGTCCGCCGCTTCGGTCGATCAAAGCGCCCGCTGCGACGACCAGGCCACCTTCTTCCTCAACCACGCCGATGGTTTCGCGGGTTGAGCCGCCTGTGGTCCAAACGTCTTCGATTACCAGAACACGCTCTCCGGGTTTGATCTCAAAGCCGCGGCGCAGAGCCATCTGGCCGGAGCGGTCGCGTTCCACGAAGAGCGAGCGGACGCCGAGGGCCCGCGCGACTTCATATCCGGCGAGGATCCCTCCCAGTGCGGGCGAGACAACGCAAGCGACGGAGTGTTCCCTAAACAGGTCGGCTAGAGCGCGGCCCAGTTGTTCGGCGTGCTGAGGATGTTCGAGAACCAGAGCGCACTGGATGTAGGTGCCGCTATGGCGTCCGCTGGAAAGCTCGAAGTGGCCGGTGCGGACCGCGCCCACTTGTTCGAGGAGCTTCAAGATTTCTTCACGCTTCATGGCGTTTGCTGCCGACGCCACGCGGAGCGCGGGCGTCCCCGGCAGTAGTGGCGGATAGCCTAAAGGCGCAGACGAAAAGTGTCAATGTAAACGTGGAGTGGCACAGGATCACCTCCAGCGGGCGTACTGGGTAGCTACATCCCCAGAACTCATGGGTTCACATCCTGAATGGGCCGTAGCGGGTGATTCGTGAAATTGTTTTAAGTTCACAGTCAGAAGCCTGGGAAAGGCAAAAATCCAAAATTCACATTGAGGTTTTTGAATCCTGGTTAACCTGCTCAAAACCGATACGGTATCTCGTGGCGATAAATTGACACTGGAACGAGGGTCAGATATTCTCAATAATTCGAATCACACTACGAAGGAGTACTGAATGGCACAGGGTGGGGCGGTAAAGCATAAGAAGAAGACGAAGTCGGTATTGAAGAACATCCGGCAGGCCGAGCACCGGCAGGCTGTGAATCGGATGAACCGCACGCGGGTGCGTACGGCGATTCGGAGGATGCGCGCAGCATTGACGTCAGGTGACCTGACTGGTGCGGAGAAGCTTGCTTCAGCGACGTTTTCCGAAGTGGACAAGGCCATTCGCAAGCGGACACTCACCGAGAATACAGCGAACCGTTACAAATCGCGTCTGACGTTGGCGTTGAATGCTTTGAAGAACAAGAAAAAGACTTAAGCCGCGAAACATCGCTTGGCCAGGATAGGGCGCTCCGAGCTTCGGGGGCGCCTTTTGGGGGCCGAGAGCAACCTCGCAGTTTGATTCGTCATCTCGCCGATCCGTTCAGCAAGGAAAAAGCAGATTCCTCAAACTGCGTCCCGCGCGCCTCTAGAAACCAGGGGAGAAGCAACATCTCGCGGGCCTTCGCTCGGATGACAGGTGGTGGTGTTGGCGTAAAAAAACGGGCACGATCTTTGCAGATTGTGCCCGCGCGAAGGGGAGGGAGAAATTTTCTAAGCTTACTCCGGAATCGGTGCTGTCTCCGGCATTTGCAGCTTAGCTTTGGCGAGCGCGCGGACGATGTTTACTTCAACCGCCTGCTCAGAGGTGTTGCGAACGGTGGCGAGTTCGCTGATCAGAAGATACTTTGCACGTTCGAGCATCTTCTTTTCCCGGAAAGAAAGCGGCTTGGTGCGGCTGAGGGCGACGAGGCCTTTCAAAACGGCGGCCACTTCCATCAGCGAACCAGTGCGCATGCGATCCGAATTTTCCTTGAAGCGATGCTTCCAGTCATGATGCGAAGCCGAGCGGCCCTTTTCGAGAAAGCCAAGGACAGCGGCTGCTTGAGTGTTACGGATGATCGGACGCAATCCAACGCAATCGACGTTAGACTGCGGAACCATTACTTTCAAACCGCTCGAAGCGATTTTCAGCATGTAATATCGCTCCGATCTTCCATTTAAGTAACCGTAACTGATTTGTTCGATAATCCCTACACCATGGTTCGGATACACAACCTTTTCACCAAGCTTGAATTCCATAGGTGGACAGCCCCCCCGAAGGGCATGTTGAAATTTTAGGCAGATGGAGCAGCGGCGTCAAGCGAATCCAGCAATATCGCGAAGGATAAAACGGCGGGAAAAGGCTTAATTTTCACGGGTTTGGCCCCCCAATTGCCCTATAATGGTGCTGTGCTGATTCTGGCTTTAGACACCTCATCTACCACCGGTAGTTTGGCAGTTCTTCGCGATGAAAAAGTGGCTGGAGTTATCTCCACTTTAGCGGACGAAACCTACTCTTCGCGGATGTTTCGCCACCTTGAATTCCTGTTGCAGGAGCTTTCGCTGAAGCTCGATCAGTTCGATTTGTTCGCGGTCAGCGCGGGCCCAGGCTCGTTCACGGGGCTGCGTGTAGGCCTGGTGGCAGCAAAAGGTTGGGCTGAAGTGTACAAAAAACCTGTTGTAGGGGTGAGTGTGCTCGAAGCGATTGCAGCACAGTCGTATTCCCTGGCTTCAGTTTTGGTTCCCGTGTTCGATGCGCGCCGCGGCGAAGTGTATTTCGGCCTATACCGTCGTGAAAAAGACTCGCTCGCACTCGAAGGGGAAGAGTGCGTTTTGCGCCCTGAGGAATTTTTACAAACGGTTGCAGCGCGGCCTGGGAGCTCGGAGTTTGCCATCATTTCCCCGACGCCGGAAGTGCTATCAGCCGCGCTTTCTCGTCTTGAGAGGGGGCGGCTGCCAGTACCGCACATTGAACGAGTGCCGATGGTGCTTGCGCCGGCGATCGGACTGCTTGGTTATCAACGCGCACAACGTGGCGACGTATCGGATGCTCTCACGCTCGACGCAAATTATGTACGCCGCAGCGATGCCGAAGTTTACGCGAAGAGGCCGTAGCAACCTTGCCTAGCCGCCGCATGGAGAGCCGCGACGTCGAAGCTATTCTCGCAATTCAAGCTGCGTGTCCCGAAATTGCGCAGTGGACGGCGTGGGACTACGACCGCGTTGCGCGGGGCGAGATGGCGGGTTGGGTAGGCGAGGAGGCCGGCACAGTGACTGCGTTCATCGTCGCCCGGCGCGTGGTTAGAGAAATGGAAATTTTGAATTTTGCTGTCTCACCACAACAACGCGGACAGGGCGTTGGCGCGATGCTGCTGCGAGACGCTCTCGCGTGGGGAAAATCATTTGAAGCGACGGAGGCCATTCTTGAAGTGCGCGCTTCGAATCAAGCGGCGCTACGCTTCTACGAGCGGCACCATTTCCAAATCGTGGGACGCCGCTCGCGCTATTATGGGTCTCCCACAGAAGACGCGCTATTGCTCACCGCTAAACTTGGTTAGCCAGCGGTTCCGGGATATCCACGGTTGGCGGTACTCCTACTTTTATCCTATTGGTTTGCGGACCGAATTGTGTTAATTGTTACAGTCATGTGAATGCTCTTTCCAACCTGGAGGGAAAGGATGCCGATTACGACGCACGATATCCGGCAGGCGCTTTTGGAAAACGACCAGGAATTCAGGAGACTCGCCGAAGAACACTCCCGCTGTGAATCCCAACTCGAGCAACTCGTAAAGCAAAGTTACTGGAACTCGGAAGACCTTGCGCTGGAAGTATCCCTGAAAAAAATGAAGCTGTATTTGAAAGACCAGATGGAACTGATCGTGGCGCGCCACCGCCAGAACCAGGGCGCGCTGCAGCAGCAAATGCATCGAACCCCAGCGCACTACTGAACTCAGGGCGCGGCGTACGCGCTCGTTAAGCGGCCAGCAGTACACTCACTTCTGTCGTACAATATCGCTGTATCCGAAAATTGCCGTTTCGTTTCTCGTTCATAGGTAAGGGCTTCCATTCGCTGATGTTGAAAGACGCGTATAAATTTGCACTGCCTCCCTTGGTTGTCGGCGCTTTGTGCCTGATTCCCGGTTGGAGACTGCTGGCCGCGATACTGATTTTTCTAAGCCTCTTCGTCTTTTATTTTTTTCGCGATCCGGAACGAACGATCCCTTCCGCGCCGGACGCTGTGGTTTCCCCGGCCGATGGACACGTGGTGCAGATTGCCGACGAATTGTTGAACGGCGTGATGGGCCACCGCATCAGCATATTTCTCGCGATCTGGGATGTGCACGTGCAACGCGCCCCGGTGGCCGGGCGGATTGCGAGCGTGGTGTATCAGCCTGGTAAATTTTATGCGGCCATGCGTTCCTCAGCGTCGGTGGAGAACGAGCAGAATATTATTACGATAGAGACGCCTGCAGGCAGTTTAGTGTTCAAACAAATCGCCGGAGCGATTGCGCGGCGCGTGATATGCTGGAAGAGCGAAGGCGAAATTGTTTCAGGCGGCGAGCGCGTGGGCTTGATTCGATTTGGGTCGCGCGTGGACATCTGGCTGCCGATGCAGGCTGAGATTGTGGTGCAGCGCAGACAAAAGGTAAAAGGCGGCGAAAGCTTACTGGCGAAATGGAATTCAACGGCATAGATCCCATCGGATCGGAAGACGAACCGCGGCGAGCCTTTCGCAATCGGCGCCTGCGCCGCGGCATCTATATCCTTCCCAGCGCACTGACCGTAGCAAATTTGCTTTGCGGATATTATGCGGTGCTCGCCACGCTGGACGGCCGTTTTGCGGATTTTGACAACGCGGCAATCGCAATTGGAATCGCTTACGCGTTTGATTCGATGGACGGGCGCATCGCGCGTTCCATGGGAACCGAAAGCGCGTTTGGACGCGAATTTGATTCTCTTGCCGACGTGGTCAGCTTCGGAATCGCGCCGGCTCTGCTAGCGTACGCTTGGGGAGTTCGCGCACTGGCGGCACCGAACGCAGCTGACGCCCTTCACTTGACCCAGCTTGGCTGGTTAATGGGGTTTTTCTTTGTGGCCTGCTGTGCGTGGCGATTGGCGCGGTTCAATATCCAGGGCATGGCGCCCGGCGGCAGCAAATATTTTGTAGGCATGCCCACCCCCGCGGCTGCGGGAATGATTGCCGCTACCGTGCACTTACGGGAAGGGCTGCCGATTTCCGACGTCCGATGGTCGATGTTGTGGCTAGCGCTGCTGGTAGCGCTCGGTGTATTGATGTCGAGTACGTTGCGATTTTATAGTTTTAAAGATATTGAGTGGGCGCGCCGGCGCCACTCTCTCGCGATTATTCTGCTGGCCTTTCTGGTGGGAGCAGTGCTGAAATTTTCCGGACCTACCTTATTTGCGTTGACCGCTGCCTACACCGCTCACGGACCGATCATGCAGCTAATCCGCTTCGTTCGACACCGCACTGCATCGCGGACCGCTTAGTCGATGCCGAGCAGCGCTGGAGAACCGACGCGCGTCGCGATCGTAGGCGCTTCTTCGTTGCGAGGCAAAGAGCTCAAACTGGTTCTCGAAGACCGCAACTTCCCTGCTGGTGAAATCGTCCTGCTCGATGAACCCGTGCTTGCCGGAACTTTAACTGAAGCTGGCGGCGAGGCCACATTTATCCGTGCGCTCGACGAAGACAGCTTCGAGAAGGCAGCCTTCGCTTTCTTCGCCGGCAGCGCGCAAGATGCCGAACGCAACTGGCAGGCCGCGGAGCGCTCCGGCGCCCGGGTGATCGACCTAACCGGGGCCGTCAACTCTTCCCCCCACGCGATCGCGTGGATACATTCGCTTGAGTCTGTAGTTCCCCGACGAACGGCTATGGGAAACGGGTCGGGAACATTCGCCCCATACTGGTCTCCCGCGCCGGGCGTAATCATTTCCTGCGCGCTTGCAGCGGGGCTCGCGCCGTTTTCGCCCGCGCGGGTGGTCGTGATGCTGTTCCCTCCCGTTTCAGAGCGGGACCAAGCAGGCGTGAATGAACTCGAAAGCCAGAGCACGAATCTGCTGTCGTTCCGTCCGATCGAGCAAAGCGTTTTTGATGCTCAGGTTGCATTCAATCTGCTGGCGGGTTATGGCCAAGAATCCAAGCCAGCGCTGAAGGATTTGCGCGCTGCAATTGCTCGTGAGACGGCAAGGTACCTGGGGGGACGCGCTCCGGTTCCGGCGATTCAACTGGTGCAGGCTCCGGTGTTCTATGGGTATGCGTTTGCCGCCTATGCGGAATTCGGTTCGCCGCAAAGTCCGGAGCAACTTCAAAACGCGTTTGGAAATCTAGGGATAAAGACTGTCGCGCCGGATGAACCTCCACCGAGCAATGTGAGCGTTGCGGGCGAGAGCGAGATTCAAATTGCGCCAATCGGACCGGAGCCTACGGTCGAAAATGGCGTTTGGATTTGGGGTGCGGTCGATAATCTGCGACTTGCGGCGACCAATGCGGTGCAGATTGCGGAGAAACTTCTTGGAGAGCCGGCGGCGTAAAACGATTAACGATTGGCAAATATGGGTCTCGCTCACATTACTTGTAGCGGGGCTGTTCGCCGCTGGTTGCGGATATCATGTCGCAGGGCGCGCCGGGAACTTGCCGTCGGAATGGAGCACGTATCGCCGTGCCGGCCTTCAAGAACGATACGACGCGGTACCGGATCGAGCAGCGGTTTACCGAATCCGTGATTCGGCAGTTCATTCAACGAACGAAATACAGAATTGTTCAGAATCCGAACGACGCCGACGCCGTGCTGCACGGCGAAGTAATCTCGATTGAGACAGATCCGATGTTGTTCAATGCGACGACGGGCCAGGTGACCATGATGCTGGTGCAGGTACACACTAAAGTCCAGCTGGTGGACAACAAAACACAGAAAGTGGTGTACAACAACGACGACATGGTCTTTCGCGACGAATATCAAATTTCGACCGACGCCCAAGACTTCTTTCAGGAAGAAGATCCGGCGCTCGAACGTATGTCGCGAGATTTCGCGGCGCAGCTTGTTTCGAATGTGGTGGAGAGTTTTTAATGCCTGAGATTTCCGCTGAGAAAATGATCGCGCGGCTGAGCGCGGGAAAGCCCGTCGCAGCCATAGTCCTGCTTGGCACCGACACCTATCTCCGCGAAATGTGTCGCAACAAAATAATCGAGGCCTGCGTGCCGGAAGCGGCGCGCGACTGGGCCCTCGCGCGAATTGCCGTACAAGCTAGCGGTTGGGACGAGCTGCTGCAACGCGCGCAAACCATGCCGATGCTCGCGGAGCGGCAGGTGATCATCGTGGAAGGCGTGGAATCGCTCGAAAAAGCCGGTGAAAAGACGCGCGAAGAAATTGTGGAAGCGCTGGGCAAGTATTTCGAATCGCCCGCGCCGTTTACGGTTCTGCTCTTCGAAGCCGCGTCCATGGACAGGCGCCAGAAGTATGCCAAGCTGCTTGCGGAGTACGCGCTGTTCGTGGAGCTGACCATCGGTGGAGAATCCGCGGCTTCGCTTGCAATGCAGATGGCGAAAGATTGCGGCGCCGAGATGGAACAGGAAGCGGCGATGCTTCTGGCTGAAATCCTGAACGGCGAGCCGGCGCGGATACGCATCGAAATCGAAAAGCTTTCCACTTTCGTCGAGAAAGGCCGGCGCATCACCACCGCTCAAGTGGAGGAACTCGTAGTGGCGGCGCGCAAGAATACGGTTTGGCAGCTAGCGGACATGCTCGCCACCCGAAGGCGGGATTCAGCGCTGGAGTTTCTCGATAATCTGATACGTGAAGGCGAAGAACCCATTGGATTGGTCGGCGGAATCGCCTGGATGTATCGCAAACTGATTGAAGCCCGCGATCTACCGTCCGGCACGAACGGATATCAAGCGGCGCGCGCTCTGCAGATGAATCCCGTCGCCGCTGAAACGGCCGTGCGCCACGCGCATCGCATATCAAAACAGGACTTGCTGGCGGGCCTGGTCGCGCTGGCAGAAGCCGACAGCCGGCTGAAATCCTCGAATCCAAATCCGCGCGCGCTGATGGAATTTCTGATCGCGCAATTGACGTCTGCCGACCCACTCGCCGCACGCTCCGGCCTGTAGCAAGAAGAACGTAATCTCCCAAGACTTGTTCGAGAACCCTCCATCGTAACTACCTATCCCGGCGGAACTGAGCCGAGACAGCCTATTTCTTAGCTGCAAGTATCCGTTCTATTTGCGCGATGTGGTTTAGGTCGTGGCCGGCGAACATGCGCACAATATGTTCGACTGTTTCAATTCCCCGCTCGGAGTGCAGGCCGGAGTGCTTCCACTGGTCCGGCGTGAGGGTCTTGAAAAGCGCGAGATTTGTTTCACGGACGACCCGAAACTGCTCAAGCGCCTTCCGGGTATCTCGTCTGTCGTAATGAAGTGCTTGGACCCAGTCGTCCTGATCAAATGCCTGGATGGGCACGCCCGGTGAGCCTAGAATCAAACGGATTCGCCATGAGCCGACAAGCTCCGCGTCGGCCAAGTGCGCGACGATTTCCGCGATCGACCATTTGTCCGGCGCAGGGCGTTGGCGCAATTTTGAGGGGCTTGCGCGGCCCACGAGACGCTGAAGCTTCTTCGGCGTGGCGGCTTGGACCTTCAGAGGTTCCTGGCCGTCGGTGTGGCTAAGGATGCGTTGAATGTATTGCTCTGCGGTTTCCTTCATTTCCTTCTCCTCGGTGTTGAATGGCCCCACAGGAGTGTAATTCAAGCATTCCTGCATAGGAATTGGCCGAACGTCGATCGTGCGGATTTTGCCCCAACCAAATTGGCATCTTCGGCGACGAGAAGTAAGACCCTCCGAAAGCCGAGCAAAGGATTGTGTCAAAAGACTTATTTCCGGTTATGGAAACCCCGCTTGCGGAAGACGGGCTGGAGTCCGCTTCGCGCCTTAGAATTAGGAGAATGGCTTGCTGGCGGCAGAGGTCGAGAAATGCTTTTCCTAGTGCATCACCAGCTCTGAACGATCCGAGGAAAGCGCTGTGACGTTGAAGACGACGCACACCCAACCTGCAAAACCGGAAGAGCGGGAGCTCGCGCGAAAGAGCGAAGAACAGGCCGCGCTCGAAGTCGAGCTGGCCGAGCGAGAACTGCGTTCGGCGAATCTACGCGCGGAGTTGGGGGCGTTTGAGCGGCGCTATCTGCATTTTGTGGGGCTGCGATACGCGGAACTTGACGAGTTGAAAGCCCAGATCGCCGAGCGCCTGGCAAAAGAACACCCCAAGAACGAGCGGCTGCAACAGAATGCGCGCGCCGCACGTGCCGCCGCCAGCGAGACGAAATCGACCGCCGGCGAGGATTCCAACGAGGAGCCGGCTTCGTTCGAGTCCACCGCGGAAATGAAACAACTTTATCGTGAAGTAGCTAAGCGCGTTCATCCGGATTTAACCTCCAACCGCGAAGACCGTGCCAGACGCCAGCAACTGATGGCCGAAGCGAACGACGCGTATGAGCGCGGGGATGAGTCGAAGCTCACCAGAATTTTGACTGAGTACGAACATAGCCCCGATTCCGTACTGGGCGAAGGCGCCGGAGCGGAATTGATCCGAGTGATTCGCAGGATCAGCCAGGCGCGTGGACGTCTTTCCGAGATCGAAGCCGAGATGCAGGAACTTTTGCGCTCTGATCTGTATCAACTGAAATCGCGGCTCGATGAGGCGCAAAAACACGGTCGTGACGTGCTGAAGGAAATGGTGGAGAAAGTAGAAGAGCAGATCGCACAAGCCATACGACGGTTGGAACGTTAGGCATCAAGCGAAGCGATGGATGTGCATCCGAAGAATATTTATGAAATCGAAGAACGCTGAGACCGGACTCTGTTGATGCCCACACGCGAAAAATCCGGGAGCGGTGCGCTCGTTCGCGCTGGCCAGCAGGCGCTGGCCATGCGGTCTGCCGCTCTGGTGGCTCGCGGGCTCCGCGACCTAACCCGCGATTCCAACTGGGTGGTGAAGAAAATATTTACCGGGTACAGTTCCGCAATAGCAATTTCCGGTCTGGGCCATGTCTGCTTCGTCTCGCGACAATTTCAGAGGGGCGGTCAACACCGGACCGGGGATCTGGGCCAGCGAGTGGTTTTGTACGATGTGGAAATGAGCACTCCGATGATCG
This sequence comes from uncultured Acidobacteriota bacterium, assembly GCA_963703705.1. Lineage (GTDB taxonomy): Bacteria > Acidobacteriota > Terriglobia > Acidiferrales > UBA7541 > Palsa-295. Next base: position 186,922 of record CAVPFK010000019.1, on the reverse strand, counting down.
CGCTTTCGGTGCCGGACGAGGTCCCCGTTGGCGAACACGATTTAGCTGGCGCCTTCGCATGGTCTCCGTCGACGCGCTTTCTGGCGGCCGCGTGGGGAGGATGGCGACCCGCGCTGCATTCTTTTGACCTGCATGGGAAAATCTTTCTGGGCACCTTTGGCGAATTCGGAATCGTTCCGCGATACCTGGCCTGGTCCGGCTCTGAAAAATATTTTGTGGAAGCATGCTCGGGTGGCAAACAGGCGTCGCTTCGCCTGTGGCGCGTTCGCGATGATGGAATGTCCTCCAGCGGTCCGCTTGCGGGGCAACCTACGAGCGAGCTGAGCGTTCCCGGCTGGCTCGAACGGCAGACCTACGAGGCTGAATTTGGCGAAGAGGGTGCGTTTGGCGGCTACGGACGATGTGTGTTCAGCCCCAATGAAAAGACGCTCGCGAGCGTGATCGAAATCCACGGCGACTGGGCGGACGACTCGATTGCGCTGCTGGCCGTCCCCACTTTGAAAAAGCAAAACGCCTATCAGGCGCAGGGGCACATCACCGATCTTGTCTGGAGCCACGATGGCCGGAAAATCATTTACTGCGCGGCGGGACAGGCCTATTGCCTCACGGTCGAGACGATGGATTGTGAGCCTCTGCCTTTTGGCGCAGAGCTGTGCGTTTGCCATACTCATCTTCCGTTGTGCATCTGCTACAGCTCATGGCTGAAAAATTCGGCGAAGGGACGCCTGTTCCTTGTGGATCTAAACCGCATGGAAGTGCTGGATGAATACGCAGCGGATGACGTGGTGAATTTGAGATGGAGTAGTGACGGGTCGAAAGCGTACGCTGCTACGCAAAACGGCATGGCGTACATTTACGAACCTACGTTGGTCTAGCGGAAGCTGGCATGTGGGGCCACGAGGCCTTAGACCAGGGGAAGGTTGGCAGACGGGTCGAGCGTGCAATCTTCATGCTGGCCCGACAGGAAGCGGGGATAGCCGGCAGCGGCAATCATGGCGGCGTTGTCGGTGGAAAGCGCGCGGCTGGGAAAGAAAACTTCGAATCCCTCACTCTTCGCTCGGGCTTCAAACGTCAAACGCAATTCGCGATTTGCGGCCACCCCTCCGGATACAAAAAGCGAGCGCACCCGATTCTGCTGTGCGGCGGCAATTGTGCGGGTAACCAGGTCGTCCACAACCGCACGCTGGAAGCTCGCCAGAAGATCGAGTGTGGCTGGCGTCGCAAGTTGGCGCATGGCTTCCGCAGAGCGTTCACCCCGCGCGAGGGCTTGTTCTCTAGCCGTAATTTCCGATTGAAACTCGGGATGCTTGCGCAGATGGTAAAGCACGGCAGTCTTGATCCCACTGAAACTAAAATCGAAGGTATTCCCTTTCATCTGCGGTGCGCCAAATCGAATCGCTTTTGGGTTACCGTGGGCGGCTAACTGGTCCACAATCGGGCCGCCTGGATATCCGAGCGCCAGCATTCTGGCAACTTTGTCGTAGGCTTCCCCGGCGGCGTCGTCTCGCGTACCGCCGATTCGTGCGTAGGAGAATTGGCAGGAGCCGTTGTTTGAACGGGACTCCACGCGATACAGCACGGTGTGTCCGCCGGAAACGATAAGGCAAACGACCGGAAGCACGGGCTGCCGGCCGGACGCCACGGCTTCGAGCATCACGGCATGAACGTGGCCTTCCAGATGATTCACGGCGATGAGGGGCTTGGCTAGGGCGAGTGCGAGAACTTTGCCGTAGGTGACGCCGACCAGCAGCGCGCCAATCAGTCCCGGGCCGCGTGTGACTGCGATCGCGTCCAGATCCGCCAGCGAGACTTCTGCCTGTTTTACAGCCTCGCGCACGACGGGAACGATCTGGCGAAGGTGCTCGCGCGAGGCAAGCTCGGGAACGACTCCGCCGAAATTGCGGTGAATTGCGATCTGCGACGCCACGACATTCGAGCGCACGCGCGAGCCATCCGCGACGACCGCGGCGGCCGTTTCGTCACAGGAAGATTCGATGCCGAGGATGAGATTTTCGCGCACGCTCACACGTTTGCTCCGCCAAACTACCGCAATCAATATGTTAGCATGTGTGTGGAGCTGATTTTGTGACCATGAAAGGCCGGGAATGGCAATCATGAGTGCAGAACGAAAACGCGTGCGCAAGGCGGTGCTGCCGGTGGCTGGGCTCGGGACACGTTTCCTTCCCGCCACGAAAGCGCAGCCGAAGGAAATGCTGCCGGTCGTGGACAAGCCGCTGATTCAATATGCGGTGGAGGAATGCATCGCTTCGGGAATTGAGAGCGTGATTTTTGTTACTGGACGCCGCAAGAACGCGATCGAGGACCATTTCGATTCCGCTCCGGAACTGGAAAGTTTTCTCGAGGAGAAAGGCAAAAAGCATCAGGCGGAGATGGTGCGAGAGATCAGCGGTGGCTTGCACTTCAGCTACACGCGGCAGAGCGAAGCTAAAGGACTCGGTCACGCGGTTTTTTGCGCGCGCGAACTGGTGGGCGACGAACCGTTCGCGGTGCTCCTGGGGGACGTGATTATGGATGGCGCGATTCCCGCGACGCGCTCGCTAATGGACGTCTGGGATGCTACAGGCCAGGGCGCCATCGCCGTCGAGGAAGTGGAACGAGCGCGCGTTCACCTATACGGAATTATCGCGGCGAGTCCGGGGAATCAGCCGCGCTGGGGCGACCAACTTTTGCGCGTGAACGATCTGGTGGAGAAACCGCACGCGGATAAGGCACCGTCGAATCTCGGCGTGACCGGACGTTATGTGCTGCCGCCGGAAATTTTCGATTACCTCGAAAAGATCGAAGCCGGAGCGGGCGGCGAGATTCAACTGACCGACGCTTTAAAAGAATTGGCGCGCACGCAAGGACTCTGGGCGCACGTTTACGAGGGAAAAACCCACGACGCTGGGGACAAGCTTGGTTTCTTGAAAGCTACCGTGGAATTCGCATTGAAGAACCCGAAGCTCGGGCCGGATTTTCGGGAGTACTTGCGCGAACTCAAATTATAGAAATTCAAACTGCGCTATTTCTTCTTCTTACTTCCCTTCTCGGACGACGATTTCGAACTGCCGGATTTCGATTCGGGCGATTTGGATTCGCTGGAACCGGAGTCGCTTGACTTCGAGTCCTCCGACTTTGAATCGCTCGCTTTCGTGTCCGAGGATTTTGATTCGCCAGACTTGTCACCGGGCTGCGGACCGCCGCCATCGTTGGATTTTTCTCCGGACGCCGGGGAACCGCTTTTCTTGGCGTAATCGGTCACATACCAGCCCGATCCTTTAAACTGAATGGCGGCTGCGGAAAGCATGCGCTGCGCTTTCGCGCCGCATTTCGGACACTTCTTCGTGGTCGAAGCATTGTGGCCTTCAATTTTTTCAAATTGATGGCCGCACCTCTCGCACTTGTACTCGTATAAAGGCAATGCGAAACTCCTTCCGGCGGTAGTCGAACACAAAATAGTAGCATGCTTGCACGTCCAGCGCGGACAGAAGGAGGGCGCGAGAGCCGTGTGTTAGACTGCCGATTCGCGATGGATCGCTACGCGTGACGCATCCATGACAAAAATAAGGACGGATGAAACGGGCGCCGGGCGCCTCTACGTGGTGGCCACTCCGATTGGCAATCTGGAAGATATATCCCTGCGCGCTCTTCGCATTTTAAAAGAAGCCGACCTGATCGCCTGCGAAGACACGCGCCAAACCATGAAGCTGCTCTCCCATTTCGACATCCAGAAAAAGCTGGTGAGTTATCACGAACACAACGAAATCACCCGCGCGGCGGAACTTGTGATCGATCTGGAGCAGGGCGCAAAAGTTGCGCTGGTGAGCGATGCCGGAACTCCCGCAATTTCCGATCCCGGACATCGACTGGTGAGTCTGTGTTTGCGGCATGGCATTGAAGTCGTGCCAGTTCCGGGCGCGTCCGCGTTTGTGGCCGCGCTGGCGGCGTCGGGAATGGCCATCGAGGAATTCACGTTTATCGGATTTTTGCCTGCGCGGCAGACCGAACGCCGAAAGCGGTTGCGTGCCTTGCTCAACGAGCCGCGCATGATTGTTCTCTACGAAGCTCCGCACCGGCTGCTCGAGTCGCTGGAGGATGCCTTTGAAATTCTGGGGAATCGGCCGGCGGTCATCGCGCGCGAAGTCACTAAACTTTATGAGGAATTTCTGCGCGGGCACTTGAAGGATTTGCTCGCCGGAGCGCGCGCGAAAGAGCCGCGCGGCGAAATCACTCTGCTGATTGGTCCGCCCGACCCGGCTGCGCAAGCGGACGTCTCTGCGGAAGACGCGACCCGGGCGGTGCCGATTGCGCGTCGCGTCGAGGAGATCGTGAAGGAAAGCGGAGTAGACCGAAAGGCGGCGCTGAAGCAGGCCGCTCGCGAGCGCGGGCTCACGCGACGCGAAGCTTACAAGCAGCTTCTGGTCACCAGAGACGAGTGAATCTTCATTTCGACTTCCTCAAACGCCGGCACCAGCAGGATTGAATGGGGAGGCTAGTCGCCAGACGCGGCGGTTGTGCGCGCGAAGAAGGAATCCACCGCGTCAAGGATTTCCGGAGCGGCATGCGCGTGGTGCACGGCATGGCGAAGTTCGGCGCCGTTGCGAACTCCGTGCGTGAACAGGCTCGCGAATTGTTTCATCTTACCGACAGCATCGGGCATTTCGGCTGCGATCAAGCTGCGGAAATAACCGGAGAGTAGGTAATAGCGGTCGAGTTCGGTCGGTTCGTCGTAGCGCCCCGCGGCGATGTAATCCTCGATCTGGCGAAAAATCCACGGATTCGAAGATGCCGCGCGGCCGATCATCACGGCATCGCAGCCCGTTTCGTCGATCATGCGGACCGCGTCCTGCGGCGTATGAATATCTCCATTGCCAATCACCGGGATGCGCACCGTCTGTTTCACCGCACGAATCACGGACCAATCGGCGGACCCGGCATAGCCCTGCATACGCGTGCGGGGATGAATCGCAATCGCTTCGACGCCAATTCGTTCGGCCATGCTCGCCACTTCCACCGCGACGATATTATTTTCGTCCCAGCCAGAACGAATCTTAATTGTCAGCGGGATGGTTACCGCGGCGCGGACTTTGTCCAGAAGCTTTTCCAAGTGGGGCAAATCGCGCAGTAATCCGGAGCCGCCACACTTTACAACTTTTTTCACCGGGCATCCCAAGTTGATGTCGATCTGATCGAAGCCAAGGTCTTGCGTGAGCGCGGCGGCGGAAGCCATCACGGTGGGGTCGGAGCCGAAGATTTGCGCGGCAATGGGATGCTCATCCTCGCCAAAATATAAATAATGTAGCGTGCGCGCGGAATTCCGCGTCAAGCCTTCGGCGCTGGTAAATTCCGTCATGATCAGACCGCAGCCGCCCAGAGAACGAATCACGCGCCGGAATACCGTGTCGGTGACACCGGCCATGGGCGCCAGAATGGTTGCCGGACGAATAGCTCGATCGCGAATTTTGATTTCGGCGGGAAACATGGGTGTTCTTATTTTCCCGGGGTGCCGTCTGTAGGATGAGCCAGGGCGCCGGACCCGGCCGCCGCAGCGCACGCGCTTTTCGGAGCAGCGGGATTGACAGCATCATTCGCCGGCACCGAAAGCGCGGCCGGCTTCCGTCCGCCGTCAAGATGGGCGATGACCGATTCCTTAGAGCCGCCAAAGAAGCTCTCGATGACCTGCGCAAGAGCGTGCCCGCGCGCATCCTCAGCGGTTAAATTCGGCTTGTAGATATATGCGCGACCTGTTTTGTGGCGCTCGACAATTCCCTTCCGCGCGAGGCGGTCCATGATGGTCATGATGGTGGTGTAAGCACGCGGCCTGCGCGAGGCCAAAGCGTCGCGAATTTCCCGCACCGTGCCTTCACCCATGGGCCAAAGCATGTTCATGCAGTCGAGTTCCAGCGGAGCAAGATCCAGAAGCGCGTGGCGGGGTGATGGAACTCTCGAGTTGCTCATTTACGCTCGCTCATTGCCTTTCTCACTGGAAGCCGGAGGCGAAACGAATCCGCTAAAGGTCGTCTGCGGCGATGTCGCGCTTTTGTCCTCGGAATCAGCAGCGGCTTGCGGCACGGAGTCACGCCCGGATCCGTTGCTTGCTTCGGGCGCTACGTTCGGGTCGGAACACGCGTTCGAGTCGCCGCCAGCGTAAAACTTCTCCGTGCGCAGAAGCGAGCGCCGAAGCGACGCATTGCGAGCGGTCCAATCGGCGTCCCCTTCCGCCGAATCAAGCGTCGCGCGGATGGCGCCCATTTTCGAATCCATGTCATCGAGAAAATGCAGGGCCACCGCTTCGCGAATCTGCGGCAGGGACGGCGAGCCGAATTCGTAAGAGCCATGATGGCTCAGGATCAAGTGCTCGATCAGCATGGCGAGCGGCGGCGGAAAACCCGGAATCGCGCGAATCTTTTCGCGAACCATCGCAGCGCCGATCGTGATGTGGCCAAGCAGGCGGCCTTGCGTGGTGTAATCGATGCCACGCCCGTAACAGAGCTCATCCATTTTTCCGATGTCGTGCAAGACAATACCGGTGAGAAGCAGGTCGGCGTCCAGTTCACCATAATGCTCCGCTACGGCGCGCGCCAGGCCGATGAGACTGACGATATGTTCGAGCAATCCGCCGATGAAAGCGTGGTGCATGGTCATGGCAGCGGGCGCGCGCCGGAGTTTCGGCGCAATCTCGGGATCGTCCACAACGCTCGTGAGCAGACGCTTGAGCCATGGGTTTTTCACTGCGGCGATCGCGGCGCGCAAATCCGCGTAGAGCTTCTCGACGTCGTATTTCGTGTGCGCCAGGAAATCAGCCAGATCGTAGTCCCGCTCAACGGCCGGAATGATCTGTTCGAGCATCAATTCCTTCTGGCCGTTGTAGAGCTTCACGCGGCCGCGCACGTGCACCACATCGTCCCGCTCGAAGGTGACGGCAATGAGCGCAAAGTTGTCCCACATTTTCGCAGAGATTCTTCCCGTGCGGTCCACAAGGTCGAGCTCGAGCCAGGATTTTCCTGAGCGGGACGAAGTACGGACTTCTTTTTCGCGCACGAGGAAGAGCGATGCGACTCCCTGACCGTCCTGCAAATCACAGATGTAGTGTGTCTTCACTGGCCGTTGATTTTGGGTTTGCCCGGTTTTTTCTTGGCTTTCTTTGCATCCGCAGCGTCCGGCGTGGGCGCAACTTCCTGAATGACACTTGCGCCGGCGACCGCCGCACTGTCGGTATAGCCCGGCTTAACCATCACGTAACTCTGTTCTCGCAATTGAGCCAGGTATTCGCGCATGGTCGGCTGCATTTTTTGTCCGTAAATGCGGTTCATTATTTCGTTTTCTACTTTATCGAGCGGCTGCAAACCTGCCTGATAATGCGCCTCAACTCGGAGAACTTCAAACCCCGTTTTTGTCTGAATCACATCGGTCATCTGCCCTTTATCCATTTTGAAGACGATGTCTTCAATCTGTTTGGATAGCTGACCGTGCTCGAAGGTCCCCAATTCCCCACCATCTTTTGCCGTGCTGCCTTCCGAGAAATGCTTGGCGATTTCGTTAAAATCTTCGCCCTTCACCACACGGTTGCGCAGGTCCTCCGCCTTCCTTTCTACCGAGGACATTTCCTCCGGGGTTTTACCATCTGTGCTCAGGAAGATTTCGGCGAGTACCACCTGCTCGGGACGATTGAAATCGCTCTGATGCGCCTCGTAATATTTCTTTACGTCTTCGCTTGGAATATTGATATGCGAGCCGACTTCGCGGCGAATCACTTCCTGGGTCAACAGAGTGTTGCGAATCTGAAGCTTGAAATCTTCCCAGCCCAACCCCTGCGATTCCACCGCTTTCTCCAGCTCTTCCATGCTGCCCAAATTGTTCTGCTTACGAACTTCGTCCAGGCGCTTGATCACATCCGTTTCCACGCTGACGCCCATGTCCTTCGCGCGCTCAACCAGAAGCGCCTGGTCGATCAAATCGCGCAGCAAGTCTTTCTGCTTGTCCTTGTACATCCCCTCCATCTTGTCTGGGGAGCAGCCCTGGCAATCGTGGGCGATCTCCTCGTGCAGCGCTTGGTCAGCTTTTCCCACATCCGAGAGCGTAATTGCGTCGTTGTTCACGCGCGCAACGATTTCTTCCACCACGAGACCTTTCGACTGCGCGCGCACCCCTGCTGCCCACAGCATGATTCCAGTCGCGCCAATAGCGGCGAAGGAAACCAACTTCAAGAACGGATTCCAATTTTTCATAGGTTTCACTCGAGAACTGAATTTTATCTCTACGCTTGTAGTTGTAGCAACACGTTTCTGGTGGCCCCCGTCGGGCCGCCCTTTTCGTCTTTCCATTCGAACCACAGCACACCAGAGGGGTCCAGGCGCATGCCCTTGCGTTTGCGAATGATTTTTACCAGTTTATCCGGCCCCAAAGGCGTGTCCTCATAAAATTTGATGGCGACTTGATCGCCGCGATGATCGACCGACGCTACCAGCAATCTTTCAGCGAGCGCTTTCAACACGGCATAATCGAGAAGATTTTCAACCGACGGCGGCGGCGGTCCGAAGCGGTCTTCCAGTTCGCGGCGAACCTCGTCGCGCTCCGCATCGGACGTAACACCGGCAATTCGCTTGTAGATTCGCAGGCGCAAGTTCTCGCTCTCGATGTACTCAGGTGGGATGCGGATTTCCTGTCCCAGGTTGAGCGTAGCGCGACGTTCGACAGCCACCGCCTCGCCCTTCCGTTCGGCGACCGCGCGCTCCATCATCTGGCAATACATGTCGAAACCAACGGCTTCGATGTGGCCGTGCTGCTCGCGACCGAGCAAATTCCCCGCGCCTCTTAGTTCCAGATCGAGCGCGGCGATGCGGAAACCCGCGCCCAAATCGCTGAATTCCTTCAGCGCGGCCAGGCGTTGGCGCGCAATAGAAGTTAACGAACTATCCGGCGGAACCAGGAGATAGGCGTACGCGCGCTGATTCGATCGTCCCACACGGCCGCGAAGCTGGTACAGTTCCGATAAGCCGAAACAGTCCGCGCGGTCGATCAGAATGGTGTTTGCGCGGGGAATGTCGAGACCATTCTCGACAATGGTGGTGGAAACGAGGACGTCCGCTTCGTCGCGCACAAATTTCAGCATCACTTTTTCCAGTTCAGTCTCGCGCATCTGGCCATGGCCGATTACCACCCGCGCCTTTGGAACCAAGCGCTGCACCATCGCGGCCAGCGAAGCAATTGACTCAACGCGATTATGAACGAAGAAAACCTGTCCTTCGCGCGCAAGTTCTTCTTCCACCACGCGCTGAATCAGCGTCTCATTAAACGGCGCAACGGTAGTTTGAATCGCAAGACGGTCTTTGGGAGGCGTCTCGATCACGCTCATATCGCGCAGCCCAACTAGCGACATATGCAGCGTGCGCGGAATCGGCGTGGCCGACATGGTGAGCACGTCCACATTTTTGCGCATCTCTTTCAAGCGCTCTTTGTGTGCGACTCCGAATCGCTGCTCTTCGTCCACAACCAGAAGGCCGAGATCCTGGAATTTCACGTCACGCGAGAGCAACCGATGCGTGCCAATGAGAATGTCCACTTTCCCGCCTTCCATTCCCTCCAAAACTTTCTTCTGCTCTTTTTCTGTGCGGAAGCGGCTGAGCATTTCGACGCGCACCGGAAATGCGGAGAAGCGCCGCTTGAACGTCTGATAGTGCTGGAATGCGAGAACGGTGGTTGGCGCCAGCACTGCAACCTGTTTTGAATCCGCAACGGCTTTAAAGGCCGCGCGCATGGCGACCTCCGTCTTGCCGTAGCCGACATCACCGCAGAGCAAGCGGTCCATGGGCAGCGGCGATTCCATGTCGCGTTTCACGTCTTCGATAGCGCGAAGCTGGTCCGGAGTTTCGTCGAACTCGAAAGCGTCCTCGAACTCGCGGGTCCAATTCGTATCCGCCGGGAACGCGTGGCCCGGTGCGGTTTTTCGCTCGGCGTAAAGTTTTAGAAGCTGCTCCGCCATATCGGTGACGGATTTGCGAACGCGCGTTTTTCGCGTTTCCCAAACTGTGGTTCCCAAGCGATCGAGGACAGGTTCGGCACCGCCGAGCGATTGATATTTCTGCACAAGATCAAGGCGGGCCAGCGGAACGTAAAGCCTTGCGTCGCCCGCATAACGCAAGAGCATGAATTCGCCGGTGGCGCCTTCGACCGCTACTTGTCGCAAGCCTTCGAATTGGCCGATACCGTGGTCGATGTGTACAACGTAGTCGCCTGGCTTGAGATCCGAGAAATCGCTGAAAAAGCTCGCCGTCTTCGGCCGCGAGCGCGATCGTTGCTTGGAAGCGGGAGCGAGAGTTTCAAACAGGTCGGCGTTGCCGTACATGGCCAGCTTTGCGTCTACGAAAACGACGCCCTCTTCCATGGGAGCCCTGATGAGCACCATGGCGGGACCCGACGCGCCCGACCCTTCTTCCGCTAGACGCGCCACCGTAACGTTTTCTTCCAGCTCGCCCATGCGATAAGGCACTTCGAACTCGTGGCAAATATCAGCGAGGCGCTCAAGTTCGCCTGTGCTCGCCGCTGACACAAGAACTTGTTCGCCTGCCGAGATCCGTCCGCGGACTTCAGTCACGAACGCTGCGACATCGCCGTGATAGCGTGTGGTTGGCCGGGTCTGAAGCGTATACTCCGTCTTTTCTGCCGGACTGGGACTCGTTTCGCGCGCGATGGCCAGATGTTCGATTGCCAGCCGCGGTGTGCGCCGTATTGCGTGCTGCCATTCTTCATCGCTCAATAGATAGGCGCTGGGCGGCTCGGCAAACGGATTGTCCGAATCATCAAACGATTCTTGGAGCTGCTTGCGATATTTCTCGAGGCAATCTGTGATAAGCGACGGTTCGTCTTCAATCACAAGTGGATCAGGGCCGAGATCAAAAAGCGTGGATTTGCGCTCCTCGTGCAGCACTTCGCGGAATTCCCAACCCGGAAAGAAGCTGGCAAGAGAAGAGTCATCTTCGCGGTCGGAGCTGGAGCTGGAGTGTACGCGCAATCTTTCGAGCACTTCCCGATGGCGCGGAAATTCAGTGAGCGGCATGAGCGTGGCGCGTTCCACGGGATTCGTAGAACGCTGCGAGTTGGGATCAAACGCGCGGATGGACTCGATCGTGTCGCCAAGCAGTTCCACGCGAATCGGCTGCGGCGCTTCCGGCGAAAAAATATCAATGATTCCGCCGCGGACAGCGAACTGTCCGGGCATCTCGCAAGTCGTCTGCTTGTCGTAACCCGCGCTGGAAAGAAACCTGAGAAGGTCTTCGTGGGCGATGGCTTGATCGCGCGCTATGGTGAACGCAAGCTCTCCGTAAAATTCAGGCTCGCGCAAACGCCAGACGGCGGCTTGAATCGGGACGATCAGAAGGTCCGCTTCGCTGAGTGCGAATCTCCAGAGCGCAACGGCGCGGCCTTCGGAAATTTCCGCGTGGGGCGAGCGCCCTTCGTAAGGCATCACATCGTAAGCAGGCAAATGTGCGACGCGGCGACCGGGTTGACGTGTCACGGCGCGATAAAACCAGCGCACTGGTTCGAGTAACATCTCGGCGCGCTGATTGGACTCAACGAGCAAGACCGTGGGGCGTCCGAATTGAGCGGTGGCAAAGGCGGAGACAAACGCTTTCGCCGGATCGGTGAGGCCGGCGAGAAAGACTTTCCCTTTATTGCGTCGAAGCGTTTCCAGCGTTTGGTCAATATCAGGATGCCGCGCGACGCGGGAAAGAATCTCGGAAACCAAAGAAAGAATCATGCGCGAAATTGTTTGATGCGCTCGATCAGGCGTGAGGTTGAATGGCCGGGCTCGGGGGGAATCTCCTTTACGTTGATTCCAAGCGCGCTACGTGGATCGTGGGTGTTTCCGGGGCTTGTTCGCGCGCCAAGGACCAGAAAGTCGGGCGCGAGTTCGGCTACGAATTTGTCGTCGGCCGGCTGATTCTGCAATTCTACGGCGACATCGACCGCCGCTAGGGCAGCCACAATTTCGGCACGCTCCGCGGCAGGTGTAATGGGCCGGCCCGATCCTTTTTCTTCGCGCGCTCGAGCATCGCTCTCGATTAGGACCACAAGAACATCGCCCAGCGCTCGGGCTTGTTCGAGCAAGCGAAGATGCCCCGGATGCAAGAGGTCAAAAACTCCCACCGTGCAAACAACGCGCTTACCGTTGCGTTTCCACTCGCGCCGTTGGAGAATCAAATCACTTTGCGAAACGACTGCCACTTTTTTGCTCCTCGCCGCAGTTTCGCAGGAAGCTGCAAACATTTAATTCTATCACGCCCTCCAGCACGGTCGCGGGCTTCCTGCCGAGCTTCGAAATGAAAATCTCTGGGGCAAAGCGCGGGGAAATCGTTCTCGCCGGCGCAGGCATCGTTTGCCTGATTCTGGGTACAAGATGGATTCGCAGCGGCGAATTGCCCGAACAGCAAATCGTGATAGACGCGGGCAACTGCCACAATCCGGCCACGCTGATGAACCCGCGAATCACCAACGAGCCGGCTGGCACCGTCATCCTGCTGCATGGGTTGTCGGCCAATCGCCGAATCATGAAGTATCTTTCGTCGGAATTTGCAGCGCATGGCTTGCAGGTGTACGCGCTGGATCTGCCGGGGCACGGCGACAGCGGCGATCCATTTTCTTTCGCGAATGCGGCGGAGTGCGCGACGGCATCGGTCGAGTCATTGAGCCGAGAAGGCAAGATCGAGCCGTCGAAAACCATCCTGGTGGGGCATTCGATGGGCGCGGCCATCGCGATTGGAATGGCGGATCGCCTACCGCTGGCCGGGACAATTGCAATTTCTCCGGCGCCCATGGTTTTGCCGCAGCGCATGCCTTCGAATCTGTTGGTCTTCAGCGGACAATACGAACTGGAAATCTTGCGCCGAGCTGCCGGAGCATTGCTCAAGGCGGCTGGAGGAAATCGCGAGTCGCCTCAAGATTTCCAGCAAAAGCGAGCCTTCGCATTGCGCGACATGGCGCGCGCGACGCACACCAGCCTAATCATGGATCGCGATGTCGCGCACCAATCTGAACGATGGATTATGCAGTGTTTCTATCCGCAGATTCCGCCTGAGACACTGGCGCTGGACCTCGACCTCGCTCCCTACGCAGTTGCAAATCGCGGGCGTCATCGTCTGGCAGGATCCATCATTGGTCTGATCGGCATTCTGATTTTGTTTCCGTTTTGCGCGACGCTTATCGCGTCGTTTTCCGCACCGCCGCACACCGAGCCGTGCAGGACGCGGCCTCGCTATGCGCTTTCACTGCTCGAAACAGCGGTTGCGGCTCTGGCCGGCGCCTTACTCCTGAGCGTCGGAATACCGCTGACATTTCTGCATATGTATAGTGCGGACTATTTATTGTCACTCCTGCTCATCGTGAGTGCAGTTCTGTTGGCCCTTGACCGCCCCTACATCAAAGAAATGTTGCCGCGGAATGTTTCGAGCCTTGTGGTCGCCGCCGTTCTCGGATTTGCAGTGTTTCTTGCCGTCGGTGGATGGTTGAATTGGCAGTTAGACGATGCGTGGCTCAACGGGCCGCGCTGGCTTCGGTTCGCAGCCATTTTTCCGTTTGCTTTCATTTCCTGCGCCGCGGAAGAATTGGTACTTGGGCCGGTGAACAGCGGCAGGCCCCGCGCACTGCGATTTGGAGTATCCCTCCTTCTCCGGCTGGAGATTTTCCTCGCGTGCACGATCGCCTACTACCAAGCTGATGAGCGGGCAGGTGCTGATTCCCTTGCTCTTTGTCTTTCTAACCGCGTTTTCCATTCTGCAGCGGCTCGGTGCGGACGCATTGCGCAAGCGAACCGGTTCAGCGGCGGCGGCAATATTGTTTAGTGCTATACTCGCCGCCTGGTTCTTTGCTGCTGTTTTTCCGCTGACGTGATTAGGCCATAATAAAGGCGTATGAGAGACATTTCCATCGTCGGCGGAGGGCCTGCTGGAGCTCTATGTGGAGAGCGCCTCGCTAGCGCCGGTTTTAACGTTACGATCTTCGACGAACGGCTGGCGTGGGAAAAACCTTGCGGCGGGGGGCTAACGCACAAAGCCATCGAAGCCTATCCCTTCCTGCTCGATTCACCTCATCCCAAGAAAATCATCCGCACGTGTGAATTGATTTCCAGCCGCGGACATCGAGCGCGGTTCGAGATGAATCATCCCATCGTGATTTATGCGCGCAAAGTGCTGAACGGCTTGCTGCTCGATCGCGCTGTTGCAGCCGGATGTACCGCGGTTGGTTCGCGCGTCACCAGCGTAAATACCAGTGGAGCGCAAGTCCGCCTGATCGCTGAAGGCGAAGAGCGAACATCGGATTTCGTCGTGCTTGCCGCGGGTGCGCGGAATCAGCTCCTTCCAGAAACGACAGCGCTAAGCGCGCAAGATCTTGAGATGACGATCGGTTATTTTGTTCCAACCGAGGAAAATATCATCAAGATAAAATTTCTGAAGCAATTCGAAGGATATCTGTGGTCATTTCCTCGCGCCGATCATTTGTCGGTCGGAATTTGCGCGCGCATGGGACAAACCACCAGCCAGCAATTGCGGGGGCATCTCGACGCGTTCGTGGTGGAGGAAAACATTCCAACCGCGGGAGCTCGGCTATATAGCCACGTTTTGCCTTCGCCGCAGGCCAAAACGATCAGGGGTCGACGCATCGTAGGGACAAATTGGGCCATGGCCGGTGACGCTGCTGCTACCGTTGACCCCATCACCGGTGAAGGGCTGTATTACGCGCTCCGCTCGGGAGATTTGCTCGCGCAGGCGCTGGCAGCGGGCTGCCCGCAGGAATATCCAGAACGGCTTCGCGCGGCGTTTTCTGCGGACCTGGAATTTGCCGCCCATATCGCCAGGAAAGTTTTTCGCGGAAACTTTGTGGGCGGCGCGATTACCACTCGCATGGTGCAGCTGCTGAACTACTCGCCGGCATTCCGCGATCTCGTGCGCGATATTTTCAGCGGCTCGCAGAGCTACCGCACCTTAAAGCGCCGCCTCTGGAGCCAACTGGGCATCACCATTGCGGAATTCACACACAGTGTTCTGGATCCCCGCCGCATGGCTACCATGTCGTCAGCAAGCGAAAACGAAAGTTTGCAATAAAATCGGACGGGCGCGGGCGTCAAATGCTTGAGCGCGAACGCGGCTGCGTGCTAACCTGCTCTTGCCTGTAATGCTCGAGTGGCGGAACTGGCAGACGCGCCGGACTCAAAATCCGTTCTGCACTTTTGCAGCGAGTCGCGCCGAAACGCAGCGCAGCGAAATCGCCTGTGTTTGCAATGGATTCTCACCCCTGCATAACGCATTGCCGCGCAAGTACACGCATCAAATCGCAAACCCAACCGACACCACTACCGACACCAACGGATGTTATCGGGGAAGGGGTTGGGAGTCCCCAGTTTCGACCGGCCAAAAAGAAGCTCGGGTACGCGCAGAAAAATTCTTAGACCCTCTGATTTTTTGTCGCTTGCTGTTTTTTTTTCGAAGTTCTGGGCGCGTGAGAGTTGGTCAAGAGAGATACCTTAGGAACAATTTTAGGTAGATTCCCGAATAAACGTTCATAAACGATTCGAGCACTTTCAATTCAAAGAGATTTCGGCCCTCATATTCGAGAAGGCGTCTTGTCGGCCGATTCCTATTTCTTCTCCTGCGCACAACGTCCAACATCCAATGATGAGCACACTTGTTCCTTAGCGTTCGAAGTACGTCCAGCCTACTATGTTGGCTTTTCGTGACAATCCGTAGGATTCGAGCCAGCTTGATTTTCGCTTCGAATCCCATACGACCACCCTTCAATAGCTCGTCAAGGGCACGCGGAATTCCTGCCTTCATGCTTCTTCGTTTTTTCGAATTGGGGTCGTGGCCAGCAAAAACCCGCCAGAAAAGACTGTCGAGCAAATCCTCAATGGCTAAAGACATCTGAAGAACGGTTATTCGGACGGCATCTTCCCTTCGAGAGCGGGCTTGGAACAGGTTCTGCTTGGGGTCACGGTCGTCAAGCGGGTGAATGAAAGATTGAATCTTCTCAACATCCTGCAGAGCTTCGTTAATCTGGCGCTGCACGTGGAGCATGCCGCTAATCCTATCAAGATTTGCGGTCGCTGGGTGTCAGTGGCAGCCTGCATGGCCCCGACAATCAATCTCACGCCCGCTGGCTCGTCTTCCCCGTTCCACCGAAGCTTCGGGAACTGTGTACAGGAATCGCCGCAACCCTCACAGCCAAGTCGAAGTGTTCCGAAGGTTGTAAGTTCTGTTCAGGAAATTGCGCTGTTCTTCCTTCATCCTTGCAAAGGTGCCACGCATAGTCACTAACTGAGAATCTAACTTCAGTCTTTCTTCAAAGCAGTCGAAGAAGACGGTTTCCATGTGGAAGGACGCAATCAGCAAGGCCAAAAAGAAAACTGCCAGTCTCTTTGGATTGTTTTGAAAGTAATTAATCCCCCATAAAATCTTTCCGTCGACTTTCTTTTGTTCAAAACTAAGCCCTACGGAATCCGCGCTAGAATGTGTGGATGATTCGGAAAAGTGCGTCCAATAAAAGTGAAGTTTGCCGATTGGTAAGTCATCAGGGTAAAGGGATTTCTTTTTGTTTTCTTCAAATGCCGCATTGTACACAGCCTTGTCGCTAGCCTTCTTTGCCCACACTTCTGCAAGCGTTGGTTCCCTGAAAATTCTATGAGCGTGCGCTGTCGCCTCAATCCCATTGCGCAAAATGCTATAACTGTCAGCAACACAACACGAAAAGCCAAGTTCTATCGCCACAAGAAACTTCGAGTGTGCAAACTTGAAGATGACCAGTGGCAGCATCCGGTCCGCCTGTATTGAGTGTTCCAGGCCGCTAAACTCGCGCATCCAAATATCGTTCAGAAGTTGAAGACTATCCCAGACTCCGCGAAATTTGCTCAAAGACGTCTTGAAGTTGTGTCGCTTGTCCGTGAAATATTTCAGGTACTCGGGGCGAAAGCGTTCCGTTTCAAAAGGTAGAAGGTCATTGACTGGATTTGCTAGTGACTCGGTCATGGAATGTCCGCTCTACGAGAATCCAGAATACACGGTCCGATGCGACGTCCCAAGTGGGACATCAGGCAGTAGGTTGAATCGGTCGTGTGGTAGCATCGCGGTACAACCCCAGGGTTGCGTCCCGTGAATCCAGAAGCCGTGTCACAAGTGCCGAAGTGCCCTGCTTGCGGCGAGAACGTCGAATACGTTCGAATAATTCTCAACAAGCCTTTTCCTTGCCCGTCGTGTGGTCACCAACTCATGGTTTTGGAGTCGTACTACAAACGGGTCCGTTTCTTTTGCATGGCGATGGCTATAGCTGTGGGAGTTGCGGTTACGTGGAGATACTGCATGACCGCGCCGATGACGGATGCAGGCATCTGGCGTGCGTTTGGGCTGTTCTGGTTGACGTTTTACATGACTCTGACGGTCGTAACAATTTTCGGGACAATCTACGTTAAGCGGATTTTTCCGCAAAGCTGGAAGATTACGAAGAATATTCAAAGCAAGCTCACTACACCCCGCTGTGAACCGCGAATCGCCCTTCTGCAACCAATAGTGCTAGCGACTTGCTTCAATCAAAGAGCCATATATCGCGGGCTGCCAGTGTCTACAATCTGCGGCGGAAAAATTCGCTTGCAAAAGATATGTGCCAAGAATGGGAGAAGAAATCCAAACACCGGCGCTAGCAGGAATAAAAGAGTGTTCCTCCAGACAAAAACGAAGAGTATTGGTAATCCTATCGTCAGGACCGCGCAAACTTGTTGAATTCTCTTATTATATTCTGGCGGGACGACGAGCATCCTGCCACACGACGGACATTCGAAAGGCTGAACTAAGTTGATGCGAACATATGGCAACGGCGACCCGCAATCCGGACAAGCTGGCAAGCGCGAATTCACCACAGTGTGCGTTCCACGGCTACGCTTGCACGGGTGCGCCTTCTGTTCGAATCAGCTTCATTCTTCACCAACGATGGCTTATATAGGATCCCTAAACCTAAGGGCATGGTCCGCCGGACGCATAAGTACACTTCCAGCCGCCGGACTTCCCCTGTGGCAGCTCGATCTCGGAAATACTATTGGGACTACTATAGGTGATTGCTCCTACAGTCTCAGGGTTGGACGTGCTGGCAGACGCCTCCACTGTCTTCTTTATCTGAAATTGAAAAGGGCTGGTCGAATCGGACCTCGAAATCTTGGGGTTCAGTGTTTGGGTCCCGGCAGTGTCTGTCGTCACCGAGTGCTTAAATACATTAGGTATGGTCCAGGTAATCGTGACGCTGCCGCTGCCGGTGCCCTGGTGAGTAACAGTCCACGAGTCTGATATAAATAACACTGTCGACAAGTCAGTAAAGCTGAACGGGGGGATTAGCGTGACGGTATCGAAGGCCTCCGACATCGCGGTCCCCGAACCCTGAATTGCAGCGACACCACCCGATTGGTGGCCTGGATGGTAGTTGGGATGAGTAAGCTGGACTTGGGATGTGGCAGTCGCTTCGGAGGCCGGGTTCGACGTACACACCGGCGTCGCCTTCTCACCCTTACTATTTATGGGGTTGCTGTCTTCATACGACTCCTTCTTGCCCCCGCAACCGGTCGCGGACCCTTCAACACTGGTGCCGAAGTCTTGGCCCCAGACAGCAGCAGCGCAGAGTAGCACAAAAACCTGAGCAACTAGAAGCCTTCGCAAAGTAGATATCCAAGCGTGATTTCGGTGCATAGAATCCTCCTTCTTCGAGCCTTCTGGTCCGTCTGCCTTATATATGCGGAAAACGACAGCGAATTGGCTCATGGATGGAGCATTTTTTTTCGAAGCGACACAATTCCTGTTGTGAACAGGCAATTACACTAAAAAACCCCGCATCGAGGCCCACGGCTAAAAAGAAAAGCACGCACCTCAGGCGGGCCTTTCATCCCTCCTTAGCTAAGGCGGGAATTTCCTTTTTGACCCGAAGAACGGCTGTGATTATCCCCCCCCACCCTTGTGCGCGTCAATGTGAAACACACTTCAAAAAGGAAATGTGGGATAAATCAATACCTGCGAAGGAACTCCAGCCGTGACCGCAGCCTGCTGGTTTGGATAGCTCAGAAATTTGCGGATCGCAGCGGTATCCGGAAGAAATAGCAGAACCAACAACAATGGCGAAAACCCTGCGTTCCGGGCATGATTTACGCGCTCTGGGAGATAAGAATACACAGCCTGATGCGACGTCCCAAGTGGGATAAAGCGCAAAGCGGACACGTGTCCGGTGCAAGGAGCACGGCTTGCCTCGTGACCTCCGTGGCTTTCTCATACTGCCCCTGTGACGAGTACACGGCGCCCAAATTGTTGTACGCTTCGACTCTCCGTGGGTAGCTCTCAATCTCTTCCTGATACGTCTGGGCCGCTTTATCCAGTTCTCCGGTTACACTCGAATAGTAGTCGGCGGTGACCTGCAGCTTTTCCCGCTCGCTGGCATGTTCGCGCAACTGAAATGCCTTGGTGTAGTAGTCGCTGGCCCGCCCTAGCTCGCCAAGACTGTAGTAGTCGTTGCCCACTGCCCAGTAGCCCATGGCAAAATTCGGGTCAAGCTGGATGGCGCGTTGATGGTAAGGCAGGGCGGCGGCAAAACCCGAACTGCTAGCTTCTTTCTCGCCAAGGCTGAACGCTTTCAGAGCTTCGAGCGAGGACGTGGTGGCCTGTTCGAGCGGAACATCTAACTTCTCGACCGTCGCCAGCGATTCGCCCAATTCGCCACGCAGCTTCGAGGCCGCCTCGCCCAACGTGTCCAGCACCTTCTCCTTAGACGCCGCCGTCACCTGCTCCTCGGCCAGCGTGTCACCGCTCCGGCAATTCACCGCCTTCAACCCCAGCACGTATTCGCTGCCCAGACTGCCAATCGTTCCGGCAAGGTAGGCTTTGCTGCCTGCCCGCTGGCAAAGCTCGCGGGTCACCGCGGGCGTGAGTCTCGTGTCAGCCGGACGGGTCATCTGTTTCAAGGTCTTCGCAACTTCGCTGTCCGAGAGCACATTGAGGAACGGCGATTGCCGCAAGGAAACGTTGAGCGCCGTCTTCAGCGTATCGTCAAAGATTGCATCGCCCGTGGTATTGGTAAAGTCGCCGAGAACAATGGTGTCTTTCTCAGTCAGGGCCTGCGCCCGCCGCGCAAAGTAAAGCCACGCGCCCACACCTAGCGCGACGGCCACCACCGCAACAGCGGCAATCGCCATCCATCGACGGCCAGTTGGTTTAGGGGCAGGCTTCACCCCGGCCTCGGTCGTTCCGGCGGATGTCTGACCTGATTCGGTATCGCGCTTCAGTCGTTGCAAATCTGACCGCAAATCAGCCGCGTGCTGGTAGCGCAGTTCGGGACTCTTCTCCAAGGTTTTATTGATGACGTGTTCGAGTTCCGAGGGAATTTCCGGGTTTAGCCGCACGGGAGCGACTGGTGCGTGATTCAGAATGGCATCGAAAATTTCAGCCGAAGTGTTCCCGGAAAACGCTTGTTTCCCCGTAGCCATTTCGTAGAGCACCAAACCGAAAGAAAAAATATCTGTGCGGCCATCCAGTTCTTTCCCGCGTGCCTGTTCAGGAGACATGTACGCCAGCGTGCCCATGGCCGCGCCGGGCGTGCTCGATTGCTGCGCCTCTTGAGTCAGCGTCACGTCGGCATCCGTTCCTGCCTTTGCTTGCAGCTTCGCCAAACCGAAATCCAAAACCTTCGCGTGTCCGCGTTTGGTCACAAAGATGTTGGCGGGTTTTATGTCGCGGTGGACGATGCCTTCTGCATGTGCTGCGTCGAGTGCGTCGGCAATCTCGATGGCCAGCGACAGAATCAACTCGGTTTCCATCGGTTGCCCACCAATGCGATGCTTCAGCGTCAGCCCGTCCAGAAATTCCATTGCAATGAACGCTTCGCCATGCTGGTCGTCGATTTCGTAGATGGTGCAGATGTTCGGGTGATTCAGGGCAGAGGCAGCCTTAGCTTCGCGCTGGAAGCGGGTGAGGGCTTGAGAATCTTTGGCTACGTCGTCGGGCAGGAACTTGAGGGCCACAAAGCGGCTGAGCTTCACGTCCTCAGCTTTGTAAACGACGCCCATTCCTCCGCCGCCGAGTTTTTCAACGATACGGTAATGAGAGACGGTTTTGCCAATGAGCGACCCTGTGTTCGCGCACATCTTAGGTTGTGTCTCTAAGTCAAGTCAACGAAGGAAGACAACTTGATGGTCAAGTGTCGCCGCTGCGGGCCACAGCGATTAAGTCAGCATCGCGGGGCAGTTAACAATTTCGTATTCTCCCATCTATCATGGTAAGCGAGCGGGCGCTGAGCCATCGGATGGCGCTTTGGCCGCCGGTTTTCTGCCGAGCCGGACCCTGTGCGGCGGGCCCGCTTTCATCATCTCGGTCTTGTCCGCCAAACGAATTTGCTCATAGCCGTTACGCTTGGCGATGATGCGGTAATCGAAAGCAATGTTGGAATGCCCGCCTTTCAGCTCGCGGACCTCGAACGAATTAGCAGTTTCATTTACCACGTAGAGGCCATTACAGTCCCCCTTGGGCGTCAGGAACACGTGGTATTCCATGCCCGTATTCACCGTCTGCGCATAAGTCGGGTCTAACGTTACCGTTGCAGCGCCATTTTCCAGGTGTTCCGAACCATAATCTTCAAACCAGTTTTCCGGAGCTTCGACGGCATAGAGCGCGACCATCTTTTGGCCGTTCTCGACCGGAACGACAGCGGACTTCGACCCGTGGCAGGATAAGTTGCCGTTCACATCAATAGTGCAGGCTCCGCCGCCGCCGCCGCTTTGGAGAGCAAGCGCCCCTGCCACGGTTGAACCGTTGAATGCGTAGATGGTGGGTATAAGTGGACTCCCGCTGTTTGATTGGGCAAATACGCCAAACCCATCGTCTGCAGTGGCTATGACGCCAACGCCTCCCCCCGCGCCGGTATCTCCCCAGACGCCAGCGGAACCGAGACCCTGTCCCCCGATGCTACTAGTGCTCGACGTTCCCTTAACTCCCACTCCGGAGTTGCTGGCCGTGTTCGCGTTCACACCGAATGTAATGTCACTGTTGTTAGAGTCATTCTGAGAAGCGCTGATGGCGGTTGCGCCATTTCCCGTATCGGAATTTAACGTGCTTACTGCTCCGGTCGGAGAAACGATGAATGCGTCGTTTGCGATGGTACCGCTGGTGAACAGTTGTTGCTGGTCAAACAGCCCGCTGCTGGCATTCACGCTGAATACAGCGCTCCCGTTTAGTTCGGCCTTAAGGATTGTGTCGGTCGATTTCGTAACGTTGAACACAGCGGCCGCGCCCGTGCCGGTCTGCGTGACGCTCAGGGCTTCCGTGGAGTTATTGGCGGTGATGGTACTTGCGCCCGGGAAAGTCTGCGTGGAGACGAATGTAACTTTGCCTGTTTGGTCAATTTTAAACGCGGTTCCGCTCACAGCCAGAGTGGAATCAGTGCCCTTCGGAAACAGCGTCAAAGTGTCGCGGATGTCTCCTTTCCCATTGACGTCCAGTGTTGCGGCGGGAGTTACCGTGCCGATGCCGATGTCCGTGCTCTTCTGGAAAATTACGGAATCAACGATGTCGCTGGCGGTATCCCACATGGGAATGTGGTCCAGAACACCTTTGCCAGTCACACTTGGGTTTGATGGCGGAGCCGCGTTCTTAGATACTGAGGCCGAGGACGCACTCGCCACAGGCACAGATTCCGATTTACCGGAATTAGCCGCGCTGGCCGCGGGAAGAGCTGACGATGCGTTGGCTAGCGCGAAATCAGAAGCTGGACGGCCTCCCAGCGTTTGCGCGTCTCCTGCCTTCAATGCATATGGGACGCTGACGAGCAGGACGCGTGCCTGCTCGGGCTGTCGTTCAATCTGAATTCCCAGCCAACGCGCTTCTCCGCTGGCGAACAGTTCCATGGGCACGCCGCTAGCGGTTTCGGAGCCGAGAAGTACCGTGTAATATCCGTTTTCGTCGGGGCGCACGTTTTGGGTTTCGAGCCACAATGAAGCCCCGCCGGTTTGCTCGGCGTAGAGCGCGAAGGTCACCCCGACGGGTCCCGTCGCTATGGGCTTGCCCTGCGCATCCAACAGCGTGCCGCTGAACTTGATCAGTTGTGGAACAATAGCCACTGAAGCGGCTGACACATTCTGGTTCCCGGAAGACTGAGTCTGCGCGCGTACGGCTGGCACAAGAAATAGCCACGCGATAAGTAATGCAACAGGGATGCCCGTGAGTTTCATGTTATGCCTCCACGGCGAACGGTGGGTCGAGTGGGCGTATTCTAGTCAGAGACGATTTAGAGAGTCAATGGTTGGCGGATGATTTGATTATGAAAAGAACTGACCGCGCAAACGCCTGAATTCAGGTTTCTTATAACTCAGAACACGGTGTCGCGTTGTTGTGTGTCACGACGGACGCCGGGTCATCAATCGCCTTTTTCGTCTGTAGCCACTTTGCGCCGGAATTGCACACAATCTGCAACTGGAAGCTTTCGCGGTCACTGCACATCAAATGCGCGTTAAAAGCACGAAAACCGGCGTTTAGGCACGCTTAAACCGGCTTTAGCGCAAATTTTTGGCACTTAGCTGGACGCGGAAGGCCTAGCGCACGTCCCGCTAATGCGCGTTCAAATTGCCATTTTGAGCGCTTTTTCGCTGGTTAGAAATTACTGGGTCCGAAACGAGCTAAGGCGCTTTAAGCAACGGTTCCAGCGCACGAACGCGACGAATCGAATTGCCGTTTTTATCTGGTTAAGGTCCCACTTGGGACAAACACAGTGCATTTAAGTTGGCCGGTTAACGTCGGCTGCGCATTTTTCTCCGCCGAATGATTTAATCCGCGAAATCGAGCGTTATGGGCCGAAATCTGGCTCTTAAACGCAGCTTAAGCCGCAGAAAATGTCATTTCTGCGCAAGTTGCCAGCGTGCCCAGCGAAGCATTCCTTCGCGTGCTTCTTGCCGGTTGCGAGGCCTGTGTCCCAGCTTTCGCTCTGCCGTTAGCCTGCGGACTTCCGAGACGCTGTACATTTTTCGACCGCCAACGAGTCGATAACGCGCCTTTCCGGCGCTTTCCATGTAACGAAGGGCACGGGCGGTAATACCCAGCAGCGTTGCAACTTCGCATTGGCGCAAGCAGCAAAACCACTCTGCCGGGTCGGTGGATGTCGGAGTGTCGATTTGGAGCCATCCTGGGTCCAGGATATAGATTCTGCCGCGCGCAGGCGGCACGCGGATTGCGGTTACCTTTCCCTCTCTAACCCATCGCCGCGCGGTCCACGTAGTAGTTCCATACCATGCAGAAAATTCGGCCGTGCTAAACCATCGCCGGTCGGGTTGTTTCGTTGCACTCATTTCTTCCTCTGCTGCACTTCCGCGTTTCTTCGCTAGGCTGCTTACCAATTAGTGCCGGATGCATGTTTCTGTAGATAGCGCAAAGATGTACGAATTAGCGCATTATCGGTACTTAAGCGGCCACTTCCCGAAAACCACGAAGATTGCTGAAAATGAATCAAAAACTCCACCCAAACAGGCATTACGCCGCTTCTGGGCATACTTTTTGCGCATCCGGTGACAGTCCGGCCCTACATGAGTGAATGCGCAAATCCATCCCAAATGGGATTTTGTCATTCTGCTCGAAGCCCGTGGGGATTCCGGTGAAGGTAATCAGGATTCCGGGCTGATCGTGATCAGCATTCCGGAGTGATGTGATCAGTCGTCGGAGCGAAGCGACGCTGGCCGGAGGATTTTGCAGAAAGTGATCACGATCGTCAAGGGAAAGGTGTGGTCGTCGCCGTAGCTGTGGGAAAGTGGGAATCGCGGAGCGATTTCCAAGGGCGCTTTTGCCCGGCTTTTCCACAGCTTTTACCCGCCGATGATTGGTCACTTTTCCCCCTTCTCCCGCCGAGGTTTTCGCATCGATTCGCCGCGCATCTCGATACGATGGGCGTGGTGCACCAACCGGTCGAGGATCCCGTCGGCCAGCGTGGGATCCCCGATCTGCTCGTGCCAGCGGGACACCGGCAGTTGCGCGGTCAGGATCATCGAACGTGTTTGGTAGCGATCTTCAGCGATCTCCCAGAAGTCTCTGCGCTCTGGTTCCAACATCGGAGCCATCACCCAGTCATCGATAACCAGCACGTCGATCCGGTTCAGGCGTCTAAGCAGTTGGCGAAGACTGCCATCGGCTCGGGCCATGTTTAGATCGCGGAACAGCGCTGCAGCCCTGGTGTAGTAAACCTTATAGCCATCCCGACAAGCTTTCTGCGCCAGTGCCGAAGCTAGGTAGCTCTTGCCCACACCGGTGGGTCCGAGAACGAAGATGTGTTCGTGATTCTTTACCCACCCGGATTCTTGGGCCAGCCCACGGATCACACTCTTATTTAGTCCCCGTTCCACGCGATAGTCGATGTCCTCCACGCAAGCAGCGCCCCGCAAGTGCGAAGCTTTTACTCGTCGCGTCAACGCCTGGTTCTCTCGCCAGTCCCACTGCTGATCGATCAGCAGCGCCAGGCGATCGAGGAAGCTAAGCTCCCGTGCCTCCTCATCTTGTTCCTGCCGTTCGATGGCTTCGATCATCCCGTGCAGTCGGAGGGCGTACAGTTTTTCTTTAGTTGGTTGTTGTAGCATCGCTCAGACCCCCTCACTGAAGTATCCGGCGCCCCGGATGTTGTCGTGAGACGGCGAGGGAGGAGGCGAGGGTTCTGCGGTCAACGGTTGTTGGTCCAACGAGTTCTTTAGGATCGATTTCACGCTCTGGTAGCGGTAGGCGCCGGCCCGCATCGCCCGATCCGCTGCCGCTTCCATCCTTCCCGCCGAGTACTGTTCGGCCAGCCGGATGATTCCCAGACAGGATCGATAACCCATCTCCGGATGTGGCTTCTCGGTCAGGATCCGTTCGAATAACCGCACTGTGTGCGGTCCGATCTGCTCGGCCCAGTTCACCATGCGCGAGGGAGTCCACTCCAGATGCGCCTGGTGACTCTTAGGCCGATGTTCTCGTTGGGTGAGTACTTGCTCTCGGCCAGACCCACGAAGATGCGAGGCCACGCGCTGCCCCTGGTGGAAGATCTCCACGGTTGTGGGAGTCGCTCGCACTTCCACCAGTTCTTGCACCAGCGTGTAGGGCACGCTGTACAGGTTGGCCTGGAAGGCGATGTGGTAATCGATGTTCACCCGGGCGCGCGACCACTGACTCATGTCGAACGGCTCGGCCGGCAACGGTCGTAGTGCACTGCGCTCGATAGCAGCGAACAGACTGGCCCGCGATCCGTCGCGCTTGCGGAACGGCCGCTGGTTTAACCGCTCCAGCAGTTCGCGGATCGCGCGGTTCAGATCTTCCAGCCGGAAAAACTGCCGGTGACGCAGCGCCGCCACGATCCAGCGTTCGACGATTTGTACACCGACCTCGACCTTGGCCTTGTCCCGCGGACGATAGGGACGCGCCGGGACCACACCCACGCCGTAGTGCATCGCCATTTCTTGATAGGTGGGATTCAGATCCGGATCGTAGCGACACGCGCGGCTCACTCCCGTTCGCGGATTGTCGGGCACCAGCAACCGAGGAACTCCGCCGAAGTACTCGAAGGCATGGACGTGAGAACCGATCCAAGCGCTCAGCTGCTGATCGCGAGTTGCTTCGGCGTAGGTGTAGGAACTCGCCCCTAGCACCATCACGAACAGCGAGGCTTGCCAGATTGTTCCCGTATCTGGATCCTGCACCGGCATCGTCGCTCCGGCCCAATCGACGAAGCCCTTCTCGCCCGCTTTGTGCTCCTGGCGAAGAACTACGTCCTGCTTCCCCCGCCACTGCCGATACAAATCGCAGAACCAACTGTAGCGATAGCCCTCGGGATTCTTTTCCCGATACTCTTCCCAAGCCAACTGCAATGTCAGATGAGGATGTTGCTGGAGCTGTTTGTGGAGGCTGGAAAATCGGCAAAGGAATGCTGGGCGGACTCTTCTATCGGAAGCGGCTTCCCAAACACGGCTTCTTCAATCCGCTTCTCGTCCCAGCCCTCCGCGAGCGGCCATTGCATCCCCGCTCCTGCTGCCTTCTTCAGATAGTTATGGACGGCTCCCTGGCTGATCGAGCAGGCTCGGGCGATCTCCCGCTGCCCCAGCCCCAGTTCAAATCTTAGACGTAGCACTTCCTTGATCTTGCGCATGGACGATCTCCTGGTTGGCACGCTGTCTCCTAAGTTACCTTCGGAGACTAGCTTGCTTTCTGTGATGTCCAGCGCCACTCTGCTGTGGAAATCATTCCGGGGCATCGTGATCACCGTTCCGGAGATCGCGATAAAACTGATCACGATCACACCGGAATCCTGATCACGATCGTCCGGAACGGGTGATCACGATCAGCCCGGAACCGCGATCACGATCGCCCGGAATCAGTGATCACCATCGCCCGGAATCCCCAGCCCCCACTATTCAGCATCAAACCGTCTCTACGCGCGTAACCGCCGCTTCCTGCTCAAGTGCGTTTTATTACGTGATTTTCGGAACTCCACCGAAAATCCAGGTACATCACCTCCTTCACAAGCGTTCAAAAATTGAGAGCACGCGCATTCGAGAATTTGTTCCCGTGACAACACCTATCATCCCAATCCATTTCCAGGCTTTGGTGGAAAATGCTGGTGTCATCACATGCAGGAGCGCAAGGTGTCCGTGCGGCCGAAGCACCCGGTGGAACGCTTGCATGGCTTTTTTGAGTGGGAAGTGGCCGGTCCCATAATGCTTAGTATCTTTGTCAGAGTAAGGTGGGTCGCTTAAAACCAGGTCGAAACAATTGCTGCTGAAAGGCAGCATGCAAGCATCCGCGACGACCTGTGGACAGCGCACCGCGTCTCTGACCTTGTCCACCGTAATCCCAGGGACGCCCCTGATTGCTCCGCTTGGACAATGGAGAATAGTTTTTGCACTGGGGAATAGCGCCAGCGCTCTTTTCAGGAATGTCGCGGGATATTGTCCGTAAAGCTTATTTTTTTGGAAGCTGCGGCTGCAATACCAGGCGCCGTAGACCCAGCCTTTATCTTTTATTGTGACCGGGTAGTGTGGAAATTCTGCGTTCAGATGAGTTACGTTCGGTGCTCCATCCACGTCCTCGGTCCGATTGATCTGCCAGAGCGCCGTATCAATCCGTTCAGCGTAAGAATCTGGCCTTTGCTTGGAAGTAATGGGAAAGGTGGCTGAGGCCAAGCCTTCAAAACCTA
The DNA here is from genome assembly GCA_963703705.1 of uncultured Acidobacteriota bacterium. GTDB lineage: Bacteria > Acidobacteriota > Terriglobia > Acidiferrales > UBA7541 > Palsa-295. The sequence continues at coordinate 158,719 of CAVPFK010000019.1, read as the reverse complement.
CGAAACCCAGTTCTGTAGGTTCTGTAGGTTGGTCCGGAGCGCGTTTCTCCATTATTTCATCCGATGAGACGACGGGGACCGGCGCTAGGCTCTCCTCAATGACTCCGATAATGGAATTACAGCCCGAAGTGGACCCTTCAAAACCTACAGAACCTGTTACCGGGGGTCCAGTCCAGCCACTTACTTCTCATGGTGCACAACCTTGGGGTTAATCAACCAATTCTCGGATGGCCGCCCACCACTGGGGGATGACGTGGATTCTGTTCGACGTACCCACGCTGCATCCTCCAGAAGGGAAAGCGCTCCCCGAACTCGCTCGGGCGTGTCTAGACCGCTCCAACCCTTGAGGTAGATGCTTCTTGGAGTGAAGTTCTCCGCAACGTCCTTCGCTTGTATGTGGCGAGCCAATTCTCGGGCCGCTCGACATTCCGGACTAATTACGGACGAATAAACACGCCGAGCGTGGCTTGCCAGATACTCGCAGAAAGCAGCCGCCTGCTTCGCGTGGTTTAGCGTGATAAGGAAATGCCCTTTCAATTCCTTGGCCTCACTCACGCGGTCAGCCAATTCGAATAACACTGCAAGGGTCGGCATCAATTTGCGGTACTTCGAGAAGTGACCGACAAGCGAAGGGGATAGGCCGCGCTCGCTCCTAACAAGCTGCTCCAATTCTTCGTGCCATTTGTTAAACAACTGCTGGGCATCAGGGTCGAAATTCATCCGAATTGGGTCTTCCGCAGAAAGTCCAGCGAGCGTACCAAATATTTTCTCCGCCATAAGCAAAGCAGGACTACTCGGCCTGCGGTCCACGTTCTTCCAGTTTCGCGGAGGGTCGGGCCAAACGAGAATTTGGAATCGCTGAAAGAGGCCGTCATCGTTGGGGCCACCTGCTGTTACATCCGACAGGTAAGACCGCAGCCGCGCCGGTTGGATGTTTCCCAACAAGCTTACGCATGCGGCCGGAAGATAAATGGAGCCGCGACCAATCCTATCAACGGTGAATCCCTCATCACCGTTCCACGCCTGCAAGTAAAATGCTCGTTCACCTTCGTGGCCCTGCCGGTCCAGCCCTGCCAGCCATCCGGTCAGTTCATCGCGGAGCACAAGCACACCTGCGGGATTTTGACTCAGAATCTCGTGCAACTTTTCGTATGTGGAATCCGTTAACAATAATCTCTTCTCCACCGGCTGGGATGTGCTCACATCTGGACGCCGCGGTGCCGATTTTCCTGCCTTATCGGCTTTTTTGTACTGCTCGCGCCAAGACTGGAGTTTCAAATCCACTTCTTCTCTAGTGCATTCGTATTCGGTCACCTGCTGCTCGTAGTCGGCATGCCAGGAATCTTGAATCTTGGCGAGCGGGCGAGTGACGGAATGAAGCACTGGAGACTTCATGAATCCTGGTGGAGCGACAATCGCTCCCCACAGATTCGGAATTACTGCCCATGAATCATCTATGGCTTTCGGATGGATGACCGCGCGGCGGTTCACACATCCCGCCAACGCCACGGTTGCCGCTGCACCGGCAAAGTCCAGCGGCGTCTGCATGCGCTCACTCAAATCCTCCACGAGCGGCCGGAAGCTCGATGGCAGAAACTCCAGTGAGAAACCCCACACGAGCGGCAACTCGTCACCAAGCGGCGAAGGGTCAGGCCAACGCTTCGTTTCATTCACCGCAAAGCGTGTGATACCCAGCCACTCTCGCACTCGCTGCACAACGGAATCTCCGACAATTTCTGATAGTGTTGGCGCACCTGTTGTAGTTCGGCCTGCATTGTTACGCTCGGCGGTCGAGAGGACGTCGCGTATTCGCATGCGTTGCTCTTCATCACCTGCGGCTGCGGCAACAGCACCGACGAAATAAGAAGCCTTTTCTGCGTCCCAGCCTGCCCGCAGCAACATTCCGCTTAAAGCGAGCGCAGCATCGTGACGCCGACCCTTAGCAGGCCAATGGCGAGCCAGCAGCGCAGCGGCTGCGAGAATGTGCACGCGCTGGAAAAGGTCGTTGGCATCAACTTCGGCTGGTTCGCCCTCTTCGTCCCAGCCGCACAGTTCGCCGGACTCATGGAGCGATGGTGGCACAACGGTTTGATGTCCATCTTGGCGCAGTTCGACGATGGTGGAATTTTTCGGCTCAGGTTTTTGCCGCATTGGGTCGACGAGTTTCACGTATTCCGGTGACCGAGAAACGCGGTACCAGCGATGAGATAGCGGCTTACTGGGCCTTCCGTGCACGCGCGAAGTTTTAGGAAGAAAAAAGTCGGCAAGTGCGATGGCTTCCGGTGCGTCCAAATCAACGTCAGTGAGGCCACCACTCGGCTCGCCCAGCAACAAGCCTAGGTTCGTGTTCTCATTAATCCAGCTGGGCAGTTCTTCTTCCGTTAGGCGCAAATTTTGCCAGTCCTTCAGTTGGGGTGCCTTCTTGCCACGTGGAATCGGGACTACGCACCATCCGCGACGAGTGTATTCACGCGCCGCCTCCAGTGGAGTAACGCGCGTTCCCGGCGCGGCCAGCGTTATCTCGTGTCCGTTGATGCTCATCGGCTTTTGGCCGAGCGGCTCTGGGCTAGGCGATATTTCTGCGGCTGGAACGTCGTCCTCAATAATCCAGCCCAACTCAGAAACTTCATCGCGGTTCCACGCTCCTGAATCCTGTTTGGTCATTGCATTTTCCTTGGCCGTTTGCCCACAGCGACGTACTTCAATTCTTCTCTTCCACGGAGGATTCGAACTCCAATTTCAATCGCGCCTTCCATGCCTTCCAAGGTGCTGTGTCGGTCGTCTTTTCTTATTCGCCATCGCCGTGGCCAATAGAATGTGTTTTGTGGTCGCGTCGAGCGAATTTTTCCAGTTCACTTTTTTCGACCAGAACTCTTCGGCCAATGCGGCGTGCTCGGAGTTCGCCTTGCAGAATCAGGCTATCCAGTGTACGCACGCTGATGCCCAATGCTCGTGCAGCGTCACGGCGACTTGCCAGTATCGTCAGGTCCATTTCAACGCCTCCTGTGCCATTCGGTATATAGACGCGCAGGGACGTTTCCGGCGCGAGAAGGCAGGCACTAAGGGAGCCGCGATTGACCTCTACAGAAAGCGCAAGAATGAAGCCCTCGAAGGCAAGAAGCTCCCCGAAAAACTCCGGCGAGCCACGGTTTCGTTCGCGGAGATTGCCAAGGATGCGCTGGCATACTCTAAATCGAACAAGCTGAGCTATAGCGATGACGTGTGGCGCATGGAGACGCTCCTTCGCTGGTTCCGAGAGTATCCAGCCGAAGGTATCACGGCTCAGGAGATCGAACGGCGGTTCGAGCAACAGGTTTGGACTCCCGCCACGATGAACAGACACCGCGCTTTACTTTCACTCACCTACCGGCTGGCGATCCGCAACGGCAAAGCGAAAGAGAATCCCGCCCGACTAGTGCGACATCGACTGGAAAATAACGCTCGATTCCGTTTCCTATCGCCCGAGGAAGAAACGCAATTACGGACGGCCATCGAATCCGCTTGCCCTGAGCGCATGCCGGAACTAGCGCTTGCGTTGAATACCGGCCTTCGCATGAGCGAGCAATACCGGCTCCGGTGGGAAGATGTGTCGTTTACTCGGCATACTCTGACAATTCCGCGAAGCAAGAATGGCGAAACGCGGCACGTTCCGCTGAATAAGGCGGCACTTGGTGCTCTCGCATTGCTCGAGAAGCGCTCAAACGGTTCAGAGTTTGTCTGCGGCGGTGCAGTCGAGCCTCGCCGTTGGTTTGAGCCTGTCGTGAAGGCCGCCAATCTGAGCGCGTTTAGCTGGCACTGTCTCCGGCATACTTTTGCCAGCCGCTTGGTGATGGCGGGCGTGGATATCCGCACGGTGCAGGAGCTTCTCGGCCACAAGACCATCGCTATGACCGTGCGATATTCTCACCTAGCTCCGAAGCACACCCTCGCCGCCGTCGAGCGATTGGATGCACACACGGAGACTCCAACCGACACCACTACCGACACCGGAGTCCTAGCTGTAGCGAACATCGAAGGCACAGGGTTGCAGCAAGTAATTCATTAGGATAGAGTTGCAACAGAATGCTCGAGTGGCGGAACTGGCAGACGCGCCGGACTCAAAATCCGGTGGCCGCAAGGCCGTGTGGGTTCGATTCCCTCCTCGAGCACCATCCCTCAGGACACACCGCAGGGTTACTCCGCCGATACCCGCACGATGGTTTTTCCCTACTTGGACGGAATTTAGACAATAGTAGGCGGGGCATTTTCCTGGGCTTGCCCAACAAAAAGGGGGCAATAACCAAATGGCGCAGCCGGAAAATAGAAGAAGCGAACGTGTCCTGGCGGACGTTCCCGTCGCGATTCGGGGTGAATCGGCGGACCACAGGCCCTTTCAGGAAGAAACTTTCACGGTGACGGTGAGCGCCCATGGAGCGCTCGTAATGCTAGGAACGAAAGTTGCCATAGGGCAGAAAGTGACGCTGCTAAATCCCAAGAACTGGGATGAACGAGAGGGCAGAGTTTCCTACATGGGGCGCGAGCACGCCGGCTTGGCGCAAGTAGCTATTGAATTTCTTAGACCGGCTCCCGAATTCTGGCCGATTAGTTCCCCACCAGCGGGATGGAAATCAGCGTAGCGGCGCAATCCTTTCTCGATTCGCAGGTTGTCGCGAAGAACCACTCTAGTTTTGCCCGCGGATCAAGCGGATGGCATCCGGCAGGGTTGAATCATTCGTGTTCGCTGCAGAGTCGACTTCGGAATTTTGTCCCTCTTTCGATTCAGCGCCGCCTTCTCCCGGCGCGAGAAACAGATTGGACTCCACGCCGTGCTGCTTGGTGTAGAGATCGTAGTAGCGGCCGCCCGCGGCGTACAGCGACGCATGCGTGCCACGCTCGATTATCCTGCCCGCCTCGATCACCAGGATTTGGTCGCTGCGACGCACCGTGGACAACCGGTGCGCAATCACGAACGTAGTTCGCCCGCGCATCAAATATCGGAGTCCCTCCTGAATGAACGCTTCTGACTCCGAATCCAGGCTGGAGGTGGCTTCGTCAAGAATCAGAATTCGCGGATCGGCCAATATCGCGCGAGCAATCGAGACGCGTTGCCGCTGGCCGCCGGAGAGTTTTACTCCGCGCTCCCCGACAATCGTGTCGTACTTTTTTTCAAACGTCTCTGCAAACTCGTCAACGCGCGCTATGCGGCACGCCGCAAGAATCTCCGCTTCGCTGGACTCAGGGCGCGAGAAAGCCACGTTTTCGCGGATCGTTCCATCAAACAGGAACGTCTCCTGCAAAACTACACCCAATTGCGAGCGGTAAGAATCGAGCCGCACGTGAGACAAATCGTGCCCATCGACTAGAATCCGGCCGTCAGTCGGCACATAAAATGCGGCGATCAGCCCGATCATCGTGGATTTTCCCGCCCCGGAGGGTCCGACCAACGCCGTCACAGTCCCGGGTTCGGAGTCGAAGCTCACGTCATGCAGCACCGGTTTTCCCGTGTCATACGCAAATCCGACATTCTCGAAAACGACGCGCCCCGTGATTCGATCCAGCCGTTCGATCCGTTCAGGCGATTCGCCTTCGAGATTTTCGTTCAGGACTTCGCGCGTTCGTTCAAGCCCGGCGAGTGCTTCCGTGATCTGCGGTCCAATTCCCACGATTTGAAAAACCGGCGAAACCAGCAGTCCCAGGAAAATTGTGAATTCCAGAAAAACGCCCAGCGTCATTGTGCCAGCTAGAATATGCCGCGCTCCCAGAAACATAATGGCCGCGCTGACAATGCCCATCAGGCTGGTGGCGCCCAGGCCCATCAGGGACGTTGCCGTCAGCGTTTTTAAGACGTTATCCAGCAGCCTTTGCACTCCCGCCGCGAACACTTTTTCTTCACGCGCCTCCGCGTGATATCCCTTCACAACGCGGACGCCGCCGAGCGATTCGGTCAGCCTGCCGGTAACTTCCGCATTGATTTTTGGGCGCGCGCGAAAAATGGGGCGAATCGTTTTGAAGGCTCGGTTGAGCCCCAAAGCAAAAACCAACAAGACCGAGAACGCCACCGCAGTCATGCTCACGCTGATCCGCAGTAGCACCACGAGCGCGAACAGAGCAGTCAAAATTCCGCCGGCAAACTCAATCAGTCCCGTACCGATAAGGTTTCGCACTCCTTCCACATCGCTCATGATGCGCGAAACCAGCACGCCGGTTTTGTTCGCGTCGTAGAAGGACACCGGCAAGCGTCCCACATGCGCCTGAACCTGGATGCGCAGCTCGGTAATCATCCGTTGCGAGGATTTGGAGAGTAGTTGGGTGAGGGCGTAAGACGTAAGGCCTTGAATAATCGTAGCCGCAACCACGGCGATCACGATCGGCAACAAAAGGTTGGTTTGCCTCTTATTGATAACGTCATCGACCAAATATTTTGTGGACGCGGGAAGAATCAAGCCGGACGAGCGGTTGATAATCATCAACAGGAAGCCGGCTGCGAGGATCGCTCGGCGCGGTTTGAGCAGGGCCAGAATGTCGGGCAGGAGTTTCCAGTCGAACTTCGCTTTCTTGGGCTTACTGGCTTGTTCGGACTTATTTTCAATGGCCATGGAATGTACGGATAGTTCTTAGATGCGGGAACTTTCCGGAGGACTCCGCTTCCGGCGCCCGCCACATTGGACAGCTCACCTTATCCCAATTTCATGCTAAGCGCAGTGCGGCGTTTTCACGGCAGCCATGGAGGACGGCCGCACGTTGTTAGCGAGATTTGGTAATGATAGACTTTTGCCATGCCAACAAAAAAGAAAAGCCGCAAGAGGGCAGCTTCCAAGAAACGGTCGGTCGAGAAATTGGCCGCAAGAAAGAAGCCCGCAGCCAAGAAGAAGCCAGTTCGCAGCAAAAAGCATGTTCGCTCTGGGAGTTCCGTTCGCCGCAATACCGCTGCTCCCGCAGGCCGGACCAGCGAAGTGAATTCCGGTATGGTCACTCAAGGCCGCCGCGGCCTGGGGCCGATTTCCGGGGGACAGTCGGGCGATATTCAAGGACTGCGCAGAGATGAAGACGTCGATACCGAGAGCGTGGAAGAATTAGTGGAGGAAGGCCAAGCCTTCGAGGCCGAAGTTGTTAGCGGAGTTGAAAACGCTCCAGACGCTGATCAGGGTGAAATTAGAACCAGAGAAGTTCCTGAAGACGACGTCCCAGACGAATACAAAAACCCACGCGAGAATGAGTGAGGATTTCGCCCGGACCTGAACAAGCGTGTTCAACCTCAGAGCTTAAGCTTTCATCAAATCCGTGCCTCCGCGGAAATATCCGGCGTAGGCTGCAGCCCTCCGGCTGGTTGGCTCGACGGCGTTGCTGGTGGCCCCGCGATGTTTTCGCAGACTCCAGGAACCGGGATGGCACCTGGCCACTCACCAGCTTAAACGGATTCGGTTGTAAATCTAGGTCGGAGCGGCCGGCGGGCATTGATCGGCGAGAATAGGCAACGGATTACATCAGCGTTCCGGCTCGCGCCGAGTTGCGCACCGGAACGCCCATGAGTGATCGATCAAACTGGACTTAGTCTGCTGCGGCGCCCGCCGAAACCGTCTCGGATTCGCGCTCGGAGTTTGACGAGGACTGTTTGCCACGCTCGATCTCAATGCGGCCCTTGAAGAAGGCTCCGTCTTCGATGCTGATTCGCGCGGTAATCACGTCGCCGGTCACTGAGCCGTCCTTCTTGATCTCCACGCGGTCGCTGGCGCGCAAATTGCCGTGGACTTTGCCGTACACAACAACTTCGCGCGCGGCGACTTCGGAATTCAATTGTCCAGTGCGTCCAACCGTCAGGCGCTGGCCGTGCAATGAAATCGGTCCTTCCACCTTGCCGTCGACCTGCAAGTCTTCCTCACCAGAAATCTTGCCTTTGACCTCGATCGTTTCGCCCAGGCAGGCCACGTTTCGCGCGGTCGGCGGGGTGGGCCGGGCCGCATAGCTCACACTCGGTGTTGCCGCTGCCGATACCTGAGACGCCGGCGGTACAGGCGACGAGGAATAACTGGGAACTTCGCTTTGCGGCTGCTTTGTCCACATATGATCTCTCCTTGTCCGAACTCGGTGTAGTGCGGAATCAGCCCTCCAGGACCGACCTAAAACACTGTAGGCGCGAGTCAGGAACATGCGCAACGCCGAAAAGGTTCAGGCTTGTTTACATCGGAAACTGACCGTTGGTACAGGTAGTTTGTTTCCAGGCAGCGCGTGCCGTCTTATTGCACTGATGGCCAAACGGAGAGGCGCTCGCGGGGAGTCAGTTTCGTAGAGTTTCGACTATCTTGGGGCTAGGACAGAAAACTCTTGATTGCGGAGCCTTCATCAGGAAAGTCCGTAAAGATCCGATGGAGATTCGTCAAACGTAATACTTCTGCGGCGCGTGCACTCAGATTCACGGCTCGTAACTCCGCACCGTTGTTACGGGCGGTATAGAGGCTACGAACGAGCTGGCCAATTCCGGAACTGTCGAGGTAAGAAACATCGCGAAAGTTCAGCAGGACCTTCGTGCGTCCTTCGCGAAACAGATCGAGAAGCAGATCATGCACCGCTTCTCCTTCCGGGTTCGTAAAGCCTCCCCTCACATCTACCACTGTAACGTCTCCCAACTGGCGTGTATTCGCACTAAAGTTCAAACAGCCCTCCCAGGGTCTTGGGATAGATATCTTACCGTACGGTGCCGAGAATCCGAATTTTTATAGGCATGCAAGCAAGATGCCAGACCTGCAAATAGGGAAGAACTGCGTGAGGATTCCAGGCCGCTACGCGGATAACTCTGCCAACCACGAATCGAGGATTTTGAGTTGTTCCGAGGGTGCGTCCACAAATGCAACGCCCATTCCCATCCCGGGTTGAACGTAAACGATCTTGCCGTTCGATTCGAAAACACCTTGATCCCGGGAAATTTTCACTTCCAGGGCCGTGCCTTCAGGCAGCGTTATAAGGGTATCTACGTAACATCCCTTTCGGCTAAGCTCAGAAATGCGGCCTGAAATCTTCGTGTCGCTTTCCGGCTCTCGAACCACGACCGTGGCAATGAGGCTGAAACGCGGAACCTCGCGCTTATTAGGGTAGCTGCCGCTTCCGCCGGTTGGGTTCGGTGGAGTACCTGAGAATCCTCCCATAAATTGCTCCTTATCGAGCCCCGCATTCGTTCCGAATTGGCACTACGTGCGTCTCAGATTGGCATATTCATGAGCGTCGAGCCACGTCTGCAAAATCCAGTGACGCGTAAAATGAAACGGCTCGATTCGTGTGTTGATCCGACTCGACAAAAACACGATACTGCTCGGCATTGCAAGCAAAGGAAGCCGCCTGCTCCTGCGTTCTCGGCAGAAGCCGCATCTTTCGAAGTTATCAAAAAGGTTGATTCACTCGCCGGATAGTTTTAGTCTGATAATCATAACCCTGAATGTCCATCAAATCCCTGTATTCAAAAGTGTAATTAGACATGACGCTGCTTGTTCATCCTGGGGATCGTCTTAGGGAGCTTCGGCACCGCCTCGGTGTTACTACTCGCGAGGTGGAAGAGCTGAGCCGCAGAATCGCCGAAGACCGCAACAATGAAGAATTCTCCATCTCGAACGCATGGCTTACCCAGCTTGAAAACAAGAACTCGGTACCCAGTATCTATAAGCTGTTTAGCTTGAGTGTGATTTATCGTGCGAAATTCGTGGACCTGCTCAGCATCTTTGGGGTCGAACTGGAAGACGCAGTCCGCTACCAATCATCCTTACCCCTCGACAACACCCACTTGGCTTCCATCGAGGTTCCGGATCGGGACCGCGCTGTCCGCTTCCCGGTACGCTTTGATCGCGGCTTTCAAGTGGAGACCACCAGTTTGATTTCACGGATGGTGGAAGTCTGGGGAGAAGTTCCCATTGCGCTGATTCAAAAACTAGACGTGCGGAATTGCCAGTATGGCTTTATCGGAATGCACGACCGCACCATGGATCCCCTGCTGCGGCCCGGGTCGTTCGTCCAAATCGACAGCCATAGGAGGCGCGTAGCCATTTGTGGGTGGCGTACGGAACTGGATCGACCCATTTACTTTGTGGAGTTGCGCGAGGGATATGCGTGCTCGTGGTGCGAGACACGCGATTCCAATTTGACTCTGATTCCTCATCCACTTTCTGGATGCGCTCTCCGGCAATTCGCCTACCCGGCAGAAGCGGAGATCGTTGGGCAGGTTACTGCGGTAGCGATGCGCCTGGTTGCTGCCGCGAACGGCCAAACTGAAGAGACTCCCAAATCGCCAGCGCGATTTTGACGTTGGAACAAAGAAACTCGGACGCCAAAGGGTCCGTCTCCGCCGGAACCGCAACACGGTAGGGCTGAAGACTCTTCCACGCAGCAATGAAATCACGCGGCGCTGAACGCGTGGATTTGACGTAGGAATCCACCTGCTGGACTAAATCCCTAACGGAAGACTGCAAAAGCTGTTGGTACGCTTCGCGATGACAGTTCGCCAAAGCCTGGCATGCGACCATCTCCGAATAGCGCGACGCCAAGCCATCGTGATAGTAAAGCCCCGTATTGTAATCGCGCGTGGAACCCAGGTAGATCAGGCGCTCCAGCGGCGCCGGCATGTTCGAAAGAGTGCGGCGTCGAAGGTCATCGGCCGCTAGATCAACATTGCTGTATTCTGCTGGAAAGGGCACGAATCCTCTTTACACCGATGCGCCGTGGCGCGATGGATCGTTTTTAAGCGGGTCGATCTGCTTCACCTTCAAAAACACGAGCGAACTCTCGGAGATCGAGCACACTCGTCCGGCTGCAGTCGCCACTGCCCGCACCATACCTGGCGCAGCGTATGGTCCACGCAGATGCACCGCGATCTGCAAGAGCTGGCATATCGCCAAAAGACTAACGAAATTCAGGGCCAGAAGCATTTCCGTCGAGAAACTCAACCGCGCATAGAGCCGCGCGTACCCTCGGTGAAAACGCATCAAGTCCAAAACAGCGCCGCGTACACGCCGCACCCAAGCCAAAACAATATTCTTACGCTCCGAAAGGAAAAGCGATCGAACGTCTGCTGGCGCGGCCGAAAGTACGTACTCCAGATCTTCTTTCGCAAAAATTCTCTGTACCAAATCGTTTGGCAATAAACCGACCTGCAGCGAATCCAGCGTCTGCCTCGCTTCCCTGAGTTGCTGCGCACTCCCTTCCGCAGAGGGCTTGCTCCGCCGCGCGAAGAGATAAAGAGTTAAAAGCAGAACTACAGCGACTAGCAAGGATAGGATTAGCTCAATCATCGTGGGGACGTCCTGTCCAGATGCTCGCCGATCGAACCGAGCACTTCTTGCGTACGCCCGACTATTATTTGGTAGTCCCTGTCGGTTTTAGCCGGCCGCGCCCCCAGGGTGCTCGGTTCATAAGACCATAGCGCAACGGCCCAAATCGCCAGCGCCGCCAAGTAGGAAGAGCTCTGGAGAATTCTCCAGGCGGGGGTAAACCGAGTGCCTATGAAGAGTCGCAGGGCCAGCGTAAGTACGCTTGTTCCCACGTAAACTCCAAGGCCCAGAATCAGTCCTTTGGCGTTCCTGCCAATCTCGATGCCATAATATGCCGCCAGCAATACAATCGTCATCAAAGCAACGGCCTGCGCCATTCGCAAATACCTTTCCAGGTCGGCCGTGTTTACGGCCAAGTTCCAACCCGCGGAGGAAAGCGAATGTGTCAGAACCAGCAAAATGATCGTTCCAAAGGATATGGCCATGACCCAGCGGGTAAAACGATTCAGACTGACATTCTGGCCGAATACCTTGCCCGATACTTCGATGATAACTCCGCAGCCTAAAGCCAGTGTGATGAACTGCGTCGCCCAGTAGAGTGGCACGTTAAGTGACGGTTTCGTAAAAGAAATGACGTAAAGGAACATGGAGTTGCCCAGCACCGCGGCAATGTAAACGTAGAACAGCGGGTATTTACCGAACGATTTGATCTGAATCGCTCGAACCAGAATTAGAAGCTCTACCAACAGTCCGGCGAGCCATAAAAATTGGGTCAAAATCGGCATCCGACTGCTCTGAATCGTAACACAAAACGAAGGAGGAGAAGCCGGCTCTTCTCCTCCAGCCGATTTAACGCTGATGGCCCTAGCTCTTGCCCGGCGGCACAGGCTCCTGCGGTGGCTGCGTTCCATCAATGCTCCAGCCGGCGCTGGTTACGCTGTGGGCGTGAGAAACTGGGACTGCAAGCAAAGCGACCGCGGCCAGAAACAGCCAAGCAATCTTTCTTTTCATGAAATTCTCCTCGAGTAAATTGGCCCCGCGTTTTTTGGGAGCGCAGCCAAGCTAATCGCGCGGACTCTTTTTGAGAGCGCAGGAACGAATTTGCTCAGGATACGAAGCACGGAGTTTCCCGAGGTTCGCCTGGCGGGCGGCCAATTGCTTGGAAAGAAAATGGTCTCTTGTCTGTTGGAACGGTCGGTGACTAAACCCCAGCCGCAAGTCCTCATTTGGCAAGGCTTTAACTGGCTGGGGTTTCTCTACCCCCGATGGACGGTTACCCAGATGGAAACGGCGTGGAACATACGTATAGATACTTGGGCCCAAAACCTGTAATTAGTTAGACAGGCAGTTATTTTCTGACTCAGGCTGCTGCTTCCAAACCGAATGACTAGCTCAAACGAGCGCACGCTAGATCCTACTTTCGGCGGCCCCGAGCTGCCGCCGGAGCATATTCGCGAAAATCTGCGCCACCTGGACCGTCGCCAATGGTGGCTATGGTCAACCACGTTTGCCCTGATATTGCTTTTGACTATTGCCGTCGCGTCGTTTGCCTTCCCCGCCCTTTTAAGCATGGAGCAGACGACGTATTCGTTTTATCTGAACCAGGCCGTGCGCGCGCTGGTCGGAATCGTTTTGGTTTCAAGCGTCTATCTGATCTACCAGCAACACATGATCTCCAGATTGCGCAACGAGCTTGCCGATCAGATCAATTCCTTGGCGAAAGTGGAAAGTCTGGCATCGGAGGTTTACAAATTAGCGGCCCTGGACCAACTAACCGGGCTCTACAATCGCCGTTCCGGCGAACAGCGTTTGGCACAGGAAATCAGCCGCGCACAACGCCACGGACGCCCACTCACGGTTTTGCTGATGGACCTCGACGGCTTAAAACTGGTGAACGACAGGCATGGTCACGCCGCCGGCGACACTTTGCTGAAAGGATTTGCCGATCGACTGCAGCGCGCCATTCGCGGCTCGGATCTGGCAGTTCGTTTGGGTGGCGACGAATTTATGGCTTTGCTGCCGGAATGCCGCGCGGAAGAAGTTCGCCATGTACTGGCGCGTATCGAAGGCCTGGAGATCATTTGCAACGACGAGAGAATAAGCCTCCAATTCTCCCGTGGCTGGACCGATTACAAACCCGGCGAGTCTCCTCAGGAATTGCTCCAGCGCGCCGATCAGGAGCTCTATGCGAACAAACGCGCGGGAAAATGCTCCAGCGCTGCTGCGACCTCCTCTCCCGTTCCCCAATCTGCCATCTAAAATTGAGTCAGGCTACCTGGCTCTAGCTGGGGGCCTTCCCGGAATGTTCTTGTCAGGAAACATCACATCGAAAATTCTCTTGCGCCTGCCGGAGAGTAACTCGTAAGATACGCCCCAGTTATAGGAAAGGTAACAATGCCAAAAGAAAAGCCTAAAGTGAATATCGGTGAAGTGATCAAGTCCTATCGCAGCGATCGAGGCCTGTCGCAGGGTGATATTGAGCGCCGCACGGGACTTCTGCGCTGCTATCTTTCGCGGGTGGAAAACGGGCACACCGTTCCCTCCCTCGAGACGCTGGCAAAAATCGCCGAAGCCATGGAGATATCTCTGGCCGACTTCTTTCCCGGCAGCGACACTCCCCAGGATCGCGAGACCCGCAAAATGCTCGGAGAACTGTCTGAAGAAGAGATCCGCTTCCTGGCCGACATCAAGAAATATTCCGCCACGCTCTCTGAGGACGACAAAAAACTGGTCCTAGCCATGATTCGCAAAATGGCCACAATCATTCCGCCGGTACGCGCGAACAAGCCCAATGGCGCCACCGCGCGTCGCCCGGAATACTAGCATCCAAATGCTCGACGCTATGCCGCATGACTAGCGCTGCCCTTTCCTGCGCTACCCAACTATTCTCCACTCCGCTACAATAGATATCAGATGACGCAGAAACGGCACCATACGGTAGGGGTCAAGGTCGGCAAGATTCAAGTGGGTGGAGGCGCGCCCGTGGTCGTGCAGTCCATGACCAACACCGACACCGTTAACATTGCTTCCACCACCCAGCAGTGCTTTGAACTCGCGCAGGCCGGCTCCGAATTGGTGCGCATTACCGTAAACATTCCCGAAGCCGCTGCGGCAGTCCCTGAAATAAAGAAGCGGCTGCTCGATGCCGGTTGCGACGTCCCCCTAATCGGCGACTTTCATTACAACGGCCACGTGCTTTTGACAAAATACCCCGATTGCGCCGCCGCGCTCGATAAATACCGCATCAACCCCGGCAACGTGGGACATGGCCAGCGCCGCGACGAACAATTCTCCACTATCTGCAAAGTCGCGCGCGACCATAACAAGCCTGTGCGCATCGGCGTCAATGGCGGCTCGCTCAATCAGGAACTCGTGATGCGCAAGATGCAGGAGAACACCGATCACGACCTGGGCAAAACTTCCGAAGAAATCATCAACGAGTGCATGGTTCTCTCCGCTCTGCAATCCACCGAATTAGCTCTCGAGTGCGGCTTGCGCAAAAACCAGATTATTATTTCCTGCAAGGTTTCGCGGCCGCATGACCTAGTGGAAATCTACCGCGACCTTGCGCAGAAAACCGACCAACCTCTGCATCTGGGCCTCACCGAAGCAGGAATGGGAGCCAAGGGCCTTGTCTGGTCCGCGGCTTCGATGGGGATTCTTCTCGGTGAAGGCATTGGCGATACCGTCCGCATTTCCTTGACTCCCCGCCCCGGCGGCGATCGCCGCGAGGAAGTCTATGCCGCCTGCGAACTCTTGCAGTCGCTCGGCTTGCGGACCTTCGCGCCCAGCGTCACGGCGTGTCCCGGCTGCGGCCGCACCACCAGCACCACCTTCCAGGAGCTGGCTGAAAGCATCCAGGGCTACATCCGCGACAAAATGCCGGAGTGGAAGCGCTACTACGAGGGTGTGGAAGAATTGAAACTCGCCGTAATGGGCTGCATCGTGAACGGTCCTGGCGAATCGAAAGCCGCCAACATCGGCATCAGCCTGCCCGGCACAGGAGAAGCGCCGCGCTGTCCCGTTTACATCGACGGAAAGCATTTCACCACCCTAGAAGGAAATTACGACGAGCTCTCCGCCGCCTTTCAGGCCATGCTCGATGATTACGTCGAGACAAAATATCACAAGCGCGAGACGCCGCTGCCGGCGACGACTACGCCCTTTCCACCCGAACCGATCAAACCTTCACTCCGGGTCCTGGCCTAACACAAGAACAGCCCTCGGCTACTGTCGATCGCTTATTCGTGGCGCAGCGCTACACCAATTCCTCTCACATTTCGGTTCCGTCTTGCCAGCCAACAGAGCACTGGTTAGACTGACGAGGGCATCTGCGATCGATAGAGCTGGAATTTCTGTCGCCGACTCCATGAAGAAAAGCGAAACAACGAATGCCGGACGCGGCTGGCGGGTCGGCTTCTGGAGCCTGATTGCTACCCAGTTCCAGACTGCTTTCAACGACAACGCCGTCAAATTCCTGGTGATTTACATCGTCGTGGCTATGAATTTCCCGAATCAGTTTCGGGACCGCCTGATCCTGGTGGTCGGCGCGCTGTTTGCCATTCCTTTCATTCTATTCTCCATGACCGGTGGGTATCTCGCCGACCGCTACAGCAAACGCAGCGTCACCATCGGCACAAAGCTTCTCGAGCTCGGCGTGATGGCCTTCACCATTCTCGGCCTCTACCTCAACAATTTGCCGATGGAATGCGCTTCTGTCTTTTTGATCAGCACGGAGGCCGCGCTTTTCGGCCCCTCGAAGTACGGTTTGCTGCCCGAACTGCTTCCAGACAATCGCCTCTCCTGGGGCAATGGCGTCATCGAGCTCGGAACCTTCGTCGCCAGCATCTCAGCCACAATGGCCGCCGGAATCATGGCCGAGCGGTATCGAGGCCGCGAGGCCATCGCAGGATTCCTCCTTCTTGGTTTCACTTGTTCTGGATTAGCCACGAGTTTCGGCATCTCGCGCGTACCGGCGGCGGACCCGCACAGAGTCTTTCGCTGGGACCCTCTCGGCGAGCTCGCCACGCAGTTAAAAACGATCTACGCCGACGCCGTACTCTTCGGGTCCGTGTTGGGCAACACTTACCTATGGTTTCTCGCTGCGCTTCTGCAATTCACTATCGTCGTGTACGGTCACGACGTTCTGCATATCGACGATACGCGCACCAGCTATCTCCAAGCCGCCGTCGGCATCGGCATCGGACTCGGTAGCTTGGCGGCTGGCTATCTCTCACGAGGCAAAATTGAAATGGGACTAATCCCTATCGGCGCTCTCGGTATGACGATTTTCGGAGCCTTGCTTTACTTCAGCCAGCCCGCCAAACTTCTTGCGCACTGGCTCAGCACCGCAGCGTTTCATCAAGGCAGCGCCGCCGCCGTAGGGTTTGGCGACCTGATCGTTTCCGCAGTGCGATTGCGCATCCCCGACCTGAGCCTGCTCGGCTTTTTCGGCGGCTTCTTCGCCGTTCCGTTGAACGCTCTGATCCAACACCGCCCGCGTCCCGAACAAAAGGGTGGGGTCATCGCTGCGGCGAACCTGCTTTCGTTCGTTGGCGTGTTTCTCGCAGCCGGTGCCTATTATTTTTGCTCGTCCGCATTGCGCCAGACCCCCGCCGGAGTATTCCTCGATGGCGCCATCCTCACTCTGTTCACCACCGTCGCCTCAATTTATTTGTTGCGCGATTCCCTGTTCAATTTCCTCCGCAAATCCCAAGCTTGAAGCGGGAAATAGCGCTTCTTCGCTTCTGCCAATTCCCTTTCGCTCGCACATTACCGCCGTTCGCTCGTCAATTTACCCCATTCGAGAGTTTCCAGTTGTCCCGAAGACGGTCATCGGCCAAAATGTAGTCCTCGGGAGAGAACCTGGCATGATGAAGCACGACCCCAATTCGGCAGAGCAGCCTACGGACGCGGAACTATGCTGCGGCCTGGGGTTCGGTTCCTTCCCAGCCTCAGCGTAGTTTCTTGAATCCTAAGTCTCAGAATCCGGAGTAACGGCAAAGGCGGCTATTCGTGCGCTTGTGTCGCTTCCATGCTTGAGTTTATGCGCGGACTCTCTCCCCTGCCGGTGCTTCTGTTCATCCGTCTGGCGCTGGCCAGCCTGCGCGCTTGGCCCGCCGGAAAAGGAGGACCGAAATTGATCAAATTGGGTTTTCCACGGCGCCGCCGGAACGACTTGTTCGCGTTGCATGTCCCTTCGCTAACAAACGCGCCGCCCGCGCCGCGCAACAGTCTCTGTACCGCGTGCGTTTCCGCGCACGTTGTGCGGGGTTACGAACCGTGCGAAGTTCTGATCGTTTGCGGCTATGGATTCCCGCCGCGAGAGGTCCTCTTCCCGGTTCGTGAATGCACCGACCACCAGCCGAAGCGCAAACGCACCGGCGTGGAAATCGCGAGCGAGGGAGTGGTGGGTTTCCCGCCCCTCGATAACTAGGCAGCAGATTTCCACGCCGTCGCTGCCACTAAGCTTCGGCAAGGAGTGAATCATTAGACTAAAACCAACATCCCGGCAGGGGCCGCACCGTTTACCGAAAATGACGCGGCCTCAACCGGCTTCGAAGAATTAAGCACAGTTGCGGCTCCCCCGCAGGAGCATCCGCCGCGGCGGACTGCTCCCGTCGAAACGGCCACGGATGATCCAACAGGCCACGGCGCAGCGCCGCGCTCTGGAATGACTATTTTTCAAACGTCAGACGAGCTCTCAACTGCTGACAAACGTATAAATCAGCAGTGTAAGCACGACCAAGGTAATCCCGACATACATCCAATCTTTTTCCAACGCGAAACCAATCACCGAAAACGCCACTCGCGCTATGGGAGTTGCAATCAATAGCAGTAGCCCAAACTGGATCACCGCTCGCGCATTCAACTCCAGCGCTTCCTGAACTATGTCGTAGGCGTATCGCAGATCCGCAGGCTCGCCATGAAACACTTTGAAATCCGGTTGGGCGCCTCGGAACTGAACCAGGTAGTGAATTCCACCAGCCAGCACCCAAGCAGCCGCAAGAATCACGCCGAAGCGCAAGAGTCTTCCGATCACTACTTCGAATTGCCTGTCGCCCCAAGCTGCGCTCAATGCCATTTGTCTAAAAGTTTCCTTTCACGCCCTTGAAAATCATTTCCACCGCCAACGCTGCAATCACGATGCTGAAGACCAGGCGCAGCGTTCGCACTTTCGCGTGAGGCAGAATTCGCGCGCCGATAAGCGCTCCGGTCAAAACGCCGAGCATCACGGGCATGGCGATTCCTGGGTCGATGTATCCTCGATGCAGATAAATTCCCGCGCTCGCAGCGGCGGTCACGCCGATCATAAAGTTGCTGGTCGTCGTGGACACCTTGAACGGAATGCGCATGGCCTGGTCCATGGCCAGTACCTTAACCGCGCCCGACCCGATTCCTAGCAGCCCCGAAAGCACGCCGGCCATATACATCAGTCCAAATCCCAACGGGACGTGACGAACGTGGTAGGACTTCTCTCCTCGCGCTGTGGGATATTTCCCGTCTAGTTTTAGCCGCGTGGCCCAACGGTCCGGCGGCTCGTCGGTCAGCAAATCTTTCTGTGGTTTGTTAGCAGAGTAAGCGGAATACAGCAGCACGATTCCAAAAATGATCGCAATCGCTTTGGTGGGGGTATTCACCGCCAGGTAGGCGCCGGTCACAGCGCCAATCGTGGTGGCCACCTCAAGAAACATCCCTACGCGAATGTTCGAGTAGCCTTCTCTTAGATACGCAGCAGCCGCTCCGGACGAGGTGGCAATCACCGAAACCAGCGACGCCCCAATCGCGTAACGTATATCCACGCCAAACGCCAAGGTCAGTAGCGGGACAATCACCACTCCGCCGCCAAGCCCGGTCAGCGCGCCGAGTAACCCGGCCGCCAGCGACCCAATCGCCATCAAAATTGTAAATTCGAAAGTCGTCACAGTGAGATGAAGTTTCCTGCAAGCGCCATCCGTCGCATCGTTTCCAGAGCGCCTCCTAGAATACCGCCAGCTTCACGTGCAAGAATTTCTTGGGGTCTTTCCGAAAGTCGTTGACCATCAGTCGGAGATCGCCGGTGAGTGCGGTCATGTTGTCGTACAGCTGCGGATCGCTGAAAAATTTCCCTGCGGTGCCTTCGTTGGAATTCAGCTTGGCCGTAGCGTCGCGGACGTTCGCGGAAGCATCTCGCAAATTGTTGTAAAGCGTTTGGTCGTAAAGGGCCTTTCCGATCGTGCCCTTGCCCGAGCGTACATCATCCAGCACACCGTTCCCCTTGTCCATAAAGCTCTTCGCGCTGTCGAACATGCTGGGATCGTAAACGAGTTTGCCAATGGTGCCCTTTTGCTGCTGCACCGCCGCGATCACATCGTCTACGTGCCCCAGCGTCGCGTCCACTTTGTCGTAAAGCTGGTCTGAAGAGGTCAGCTTGCCGATGGTTCCTTCCCCGTGCTGAATCGACGTAGCCATGGCATCCAGCTTCGCCGCCGTGGAATTCAAATGGTTGTAAAAGGCCGGGTCGTTCAAGAACATTCCTATCGAGCCTTGCCCGTTATGTACTTTATCCACGATTCCGCGCAGGTCCTGCGAAAGAGCGCCCAGGTTTTCCATCAGCTCAGCGCCGCGCTCCACCATCGCCTTCATCGCCGCTTCTTCTTTACCCGGAATGGTGCCGCCGTTGGGGATAGGTGTACCGGTCAACCCGCGAGAGATCGTAACGTATCGATTGCCCAGCAACCCTTCGGTGATCAGGCTGGCACTCGAATCGGTGCGAACCGAGCTCTGGAATTTTTTGTCGATGCGCAGGACGAGTTCGATGTTGTGCATGCGGTCTTCTGGATGCGGCGTTAACCGGATGTTTTGCACGTTGCCGATTTCAACGCCGTCAAGTCGCACTGGCGCGCCCGTCGCCACCCCTTCCACCTCCGGCAGGTATGTCGTGATGTGGTATTTCGGGCCGAGAATTCCCGCGCCGGTAACGTAGAAAATCGCCACCGCTATAATGAACAGGCCGATCAGCACGAAAAGTCCCACTCGAAGCTCAGCCCACGTCAATTGCTTGCGTTGCGCCATCGCCCTACCTCCTCGAAGATCCGCATGGAACCGCTATCTCGCCGAAGCCAGAAACTCCTTCAGATAGGCATCGGTCGAACTCAACAGCTCATCCGCTGCACCCTGAAAATAAACTTTGCCGTCGCGCAGCACCAGGACGTTGGTGGGGGAAGTTCCACTGTTCGCGCCGGAGCGCCCCAGCGTAGCGTCACTCGTTCGGCCGGGGCCGAGGACCGCTCTGCCGTTCAGCGTATCTCGCAAAATGTGTCCCGAGCCTTTGTCGAAGTGGAAATTCGCCAGCCCGAAGGCATCTTGAACGCGCTGGGTGGCAAGAAGCGACGTCGCTCCTTGTAAATCGCGACCGCGCAGAATCAACGACATAATCGTCTGGCACGTCACTGGATCGAGGCCGGCGGTAGGCGAGTCGTAGAAAATGATCGGCGGACGGTCCACCAAAGCGCGCGCGATCGAAACCCGCCGCCGCATGCCGCCCGATAGCTCTCCTGGGTATCTCTCCAAGGACGATTCCATTTCGACGAAGCGCAACGCTTCTCGCACGCGCTTATCGGTTTCCGTTTCGTCCGCCTGTTCCTCATCCAGACGAAACGAAACATTTTCCGCCACGGTCATCGAGTCAAATAATGCGCCCTCCTGAAAGACGAAACCGATATGGCGGCGGAAATTCAGCAACTCGTTTTCCGGCATATCGCCGATATCCTGGCCCATTACGATCACCTTGCCGGAATCCGGACGCAGAAGCCCGGCCGCCATCTTCATAATCAGGGTTTTTCCGGAGCCGCCCTCGCCGAGAAGGACCTTCGTTTCCCCGGGCCAAGTCTCGAACGATATTCCCTGCAGCACTTCGCGATCTTCAAAACCGATGTGAACGTCTTCGAACGAGATGACCGGCTCACCCGGGACGGGCTCGGTGAATTGGTCGCGGGCCTCGGCGGGCGGAATAGCGCGCGTCACTCCGCAATTATAGATGCAAAACTCGATTTTGCAGCTTTGCCTTGGAAGGGCAAGAGTTTTCCTGGAAAGGGCGAGGTTTCAGCTATTTCTGAAACACCCATAGCAATAGCTTGGTGACGAATGTATCCACTACCAGCAAGATCACCGAGGAGATCACCACCGCCGAAGTGGTCGCGCGGCCTACGCCTTGCGTGCCGCCCTTCACCCGCAGCCCCATGAAGCACGCAATCGTCGAAATAATAAAAGCAAAAATAAAAGGCTTCGCAAATCCCTGCACCAAGTCGCCAAAATCCAAAGCTTGTATAGCTCGCGTCCAGAATTGCACCGCTCCCAGGCGCAGCGTGAAATACGCCACCAGGAATCCACCGACCAGGCCCACGAAATCCGAGACCACGGTCAGCAACGGAAGTGTAAGCACCATGGCGACTACCCGGGGCGTCATCAACTTGCGCACCGGGTCGGTGCCCAACGCCCGCATGGCGTCCACCTGCTCGGTCACCACCATGGAGCCTATCTCGGAAGCGATGCCCGACGCGTTGCGCCCCGCCACCAGAAGCGCCGTAATTGCCGGACCCAATTCGCGCACCAGAGCTAGCGCCACCGCGTCGCCCGTCAATGCAGTTTCGCCAAATCGCTCAAACTGCGCGGCGGTTTGCAACACCAGTACGCCTCCGATGAAAAATCCAGTCAGCATTATGATCGGAAGCGAGCCGACGCCGATGAGATCCATCTGTTCCAGCGTATCCATCCAGTAAAAAGGCGGCGTGAAAACATTCTTGATCGATTCAACCGACAGCATGGTGTAGTCCTGCACCGCCAGAACCTGCCGCTTGATTACGTCTGCGAGGACCGAGGATACCGACTCGAGTGTTTCTTTCTGTGCGGGCATCGTGTGGGACTTCGGCGTGTCACGATCCGGAAGTCTTCGGAAGCCTATCGTTCGTGAACTGGCCCGTCAAGAAAACATCCGTGGTTTCTTACTCGCCATCGCCCCGCGGGTACACCATACTGACGCGCTCGGCGCCACTCTGTTACACTTTCCCGCCGATGACTGACTATGCCGAGACAACCATTCGCGTGCGCTACGCCGAAACCGACCAAATGGGAGTGGTTTACTACGGAAATTATTTCACCTGGTTTGAGATAGGCCGCGTGGAACTTTGCCGCCAACTTGGCTTCGAGTACAAGCGCATGGAAATTGAAGACGATAGCTTCATCGTTGTCGCCGACGCGCACTGCCGTTACAAACGGCCGGCGCGATTCGACGATTTACTTGCAATTCGCACCAAGATTGCCGAATCGCAGCGGCGAACGGTTCGGTTCGACTATGAAATTGTGAATCACGCCTCAGGCGAGCTGCTTGCCACCGGAGACACGCTGCACGTGATTTGCGATCGTCTAGGAAAACCGAAATCGTTACCCGAAAAGTATCGAAAATATTTTCAAGTAAAGAACCGATGAACCGAATTCAGATTGACGGCGAAAGTCTAACACTCGGCCAGCTTTACAGCATTGCTCTGGAGGGCGCGGAAGCCGAAATCGCGCCTCAAGCCCGCGAGCGTATGAGCGCTTCGCGCGCCGTGGTCGAGCGCCTGGTCGAATCGAACGCAGCCGTGTACGGAGTCAACACCGGCTTCGGGAAAATGGCTTCGGTGCGAATTTCGCGCGAGCAGATTCGCCAATTGCAGGTGAACCTCGTTCGCAGCCATGCCTGCGGAGTGGGCGCGCCTTTGAGCGAGCATGAGACGCGCGCAATTCTTGCGCTCCGCGCCAACGCCATCGCCAAAGGTTTTTCCGGTGTGCGGCCTTTAGTTGCCGAAACCCTCTGCGCCATGCTGAACAAGCGCGTTCATCCCGTCATTCCGTCCCAAGGTTCCGTCGGCGCATCCGGCGATTTGGCGCCCCTAGCGCATCTTGCGCAAGTAGCGATTGGCCAGGGCGAAGCTTTTTTGCAAGGCCGCACAATTTCAGGCGCCGAAGCGATGCGAACCGCCGGAATCGCGCCACTGGTGCTGGACGCAAAAGAAGGGCTGGCGCTTCTGAATGGAACGCAAGGGATGCTGGCGCTGCTCGCGCTGGGATTGCGCGAAGCCGAAATTGCCGCAGACACTACCGATGTGGCCGCGGCGTTGTCCCTAGATGCGCTGCGCGGCAGCCCCGCGGCTTTCGACGAACGAATCGCCCGCGTCCGCCCTTACGCCGGGCATGCCGCCTCTGCGCATAACTTGCGTCGACTGAATAGCGGCAGCACAATTCGCGAATCGCATCGACCTCCCGAAAAAGATCCGCGCGTCCAGGATCCTTACAGCCTTCGCTGTGCGCCCCAAGTTCACGGAGCCGCACGCGACGCCCTCTCGCAGGTCCGCGCCACGATCACGGTCGAACTAAACAGCGCAACGGATAATCCGCTGGTTTTCGCTGCGCGCGGAAAATCGGATGCCGGTGAAATAATCAGCGGAGGAAATTTCCACGGCCAGCCGCTGGCGATGGCCGCCGATCAACTCGCCGTCGCTTTGGTAACTCTGGCGGGAATTTCCGAGCGCCGCATCGAACAAATGACTAACCCGCAGACCAGCCAGCTGCCGGCATTCCTTGTCCATGACGCAGGATTAAATTCCGGATTCATGATTTTGCAGGTTGCCGCGGCTGCCCTTGCCAGCGAGATGAAAACGCAAGCCGTGCCGCATTCGGTCGACTCCATCCCGACGTCTGCGAATCAGGAGGATTATGTTTCCATGGGAATGGCAGGCGCGCGGCGGATCAGTCCCATGCTCGCAAATCTCCGAAGCATCCTGGCCATCGAGCTGTTAAGCGCCTGTCAGGGAATTGACTTGCTCGCACCGTTACGCACCGGGGCGGAAGCGCAAAAAGCGTACGACGCAGTTCGGTTGGCTTCGTCTTTCGTGGAGGTAGATCGCTCACTTTCGGCAGACATCGAAGCCGTCGCGCGCCTTGTCGCCGAAGGTACCTTCTGCGCCATCCTGCGGTAGCGAGCATCTCCGCGTTTCTGTAGCGCCGGCATCTTGCCGGCTCTTTTGGTTCTCTATATCCGTCACGCCTCCATCGGTCAGGCCAAAGCTTCAAACAGAAACGTCCCGAATCTATATCCCGCTGCCCAACTGAACGGCGCCACGCCCAAGGAATAATGCCCGCACGGCAACGACAGGTTTTCCACCTGCAAATTCTCCCGCTTCGCAGCATGAAAAAACGACTCGGTAAACTCCGGCCAAAAAGTCGGATCGTACCGCCCGGTAATCGCCAGAATTTTCCGCCCCGAGCCGCTAAGCCTGGAAATATATGGAAAGGGACTGATGGGCGACCAATATCGCCGGATGTCGTCATGCGAAATTTTGGTGCTCAGCGATTCCCACACATTCATGGTGGTCAAGCCGCTGGCCACAACGTCGCCGCAATACGTCGCCACATGCATAAAAGCTCCAGCGCGCAACAAGGGCTCGTGGCACATGGTGACGAACGCAATCGAAGACCCGATGCTGGTGCCGAGAATTCCCAGCCGGTCGTAACCTTGGCTTTCAAGCCAGCGCAACGTGCGGCGTACATCAAGCACAGCCTGCCGGTTGGCCTGCAGACTAAGCCCAATATTCGGCCCCACCAGATGATCGCCGCGAGGATGACCGGGAACCGCTCGGCGGTCGTGATACGGCAAACTCATCTTCATCGCAGTGATGCCGAGCCGATTGAGCCAGCGGCACACGTCCTGCTGCTCTTCCCAGCGCGCGTTCCACTGCGCTAGCACGACGACAGCAGGCCCGGTATGCCGCGCGCGAAACAATTGCGCATGCACACGGTTGTTTGATGGCCAAGGCGATTCTATTGCGCTGGAAAACGTCAGCACGTCATCGTCGGCTAACGAATAGTCGTCTGCCGGGGTAACCGCGTACCATTCGTCGCTATGCTCGATCGTGTGCTCCACGAATCGGTCGAGAAACCCGCGCGGGTCAGCTTCCCCTGCGTCGGCGCCAATATGTTCCAGCCCCCAGGCAAACGGCAGCGTTCGCCGGTTGGGCTCCTGGGCCCAGCGCATGTGTTCATACCGCCGGATCTTCTGTTCGAGTAAATTCATAGGATACAAACCATCGAATATAGCGTAGAGGCCCGAGCCAATCAAATCGCCCCGGAGCGCGATATGGACCACATGCTGAATTGTTCAGTCGTTATCCGCAGCCGAATCGGAGGCATCGGAAAACAGGGCGTTCATGTATCGCTCCGGGGCAGCGACAAAATGGCTGACCAACTGGAATGGTTGACTTTGACGATAATCAATTTGATGAATTTCTCGGCCATCGAATGACAGGATTTGCGCGCCCGGATACGCCAGTAGAATTGGCGAGTGGGTGGCAATGATGAATTGGATGTCGTCGTTGTGGTTAAGCAAATCGTGCAGCAACACCAGAAAGCCTAGTTGACGTTGTGGAGATAAGGCTGCCTCGGGCTCATCCATCAAGTAAAAGCCAGACCGGCGGAAGCGATTTTTCAAGAGCGAGATAAAAGACTCTCCATGAGATTGCTCGTGCAGGCTCTTTCCTCCATAGCTGTCAGCAACCCCCAGGGAATCTACACGGCTGGCCACATTGAAGAAGCTTTCCCCTCGAAGATAGAATCCCGCCCCGGTTTTCTTCGCAAAAGACAATCGAAGTGCTTTGATCAAAGGATCTATGGAATGCACGCTCCCAGTCGTGCTCGCGGAAAAGTTACGATTGCCTCCTTCTAATCCAAACCCGTAGTGGCCAGCGACGGCTTCCAGAAGCGTCGACTTGCCCGTGCCGTTTTCGCCAACGAAAAAGCAGACTCGATTCGTAATTTCAAGAGCCCTTAGAGAAGCAATCGAGGGGATATTAAACGGATAGTTGTTCCAGTCGACCACACGTTCCGGCAATAGCTCAACTCTCTTTAGCCGCATCATTTTCGAATTCTTATTATGACACCGCTTTGCTGCTAGACGAATCTACGGCTCTGCCGGACACAACGGAAGCGGCTCGTGGGGAAGAAAATGTTAGCAGTCGGGCACGATGCGAATGGCGCAGCTTGAGAGCACATCTCGGATATGGCAGATTCGATGGGTGATTCCTGAACTCGCCATCGGCATTTTTGTCTTTCTATTCGGCCTCATCATCGGCAGCTTCCTGAACGTCTGCATCCTGCGGATTCCCGGCGGCAAATCGATCGTGATGCCCGCATCTGCCTGCCCGAACTGTGGCGCACCGATTCGTCCTTACGACAACATCCCGGTGCTGAGCTATTTGTTCCTGCGCGGAAAATGCCGCTCTTGCAAAACGCCTATCTCCCCTATGTACCCGCTCGTTGAATTCATCACCGGAGTTCTTTTTCTGGGCTGCTATTTGGCGTTCGGACTAACCTTCGAGGCGTTAAAGTGGACCGTTTTCTCCGCAATCATGATCGTTCTGGTTTTCACCGATCTGCGCGAACGCCTTCTCCCGGACGTCGTGAATTTCACCGGCCTCGCCCTCGGCCTCGCTCTCAGTTTTTTCACCAAGCCGACCGACGGCACAGCGCTCTGGATCGCAAGCCATCTCTTCGACTTCCCTCCTCCCGCTCCCGTTCTCTCTTTCGCGGACGCAATCCTCGGCGCCGCCGTCGGAAGCGGATTGCTTTGGCTTGTCTCCGAAGCCTATTTCCGCTTGCGCGGCCGCGAAGGCATGGGCCTCGGGGACGTGAAGATGATGTTGATGGCCGGCGCGTTCCTGGGGACCAAACGTACGCTGCTCACCATTCTGGCTGGCTCGTTATTGGGAAGCATCCTGGGCCTGGCCGTGATTCTTGCGCGGCGCAAAGAAACCGACTACGAGTTGCCTTTTGGAACATTTCTGGGGATGGCGGCTTTACTGGTGGTATTTTTCGGCACGCCGGTCGTAAACTGGTATCAATCGATGCTGGTGCGATAACCATGAATACCTTGGTGATACTGGCGTTCATCCCTGCACATCCGGCACCAGCTCACCCGGCGTTCAATCTGGGATACGCCATAGCCTTGCTCGCCGTCCTTCTGCTGAGCGTAGTGTTGTTCGCCTTCCTGATTCGCAAAGTCCTGCGCGACGGTTCGCGCACGGCCAATGGCGATTGGACCAGCCCAAAGGCCGATACCGAAAACGCTTCTGCATTCATGGCCGCTTCCATGCAAGGCGTGATCGAGAAATTGCGAGCGCAGGAAAAGGAACTGGCCCGCCTGCATCTGCTGGCCCAGGAGCGCGCGCAAGAGTCTGAGCGGCTCACCGAAGAGGTTACCCGCAACATGCCCACCGGCCTGTTGCTAGTGAATGCCACGGGATCCATCAGCTCCACCAATCCAGCGGCAGAAGAAGCGCTGGGCATTCGAACTCTGCGCTACCGTTCGTATCAGGAAATTCTAGGCGCTGATTCGGACTTGACCCGCATGCTCACGGCCTGTTTGCGTGACGCCCAAACGATCCAGCGCGGCGAAGTGGAGCACATGACCGCAAGCGGCGAGGTCCGCCACCTCGGCGTAACGATCTCTCCGATCTATCGCACGGTGCGGAATCCCGCGCGCAACAATCCTGCGTTGGACATAAAAGTCAGCGGTGCCCTCTGCCTGATGAGCGATTTGACCGAACTGACCGCGCTGCAAAAACAGATGCGCTGGAAGGAAAATCTGGCTGCGCTGGGAGAAATGTCCGCCGGCATCGCTCACGAGTTCAAGAATTCTCTCGCCACAATTTCCGGTTACGCGCAGATGATTCGCGGCGAGGCGAAGCCCGGCGAAATATCCGAATCGGCGGAACGGATTCTGGATCAAACGCGTGCATTAACCCACGTGGTAACGGAATTCCTGCGTTTCGCAAAACCGCTCGAAATCTGCTACGAAACCGTGCCCATGCAAACACTGGTGGAAAAAGTCGCAGAAGAGCTTCAGGAGACCATCCCCGAATGCGCATTACAATTCGAGGGGAAGTTCCAAGACTTGCCCGGCGACGAGGCGCTGCTTCGCCAAGCCCTGCTCAACTTGGCACGGAATGGAGCGCAAGCGGCGAAAGTATCGGCGAGTTCTCCGCGGGTGACTATTTCCGGAACCATCGAAGACCTCGGCGGCCGCAAATGGCAGCGCATCTGCATCGCGGATAACGGCCCGGGCATTCCTCCCGCGGATTTGCCCAAGATTTTTCTTCCGTTTTACACTACCAAGTCGGAAGGCACAGGTTTGGGCCTCGCCGTGGTTCAAAAAGTAGCCTTGCAACACACCGGCAGTATCGAGGCTCGCAACCGTCCGGAGGGGGGAGCCGAGTTTTTGCTATGGTTACCTTTGCGGCAGGAGCCTATACCATCCCCGATTGCCTCCCGCGTCGCCCGCATCTAAACTTGTAACAGGCATATTCAGGGCAGAAGTGCCTCCCAGGAGGCGAGACCATGCAGAAACATCTTTATTTTGGCGTTGCGGCTGCGGCGTTATTCTTTTTCCCGATGCGCGGATTGGCGTTCCAACAGGATCCATCGCAACAAAGCACGCCACAAGCCGCAGCGCAACAATCGGATTCTCAGGCAAAGTCCTCGGCGCAAACATCCCGGCCCGCTCCGGAGCAGAAAGAGTCGCTGGCAGCAGCCGCTCGCCGCGCACGTGAGGAGAAGAAAGAACAGCCCAAACCGGCCAAGGTTTTCACCAACGATAATGTGCCAACATCCGGCGGTATTTCCTCGGTAGGCGAAACACCTGCTGCGCCCGCAGGTGGAGATGCTGCGGCAGGCGCGCCCGTCGCATCCTCGGCCGACCAAGAAAAAGTCTGGCGCGAAAAATTTTCCAAGCTGCGCCATAAGGTGGAGCAGGATCAGCAGGAACTCGACGTGATGCAGCGTGAACTCGGCGTCCTGGACGTGCAGTATTACAACAATCCGGTGAAAGCCATGCAGCAGGAATTGACTCGCTCCGACATCAACAAAAAAACGAGCGACATCGACGCCAAGAAAGCGCAAGTCGAGGCGGACAAGCAGGCCATATCCGATGCCGAGGACGAGTTGCGCAAAGCGGGCGGCGACCCGGGCTGGGCGCGCTAGAAATTACTGGCGATGGAACCTGTCCTCCTTGTTGAAGATAAAGCCGAGCTGCGGGCGATGTTGCGCAAGTTCCTCGAACGCAACGGCTACAAAGTGGAGGAAGCGCCCGACGGAAACACCGCAATTGATAAAATTCGCAGCCGCCGCTACCTGCTGATCCTCTCCGATTTAAAGCTTCCAGGAAATTCCGGCATAGATGTGCTGCGCGAATCGCGCCGCGTGGAACCCACACTCCCGGTAATTCTGATGACCGCTTACGGCTCGGTGGAAGAAGCCGTCACCGCCATGAAGGACGGCGCATTCGATTTCATCCAGAAGCCCGTGGACCTGGATCATCTGAAGCTGTTGCTCGAACGCGCGGCGCAGCAGCAGGAGTTGTTGCGCGAAAATTTGCTCCTACGGGAAGAATACGCGCTGCGCTATGGCTTCCCGAGAATCGTCGGCGAGCATCCTTCCATGAAAGACGCCAGCCAAATGACGCAGCGTGTGGCCGCCACGGATTCCGCCGTTCTGTTGCTGGGCGAGAGCGGCACCGGTAAGGAACTTTTTGCGCGCGCCATACATCACCTGAGCCCGCGCGCCGATCATCCGTTCGTGGCCCTGAATTGCGCGGCGATCCCGGAAGGCCTGGTCGAAAACGAATTGTTCGGACACGAGCGTGGGGCCTACACCGGCGCAGGCGCGCGAAAGATCGGCAAGCTCGAATTGTCGCATCGCGGGACTCTATTTCTGGACGAAATCGGCGAGCTTCCCCTAGCCATTCAAAGTAAGCTTCTGCGCGTACTAGAAGAGAAACGTTTCGAACGCGTGGGCGGCACTCAGGAAATCGAAGTAAACGTACGCATCCTGACCGCCACCAACAAAAATCTGCACGCAGCCGTGGCCGACAAGACTTTTCGCGAGGACTTGTATTTCAGGATTTCCGCCGTGCCTATCACCGTACCACCTCTGCGCGAACGCGGCGACGATGTTTTTCTGCTGGCTGAACATTTTCTGGAAAGATTCCGCCGCGAGTTCCGCAAGCCGGCTCTGAAGTTCGCAGAAGAAGCGCGCGCCCGTTTGATGACCTATTCGTGGCCGGGCAACGTCCGTGAGCTGCAGAATGCAATCGAACGCGCTGCAATTCTAGCAAACGGCCCGGAAATCGACGCCAGCGCGCTTCAATTGCCGGCCGCCAAGCCATCCGCCGAGCAGCTTCCCGAGGGAATGCTCGATGAGACTTTCATCTGGGAAGGCGAACTCGAAGAGGTTTCAGGCCGCGCTGTGGCACACGTCGAGCGCTTCAAGATTCAAAACGCGCTGCGTGAATCAAAGTGGAATAAAACGCGCGCAGCCGAAAAGCTTGGCGTCTCTTACAAAACGCTGCTGCATAAAATCCGCGCACTGGGCCTGGAAAACTAGCCCTTGGATCCACTACCGACACCCGAGCCCACGAGCGGGACTTGAGCCGTGTGCAAAACAACGCTGCCAAAATTCCAGGAATGCATCTGGACATCAACAAATCCCACTTTCCTGATCATTTCTGCCAGTTCATTGCGGTTCGGAAATCTTGCCACCGACCCTGGCAGATACCTGTACGCGTCCGTGCTTCCCGAAATCAGGCCACCAACGTTTGGCAGTATGTACCGGAAATAAATTCGAAAAAGGGCAGCCATGGCCCCGCCGCTAGGCTCGGAAAATTCCAGGATCCCGAGTTGCCCGCCGTCTTTTAAAACACGAGCGATTTCGCATAGGCCATTCTCGTAATTCGCCAAATTGCGGAATCCGAACGCGGTGGTCACCAGGTCGAAACAAGCATCTGGAAATGGCAGGTTCAGCGCGTCCGACGCAACAAACTCCGCAGCCCGGTGATGCGCCCTACCCTTTTTTTGCGCCCGTTCTAGCATAGGTTCGGCAAAATCGCTGCCCACCATCGGTATCCGATGCGCTCCGGAATCGCGCAACGCCTTCATCCGCACGCGCTCCATGGCGAACGTCAAATCTCCCGTTCCGCAGCACAAGTCCAGAATACGAGCGTCCGTGCGGCGAATAATTTTCCCGAACTTGACCGCCGTCCGATGGCGCCACACCCGATCGATGGACAAAGAGAGTAGATGGTTCAAAAAGTCGTAACGCGGCGCAATTTTCGTAAACATTTCCCGCACGTGCGCCGCGGCCTCGCGCTCGTCGCGAGCCCCTTTGGGCCGCGACCCTGGCGCTTGCGGCGGAAAAATCGGGGTGGTCATGATGGGCATAGCGTTCGTCAGCCTCTCGCCTTCCCCGCAAGCTCCGGCAATTCTGAGATCGTGCGCGCGATAAGTTTCCAGTGAAGCACGACGCCCCGTTGCGCTTTTCCGATTCCCCGCGGCAATACCCAACGAAGTTGGCCGGCGCGCGCTTTCTTATCGCCCGCCATGATCTGCTCTAAGTGCCGGCCGCGAATTGCACCCATCGAAGGCAGAGGGCCCACACTTGCGACTAATCGAACGATCCGCGCCGCTTCCGATTCCCGGATGCGCCCGGTTGCAGTCCCCAGCATTGTCGCGGCGTACATTCCCCATCCAATCGCCTCGCCGTGAAGAAACCGGCGATAGCCGGTAGCGGCTTCCAAGGCGTGTCCAAACGTGTGTCCAAAATTCAGAATCTCGCGGAGCCCGCCCTCGCGCTCGTCCCGCTCCACAATGTTCGCCTTAATTCGGATACACCGCGGAATAACGCGCGCCAGCGCGACAGGATCGCGCCGCAGCAGCGCAAGTATGTTTCGCTCCAGAAACGAAAAAAGTTCCACGTCCTTGATTACGGCGTACTTGATAACTTCGTACAAGCCCGATCGGTATTCGCGATGCGGCAGCGTTCCCAGCGTTTCGAAATCGGCGATCACGGCGCTCGGTGAATAAAATGCGCCCACCAGATTCTTTCCTTCTGGCAGGTTCACACCGGTTTTGCCTCCCACCGAGCTGTCCACCTGCGCGACGAGCGTGGTCGGAATCTGCACCAATTTCACTCCGCGCATATAGCTCGCCGCCGTAAAACCCGCCACATCGCCAACCACCCCGCCGCCCAGCGCGACAAACACCGCGCCTCGGTTCGCTCCAGCCAAACTCAGCGCGCGGCACAGCAGTTCTACGGTTGCAAGATTCTTCGCCGCTTCACGGTCGTCAATGAGGAGAATCTGTTTCGCTCTCAACCCGCGAATTTGTGCTGAAAGCTTCCGTCCCCAGTGACGCCACACATTCGGCGAAGAGATCACAAACGTGCCAGCCGTATCAGCCAGGCTGGCGACTATGGATTTCGCACGCGCGAGTGCCCCGCGTGAACAGTACACGAGATAGGCTCCACTGCCAGAGGCAATCCGAACGTTTTCCATGCGAAATGAAAATGTAGCACACGCTACGACCGAACTAGATTAAATACGGCATAGAGCTTTGCGCTGGCGGTTACGACTCAGTGGAATTTCTTCTGTAGCTCGTTCACCGTCTCTAGAATCACGTGGCCCACGATTGCGACGTTGCGCGGGCTTACCTTGTCGAGCGTGTCCTGCGCTGTGTGCCAGTATTTGGGGTTCTGAAATCCGTCCCAATCGATAATGTCCACTGACGCCACGTTGCGCGCCAGAAACGGCTGGTGGTCGTCGGAAATGGTCTCTTCGCGCGAAACAAAAACGTCTCCGTATCCCAGGTGTCCCGCCGTCTTCCAGACCAAGTCCGTGAGCCATTTCGTTGAATTTCCTTCTCGCGGAATCGCCAGTCCATACTGGCCTATCATGTCTGCGAGAATTACGGCTTTCACCCGCTTCAAATCGCCGGAGACCGCCATTCGCGCTGCCAGTTCGCGGCTGCCGTACGTGTGATCCTCATCTTGGTCCCAGTTAACGAACGCCTCTTCGCCGTCCAAAAACGCGATCCACACGGAGTTGGGCTCTTTTCTTCCGCACAGAAGACGCGCCATCTCCAGCATCACTCCATCCGACGAAGCGCTGTCCTCAGCGCCCACAAAATCCTTCACGCTGCTCAGCGAATCATAATGGGTCAGCAGCAAGATAATTCCCTGTCCAGTTCCCTGCGTCTTGGCAATAATATTTTTCATGGCCACATCGCCCGCCGGCGTGGACGCGTGAAAATCATCCTCGTCCACCGTGCATCCGTAGCTCTTTAGTTGTTCGCGAATGTAACCCTGCACGTGATGAATTCCTTCCGAAGCCGGCGGCCGCGGACCATATCCCACAATTGCGGCTACGTGCTCGTAAGCTTTTGCGCCGTCGAACCCGCCTGTCTGCGACGCGGGCGGCGCAGTTTCAGCAGGCTTGCTAGCAGTGCTAGCACTCTCTTGCTTCACCGGCTGAGCCGCGGAAGCGGCGCCGGTTGACGACTCTGTGTTTGCGCCACTATGGCTGCACGCAGCCACACCCATCGCGACGGTCAGCAGCCCGGCCGCCGACCCAAGCTTGCTCCATGAACTTGTCATCTAATGCGCCTCCCCGGCAGCCACGTCGGCAGCTTGCTTGCGCCTGAGAACAACGTAAGAAACAAACACTCCAATAAAGTAAAGCAGGATCATGGGCGCCATAAACACCAGCATCGTCGTCGCGTCCGGAGTGGGCGTAACGATGGCAGCCACCACCGTGATGATCAGCATCGCGTACCTGAAATTCTTTAGCAGAAACTTCGGCGTCACGATCCCAAACAGCGAAAGAATAAAAATTAAAACCGGCAGCTCGAACACCACACCCAGTCCCATCAAAATGATCAGTGTTAAGTCGAAGTATTCGTTGATGCTGATCAGCGGCTTGATCGGCCCCTCGTTTGCAAAGCCAATCAGAAATTTCAACGTGGTCGGCAGCATCACGAAATATCCGAATGCCAGCCCGCACAGAAACAAAAACATCGACGACACAATAAATCCCGCCACCGCTCGCCGCTCGTGCTTGAAAAGTCCCGGGGCTACAAACAGCCAGACCTGATAGAGCACATACGGCATCGCGATCGCTATGCCGAGGTAAAGCCCCAGATTGATTACCAAGCTGACGTAACCCGCCGGACTTGTGTAGTAGAGGTTGTCTTCCAAATGCGCGGATTTCAGCGCCATATGCATCGGCTGCACGATGAACGTGATGAAGTGCTTCGAGACTAAAAGTCCCAGGGCCGTACCAATCACGATCGCAATCGCTGCGTGGATCAGCCGCTTCCGCAGCTCCACCAGGTGCTCGAAAAACGACATGCGTCCGCCCGGATCGTTGTCGGGCGGAGGCGTCCCGCTCGGATCAGGCTGGGCGGCTGCCGCCATCTTCTTCCTTGCTGTGGTTAGCTGTTGTTGAAGTCTCGGCGCCTTTTTGCTCGGGGAGGACGCGCGCGGTCGCGACCTCTGCCTGCGTCGCTCCGCACGTCTCATCCGCTGCGGCCGCAGTCGAGGCGTTCTCTCCTGCCGGCGAATTCGCGGGCGCCACTGTCCACCCATGCGGCGCGTCCGCGGTAACCGTCCCTGTCGCGCTCGCAATCTTCGGCTGCCCTATCGTGTTCTGCTCCGTCGGAGCGATCGTAGTCCCGGTTC
This sequence comes from uncultured Acidobacteriota bacterium, assembly GCA_963703705.1. Classification (GTDB taxonomy): domain Bacteria; phylum Acidobacteriota; class Terriglobia; order Acidiferrales; family UBA7541; genus Palsa-295. Next base: position 123,917 of record CAVPFK010000019.1, on the reverse strand, counting down.
CCGCCGCTGCAGCAGCCCGAATGCTCGCCTCACGCTCGATCTCGCGCATATGCTCGTCAAACGTCGAACGCAGATCGCCCGTTGCGCGCCGGAACTCTCCCATGATTTTGCCCAGGTTGCGCGCCAAGTCCGGCAGCTTCTCCGGGCCAAATACAATCAGGACTACCACGAAGATGATAATCAGGTGTGGAACGCTGAACATTTTGAAGTTGGTTGCGCAGTACGGCGCCGCGGTTGCAGTTTATCTCTAATCTCTGCCACTAGGACGCCGTTTTTGCAAGATTCCGGCCGCCGCCAAATTTACTTTGCGGGGGCGGCGGCAGGTTTGGGCTGAATCCCAACTAGCTCAATCTCAAAAACCAAAGTCGCGTTGGGGGGGATCACTCCGCCCGCCCCTCGCTCCCCGTAAGCAAGGTCCGGCGGAATCACAAGTTGCCACTTCGATCCCACCGGCATTAGTTGCAACGCCTCGGTCCATCCCTTTATCACGCCCGTCACAGGAAAGGTGGACGGCTTGGCGCCGTGTTTGGCGGTGCTATCAAACTCCGTGCCGTCGACCAGGGTGCCCTTGTAATTGCACTCCACCGTATCGGTGGGTGAGGGCTTTGGCCCCGACCCTTCCTTCAACACTTTGTACTGCAGGCCGCTCGGCAACGTCACGACTCCTTCTTTTGCTTTGTTGGCCGCCAGAAACTCCTCGCTCTCTTTCTTGCCTCTTGCCACGGCTTGTTGCCTCTCGTCTTCGACTTTCTTGCGCATATCCGCTTGGAACGCAGCCATTATGGTTTTTTGATCTTCCTCGGTCATCAGAGGCGTGCCGCCAGTCAATGCATCTTTCAGTCCGCGAGCCACAATGTTCGGGTCAACTTCCAAAGAATTCTTGCTAATGGTTTTCCCGATATTCATTCCAATCGCGTAGCTCCTCTTCTCCTTGTCGGTCTTTAACACTAGTGGAGTAGCCGCTGCATGATGAAGGGGAGGTTTCGCCGCGCCGGTGGCAGGACTTTGCGTCTTATCTCCCGGCGTCTTCGCAGCCGTAGTCCCCTTGGAATCTGCCTTAGAATCAGACGCCTTCGCCGCAGGTGTTTTCGTCGCAGGAGTTTTGGAGTCGGGCTTCTTCGCAGCAGGCGCTTTCGCATCGGGCTGCGCCGCAGGAGCCTGTGTCGCTGGGGTTGGCGACGGCGGTGGGTTCGAACTGTCTTGTGCTTTTGCGTTACTAACCAGCAAACTGCCATACATCATTGTCGTTGCAGCTAGAGTTAAAAGTTTTTTCATGCCCGTATTTTCGCACTGGTCGGACAATTCCGCAAACCGCCACGAATACCTTCGCCCTTCCGCGCCTATCGATTGTCAATATCAGCTCCCGCAGTCAGCCTGATCCTCAGATTGTCCGAAGGAGGAGCCCAATGACTCGGCGGCAGCGCCTCTGGCGCCGAACGCAGATGGGACCGGCAACGGGAAAAGGAACTGCCTATCGCTGAGAGCAACACACGAGCGACCTAGTCGCGCAGGGCCACTCTACTGAGGACGCATGGCGCCAAGCCAGGCTCGCCCTCGGCGGCCCCGAGCAAGTGAAAGAAAATTGTCGAGACGCTCGTGGCACTCGCTGGCTGGACGATTTCTCGCAAGACGTTCGCTTCGCGCTGCGCATGCTGCGCAAAAATCCCGGTTTTGCGGTTGTCGCGCTACTGACGCTTGCGCTCGGCGTCGGCGCAACCACGGTGATGTTCACCGTAGTCAACGGCGTTCTGTTGAAGCCGCTGCCCTATCCCGATCCCGACAAGCTAATCGCAATTCACGGCCACACGGAAACCTGGAACACAAAAATTTATGGCGAACAAAACGTTGCCTACCCCGACTTCCTCGACTTGCAGCGCGACGCTCATTCTCTCGACCTCGCCGGAGCGCTCTTCAATGGCGCAACACTCAGCGAGCCGGGCCAGCCCGAATATGTCGACCTCCACGAAATCTCTTCCAATCTTTTTTCCGTCCTGCGCGTGAACCTTCTGCGCGGACGCGCCTTCCTTCCTGAAGAAGACCGCCAAGGCGCCGCGCCGGTCATGATCCTGGGCTACAGTTTCTGGCAACGAACACTTCGGCGGCAGCACCCAAAGTTCTCGGCAGCTCAGTCGTCCTCGACCAAAAACGCTACACCGTAGTCGGCATCGCGACAGCCGGCTTCCGCCAAAACGACGACGAAGCGGACGTCTTCGTGCCACTAGGACAGGACACCGCACAATTTCTGAAAAGTCGCGGCCTCCATCCCATTAACGTAATCGCGCGCCTCCATCCCAGCGCCACGCCTCTCAATGCACAAGCCGAATTGCAATTGATTGCGCATCATTTATCGCAAGCCTACGCGAACACCAACTCCGATCGCACTTTCCTCGCATCGCCCCTGCGTCCCGGAAGTCGGAGACGTGCGCTCCACGCTCTGGCTGCTGCTGGGCGCGGTCAGCCTCGTTCTCTTGATCGCTTGCGCAAACGTCGCCAGCCTTCTGCTCGCTCGCGCTGTTTCGCGCCAGCGTGAGCTTTCCATGCGCGCCGCTCTAGGCGCCAGCCGCGGACGCTTGGTCCGCCAATGCCTCACCGAAAGCGCCGTGCTAGGGCTCATCCGGAGGCGTCACTCGGAGTCCTGCTCGCCTACATTGGCATTCGCCCCTTCGTCGCGATCTGGCCCGGCAATCTGCCCGCGCGCGCAAGAAGTCCAGCTCGACTGGCGCGTGATGCTCTTCGCTGTCTCCCTATCCTTGCTCAGCGGTTTTCTTTTCGGCCTCGCGCCAGCGCTCCGCACCCCCGCGCGTCATCTTGAACAAACGCTCCGCTCCGGCTCGCGCGCAATCACTGGAGCTGCGCGTCGTCTTCACAGCGTATTCGTAGTCTCCGAAATAGCTCTCGCGCTCGTGCTCCTAGTCGCTGCCGCGATGCTAGGCCGCACGCTCTTGCGAGTTTCTTCGCTCGACCCTGGCCTCAACATTCACAACGTCCTTGTCACTCGCATGGCGCTCTCTCCCGGCGTCCTCGCCGACTCCGGACGGATCCGTCCTGCTTGGCAGGATGTAATCGATCGCGCAAGCCACGTCCCCGGCGTTCAGTCCGTCGCTATCGTTGACACTGTTCCCATGCGCGATGGCAACAATCAAATCGGTTACTGGCCCAGCGCCAACGTGCCCCCGGAAAATCAGCAGCCCACCGCGTTGGCCACCAGCGTCTCACCAAATTATTTAAACGTAATGGGACTTCCAGCTCCGTCGCGGCCGATTCTTCAACAATCAAGATCGCGCGGGCAGCCCAGCTCGTCATCGTAATCGACGACGTCCTCGCCCAAAGCGCCTTCCCCGGACGAGACCCCCTCGGCAAACTTCTCTGGATGCCCGACATGGATTATGGCCCCTTCACCGTTGTCGGCGTTGTCGGCCATGTTCGCCATTGGGGACTCGCCGGCGACGACCAAGCCCAAGTCCGCGCGCAGTTCTACTATCCCTTCGCGCAACTCCCCGACCAGTTCCTGCGCCGCTGGTCCGAGCTGATGTCGGTAGCAGTGCGCACAAATGTCGAGCCGTTGAGTGTGGTCGATTCGCGTTATTGTCGGCACCTTGCCTCCTCGGAGCTGGACATCTCTTGCAGCATTTCGTGAAGGAATGCAGCCCCGCCCTACGCCATCACAATATCCTTGCTGTCGCCACCGCTGTGCGGCAGCCTAATCCCCGCCGCCGCGCCAGCCAAGTCGACCCCATGAAATCCTTATTGTGGGCTGCATGTTCTTCATTCGCGGTGAAGAACGCTGAACTCGGGGTTAGTCAGTGCCGCTAAGAGGGATGCCTTGCTCTTAACAACCTACTAGCGGAACCAGCCAGAGTCCGCGCCAGCCTTACGCCCTTCTTCTGCCAACGCCTCCAACTGTTCCTGCAGCTTCTCTTTTTGCGATTCGATCTGTTTGATTTGCATGTTGCGGTCTTCAACGTAAATCACGCCCGCCGCCGCTCCGCTCATTGGATCCACGGTGACCGCGCCCTTCTTCTTAATCTCCTCCCGGATCCCCGCGATCTGGCCATCCAACTGGGCCATTTGAGCCCGAATCCCGTTCGCCCTGCCCCGCCAATATGCCTCGTTATTCCCGCCCGATCCGGAACCCGCTGCGGCGCCGGAGTTGGCATAAGAATTTCCGCCATACGACCCTGCTCCCGCATTCCCCGACCCCACGGACGAAACACCGTGGCCCGAGAGCCCCGACAGCTTGTCCTCGGTGTATACCTTGGTTGTCTCTGTCTTGGTTTTCTGCGCTCTGGCTAGACGTGCAGCCTCTCCTAACGACTGCGGCGCCGGAGCTGACTGGTCTTGCATTTGCGGCTGCGCCTCGGAAGTCGCTTTAGTTTGCGCTCCTACAGGAGGCTGCGCAGTGGCTGGTGCAGGAGGCTGTGCCGCAGCCTGTGTCGTCGGCGTTGAAGAAGTCGCCGATTGCGTCTGTGCCTGTGTGGCCGGCGCGAAGTACATCAGCGCGACCAACAGGCCAACTGCCGCCATTCGAGGAAGCCGCAGCTCGGAATTCATCCACCCGGAAGCTGGGAAATTCGCTGGCACAAAATTTTCGCACGCGTTGTTCATCGTTGTCTCCTACGAGTCGGTTTAGGTCCTAGCGCCACACTATTAGTGCGGCATCTTGGCTTGTGTTTCTGAAATAACGCCCTAAGACAACGGTATGTCGCCCTCCGAGCAGCGTCAACGCACTCGTTTGCGTGAACATCCTCCAGATTACCTGTACGAATGGCCAGTCGGCGGGACGAGCGCCGGGAGACGCTGAGTTTCGCGCTTGAAACAGAACGCCTGGGTTGAAACGAATACCACCATTGTGATCGCCATTGTCAGTATTGGGCGAAGCATGAACCTTCGGGTGGTCGCAGAGGGTGTGGAAACCCGTTGGAGAACTGTCATTCCCGCAAGCCCAGCAATGTGACGAAGCGCAGGGTCGCATTTCCGGAAAAAGCTCCTATCATTACTTACGGTGAAAATTGGATTTAGGATCGGCGCTAACGAAGTCGGCCAGCAGCCGTCTCAAACGGAGTACCTTGCGTACCGGGAAACGCTTTCGCGCGCCTCTACCTCGGCCGTTTTACTCTAACCGGTTCTGGCCTGCAAACAGAAGTCACAGAAAACAAATGATTAAACCCCGACTAGCTGGTACCAGAATGGAATTATGCGGGCCAGGCTTCTCAAGCCCTCAACGGGACATTTCTCCCCGCTGCGGGGCGCCAGCAGCCAACAAGGTTCGGCCCCGTGCCATGCCCTTGCGAATGATTACAGAAACATACGCACTCCGGCAGGCGTCCAAAGCTTGTGTGGTACAATCATAATTTAGGCACAGTGAGGTCGCATGGAATCGCAACCATCGTCTAAGCGCGGAATCCTCGTACTGATCACGGTCTTGGGAATCTCGGCCGTCCTCGGCGGCCTTTTTGGTCCCACGCTACGCGCCCGGGCTTCCAGCACCGGTACCAGCGAAACCGAACTCCAGGATTCCGTAAAGAGTTTCACTCACGTGCTGTCGGTAGTCGAGCGCAACTACGCCGACCCCGTGGACACAGATAAAGTTATCTATGACGGCGCAATTCCCGGCATGCTCCACGTGCTGGATCCCCACTCCAACTTTTTTGACCCTAAGCAATACGCGCTCTTCAAGGAAGAACAGCAAGGAAAATACTACGGCGTGGGAATGACCATTTCGCAGCGTGACAACCAAACCGTCGTCCTCGCTCCATTCGTTGGTTCTCCCGCCTATAAAGCCGGAATCCGCCCTGGTGACGTCGTTCTGAAAGTAGAAGGAAAATCCTGCGACGGCCTCACCGGCACGGAAGTCGCGGAGATGCTCAAAGGCCCCAAGGGCACCGTCGTACACATTTCACTCGGCCGAGAAGGTTGGGACAAGCCGATCGAAGTTGCCGTTACGCGCGATGAAATCACTCGTCCCGCGGTTGAATACTACACCATGGTTAAGCCCGGCATCGGTTATGTGCGCCTGGTATCTTTTAGCGAGACCACTGATAGCGATGTCGCCGAGGCTCTCAAGCAGCTCGATTTCCCCAAGCTCGACGGTCTTATACTTGACCTGCGCAACAATGGTGGCGGACTTCTGAACCAGGCCGTTGGCCTCTCCGATATGTTCCTGGACAAGAACGAAATCGTGGTTTCGCACCGCGGACGGTCTTCTCCGGAGCGCCGTTATTACGCGGTGCGCGGCAATCAAGGCATTGAAGTTCCCATCGTTGTCCTTATCAATGGACAAAGCGCCTCCGCGTCGGAGATCGTCGCGGGCGCCATACAAGACCACGATCGGGGCTTAGTCGTTGGAGAAACCAGCTTCGGCAAAGGGCTGGTGCAGACCCAGATCCCGTTGGCCGAAGAAACGGCGCTGCTTCTCACCACCGCGCGCTACTACACGCCCAGCGGGCGCCTGATCCAGCGCGACTATAAAAACGTTTCGCTCTACGACTACCATTACAATCCGCAAAAGCCCAAGCAACCGGAAGTGAAGCTCACTGACAGCGGCAGGCAGGTCTTTGGACAAGGCGGCATCACTCCCGACGATTTTGTCGCCACTCCCAAGCAAGACGATTTTCAAACGGCCCTTTATCGCCGGGGCGTTTTCTACGCCACCCCTCAGGGCGTTGGCGATTTCACACGTTACTATCTCAGCGCAAAACCGGACGTCACCAAGGATTTCTTCGTAACGGACGAAGTCATCTCCGATTTTCGGAAGTATCTCGACAAACAACACATCAAATACACTGAGCCTGAAATTTCGGACAACTTGACCTGGCTGAAATGGCAGATCAAGCGCGAAGTCTTTACCAGTGTCTTCGGACTGAATGAGGGTTTCAAGGTTGCACTACAGGATGATCCGCAACTGGACAAGGCCATGGATTTGATTCCGCAGGCCAGAGCGCTCTACCAAAACGCGCGCAAGATCGTGGCCGAGCGCCAAGCCAACCAGTCCTCACATCCGTAGAGAGCGTTGACGTTCTTCTTTTAGCGGAAGTCCACATAGCAAAATGACTTAGCCGGTACGATGTGCCGGCATCGCCAATGTTGCTCCTCAAGTCACTTCCGCAGGAATCCTAATCGACCGAGCACACCGACAATCGTATCCTCAGAAGTAGCCAAATTCCCCTAGGCTTAGAATGAACGCGCCAGAAACCGCCATGAACAGATTAATGAGCCGCGCCCCGAGAATGTCCGGCATAGGCTGGGCGCTTTTCGGTGGTTGGGCTGTCATCGTCGGCGGCTATTGTATTGTCTCGCTTACAGTTCCCGGCGGCCGAGGGCTGACCGCGTTTGGCGATATCTTTCAGTGCCTCGCCGCTCTGTTCGCCTGCGTGGGGCTGATGGCCAATGTATCGCTGCCCGAACGGCGAACGCGTCTGTTCTGGCTGCTCCTGGCGCTCGGGTGCGGCACCTGGCTGGTGGGACAGTCCATCTGGACCTACTTCGAAGTCGTGCTGCGCAAGCAGACCCCCAACCCTTTCATCGGTGACGTAATTCTTTTCTTGCATCCCGTGCCGATGATTGGCGCGCTGGCGTTGAAGCCTCACGACCGCCGCGACGACCTCAACGTTCATACTGGATATCTGGATTTCACCTTGCTGCTGGTTTGGTGGGTTTATCTCTACCTCTTCGTGGTGATTCCATGGCAATACATCACACCCAACGTGTTGACCTACGGCTGGATGTACGACCATTTAGCAGCCGCAGAAAACCTCGTGCTGGCGGTGGGCTTCGCGATGTTAATGAACCGCTCGAAAGGAAAATGGCGCGAAGTGTACGCTCACCTTTTCAGCGCTTCCCTTTTGTATGCCGCGGGATCGTACATTACGAACCGGGCCATTGATCGTCAGGATTACTTTACGGGAAGCGTTTTCGACCTGCCGCTCGTCGCGTCATTCATCTGGTTCGGGACTGCGGGTTTTGTAGCGCACAGCCTGAAGCCTCAGCGCGAAGCGGTGCCGGCAGCGGACGAAGATTCAAGAAATTGGGCGTTCTTGTTGTCGAGGGCAGCCGTCTTCTCGATTCCTCTGATGGCGCTCTGGGCGCTTTGGCTCAGTGCGAACCCTGCTTCGGTGCAAACCTTCCGATTCGGCGTGGCGCAAGTGACGCTTCTCGTGGTGGCGTTGCTTACATTTGTTCGCCAACGCCTGGTGGATCATGACCGCACACGCCTGCTCGAAGCCGCCCGGGAATCTCTCGATAACTTGAAGCACGTTCAGGAACAAATGATTCAGACCGAAAAGCTTGTCTCACTTGGACAACTGGCAGCCGGCGCGGCGCACGAAATAAACAATCCGCTCACGGGAATCCTGGGATATTCCGATCTGTTGGTGGACGACCCTGTGCTCGGAGACCGGCAGCGAATCGTGGCGGACAAAATACGTACGCTCGCTCGCAGAATTAAAACGCTGGTGACCAGTTTGCTGAGTTTCGCGCGCCGCGTCCCTAGCGAGAAGACACATCTGGACATCAACCAGGTTATTGCCACCGCCCTGCATTTGAGCAACCTCGATTTGCGGGGACGGCATATCGAAGTCGATAGCTACCCTGCACTCGACCTTCCCGCCGTAAGAGGCGACGCCAACCAAATCCTGCAAGTTTTTTTCAACTTGATCAGCAATGCGGTGGATGCTCTGGAAGAAGTGGGTGGAGGCAAATTGCTGATCCGCACATCGCACAGCGACACCAGGATTGTGGTCCAATTTTCTGACAGTGGCGCAGGTATAAAACATCCTCAGCAAGTTTTCGATCCGTTTTTCACCACCAAGCCAGTTGGCAAAGGAACCGGACTGGGCCTGAGCATTTGTTACGGCATCATGCAAGAACATGGCGGCAGAATCGAATGTTTCAACCGCCCCGAAGGCGGCGCCACTTTCCTGGTCGAGTTCCCCACCGTGATGGAACCGATTTACGCCGTCGAGCCCCCCGAAGAAGTCGCATCAAAGTCGGGATTAAATCTTAACGTTGAGGTTCAATCCGATAAGTGAGTCAGCGCCCAGCGGGAGTGAAAATGCCTAGCGAGCTCCTAGTACTTTTTCATCGCTATCGCAGCGCTCCGCGACAGTTGCTTCTCGACCCGACAGAGGCCAACTGACTCCAGAACAATTGCAGGTGTACAGCGATTTCATAGACTCGTTCAGCAAAACGAATTTCAAGCTCCTCTCGAGTACAACCCTTCCCCTTGAACTGTCTGCGCTTGCAAAAGCTGCTCCTTGCTTGCAGGGTCTTCAACTTGATGGCACGGAAGAATCGAGTAAGACGGTTCTCGGGCCGAGCTCCTCCGAGGACACTCGATTCGACTTGTGAACGCAAAGAGGAAGCTTCGATCTTGAGGCACGGAGATATTGATGTTGTCACGCACGTCGCGGACTCCAAGGCGGCCACCTCGGAAATGAAAGCAGACCCCGGCATTCTGGCTCTATCGGAAATCACATTCGATAAGAGTCACCACTTTGCCGTTCTTAAATACGCGTTCTCTGCGGTTCCCTCTGCAACTCGGCGGCAATCCTAGTGCTAGAGAAAGTAGGCCCTCCGTGGACCACCCAGAATAGGCGTCCGTGTAGTTTCGCAATGAATCGCGACCATCCGCGCAAGTAGCTTACGAGAACGACCGAGAAACTGGCCACCAGCGGGCGCGCGATCCTGTGCTGAGTTGAGTTATCATCCCAACTCGAAGCGGAGGACAGGTTGAAGACTCGGCTCGCGCTGGTTATCGCGATTCTTGGCACGTTGTTCGGGCTTACCGCGTATTTGTCGGCGCGCATCAGCCGCGAGAAGAGTGGGACGCTGTTTGGCGGGATGATCAATCCTGTGGTTCCCGCCTCCAGGCAATCTGCTGGACTGAAGACGCGAGCGGTTGTTCTGATTGTAATGGATGGGTTTCGCTGGCAGGAAGTATTCGATGGGCCGGAGCATGATTTGATGGACGAGAAGCATGGCGGAGCGCAGAACGTGAAGCAATTGCGCAAGGATTTCTGGCGCGACACTCCCGCTGAGCGCCGTCAGACTCTAATGCCATTTCTTTGGGGCGTGATCGGCAGGCAAGGGGAAATATACGGCAACCAGCGCAAGGGCAGCGTGGCGCAAGTGACCAACGGGATGAAATTTTCCTATCCCGGATACAACGAAATGACGACCGGGCAATCGGACAAGCGAATCGATAGCAACGAGTACGGGCCGAATCCCAATGCTACAGTTTTCGAATGGTTAAATAACAAGCCCGAGTTTCACAACCAAGTCTCCGTTTTCGCAACTTGGGATGCGTTCAATGACATTTTCAATGCAAAGCGAAGCGGGCTCTTCGTCCGAGCGGGATGGAATTTGCCGTGGGCGCAACAGCTTACCCCACGCGAACAATTGCTGAAAAAACTATATGAAACGACTACCCGTGTGGAGGATGACGACGCGTTCGATTCCTTCACACATGAGGACCTGATGGACTACTTAGCAATGCACAACCCACGCGCTCTTTTTGTGGGCTACGGCGGCACGGACGATTGGGCTCACGAAGGAAAATACGATCTTGTGTTGCAAGCCGCGCATCAGGATGACGCGTTGATTGCGGAGCTTTGGAATACGATGCAGGGCATGCCTGCATATCGCAACCAGGTCACGTTCATTGTCACCACCGACCACGGACGCGGGAGCGGCCTCGAACAATGGAAGAATCATGACAAGGACATCGATGGCGCCGAGAATATTTGGATTGCCGTGATCGGGCCGGACACCCCAGCGCTCGGAGAAATGGGCCATGTACCGCGAGTAACCCAGAGCCAGATAGCCGCGACGATTGCCGCGCTGTTGGGGCAGGATTATCGCGCGGCCCATCCTGCGGCTGCGCCGCCGCTGCCCGTTGTGGCAGGATGGACGGATCAAGCGGCAACAGGCGCTCCGACCGCAAAGTAAGCCGTTTTAGCGAGCGATGTTGAGCCTCCGGCTGGAGATCATAGCTCATGTTTCAGCGGTCGCAGCATGCTGCGCCACTACGGGTGACGTCTGAGGGAGCAGGCACGTGACTGATGGCAAGGCGCTCTTAGTACTACTAATGCTTTGAGAACAAGCCGCCATGCTGGTCGGCTTCAAGCCTGCATCCTTCCTTCATACTGTTGCTTACCGCAGGCGTCCGTCGTAACCCATCCCGGGCGACTTTTGGAGGAATGCAATGGATGCTCCCGTAGCCGTTCCGACGGCTGGTCCTGTAGCGACTAACGTCATCATTGCGACGATGTTGCAGGCCGCGCCAAAGATCAGCGACCTGATCTTCTCTCCGGGGCGCATGCCGCAAGTCGAGGTAAACGGCGAGTTAGTGCAGTTGAAAATTCCCGGCGTTGGCGTGATGAAGCCCGACGACACCGCACGAATCGCAAACGACTTGATGGGCCGCAGCAAGCACGCGATGGACAAGCTCAAGGAAGAAGGCTCCTGCGATATTTCCTACAGCGTTCCGAAGCTGTCGCGTTTTCGTGTGAATATTTTCACCCAACGCGGAAGCTGCGGAATCGTGATGCGCGTGATTCCCACCGACGTGCCGGACTTTAAGATGCTGAACCTGCCGGCTGAACTCAATGAAGCGGCGAATCTTCGTCCCGGAATTGTTTTAGTCACCGGCCCCACGGGAAGCGGCAAATCTTCCACGCTGGCTGCGTTTGTGGACAAAATAAATCAAACGAAACCCTGCCATGTGATCACCATCGAAGATCCCATCGAATTCCTTCACCAGCATAAGCTGGCGACGATTCACCAGCGCGAATTGCACACGGACTGCCCCAGTTTTGCGCTGGCGTTGCGCGCTGCGTTGCGGCAAGCGCCTAAATTGATCCTGGTAGGCGAAATGCGCGATAAGCAAACGATCGAGGTGGCCCTGGAGGCGGCTGAAACGGGCCACATGGTGTATTCCACGCTCCATACGATTGACGCCTCGAAGACGGTGGAAAGAATTATTGGCGTTTTCCCGCTCGAAGAACAGGATGCAATTCGCGGGCGCCTAGCCAAATCCTTCCGCTACATTATTTCCCAACGCTTGATTCCTCGTATCGATGGATCCGGCCGCGTGGCTGCGTTCGAAATTTTAAAAGCTACGATACGAACACGCGAGTATGTGCAGAAAGGCGAATCCGAAGGGAAATCTTTGCTGGACGCCATGCGCGATGCCGAGGGCGGCGAGATGCAATGCTTCGACGATGAAATTGAGAAGATGATTCGTGCGGGCGTAATCGATATGGAGATGGGTCTTTCCTATTGCACGAATATGGGCAACTTGCGGCTGTGTCTCGCCGACTTCGTCGAGGCGCAGGGAAATAAAACGCCAGGAAGCCGCGCCGTTAAACCAGCGGCTGCCGTGCCGAAACCCCCGGCTGGGTCCTATTCGGGAATAGACGCACGCGTTCCAGCAGCCGCTTCGCCAAGCCATTCGATGGACACGGAGCTTGAAATCGAAAGATAAACCGCATCCTGTAGAGCTCCTCACAAGTATTTTCTGCACGATACTGTTAATAAAACTTCAAAACAAAACTTTACTACTTTGCACGCCAAACTATTGGGCGAATTCGACGAAGACGGCAACCCAGTCCTCGCTGCCTACGACGCGAAAGGTATGGCCTTTACCGCTCAAGTCCTCGGCCAGATCGATTTTTCCGGGCTCAGCTAGAAACTTTTGTCCTCCAGCCACTTCAATTTCTGCCCTCCCACTGATGGTGACCACATAGCGACGCTTGTCCGCGTTGTGCCAGCTCTCGAAGAAGCCGGGCGCCAAGCGTACTAGGTAGGAGCTCGTGGTTTTGACTGGATCAGATTGGCCGACCGTCGGCGGCGCTCCGGCAACAGGAGCGAATTTCACTTCTACCTGTTCGACATGGCTCAACCCGTCGTCCCCCGCATAAAGGCGGGTGATCTTGACCGGCGTGTGGTTTTCGGCCACTACGATGTTTTGACCGCGATGCCAATAAAACAAAAGTGGCAGCGAAATTGTAACGGCTGCGAGGGCTAATCGGGCCACAACAGATCGCATGACTTCCTCCCTGCTAATCGTGAGTGCCCATTGTACATACGCTCTTCGGCTGGGCAAGCCCTGCCACCGGTTGCCTGGATCCTCTCGGGGTCAACCTCGCATGCAGTAGCAGCCACCCTGCGGCCCATAAAAAGGCAGGAAATAGGAGTGATAAAGGTCGGGAAAGATTTGGTGGACGCGGGAGCTCGAACCCCGGCCTCATCGTCGCGAACGATAAGAAGAGTCCAATCGTTCGCGATTAAATTCTCCAATCCAGTGGAATCACGCGTGAGAACTTCTTGCCTTTGCAAGTCGAGTCGTTACGGAAGGTTTGATGTATGGTTTTTTCATCTCGGCTCCGCAAGAGCATCGCGGGCCTGTAGGGCTTTCTATGAGTGGTGCCTTAGTTACTTCCAATTCGCAGTCACCTTCCGGATTCTGACACACGAACCGCCGGCCTTTCCTGACCTGCGTTGCCATAGATTCCTCCCTCAGCTTACTTACAGTAGTATGAGTAAACAGAAGGTCATTTGTTCCAGGAGACCTCGATAGCATGCGGGTTGTAGAGTTCTCCCCAAAACTCAGGAGACGATGCTTCAAATTCAATGCCAACCTTATAAGAACCCCTTGGGGATTGGTCCCCGCACCACACCACCCAAGCGCTAATGTTTACTCCCGTATCGGTATTCTCCACTTTAAGCTCGCTGCCCGAAGGCCATTTGACCGGGGAAAGAATCATAGCCCCATGCAGGTTGATTACCGCAGTTAAGACCCGGTGTGACCTGCCCTGTACCTCCACCTCTAGGGGTACACTTGCCAGTATGCGTCGGCTTCTTCTGTGTTCGGTCATGGTTAATTGTAGGGATAGCAACACCAGCGTCTCAATACGGGGATACACCTAGTGCTTGAAGCGTAGTTTTACGTCCGAGGCAAAAACCAATGCCCACACCAAACCACGCTGGCGCGCCTCAGGGAACGAACGCAGGAACGATTCCAGCTCCATCGCACGTGGCGGTAGGCTTGGTTTGGAAGGTCGTGTTAGCCGACGTCTGTCTGAAACGGTCGTGGGCGACCGGTTCTGGGGGCCATCTTTGAAAGCGGGAGGATTGGTCTTAGGCACTTGCGGGCCACCATTGAACGCTTAAGAAACGCCATGCCATGCGAGCCGGGTTTCGAGTCACGTTGTTCTGCCCGGCGGACTACAAGGCCAGCCGAGTTTGTTTACTTGAATCGATCGCAGGGTTGCGCAAGCCAAGTGCATCACGCTCCGTTCTTCATGATGGTGCGAAGAGCCTGCCAGTTCCTGAAACCGAGCTCACCGTCCCAAGCGTGGATGCAGCGTCATAAGATTCAATATTTGATATAGTTTCTTGCTTGAAGACCTTAGCCGCGCATTGGTGGACAACTTCAACACACTTTCACGCCAGTGTGAAATGAAGTAGCCCCCTTTCCAAGAGTTGACATCCTTCGGAACCCATACTTCGTAAGTGATGACCCCATTGTTTGCGTTGATGCCGGTAACACGTCCGTCTTCAGACGTATCGCGATTATGCAGTAAGTCTGTCACCTTAAACTTCACGACTCTATCCCGAAGGGACGCTGCTAAACGAGGCTCTGCCATTTCCTTCATTACAGCAGCAAATATCGCGTCGAACGGACGCCTCTGTTTCTTCTTATCAGCCACGCAGCCACCATGCCTGAGGACTCGCTGGCATTGCTGTTCAATACGGCACACTCGGAGAAACTGCACGCCTTGGCTCCGCCTGCTACCGGCTTGATTTGAGTCCGCGTCTTTCATGATGCTCCGCATCCTGGAACGAGACACTTCTGAAAGAGGCTCAGGAAGAAATCGGCGGGCAAAAGACGACAGGGTGGCGAAAAAATTTATTGGGTTCAAAAATAAAATGCGTTTTAAAAGGGAAATCGTTTACTAACACAGCTTTGAGCATTTCGAAAGGTATAACCGGGGTACAACGTAAACCACCCGCAGTGTCGCAGACTCAAAAAATATCGTTTTATAAGGGATTTTGGTGGACGTGGGGGGGCTCGAACCCCCGGCCTCATCGTTGCGAACGATGCGCTCTCCCAACTGAGCTACACGCCCACCGATTGAGCAACTCAAAACACTTTACAGCAACATTTTAGGCGCTTCAAGTTGGGACCACTTGGGACCATGGTCGGTCGCAATTATACCAAGCTAGA
This sequence comes from uncultured Acidobacteriota bacterium, assembly GCA_963703705.1. Classification (GTDB taxonomy): domain Bacteria; phylum Acidobacteriota; class Terriglobia; order Acidiferrales; family UBA7541; genus Palsa-295. The sequence goes on along the minus strand of CAVPFK010000019.1, from coordinate 108,691 downwards.
AGCCATCTCCTTCCCGAATTCCCGGGTAAAGTGACTATATTTACTCGTCGTCTTGAGCGATGAATGCCCAACCGAACGCTTTATCAAATCACCAGGGACACCATTCTGTCGGAGAACGGAAACTCTTCCGTGTCGGAACGCATGAGTTGTACCGACAGGAATTCCAATCCTTGTGCAGAGTGGCTTCAGAACATAGCGATTCACATTCCCGTTGACCAGTGGAGTTCCGTTTCGGTTCTGGAAGCCTCGACCCGATGTGCGATGGCCAGTGTACGACTTAACAATCGCCATTGTGTCGGCGTCTACGTCCACTTCCGGATGACCCGCTTTGCTCTTCGGGGTCACTTCCTCGTGAATGAAAGTGGACCGTCTGATGTAAACGAGTAGCTCCGAGAAGTCCAAATCCTCGACGTGAAGACCAGCTATTTCTCTGTTTTGCGGCTTTCGCACGTTGTTTATCCAGAAAGACTGAAACTCGATTTGAGTGCGTGTCAGGGACGCTGAGAAGGGCGATCAAACCGATGAGGATTTGTAAACCGTAAACTCTAGTTAACGCAGCTTACATCACATCAGGCGGAACTAATCCAAATAAGAAAAGTGTTAGAATCGTGACATGCTGATTTTTCGAAAGGTGGAGAGGGCAAAAGCCATAGATGGCGTCGAGCTAACCCTCATACCCTGCGTGAAATGCAAAACGGAATTCTACGGAACTGAATCGCAGACTAAGTGCGAGTCCTGTCGGAAAACCAAACATACATGACGCTGCCACTCGATCCTCGAAAAAGCCCTGGAAACGCGGCGATGTATGCTCCCGGGGTTTTAGAATGGCCGGCCTTGTGGCGAGTTGCACGCCGGAATATCTAGAGGTCCGCTGGAAGGATTGTGTCGAAAGGATTCCGGCCGATGAGGTTGACAGTGTAATCCGGCTGGCACATGCCGATGGACTCTCTGGTAGCGACGAACGAACAAACTTGGAGACTCTACTTGCGCTTGAGGCGCTTGAGCACTTCGGAATGTCAACGAAAAATAGAAAATTCAAAAACGCCCAGGAAAAGAGCGAAGCAGATAATTTAATTCGAAGAGCTTATGCAACGACCGGCTGTTACTGGGATAAGGAAAATTGAACCAATCTCACCCGCTTAGCGTTGGAGCCCGAAAAGGTCAGTCTAGGTTCAAAATTCAAGAACGCATACACAGGGTCTGCAAGAACGCTCACTAAGATGCCCAGTCGTTTCACTCGGCCCTCTCCAAGACAGCTGGTGTATCCGGTTTGCACGCTCGTAGGCGCGAACCTAAAACCCACTTACCTGCTATCGGCCAGTTTGGTTACTGGTAGATGTTCCATCGGCTCAATGACTGCCGCGACCTTTGTCCGAAGAGAGCGCAATCTCTTCTTGTAATACTGAGCAGCTGATAGTGATCTCGGGAAACCATCTTCGTTCGCTCGATCGAGGGAAAGACATGGGACGGAATTGTCATCACATCCGCTGTTCGCGTTCAATCGCCGGCGAAGAACCGTAATGTTTTGTTCTCGCCGATAAGCGCACTACCAAAAGAATCGAGACGGCGTGGGGACACTGCTAGCCCGTGTCTGCGCTTAACATGGCTCCGCAGGGGGAATCGAAGCCGCCGTCAACATTTGGGCGGGAAATTCGGGACGGCTACCTCGCCTATGACACTTGCCGCACACGCTCGATTTGGAGTGGCTGAGTCTGTCCAAAATCCGATTTCTAATCGGAGCAACTCAGACGCCTCTCCTGATGGCAAGTTTGGACTCGCGCAGAGCTTCCCGAGTGAGGTGAACGTCGGCTTTGCTGTCATTGATTAAGAAAACTTCTGTCACCATGAGATCTACTCGCCGAAATTCTACAGATTCGATCTACCGACGCTCGCATTGGTTTGGACGACATTGAAGAATAGTTTGCTCAAGGGTGGTGCTTGGCTTAAAGAAGGAGTTTCAAGTGGTCGCTCTTGTTACTTCTCTTGGGCTATGAATTTGGGATGGAGGCCCGCTCGATGCCGCGCGGAAACGTCTGGAAAGTTCCGCCATTGTTCCACATAAATCAGCTTCCCGCGCGCCCGATTTTAGTAGAGTTTCCACCGAATTTGTTGTTAATCGGTTTTGAGAAAAAATATCCCTGAGCGTACTGACAGCCTAGCGATTTAAGCTCATCTGCTTGCTCAATCGTTTCAATGCCTTCCGCCACCACGTCCATGGCCAGGTTGTGCGCCAGACCGATGATGGTATTCACAATGTGCCGGCTTTCCTTGTTCTTGTCCATATCCGACACGAAGGAGCGATCAAGCTTCAAGATATCCAACGGTAGGCGGCTCAAATAGCTCAAGGATGAATAGCCGGTGCCAAAGTCGTCGATACTCGTACAAAGGCCGAGCGCCTTGAGCTCGTTGAGAACGCGAGCCGTCCGTTCCGCGTCTTGCATGGCTACGCTCTCTGTAAATTCAATTCTCAAGCTTCCGGGATCGAGATGAGTTTCGCTCAGGACTCGCTTCACTTGTTCGACCAAATCGGACTGGCCGAATTGTCTCGCTGAGAAGTTCACCGCAATCGTAAGTGCTGGTTTGGACGGAAACAGCAACTGCCAAGCGCGCATTTGGCCGCAGGCCTCTCGAAGCACCCAAGACCCGATCGAAACAATCAATCCGGTTTCTTCGGCCACCGGAATGAATTCCAGCGGTGCAACGAAGCCAAAACCGGGCCGCTGCCATCGGATGAGCGCTTCAAAACCGCTGAGACAACCATTCTGCAGAGACACGATCGGCTGATAGTAACCTGCAATTCGCCGCGGCTTTCGGCTTGTCGCAGATCACTCTCCAACTTTAAGCGGCTCACTGCCGCTGCATGCATCGCCGGATCGCACATTTGGTATCGCGAATCGCCTCCGGTCCTGGCTAGATACATCGCAGTATCAGCGTCGCGCCGAACGTCTTCAGCCGCGCTGTAGTTCGTTGCGCTTGCTGCGATGCCGATGCTCGCCGTAATCTGCAACTGGCGTCCCTCAACGGAAAACGAAGACATCAGATTTTGCTGAATTCGTTCAGCGACACGGATGCCATCACTGGGGTCTCGGATGTCCTCGAGCAGGATTGCAAAAATGTCGGCGCCTAACCGTGCCAGGATGTCGTTTCCAGCCGTTCGAACCTGACCGCCGAGTTCAGCCCGCTGCGGAACAATGTCATATCGGCGAATAGATCTCCTTAGCCTCTCCGCGATCTGCACGATGAGCTGATCGCCTGCGGAGTGCCCGAGGCTGTCATTCACGGTCTTAAAGTGGTCCACGTCTATGAACACGACGGCAAACTTATAATCCGGATGGCGCTTTGTCCTGTTCACGCATTGCGTCAACTGATCCATAAACAGCGCGCGGTTTGCGAGCTGGGTAAGCGAATCGTGATAAGCAAGGTGGGACAGTTGTTTCTGCGATAGGGAAAGTTCATTGACTAACACCTGCAGGCGTACGTTGGTTTTCTCCAAATTGCGCCCGTGCTCAAAACGAAAGGTCAGGAAGAGAATCGCGGCGAGGCATCCCAGCAATGTTCCAATGGAACTTAAAAGCGCTGTACGGTTGCTCTGCTGGGTCTCGCTTTCAAATCTCGCAATGGCTTCGTGAATGGCTCGATCGAGAAGATCAAAATCCAGATCTACACGGGAACGATTTAGTTCTCTGGCTTCGTCGAGATGGCCGTCTGAGATAAGCACAAATTCCTGCTGCATGTCGGTAAGGAACCTCGAAGCAGCCGGTTGCACCTTGTCTGCTAGTCCTTCACGAGCATGAGATATGTGGATGGTCTCCAGTTCGTTCAGAATTTCACGCTGAAATCGCGCTGAGCTGTCATGCAGATCGGAATCGACCTTCAAGTTTGCGATGGCCTCCCACTCATTCGATCCTAGGCCGTACGCATTCGCCTCCAATTCATACAACAGTGTTTCGGTTTCAACGCGCCGCTTATTGGATTGATTAACGGCGAACATCGAAAATAGCCCCAAGAAGGTGATCAAGCACCCCGCAGTCGCAATCACTCCCAATCGAAGTCTGCTTTGCGTCAACGTCATGGCCTCTTGCGTTTGCTTGTTTCTGCGCATGTGATCTGTATTTGAAAAACGATGCCGATGCGCGGAGTCCCAGAGTTCAGTACAGCGTATGACGTCAGCAGAACCGACGGGCGCGCTGGGACTTGTCTGAACAGTTTTCCTGCCACACGGTGTTCATGACTGTGCACTATTGAGCAGCGACCGATTGTGTGCCTTATCGGTAATGGTTACGGGGCGAAAGCAGTTTTCCGCCTAACCATGGCTTGAGCATCATGCTGTCTCGGCCGGAGTCGACATTCACATAGAACATCGGCAGACGGTGACACGATTTTGGGGGCGTGCGAGGTCAAGCCCCCATGAACCAGCGGCGGCAAATGCAGATTTTTAAACGAATAAGCGTTTTTGGTTCTTCCATTATCCGCATTGAACGCGGAGTTTTATGCAGTAAGGAAGTTTGTTTGTACCTCTTAGACGGCTGCCTCTTGCTTTCTCAATTCGCGAATCGCGGATGCCCCGAAATTATTCCGATTCATTCTGGACCTAGCGCTGCCCGGTTTATTAACGCTGGAAGCTATAGTCGATCAAAGCTACTACGACGAATATGACACTAAAACCAAAGATAGAAGCGAACATGGTCAGGAGAACCTCGGGGATACATCTGCGCTGGGGAATCCATCGAAAGCTCATTTTGACTCCAGGACGCCTGCGGAGGCAAGAGGCCAGGTCATCGCCACTGTATAACTTAAGAATACTTAAGGCAGATGATTCTCTGCGTCTGTTCCGTTTCGCACAGTCTGGAGAAAGTATTGGCAAATGGACAAGAAGATTCCAATGACAGTTGTAGCAGCTGCGATCATAGTTGTGTGGCCTGCTAGACTTTTCTGGGACAATCTTTTCGCGAATCTGCTAATTAATTACCCCTTCTCGACGGGCGGCCTCAATCATCTTTTCGGCCTGCTCAGCCCCAAGCGGACGGCTGAAATAATAGCCTTGTCCTTCATTGCATCCGTGGTGTTGAAGGAAATTAAGCTGGGCGCGAGTTTCTACTCCTTCTGCAATCACTCGCTGCTTCAGGCTCTTGCCGATATTGATCATGGCGCTGACGATGGTTGCATCGCCGGGGTCCGACGTGATCTCTTGCACAAATGATTGATGCAGCTTCAACGCGTCCACCGGAAAGCGCCGCAGATAGGTAAAGCTGGAATAACCTGTGCCAAAGTCGTCGATTGCCAGCCGTACACCCATAGCTTTCAAGGCGCCCAGTGTGCGCACGGTGGACTCCGCGTCCTGCATCAGCACGCTTTCAGTCAGTTCCAGCTCTAGATTCTCAGGCTCCATTCCCGTAGCAATCAACACGGCACGAACTCCCGAGATAAAATCCTTCTCCGCGAACTCAGACGCAGACACGTTCACAGCTACCGGCACCACCCCAAGACCCGCATCGTTCCATGCTCGGGCCTGCCGGCATGCTTCCAGTAGCACCCACCGACCTATAGGTAAAATTAATCCACACTCTTCCGCGATGGGCACGAACTGCCCCGGAGATACTATCCCTCGCTGCGGGTGCGCCCAACGTATCAGCGCCTCCATCCCCGTGATCTGTTTTGTCTGAAGATTGAATTTAGGCTGGTAGTGCAGCAAAAACTCATTCCGCCCTAGCGCGTAGCGCAAGTCCGCTTCAAGCAATTGCCGGTCTGCAAGTCGTGCGTGCATGTCCCGCCGGAAGAACTGGTAGGTATTCCGGCCGATTTGTTTGGCTTCGTACATCGCCGTGTCTGCTTTATTCATCAGGCTTTCCGCGTCTGGCCCGTCGCTGGGGTACGTGCTCACCCCAATGCTCACGTTTACATCGAGACTTTTGCCGTCGATAATATGCGGCGCCGCCAAGGCCCTGAGGATTTTTCTCGCGCTGAAGGCGGCGTCTTCCCCATGCTCGACTTGGGAGAGGAGTACAACGAACTCGTCCCCACCCAGCCGACTTACCGTGTCTGTCCGCCGGACAGAACTCACTAATCGCCCGGCTACCGACTGCAGCAGTTTGTCGCCCACCCCATGGCCCAGAGAGTCATTGATCTTCTTGAAGTGATCTAAATCGACAAACATCACCGCGAGTTGCTTGCCCTGGCGCACTGCCAGTGAAATCGCTTGTGTGAGCCGATCGTTGAAGAGCATCCGGTTTGGCAGATCCGTCAGGGAATCGTGCTGTGCTAAGCGCGACATTTCCAGCGATCTGGCCCGCGCCGCACTCACGTCATGGAAAGCAACAACCGCCCCAGTCACAGCACCATCCTGGTCGTGGATAGGTGTTACTGTATTTTCGATTCCAATTTCGACCCCGTCTCGTCGAACCAAAATGCAGTTTACGCAGTTCGTCGTTACCCTCGCGGCCTTATCTTCCTGCATTGCGATTTCCACTTCATTGCGCACCACTGCGCCGCTAACGACATCGATGATTCGGAGCACATCCATAACCGGACACCCCAGTGCCTCCTCCCGACGCCATCCGGTCGTGTTTTCCGCGATCCGATTTAGATAAACGATGTTGCCCTGCCTGTCCGTGCGCAGCACCGCCTCGCCAATGGAATCAAGAGTCAGATTGGCGACTTGGGTTTCCAACAACATTGCGTTAGTCGCACGGCGATCCATCATCGTGCGCACTGCCCGCCTTAATCGGTAGCCATCCGCTTGATTCTTGACCAGGTAGTCTTGGGCCCCGCGCTCTACGGCTTGCCGCGCCATTTCTTCCGCATCGGGTCCGCTTAGGATCAAAATTGGCACGCTAGGCGCGGCCTCAAAGAGCTTATCGAAGGTTTCCAGGCCGTGGCTATCGGACAATGTCAGGTCAAGCACGACTGCCCCAACTCCGCCGTTACGCAACCGCTCGATTCCTCTCGAGAGGTCGGGAACCCACTCCACATCGAATCGTTCATCGGTTGCCGAGCTCAATTCGTCTAGAATTCTAGCCGCATCATCTGCCTCAGCGTCGATGAGCAGGACACACTCGTCGCTGTGCTTCGTGTCCGTTTGTTTTGCGGTTCTCAACCCTAGACTTAGCATCTGCTTAATCCACCGAGACTGAGTTACTGAACCTTGGCCTTTTCGGCAGCATCTGCGGCCATGAAGCGCAGCATCTGCTCCTTCAGCTGCGCATCCACCTCGTCCGCGATGGTCACAACATCGGGAAGCAGTGCGCTGAATTCCAAATGATTCACGTTTTTGTGCAGCGTGGTAAAAATGCTGACCTGCAGTAGACGAGACTCCTCTACTACCATCGCTACTGTGTACCCTTGCTTGCGACGCAAATCCCCATGGTCGGCCGCCGCCTTCGAAATCGGAGCTTTCGTACCCGCGTCCAGGCCCAAGCGCTTAATGACATCATGCAGAAGGTGAGGAAGGTGGCCCGTGCGCTCTTCAAAGCTCAGCGGGATACGAGATAGGTCCGGCTCCTGCTCGACTCGGGCAAGCCATTCGTCAATCAGCGCTGGGAGTTCGCGTTCGAGGATGACCGCCACACTGTCAATAGAGACAGCAGCGCCGCTTCCGTTGGACCCCACCGCAGACTTAACAGGTTTGATCATTACACTCTCCCTCGTTCATTACTCTGGTTCATCGATCTGCTTGACCGACGCGGCTGACAAACTGGGTTACACCAGTCTGTCCAATGATATTGTTAGAAAGTTCGCTGACTACTTTTGTCATTAAATCGATATGCAAAACTGTTCTGAAAAGGACACTTCACAACCTATTAGAATTCTCGATGTAGTAAGAGTAACCAACCTGTTCTTCTAATTTCCTGTTCCGCTCGGGGGTGCTGCGAGAACCCAAGAGTTGCGTTCGTAGCATCCAGGAGGGATAAGGGACAATGCGACTTCGATCAATTTGGCCATCTTTCGAGAGGGTATATTCTCCAAGTAGTGTCAATTTGTTGCTCAGGGAGGGCCATTGAAAACATAATGATGAATTGCCGAGACTGTGGAGAGCTATTTGCGCTGGACGAATCGAGCCCAGACATTACAAACATAACGGTGGTGTGGGCCTTGTGTGTCCACGTCAATCCTACTTTTGACCCGCACGCGGATGTTTGCTCCAATTGATTAGTCACCCGGGACACAGTTCGCTACGTTGCCCCACTGATCGACCCGGCTAGGCGAACCGAGGTGCTTATTTCCAGATAACTTCAATACGAGCTCAAACCAGCGTGAAATCCAGTAGCCCGCTTTCCACGAATTAGGCTCCTTGGGTACCCATACCTCGTACATGATGATGCCGTGATCTGCGAAAACTCCGCTAATGAGGCCGTCTTCTTTGGTTTTGCGGTTGTACAGCAATTGTCCGACGTGGAACTTCGCGACCCTATAGTGACCGGTTGCCTTTAAGGCCATCCCTTTCACGACGCTGGCAAGCAGTTTCTTAGTCACCATGAAGCGACGATACGACTAAGTTCAAAGCAATACTGTGCGATATTGCGCACCCAGCTAGAAGGCGGGACGTTGTGACGTATTTGACACGGTCGCTCGACCGGCGATCCTCGCGTGTACCAAAGAATTGATGTATTTTTCGGCTATGGCTCCTGACCACAGACCGTCCGAATTAGAAAGGCCGGTTCTTCCCCAGCCTTTAGTTATGTACAAAAGAAACCCATTTGAGAACGACTTTGGGGAATGGCACCAAGTCTGGTGTACCGCTAAGCCTGATGGCGAATTCGCGCTGTGCGGCACTCACGATTGGTGGGATGAAAAGGGTTTTAAGGATCTTAGAACTCCCGCGCGTAGGGTTGGATTTTGATGTTCGGCGCTGATCCGCAATTGCCATTCGTATAAGTCATCGAGTAGGAGGTGATGGCGCGGTTAGCGGTTGGCTTTCAGCGGCATCACCCGTTCATTGTTTGGTAAGCTTCCGGCCGCCAAGTGGAACCAAAGGTGAGACCTCATCCGCTGACTTGTGTTTATGGCGAGTCTTATACTGGTGTGTCCGTGGCAACGATTGTCGTAACTCGAGTCTTAAAGATCTATTGCCGTTTCTTCAGATACTCAGCAGCTGCCGGAGCACGAACACCCAGAAGTTACTGGGCGTTCATGGGTTTTTCCTCGGTGCAGAGTTGGGTCCATCGAGAGAGCTAATCAAGGCTAAATCGCAGGGCTAGGCGAAGCCTGGCCAATGAGTTACCGCTATCCTACACGCCCACTTCGCGTTTCATTCCAACAAACAACGGAAAGTCGCCAAACGTGCGAGGCAAAGAGTTTCGTTTCGGCTAGCAACAGAACGGCGTTCCGAAATTACTTGTGGACCGGGACGGTTTCGGTGCGGCTTCCCATTTGTGTGCGGGCGGTCTTCACGTATCCCAGGAATCTTTGCGCGAGGACTCGAGTGCGTTCAGCCTGACGCAAACGGATTGCTTCCTTCGAAATCAGTTCCTTTCCGACACCGAGCGCGCTGGCGCCGGCGAGGATGAAGTTGACAGCGGTCTGTTGATTCACCCCACCCGCCGCAATCAGCGGCACGTGAGGCAGCATAGCTTTCAACGCTCGAATGTAACTGTCACCGCCAACTTGCGCACATGGAACAACCTTGACGAAGTCAGCGCCGGCCTTCCAGGCTGCGATCACTTCTGTGGGCGTGAGAGCGCCCGGCAAGACCACGACGTTTGCTTTCACTGCTAATTCCACGACTTTCACCTCGAGTCCATCGCTGGTCAGGAAATTCGCTCCGGCGGCAAGGCATCGCTGCGCTGTCTCGTCATCGATCACGGAACCGGCGCCGACGATCATGTCTTTGGCATGGGCAACCAAATGTGAAATCACATCGATGGCTCCGGGCACGGTCAAGCTGATTTCAACGATCGGAATTCCAGCGCGCGATACGGCTTCCGCGGCGAAGCGCGCGTCTTCAGCCGTGGACACGCGAATGGCGGGAATGATTCCGATATCCTCGATGCGAGCGCGGACTTCTTCTTTCTTCATCAGCCGAGACCTCGATGTCAGCTCTTCCAGCAAAACTTTGGCCCGATTCTACACGAAGACCGCCTTCCTGCGACGGCCTCGACGAAAAACATGAAAGCTAAACTTCAAAAGATTCCTCCGGCGCGGGAAGCTTGTCTCCTTCGGCGGCGACCCAAACGTACATGGTGGGCAGGAGAAAGATGCTCATCGCCAGTGCACCGATCAGTCCGCCCACGATCACGATTGCGAATGGCCGCTGAGAATCGGAGCCAATAGCGTGGGATGTGGCCGCCGGTAGTAATCCGAGCGTGGCCACAAGCATTGTCATCATGATGGGGCGAAGACGAAGAACCGCGCCTTCGATTGCGGAGTCTTCAATTGAATGGCCGCGCGCGCGCAGCTGGTTGATGTATTCGAGCATGATGACCCCGGTCTGCACCGACACGCCAAAAAGCGCCAGAAATCCGACTCCGGAGGAAACGCTGAAATGCGTTCCAGTAATCAGGAGCGCCAGCAATCCGCCCAACGGCGCAAGCACCACAACGCCAAGAATGAGCGCCGCCCATTTCCAGGAGCCAAACATCACGTACAGAATAATAAAAATCACGAGGATGGTGATCGGTAGAACAATCAGCAAGCGCTTTTCGGATCGTTTCTGGCTTTCATATTCGCCGGCCCAATCGAGATGATAGCCTTGCGGCACCTTGACCTGGTCTTGGACTTTCCTCATGGCTTCTTCGACTGTGCTGCCCAGGTCCCGACCGCGCACGCTGTACTTGATAGCGACGTAGCGCGAGTTACCTTCGCGATAAATTTCGGAGCCGCCATCGATCACTTCCACTTTGCAGAGTTGGCCGAGCGAAACGCGTTCGCCGGAGGGGGCGAGGAGGCGAATATTCTCGATCGCTTCTTTCGTCTCTCGATAGGGTGCCTGGTATCGGACTACTAGGTCATAACGTTGTTCGCCCTGAAGTACCTGGCTGACGGCGTTGCCACCCACCGCCGTTTGGATTGCGTCCTGCACGTCCGTGACATTGATGCCATGCCGGGCAGCCTGTTGGCGATCGATGATGAAATTGAGATTGGGCTGGCCGAGCACTCGAAACAGCCCCAAATCCTCAACACCTTTCACTTGGTTCATCACATTTACGATCTGATCGCCTTTTTCTTCCAGAATTCGGAGGTCGTCGCCGTACAACTTCACGGCAAGTTCACCTTTCACGCCGGAGACGGCTTCTTCCATGTTGTCTTCAATCGGCTGCGAAAAATTCCAAATGGCCCCGGGGATTTTCTCGACTTCCCGACTCATAGCGGCGATCAGTTCATCCTTATTCTCATGAAAGACGGGCCGCCACTGGTTCTTGGGCTTCAAGTCGACAAAATATTCCGTATTGAAAAAACCGGTCGTATCGTTGCCGTCATCGGGACGCCCAACCTGTGAGACGACTTGCGTGACCTCGGGAAACGAAGCGAATACCAGACGCGCTTGATTCATGACCCGCGTGCCTTCGCCGGGACCCGTACTCGGTGCGAGCGTTCCGCGCGCCCATATGGCTCCTTCGTCAAGATGAGGAAGAAACTCCGAACCGATGACGCCGCTAAAGGCGAGGAATAGCATGAGGCACAGCGCTCCAACACCAGCGCCCACGGTAAACAAGCGGTGATCGATGGCCCAACGCACCGCCGCGCGATAGTGCTTGATCAAAAACGCCAGCACCGGGTTGTGCCATTCACGGATGCCGCCGCGAAAGAAAACACTGGAGAGCACCGGTGCAATCAACATCGAAAAAACGAGCGCGCCCAAGAGCGCGAAGGCGACCGTCCAAGCCATGGGCCTGAACAAGCGTCCTTCCACGCGCTGCAGGGTGAAAATTGGCATGTATGCGGTGATGATGATGGCAATCGCAAAAAACACCGGCCGCTGTACCTCATGTGTCGCGTCGCGGATACACTGCATCGTTGTTTTGGAGCTGCCCTCATTGCCACTCATATGGCGCACGATGTTTTCGACCATGACTACTGCGCCATCGACCACCATTCCGAAATCCAGCGCTCCGAGCGATAAAAGGTTTGCGGGGATGTTCCTCAAGTCCAGACAGATTGCCGCGAAGAGCAGAGAAAACGGAATAGTGAGGGCGACGATGAAAGCCCCACGGACGTTCCCGAGGAAAAGAAACAGAATGACCACGACCAGTAGGATGCCTTCGGTCAAGTTGTGCAGAACCGTGTGAGTCGTGAAATGCACCAGGTCGCTGCGGTCCAAGTACGGAACGATCTTTACTCCGGGCGGAAGGATGCCATTGTTTAGCTCCTTCACTTTTTTGTGAATGGCCTCCAGAGTGGGCTCCGACTCCGCTCCCTTACGCAGGAGAACGATGCCTTCAACGACATCGTCGTCATCGATTACTTTTCCATCTTCTTTATGGATCGCTTTTCCAATCTGACCCAGGCGGATCTTCGGGGATTGCGCCACCGTAGCGATGTCTTTCACCCGAAGCGGGGTGCCATTCTGCGCTTTCAGGACGGTCTGCTCAATATCCTGGACACTTGTGTACAGGCCGACCGCACGCACGTTAATCTGCTGTTGCCCCTCCTCGATGAAGCTTCCGCCGGCATTTAAATTGTTGTTTGCTAGCTGCTGTTCTACCTGGCTAAGACTTAGTCCATAGGCGATAAGCTTTTCAGGGTTCACTTGCACTTGATATTCGCGGGTGGTGCCACCAAAACTGGATACGTCCACGACATCCGGCACGGATTTAAACTGCTTCTCTAGCGTCCAGTCTTCAATTGATTTCAGGTCCATCAGATCGTACTGAGGGTTCGTGCTTTTCAGCGTGTACCAAAAGATTTGACCGACCGGGCTCCAGTCCGTGCCCATCTGCGGTTGCAAGTTCTGCGGCAGTGTGACCTGCGAAAGTCTTTCGAGAACTTTCTGCCGATTCCAATCATTCGAAGACTCGTCGTTGAATATCAGGGTCACGCTGGAAAGCCCGAACAGAGACACCGAGCGAAGGTGCGTCAGGCTGGGAATGCCGTTCATCTGGATTTCGATCGGTACGGTGACCTGCTGTTCCACCTCTTCGGCTGCCCTGCCTGGCCATTGCGTAATGATTTGAACGTAGTTGTCCGCGACGTCGGGATAAGCTTCTACCGGCAAGTTATGAAATGAAATCGCGCCCCAGAAAAGGAGAACGACCGCAATCGTGAGCACGATAAAGCGGTTGTCGAGCGCGAAATCTACAAGGCGACGAATCATTTACTGCTCCGCAGTGTTCTGCAATTCCAGCGCATTGCTTACTACTTGCTGTCCGGGAGATAAACCGGAAAGAATTTCCTGCATTTTGTTTGGCAGCATCGCGCCAGCCTTCACTTCGACGCGCCTAAAGCTATTGCGGTCGCTGCCGCCAGCCGGGACATAGATCCAGTCGCGATCATGCAGATGGAGGATCGCCGAGGCCGGAACCGCTGCGTGTTTTTCGGCCTTCGCGCCGTGGAAGGTGGCCGTGACGAACATGCCGGGACGCATCAGTCCCGGGTTGGCCAATTCGATTCGAACTTTCGCCGTCCGGATATTTGGATCGAGAATCGCTCCAATGTTGCTGATTCTGCCGGAGAAAACACGGCCGGGATAAGCACTGACGGTGATATCGGCGGTTTCGCCGAGCCGCACGCTGGCAAGGTCGTTTTCGTACACGTCGCAAAGAATCCAGATGTTCGACAAATCCGAAATCGTGAACGGGTTGGCGGAAGAAAGACTTTGTACACCGGATGCGTTCGTAACTTGCTGGTCGGTGATCACGCCCGAGATCGGCGCTCGCACATCGACAATCGCGCTCGGATGGTCCAGCGGGCTGCCTAGGACTCGGAGATGCTCGGCAGCTGTTTCAACATCAACCTTGCCTTTCTGCGCCGCGTCCTCGGCGACTTGCAAATCATTCAACGCGACGGCTCCGTGTTGGTAGAGCTCTTTCGCGCGCTCGTATTGCGTGTCTGCAAGGGTCGAGTCGGCCTGTGCTTTCCGGTAGTCGGAATAGGCTTGCGCGATGTCCGCGCTCTGCACGCGCATTAGAAGCTGGCCCTTTTGGACCGTATCGCCGAGACGCGCGCGGATTTCCACGACACGGCCCGAAGCCAGCGAAATAGCCGGCACCGTGCGCGAGATGTCCGGAACAACCGTGCCCGTAACTACTAGCGAAGACGCGCCTGCATGCTCGACCGCGGTGACGAGCGGGAATTGTTCGGTATGGTCCACCCTTACAATATTTGCTTTCTGCTCATGCACAACTTGGGCCGGGGGCGGCGCTTCGGCTGCTGCATTTTTCTCCGAGTTTCCGCCGCAGCCCAGCAGGAGCAGAACAAACGCTAAACTAGCAAAAAAGTTCACTGATTCCATAGCAACTCCAAATAACTCTCAACCAGACGCGATGTGACCAGGAATAGTACCCCAACCCTGCTCAAGCTTTGGTATCAAGGCACACCCAGTTCAGTTCGTGTTTAGAAACTGCATGTCAGACGCCGCATTTTCAGCGCCCGAAAGTTTGGTTAGACGGAAAATGATGGCGGAGCACGGCCCGGCGCCAAGCCGGCTACGATCGGTAAGTAGGTGGATGGGGCTACAAGCAAGATGGTTCCAACGCGTTGAAGCGGGTCAAAAGATGGGACAGCCGGCGAAATAGCGGTCCCGCAGAAGTGCCTAACCGGGCCATCCTGCGGCGAATGATGCGAACAGACCAGCACAGTCGAGCCACGGCGACTGGCGCAGCATTCGTCGAAGATAACCAGTTCGGAATGGAGATCGTCAGTGAGCGAGACAGTGAAAAATAACAAAACTAGAGCGCTGGCAAATGCGGTCCATTCCCGAAGCGGATCGCGGCTGTGTTCGGGGCGCTGGTACAGCCATCGCGTCCGCCAGAAACCAAAGGCGACAGCGGTGATCGCGACCCACAACAGATTGAGAAATGATTCCATCATCCCCTTGCTTGGATGCCTGATTGGCTCTTGCTGTTCGATGCCGGGAACGCAAGACTCTACACTCCAATTTACTATGCATGGGATTTCGAGTGCAAACAATTGGACGCGCTAGTGGCCCTATACGGTACGCGCAGCAATCTGTTTGTCTTGTGAACCTCTTGTGAGCGGGCGATCGCAAAGCGGTCTGAACCAATCGGCAAAATGTCACGATAGAATACAGGCATGGCAATTCGATTAATTGCGATGGACATCGATGGCACTCTGCTCGATAGCCGCGGAAGTGTCCCGGAGAAGAACGTGCGCGCGGTAGCGGAGGCGGCTGCGCGCGGAATCGAGATTGTGCTGGTTACCGGAAGGAGATTCGACTTCGCGCGGCCCATTGCGGACGCGCTTCCTTGCGATTTGCATTTGATCGTGAACAACGGAGCTCTGATCAAGAGCAAGGACGGACAAACTCATCAGCAGCTTCTGCTTCCCAGCAATACTGCGCGGCAAGTGATTGAATCGACGGCGGAATTTCGCGCAATCATGGGCGTGGTATTCGACCGTCCGCTGGAGCGGCAGGTAATTTTCGAGAAAGTGGACTGGGACGATCCCATTCGCGGAGGATATTTCAGGCGCAATCGCGCGTACATCGCCGAAGTATCTCCATTGGTAGATTGCTTGAATGGCGAGGATCCCATTCAAGTGCTATACACCGGGGCGTGCCAGCCGATCCGACGCGCAATGCAACAGCTTGCTGCAATGCAGCTCGCGACTGAATTTACGCTTGCGCTGACCGAGTACGAGCTGCGCGACTTCTCGATTCTCGACGTACTTCGGCGTGGAGTCACGAAAGGAGTGGCGCTCAAGGGATGGGCTCGGCGCAGAAACATTGCGCGCGAACAGGTGATGGCCATCGGCGACAACTGGAATGACCGCGAGATGTTGGAATTTGCCGGGCTGCCTGTAGTGATGGGGAATAGCGTCGCCGAGCTAAAATCGCTAGGGTGGTCGACTACTTCGTCGAACGACGAAGCCGGCGTAGCCGAAGCCATTGACACCTACGCGCTGCGAAAGATATGACCTCCCCGCCCTGTGGCGGTCCGCGGTATAATTGATTTGTGGGCAGCAGCGCGAGCTGCGAACACAAAGCGAAGTGATGAAGAGTTCAGGAATGCTCCGTTTAACCACAATTACCGCGACGTTTGCCGCATTGAGTTTCATGGCCGCTGCCGCACCGATAGCGCGCGCCGACTACGCGGTGCTGCGCTCGGGCATCCGGCTCCACATCACGGGCTACGAGCGAGCGGGCGATCGCCTGCGATTGTCCATGGACGGCGGGGCTGTGGAGGTTGGAGCCGATGATCTGGTTTCCATTGAACCGGAAGATCACTTTGCCGCTCGACCGGCTCTGCCAGCGGCAAGTGGACCCTACGGCGATCTGATTCGTGCAGCGGCCTTGAAACACGGATTGGATGAGAAATTAATTACCGACGTGATTGCGGCGGAATCGAACTTCAACCCTCGCGCGGTATCACGAAAGCAAGCGCAAGGGCTGATGCAATTAATTCCGCAAACCGCGGCGCGTTATTCGGTGGCCAACATATTCGATCCAGCACAGAATATTGAGGCCGGCACGCATTACTTGAAGGATCTTTTACAGAGATATGGCGGCAACCTGTCGCTCGCGCTGGCTGCTTACAACGCCGGGCCGGAAATGGTCGAGCGCTACGGTGGAATTCCTCCCTTCCCCGAAACACAAAAGTACGTGCGGCAGATCACATCCCGAATGGCCGCAACAGTAACTCTATCGTCCGGCAAATAGAGATCCGACTGCCTTCTTGAATCTTCGCGACGATTCCCTTCAGAACACTTTGCTTCTTCGAATTCTTACGAGCCGTATCAGGCGTGCTATTGAGGTTGCTGCTGTATGAGGGGTTGTTGCGGTCCGCCAAGAGAACTTGGCGAAGTGGGAGAAGATCCAAACGGGTTAGACGGGTTGTTGTTACTTCCCCCGAAAGGTGAGGGAGTTCCTGAGGTTTGACCGGGCAATACTCCCTGCGCGCCGCCTTGGCCCTGTTGCGCCGCCAAAGCGTCTTCGAGCGGGTTCCAGATAAATTCCCACTGAATGTACTTCCTGCCCCGGCGATAAACCTTCAAGGATTTGACGTCTGTGGTACAAGCGACGCCGGTCAGAAATCCGCCGAGAACCGGACCGTCCACTGGGCCACTTGGCTTCAATTGCAAAAGTGGATTAATACCGAGCGAGGACTGCCCCGCCGATCCGGAACTCAATTGACTGCCTGCCGTCCCGCCCTGCGCGGGAGACTGCCCGAAACCCAATTGCCCGGCCTGCCCCGGCTGTCCTGGCGACGGCCCGAAACCCGTCTGGCCGGGCTGACCCGGGCTCTGGGGCGGTTGTGTGTTGCCGGGATTCTGCGCGCTCTGCAAGCCTTGAAGGTACTGCAGGGCTTGGTCTGCGGTAACGCCCGGAGGAAGGGCGCCGCCATTTTGGATGTATTGGGCGGCCATATCAGGGGTGATGCCGGGAGGAAGTTGTCCACTCTGGGCGTACTGAACAATTTGATCCGGCGTGACGCCGGGAGGAAGCTGTCCATTCTGAGCGGCCTGGGAGACCTGATCCGGCGTTACTCCCGCTGGAAGTCCATTCGACTGACCCGCAACTCCGGACTGCGCCGTTCCTGAAGACTGAGCATCTGAAGCGGTTGTTCCTGGCGGTGGCTGCTGTGACGGCAGATTCGAGCCGGCGTCTGCGCTCGAATCACCACCATTCAGTATTCCCGCCATCAGGGTCTGCAATTGCTGCGAATTTGAACCGCTGCCGCTGCTGCTCGCAAGACTCGCTGCCGAGACGCCGAGTTGAGCCGGCTGAGTTCCGGTCATCGGCGCTCCTGGGATCAGTCCGGCATATTGATCGACGAGCACCATTTGTTGCAAGTTCGCGTAGCGGACGCTTCCAATAATTTGGCCGGAGGCATTGACATAAATGAAACGCCAGGTGCCGTCCGTCTTGTTCATGGGATTTTTGTACACTTGGCGCAGGAAGTGGAGATTGACGCCGCCCTTTTTGAGGTCATCGATCGTCTGCGGATAGTGGCCCATCTTGTGATAGTAAAGGCGTACTGCGCGCTTATACTGTTCACCGCGCCAAATCGTGTCTTCTTCGCGCGCGCGTTTGCCGTCGGTAACGTAATTCTGTAACACGGTAAGAGACAGCGCGAGAACTATCAGAAGCATGCCGAGCGCCATCAAGAACGCGAACCCTGATTCTTCCGAACGCCCGGCGCGCTCTCGCTGTTTCGGCAGGGTGCGCGCGCCAAACCGGCTTCCACCGATCTTTTGCCAACGTTTCATTGATTTGGCGGCGGCTGTTCGCCGGCCGGCGGCTGGGACATCTGAACAGTCGCATGGCGTCCGCTAGAGACTTCTTCCACGTCAGCAGAATCATTCCCTATTTTATCCAGTCGAAAACGGCCAAGAAAAACCGATCCTTCCTGCACCACCAGGACCTCGTCACCGTTCAGGAAAAACGCCAAGCGCCGGGGGCTGCTGGGCATGGAAGCGTATCCAAAAAATTGCGCCGGAACTTCCACAGGGGGAGGCGGCGGCGGATGAGTCACAGTCGGGTATTGACGTTCCATCCGCTTTTTTTCCTCCGGTGTAGGCTCGACCGGCAATGGCACGGCGCTGAAAATGTTGCGATGCGCTCCGGCGGGATAATCAAGCTTTTGGAGTTTTGCAAGGAGATCCAGGCGAAGATCCGGCTCTTCGACATTCAGCGGCTGAAACGTGCTATCAGACGCCATGACGCCTTGTAAGCCGCTCATTTGGGTACGATTTGACAGATAGACCACCACGAGCACGACCAGCAGCCCAATAAGCAGCCCAATTTGCGTTCGCCGTGACATGGTTCAGGTCCTGAAATAGGTGCGTAATTCCAGGCGCAACCGGATGCCCCCCAAGTTAGACGTATCGAGCTGAAGATTATTCAAAAGATAGAAATACTTCGAGCGCTCCAGGCCATTGATGAACTGAATGATTGCTGGATAATCGCCGTCGACAGATTCCGAGATGGTTATCAACGTTACTCCGCGGTCTTTTACTTCCTTCTGATTAAACGTCAGCCCAGCGGTCTTCAAACCAGCCTTGGCGGCAATGTTTCCAAGGTCCGACTCAATTGCCGAATATCCTGTGCTGGCATCGAGAAAGGCATCATGGTAGAAAACATCGCAGTCCTTGCCGACGATCGGCAAAGAGGCGCGGATTTTTTCGCCGCGCGCCACGTCAGCCTTCAGGAGCTTGGCTTCCTTCTCCAGGCGATTTCGCTGTGCGCGCATGGTTTCCACACCTTCACGTGAAGCCTGCCAGAGAATAAAAACGAGCGCCAAATCCGCCAATAGCAGAATACCGAGCGCCGAAAGGATCAGTTTTTTCCAAGTATTCCAGGGACGGGTTGTGTTCATGTAGTCTGGTACCAGGCCGTAAGTTGAAGCACGATCTTGTCAGACGCCGATGTCGGCTGCTCCGAATGGCGCTCTTCCTGAACCTGCACGTTCGAAAACGCCTGGGATTTTTCGAGCGTCTCGAGAAACTTGATTTTGCTTTCATCGCTGGCGGCGCCCACGGTGATCTGCACGATGGCCTTCCCGTTTTTCAAACTCGGCGCTATATTCACAACGCGCACACCAGCCGGCAAGGTTTTCTCCAAGTCCATGAAGATCTTGGTCCACGGAAAACTGCGTTCGCCAATCAGCGAATTCAGAAATGCAGCCCGGTCGAGAACCTGCTGCGCTTGCGGAGAGCGAAAATAGGCCTGCAGCTCCGCCTGCCGCTGTTTACTGGCGCTAATCTGGGTCTCCGAACGCGCGATTTCCGCGCGCAGATCGCGGTTTGCGCGCCAAGCCTTATACGCTCCGTGAGAGAGCAAAAAGAACAGCAGGATACCGACCGCTCCCATAGTTCCAGTGAGCGCCAGGAACGGACGCTTGTTTTCAAGCGGCTTCGTCGCGAGATTGAGTCGAAGTTTCATGAAATGGCAAACGCCAGGCGAGCGTTCAGGATCCTCCGTTCATCGTCCAGCCGACCAGCGATTCGAGGTTCTGGTGCAGCAAATCCCTGGCGCCCGAATCGAGACGCTGCGGCCCTTCCGATTCAGCAAGCGAGCCCACCGGGCACTTCAATTCTTCAGAGAGGGCGCGGCGAAAGATTTCTTCCCGTGCGCCAAGGCCGGCAAGCCGGACCCAGTCCACCGCACCTCCCCAGGTGTCCTGATAATAAGCGACGGCGGGAAAAATCTCGTCGAGCATCGCCTGCGGATTCAGCAACGCGGCTTCGCTCGGCATATCCGTGGATCGATAAACACAAAGACTGCCTGCGCGCACAATGACGGTGGTAAGAGTCTTGCCGGACATGCGGACCAGCAGGGTCGCACCGCGCTCTTCCAGTAAAGGCAGCGTGGCGAGCGTCGAACTCAGGACCACGCCAACCTTCGCATCCAGGCCTTCAACGATTTCTTCGTACTCACGAATGATTCGCTGCCGACCGACCGCCGTAACAATCTCCAGATTGCCGGCATTGCCAGCTTGGCGCATCCAGGAAACGACCGTTTCATCCACGTCAAACGGCACGCTTTTTTTCAGACGCCAGCGGAGCAGAGACAAAGCTTCATCCGCACCGCGCGGCAGACTATCGAATGGAAGAATGAACACGCGAACCACCAAATCCGGAATCAAAAGCACCAGGCCGTGCTCGCGTGCAGGAACGCGATCGAACACACGTCGGAGCGCGGACCGAACGGCATCCGGTTGCGCCACATTCATTTCCACCGGGGACGGCATCACCGAGCCCACCGGCAGGGCTTCCACTGCGAAGGAATCCAGCGCCCCATTAATTTTTCCCCAGCGAGCGGCGGCGACATGAGTGGACGAGATATCAACCACAAAAGACGGGTGGGGCATGGCCGTGAGCCAGCGTTCGATGCGACGCACGGGTCCCAGATCATAGAATTGGCTGCTCAGGCTCGCCGCACTAGTCAAGGAAAGTCACCTTATTAATCTCGCGCAAGGTGGTGACGCCCGCGCGGATTTTGCCCAAGCCCGAATCGCGCAAGAACGTCATGCCCTCTTCCTTCGCAACACGCTTGATTTCAGAAGTGGGCCGGCGATTAATAATCATCTCGCGAATTCGGTCGGAAAGGTCAAGAAGTTCCGTAATTGCACTGCGTCCTCGATAACCGCTGCCGGAGCATTCCAAACAGCCGGGCCCTTCGTAGAAAGGCACCTGCATCCACTCAGCCGGATCCAGTCCGGACTCCTTTAAAACCTCCGACGAATATTGCACTCTCTTTTTGCAGTTCTCGCAGATCACGCGCACCAAGCGCTGCGCCATTATGCAGTTCAGAGCCGAAACGAAATTGTAAGGTTCAACACCCATGTTGATGAACCTGCCGATCACGTCGGTAACGTTGTTTGCGTGAACAGTGGTGAACACGAGATGCCCGGTGAGCGCTGAATTGATTGCGATTTGGGCGGTTTCCTGGTCTCGAATTTCGCCGACCATGATTTTATCCGGGTCATGACGCAAGATAGAGCGCAGCCCGCGCGCGAAGGTGAGCCCTTTTTTCTCGTTCACTGGAATCTGTGTGATGCCGCGCACCTGGTATTCGACGGGATCTTCGATCGTAATGATTTTATCTTCGTCATTCTTAATTTCGTTGATTGCCGCATAAAGGGTGGTTGTTTTTCCGGAGCCAGTGGGACCGGTGACGAGAACCATGCCGTAAGGTTCGTGAATGTAGCGGCGGAATCGGGTCATATCCTGCTGGTCGAATCCCACCACATCCAGTGTGAGGTTATGGAACTTTTCGCTCAGCGTTTCTTTGTCCAGGACGCGAAGCACGGCGTCTTCCCCGTGCACCGACGGCATAATCGAAACGCGGAAGTCGATAAAGCGGCCTTTGTAGCGCACGCGGAAGCGGCCGTCTTGTGGCACCCGGCGCTCGGCGATGTCGAGTTCGCTCATCACCTTGATGCGCGAAAGGATTGTGGCGTGCCATTCCTTGGCCAGCGGCTGCATCGCGTATTGCAAAACGCCGTCAATCCGGTATTTCACTACTACTTCAGTGTTGCGCGTTTCGATGTGAATATCGCTCGCTCGCCGCTCGAGCGCGGTATAGATGACCGTATTCACCAACCGTACGACGGGACTGACGCCGGTATCACCGCGCGACAGCTTGTCCATCGATATGTTTTCTTCGCTGTCTTCTTCCTCGCCGACGACTTGTAGCGTAAAGCCCTCGGTGGCTTGATCGAGCACGCGCTGCGACTGCTCGGTGCGCTTCAGCAGATCGTCAATCTGCGAGGTGGTGGCCACCTTTATCTGCAAGCGCTTCCCAAGAAGCAGAGAAAGCTCGTCGGTGAGCTGCAATTGGCTGGGATCGGCCATCGCCACCGTAAGCGTGCTGTCATGCGATTCCAGCGGTACGAATTTATATCGAAACATCAGTTCGGCGGGAATGCTGCGGAAAAGCTCGGGATCAATGCGCTGCTCTTTTAAATCCACAAATGGACAGCGATAACGCTCGGCCAGCCGGCGAGCCTGGTCGCGCTCGCTCTCATTGGGAACATTGCCTGCGACCGGATTGTTGTTCAGCGTAGCCATCTAAAACCTAACCCCCGGTAGACCCTATTTGGAGAGAGAAAAGAGGGAGGTAAAGCGAGATCAAAATAAAGCCTATCACAACCGCCATGACCACCAAAATTGCCGGTGTCACCCAGACAAGCGTTCGCTGCAAGCGCGTGGCGACTTCCTCTTCGTAGAATTCCGCGACGCTAGTCAGCATGGCGGGAAGCGCGCCAGACGCTTCACCAACCTCAATCATTTCCAAAGCCAGTGGCGGAATGAGTTGAGTTTCCGCCAGACTCTCGCTGAGCGTTTTCCCTTCGCGAACCCGCTCGGACGCTTCCGCGACGGAGGTTGCGATCAGTCGGCTTCCGATGGCCGCTGACGAGGTCTGCAGCCCGGAAACCAGCGGTGTTCCCCCGGCAAGCAAAGTCGCAAGAGTTCGGACAAATTGGGCAATTTCGCCTTTTAGCCAGATATCGCCAAGCACCGGAACCTTGGGCTTTAACCGATCGATCGCCAGCGCGCCTTGCAAGGTTCTGGTCCACAGATAAAGAGAACCAAAGCCAAACACAAACACTCCGGCGAACACGAAGAAATAATTTCGGAACGGCACAGACAAGTTCAACAGAATCCTGGTCGCGTCGGGCAAAGGGACGCCCAAATCCTGATAGAGTTTCGCGAACTGAGGCATGGCATAGGTCACAAGGTAGGTGACGATCACGATAACGGCGATCACCAGGATCGTGGGATAAATCAGCGCAGTAGCCAACGCGCGGCGGAATCCTGTGCTCACGCGTAGATATGAAATGTACTGGTCGATGACGCCGGTAAGGTTTCCACTACGCTCGCCCGCGGTTATCGCCGTCACATACACGGGCGGGAATGAACCCTGAGCGGCCAGAGCCTCTGATAGCAACGCTCCGTCGCGCACGCGCTGCCGCACGTCTCGAAGAATGGGTCTTAAGCGGGGAGCGGCGGCTCGCTCGGCCAGTAGGTCCAACGCTTTCAGAATCGGAAGACCTGCCTTAATCAACGTGCTGAACTGCTGGTTGAAGATCAGAAAATCCGCAGGGCGTATCCGGCTATCGCTTTTCGACCCGCTGAATCGGGTAAGGAGGTCAAACTGCGTACGCACCGAGAAGACAAAAAGACCCCGGTCGACGAGCCTTTGCCTCGCCTCCGCCTCCGATTGCGCCGTTTCCATCTGCTGGAACGTGCGGCCAGAGGTATCTCCGACTTTGCAGACAAATTCGGTCATATGAGAACTTAGACGCCTCGCCCACCGAGACGTTTGATATCCAGTTTACCATACCCTTTCGGACGCAAGTCTTGTGCTCAACAATAGTGCATTACTAGGATGTTACATGCCCAAACGGCCTGGCTGGCCACGGAAGGATTAGGACCTGCGAGTGTATTCCTTGAAAAGGCCCGGGCGACTACTCAGCAATCCATATCTGAGCACCCCTCTGAGACTACCGCAGAGTTCCCGCCAAGGTTGATTCGTCCACGATGGCCACTCCGGGCGGCGGCAGAAAGTGAAATTTCGTTTCGGAAATCGGAATATTTTCTTCCCAGTCTCCGAATCGGAACTCTGTTTCGAGCTTGCCAGGCTGGCGGACCACCACGCGAACCAGGCGAGCTTCGGGATCAGTCTCTAGCAAGACATCGCGAATCTGCTGGTCAGCATCATCCGAGCTGCCGCGAGGCGCGCAGCGCAACAACGTGTTCCTGGGCCCGGCAGGCTGGTCAGTGGGACTTTTATCCGCCGCGCCACTGGCCACTATTTCCAAGCTGCGGCAGAGCCGGTCGAAATCAGTCTTCCCTGTCAAGAAAGCCAACGGAGTACGCCAATCCGCGCTGGCACCTATCTTTGCGCGGCTGGCGGTTCGATCAGAAGGAATGTAAAACCAGACGTTCGTGCCATCCACGATGAATAGCTTTTGCTCGGGTGACTCATATTCCCAACGCATCCGCCCGGGTTTCGAGAAGTAGACAGTTCCGGATTCCGCGGCCACACCTCCGTTGCCGTCGGAGTACTGTTCATAAAAGCGCGCCTTCAGAGTGCCTGCCCGATGGTAGTGAACTTCGATTGCCCGAGCGACTTCACGTGCATCCTTGGCGTTTTTCTGTGAGGGATGGAAGGGCAAAAAGACGAAAAAGAAGAGAATGCAAATCACCTGTACATTTTAGCAAGAATAAAATGGGGACGGAGATCAAACTCGGACATTATTGCAGAACGGGGAGTGCAACACACGCGCCCGCGCTGGCGATTAGTGCCCCGGTTGTGTTGAAATGAATCACACCGGGTTCGTCGCTGCAAAAACTCTGATTGCCAGTAAATCCTGCGATCATAGGCACGGCGGTAACCAAATAAGCCTGATAGCCCGGTGCGGAACAACCCCCGGCAACTGTCACAGCAGAGGATCCGGTGTAAGAATACGTGTAGCCACTCTTCTGAAAAGGCGCAGTCGTCAGTATCGGATCTATTAGGTCAGCATTGTCGCATGTAGCTTGAGCGCCTGCTGGAGGTCCTAACGCAACGATCGTAGGGGGATAGCCGTTTTGATAAGTCGTTGAGTAAATCACAGCAGCAGTAGTGATGGTCCTGATGCTGCTTGCGGCGGCAGCTTCGTTTGCCGATATACGGGCCTGAATCAAGTTCGGAATCGCAATCGCCGCGATGATTAGGATGATCGCGATAACGAGAAGAAGCTCGATAAGGCTGAAGCCGCGCGATTGGAAATCACGATTTTTTCGAGCGGGGCTTTCGGCCGGAATGTTTTTTTTCTCGACTCGCATAGATGCATCCCACCAGCTCACACTACTACTGAAGCGGAGGGCTGGCGATCGTCGGAGCGCTGCCGTCCGTGGTGTAACGGATGACGCCGCTCTGGTCGCTGAAGAACCCACGCTGTCCACTCTGTCCTACCGTTGCCGGCCGCCCTGCGACCGTGTAGGTCTGGAAGCCCGTGCATCCGCCAACTGCCGGGGTTGCCGTGGCGCCCACATAGGTGAAGTAATAACCGCTCTTGGCCGTCGCTGCCGCAGTGGCCGCAGCCAGAACGGGGTCAATCAATAGAGCCGCGCCGCAAACTGCCACGCCGCCCGGTGCACCGCCCATGGCCGCCACCGATCCTGGGAATTGCACGCCCCAGGTGGAGGAATAGGTGACCGCCGAAGTGTTCAGTGTACGAATCGAACCGACCGCGGAGGCCTCATTGGCCGCCATGCGGGCGCGCAGCAAGTTCGGAATTGCGATAGCCGCGATAATCAAAATAATCGCGACGACGATTAACAACTCGATGAGTGAAAATCCCTTCTGTCTCCGATCCATGTTTTCTCTCTTTGATCGCGACCAGAAGGTTCTAACCGACCAGGAATTCCGCGAACCGTGCTTATGAACTTTTTCACTGCCGAACTGTATACTTTGTTTGCTCTGGACTTTCATGAACGCACTCCCCGTATGAGCTTGTGCTTCTCGAAACTGAACGCAGGGAGGAGCTCGGCCCCTCCCTGCGACAGTAGAAAGCGATTACTGAAGCGGAGGGCTGGCGATCGTCGGAGCGCTGCCGTCCGTGGTGTAACGGATGACGCCGCTCTGGTCGCTGAAGAACCCGCGCTGTCCACTCTGTCCTACCGTTGCAGGCTGGCCCACAACTGTGTAGGTCTGGAAGCCCGTGCATCCGCCAACTGCCGGGGTTGCCGTGGCGCCCACATAGGTGAAGTAATAACCGCTCTTGGCCGTCGCTGCCGCAGTGGCCGCAGCCAGAACGGGGTCAATCAATAGAGCCGCGCCGCAAACTGCCACGCCGCCCGGTGCGCCGCCCATGGCCGCCATCGATCCTGGGAATTGCACGCCCCAGGTGGAGGAATAGGTGACCGCCGAAGTGTTCAGTGTACGAATCGAACCGACCGCGGAGGCCTCATTGGCCGCCATGCGGGCGCGCAGCAAGTTCGGAATTGCGATAGCCGCGATAATCAAAATAATCGCGACGACGATCAACAACTCGATGAGTGAAAATCCCTTCTGTTTCCTATTCATGTCTTCTCTCTCCTTGAATAAACCGCTGAAATCGTTGTACTCCCTGGCGGGGTACACCCCGGTAATGGCAAGTGCGGTGCCAGAATGGCGCAAGCTGTGTACCGACAAGACACAGTTGGCTATGCCTCGTATTATCAGACGGATGGAAGGTACTTTAGTTGGCAGGCCGGAACTTGACCCTCGCCAAGGTTTCTTCTTGCCTGATTTTTGACCATTTTTGGCTGCCGAAAACGCCGCGAAAGGTCCCTCCGGGCTTGGCCGCATGCGATGTAGGCGCATGATAAAACAAGCGTTAGGATTCTTTCCGAAGCCTGGAATCTTAGAAGGAGTATAGAAGTATCGCGATCCCACGGGATTATTCCGCGAGAAACCCGAAAAAAGTCGACCGCGAAGACTCTGACAGCCCGCACCAAACTGAGACGTTCTCAGACTCCGTGTTTTTTTGCGTAGTGGCGGAACGAACGGTAGGTCATCTTGAGCATTTCTGCAGCGCGGATGCGGACTCCTCCGGAACATTCCAAAGCGGCAAGGAGATAGGCTCTTTCCGTAGAGGAAATAAGTTTTTCGAGATCCATGCCGGAATCGGGGATGAGGTACGTTTTACTATCCGGCTGTCCGTTGGACCGAAATTCCTGATAGAAGTTTGTGACGCGCTCGGGCAACCCCTCTACCGATACACGCTTGCTGGTCTCCAAAGCGACGGCGCGTTCAATCGTATTTTCCAATTCACGCACGTTTCCCGGCCATTCGTAAACTTCCAGACGGCGCATCGCTTCCGGATCGATGCCCTCGATTTTCTTCCCCATGGACTTGGAATACCGGTCTAGAAAGGCTCTGGCAAGTAGAGGGATGTCCTCACTGCGCTCCCGAAGCGGCGGAAGATGAATGGGGATTACGTTCAAGCGATAGAAGAGGTCTTCACGAAAACGTCCCTCCGCAATCTCCTTCTCGAGATCCTTGTTGGTTGCAGCGATTACGCGAACATCGATGCTGGTTTCTTCATTGCTTCCAAGTGGGCGTACTTTCCCTTCCTGCAGAATGCGGTAGAGCTTCACCTGCATGGTCAGGCTCATGTTTCCTATTTCATCCATGAAGAGCGTTCCGCCGTCCGCGGCCTGGAACAGTCCCCTGCGGTTTTCATTCGCGCCCGTAAACGCGCCACGCATGTATCCGAAAAGCTCGGATTCCAGGAGCGTTTCCGGGAACGCTCCGCAATTAATCGTGACGAACGGAGTTTTCGCGCGAGCGCTGTTTTCGTGAATCGCGCGAGCCACAAGTTCCTTGCCCGTTCCGCTCTCACCGGTAATCAACACGCGACTGGACTGCGGAGCGATGGTGGCGATCATGTCGAACAGGCTGCGCATCTTCGGACTCGTGCCGATGATGTGGTCGAAACCTGTAAGGCGGCGGATCTGGCGGCGCAATTCCCCCGCTTCTTTCTTCAGGCGCTGGTTTTCCGCAATCTGCTGAACGGCTGGCCGCAATTCGTCGAGCAGGCGATCGCCTTTCACCACATAGCGATCTGCGCCAAAATTTACGGCATGGATTGCCGTGTCGATGGTGGGCACGCCGGTGATCAGTATGAAAATCGTGGAAGGGGACACTTCCTTGCTATAACGAAGCAACTCAACGCCGTCCATGTCCGGCATGCATATATCGGAGACAACGATGTCGAATATTTGCGCCGCCAGGCGCGACTTGGCTGCTTCTCCCGTGGAGGCCACTTCCACCTTGTGACCTTCTTTGCGGAAGCTGATCTCCAGCAGTTCGCGAATGGACGGTTCGTCGTCAACCACCAGTAAGTGAGCCATCGTGCGTTAGCCTTTCCCTGCCGGGACTAATTCAGCCTGCTTGCGCTTTGCATTTCCAGTAGCGCTGCGTGCGGCGAGCGAACGCGGAAGTTCCACAACGAACTCCGCGCCTTGCCCCTTTTCGGCTTCCACTCGAACTCGGCCGCGGTGCGCTTGCAGAATCTGGTACACGATGGCCAGGCCCAATCCGGTTCCGCCGGTGAACCCGGATTGGAACGGTTCGAATATCCGCGACAGCTCTCGCGAATCAAGCCCAATGCCGGTATCACGGATTGAAATTCGGACCCACGTCTCGTCGGCATACAGTTCTACGGTAAGGACGCCGCCGTTGGGCATAGCGCGCAACGCATTGTTACAGAGGTTCCAGAAAACCTGCTTCAAAGCATCGCGATCGGCGAGGGCGCGGACGCTGCGGGTTTTGATCTGTCTATCGAAACGATACTTCCCTTTCGCCGTTGCATCGCGCTCGAGGAGCAAAAGCGTTTCCTCGATTACCGGCACGACGTCCACGTCGCTGAACGTATAGGTCTTCTCACGCGAGTAATCGAGGAAATCCGTAATGATTTGATTCAGTCGCTGTGACTCACGGCTGACGATGTTGACAAGTTTCTTGTCGTCGTCCTCGAGAGGCGCGAGACGCGCCAGTTCTTTCAGTGCCCCGGTCATCGCCGTCAGTGGCTGGCGGATCTCGTGCGCAATAGCTGCAGAAAGGCGTCCCAGTGCTGCCATGCGCTCCTTGGTGAGCACCTCGCGTTCAAGGCGCTTCAATTCGGTGAGGTCCTGGAAATTGTAAACAAAGCCCGTGTTCTGGTTCTGGCTGGTCCGCAATGGTGAGATTGAAAGGCCGAGAAACCGAACGTTTCCGGCTGGAGTCCGAAACTCAATCTCCTTTCTCGCCGCGAGTGGGCTGCCCTGTCCATCCATGTCCACAGGCCAAAATCCTGGGAATAAATCCTGCACTCTCTGACCCCGCAGCGGTTCGGACTCGCGTCCGGTGATTTCCGTGCCGGCATGATTCATGAGCAATATCCGGCCCTCGAGATCAGCCGTCAGTAGACCGCCGCGCATCGATTCGATGATGTCCTGATTAAAGGCACGGAGATCTTTCAGTTCTTCACTCTTGGCTTCCAGTTCAACGCCTTTCTTGCGGAGTGTTAGCGCCAGGAGGCTGCCGAGGTATGCCACGGCGATAAATGCGAAGAAATTGCTGGCCAGCCAGGAGTCCAGAACGCGCGGCGTGGGCACAGAATTCGCCGTATGAGGAATCACTCCGTAGTAAGTCAGCTCGATTACGGTTCCCAGGAGCGCAAAACTAGCTGCTGCAACCAAAAATACTCCGCGCCGCGAAAACAGAACGCTCGCCATCAGAATAGCTAGAAGATATAGCGAGATGAAGTAGCTGTCCTGAGCGCCGGTGGTGTAAACGACTCCAGTTATAATCAGCAAATCGCAAGCAATCTGTAACGGGGCATGCGCGCGCGCCTGAGGAATCCACTTTTGCAGAATGACGTACACCACGGCGAGCATGTACCAGAGCGCAACCAATGGGACGAAGGACCGGACCGATATGGAGATAGGAGTGAGTTCGCGTGCGGCAACCACGATACCCAGCAGAAAAGTGATGGCAAGGAAGCGGACACGACCCAGCCAGGGCAGCCATTCAAATACGCTGGTAGCGGATTTCATTTTGTATTCGTTGCCGGTCCCGCTAACTTCACCGGCTGGATCCTCATCGGAGATTTTTTGAGCCGGTGAAAAGCGGCGAGTGAGCGCCTCCGTTTCACCAGAGGCGCTTGTCGGGCCGGCGCCGGGTTCAGTGACCGGCAAGTTTTCCAATCAACGAGAACAGCGGCAAATACATGGAAATGACGATTCCGCCTACGACCACACCGAGCACAACGATCATGATCGGTTCCATCGCCGTCAAGAGGTCCTTCACCGCTGCGTCCACTTCATCCTCATAGAAGTCTGCGATCTTTTGAAGCATGGCGTCCATCGCGCCGGTCTGTTCGCCGACGCCAATCATCTGCGTCACCATGCCCGGGAATACGTCGGTTTCCTTCAGGGGATCCACAAGCGAACGCCCGGCCTCGACCGCCTTTCGCGTCGCAGTGATAGCCCTTTCCACCACAGCGTTGCCCGAAGTGCGCGCTGTGATATCCAATCCTTCCAGAATGGGCACGCCGCTTGAGATTAGAGTCCCGAGAGTCCGTGTGAAGCGGGCCACTGCAATCTTGCGCAGGAGAATTCCGATCAACGGTAGCCTTAGCAGGACACTGTCTATCGCGTACCGTCCTTGCGGTGTGCCATACCAGAACTTCAAAGCAAACACTACGCCCGCGAAAAACACCAAGATCAGCAACCCATAGATGCTTCCGATAAAGTTGCTCATCATGATCACGATCCGGGTGGGCAGCGGCAGGTCTACGCCAAGGCCATTGAACAACGTAATGAAAATCGGAACGACCTTCCACAGTAGAAGGATGATAACGCCGCCCGCGATACCCAGCACGGCTATCGGGTAGATCATCGCCGACTTCACAGCGCGCTTCAGCTTTACGTTTTTCTCGATGTAGCTCGAGAGGCGCTGAAGAATGGTATCGAGAATACCGCCGGTCTCGCCCGCTTCCACCATGTTGTAGTAAAGCGCGTCGAACACCTTGTCATACTGTTTCATGGCCGCCGACAGTGTTGAGCCGCCCTCGACTGACGCGCGCGTGCCGTTCAGTATTTTTTGGAATGTCTTGTTTTCCTGTTGGCCCGCCAGAATTTCGAGACACTGAACCAACGGCAATCCGGCGTCGATCATGACTGAGAACTGGCGCGTAAAAATAGCCAGTTCCTTGGAATCAACGCCGCTTCCGAAGCTGGGGATGCTGAACTCTTTGCCCTTTTCGGACAGCTTGCTCACATTGATTTGCTCACGGCGCAGCGAGGCCTTTAATTCATCCTTCGTGTTGGCCGAGCGCTCACCCGTGACGGTCGTGCCCGCCTTGTTGGTTCCTCGATATGTGAATACCGGCATGATCTGTTCCCTCCTCTAGCTAATCTTGAGTTACCGCTTATTTACGGGCGTTCGGCCAGTCATAGGCGCCGACACCACTCCACGATTGATCAAATCTTGCAATTCGTCTGGATTCGATGAACGCGCAAGCGCCACTTCCAGCGTGATTTGTTTCTGTTGAAAAGCGTTCGCCAGACTCTGGTTGAACGTCTGCATTCCGGATGCGCCGGTCCCGGTTTGCATCGCTGAATAAATCTGGTGAATCTTGTCTTCGCGAATCAAGTTGCGAATGGCGGCGGTCGGAATCAGAATCTCCATCACCATGGCCCGGCCGCGGCCATCTGGCCTCGGTAACAGGGATTGACAAAGGATTCCCTCGAGCACCATGGATAGCTGGGCGCGTACCTGCGGCTGTTGGTGGGCCGGAAAAACGTCGACGATACGGTTGATGGTGGAAACCGCGGAGTTCGTGTGCAGGGTCGCGAAGGTCAAGTGGCCCGTTTCGGCGATTCGAAGGGCCGACTCGATGGTTTCCAGGTCGCGCATTTCGCCGATCAGCACGACGTCAGGGTCTTCGCGAAGCGCGGCGCGAAGTGAATTTGCGAACGAGTGCGTGTCGGAATGCACTTCGCGCTGGTTCACCAGGCACTTCTTGTGATTGTGGAGGAATTCGATGGGGTCTTCGATCGTGATCATGTGCTCTTCATGCTCGTTATTGATTTTGTCGAGCATGGCGGCAAGAGTGGTCGATTTGCCCGAACCGGTCGGTCCAGTTACAAGTACGAGCCCGCGCGGTTTGTCGCAAAGGCCTCGCACCACGTTGGGAAGTCCGAGCGCGTCGAAACTCTTGATTTCCCAAGGAATCGTACGGAAAACGGCAGCCACAGCGCCGCGTTGGTGAAAGATGTTGCCGCGGAAGCGCGCCAGGCTCTTCAACCCGAACGAGAAGTCGAGCTCCAGATTCTCTTCGAGCCGGTGCTTCTGAACGTCGGTCAGCACGCTGTAGGCCAGCGCTTTGGTATCTGCCGCGGTCAGCGGAGGCATGTCGAGCGGGCGCAATTTGCCGTGTACCCGGATTCGAGGCGCGCTGTTGGTCGAAAGGTGCAAGTCGCTGCCTCCCATTTCGATCATTTTCTTCAAAAGTTCGCTTAAAGTGATGCCAGCCATTTAGTTCCTCCGCTTACAGAACGGTTTCTCTCAAAACTTCTTCCATCGTCGTGTGCCCCAGGGCCACTTTCGTCAGGCCACTGCGGCGCAAAGTAATCATTCCGGTTTCCAGAGCTTTCTTTTTTAATTCCAGCGCCGAAGCGCCCACCAGAATCAACTCGCGCAATTCGTCGTTGATTTCCATAACCTCGTATAGGCCGACGCGGCCTTTGTATCCCGTGTTATTGCAAGTGGCACAGCCGCGGCCATGCTGGATCATCACCTTCTCCGATTCTTCCGGCGTGTAGCCCGCCTCAATCAACGCCTGCGGCAGAATCTGTAGCTGCTCTTTGCAACCTGAACAAATGCGTCGCACAAGGCGCTGCGCGCAGATCAGATTGACCGAGGTGGCCACTAGAAACGGCTCGATACCCATATTCATCAAGCGGCTGATTGTGGACGGAGCATCATTGGTGTGCAGCGTTGAGAGCACCAAGTGGCCGGTAAGCGCCGCCTTTACAGCGATTTCTGCGGTTTCAAAGTCGCGAATTTCTCCGACGAGAATGATGTTCGGGTCTTGCCGCAAAAAGGCGCGCAGGGCGGAGGCAAAGTTCAACCCGATCTGTTCCTTCATCTGAACCTGGTTGATTCCGGCGAGCTGAAATTCGACAGGGTCTTCAGCCGTCATAATGTTGGTTTCGACGGTATTCAGCCGCGCGACCGATGAATACAGCGTATTCGTTTTGCCCGAGCCAGTAGGACCCGTCACCAACACCATGCCGTAAGGCTTCAGAATCTGTCGTTCAAACTTGGTCAGTGATTCTTGCTCGAAACCCAGCTTGGTCATATCCAGCCGCAGGTTTTCTTTGTCTAACAACCGGAGCACGATTTTTTCGCCGAACAGTGTCGGGACCGTGGAAACGCGGAAGTCGAGTTCCTTTTTCTTTCCGTCCTTCAAATACTTGATCATGATGCGGCCGTCTTGCGGCAGCCGCTTTTCGCTGATGTCCAACTTCGACATGATCTTGATCCGGCTGGTAATCGCGTCTTTCAATTTCAGGGGAGGCGCCATCACGTTTTGCAAGATGCCGTCCACACGAAACCGCACGCGGAGTTCTTTCTCGTACGGCTCGACGTGAATGTCGCTCGCCCCGCGCTTCACCGCATCGGTAAGAATCAGGTTAACCAGCTTGATGATGGGCGCTTCTTCCGCCGCCTTCTCAAGCGTGGCCAAATCCATTTCTTGCTCTTCGGCGGAAAGCTCGAGTGAAGCTTCTTCGCCGGCAAGGTCCTTCATGACTTTGTCGAGCTCTTCTACGCTCTCTACATCGCCATAAAATTTGTGAATTGCTTCACTGATTGCCGATTCGGAGGCCACCACCGGTTCCACGTTGAACCCGGTCATGAACTTGATGTCGTCCATGGCGAAGACGTTGGTCGGATCCGTCATCGCAATCGTAAGCGTGGAGCCCACTCTCGAAAGCGGCACAATCTGATATCGGATAGCGGTTTCTTGCGGGACTAGTTTGATTACGATGGGGTCCACTTCGTAGAACTTTAGGTTTATAGAAGGCACGCCATACTGGCGCGAAAGCACGGCGGTGATGTCGTCATCGCTCACCAACCCCATTTTTACGAGGCAAGTGCCCAGCCGGCCGCCATTTTTCTTCTGATAGTCGAGCGCCTGCTTCAACTGATCTCCTGAGATCAGGCTGTCTTTAACGAGTATCTCGCCGAGTCGTGAAGACATGAATGTGCGCCCGCGGCAGTAGCCCGCTGGAATATTCAGCGTAACACGCAGAGCAGGCGCGTCTTTGGAGCGTCTGGGGCAGTCGTGGTGAATCAGCTAACATCCGTTACGCTGCGCGAGAACCTGGACCTCAGTACAGGCTTTTTTTTGCTCCTGTACTGAAGTACAGGCCGGAGAGAACTGAAGATCATCGGTCGGGAAAGCGGCGGAATGGTTTCAGATTGAGAGCGGCAAGCCCTCTTACAAACTCAGGAATTCAGGAGTTTCGGAATTTCTCGCCGCGAAGCCTAGCCTGAGACGTGTGCATTCTGCTACGATGGACATGTTCCATGGGCGGTTAGCTCAGCGGTTAGAGCGTCCCGCTTACACCGGGAAGGTCCGCGGTTCAAATCCGTGACCGCCCACCATAAGCCCTCCGATTTTCAGCAGATTACAGACATACTAAAATCGGCTGAAAGTCGTTGAAGCCTGCTGTAGTGGGGAGTGTAGTAGCGGAAAAACCTCAAAAAAAGAGCCCGACAAAAAATTTCGGCTCTGTCTTATTGGAATCTACTTACTCTGCGAGATCGGCACTACTTTGCCGAGTTGTTCTTCGTGGTACTTCTGTAGGTCCTTCATCGCATTTCTCTGTTGCTTCCCTTCCAACGAGATCGCGCTTGGACCCGTTCGTACTCCCGTCGCGGGCCGATAACGACCAGGTGTGTGCCGAAAGACCAAGCGCTCCTCCGCCGGTCGGGAAGGTAACCGACAGGTCGCCAACGGTGGGGCCATCCGTGGCGGGGGTGGATGTATTGCCGAGGCACGGCCACAGGTCGCTCCCGTCGGAGTTCTTCGACGGGTAGCGTGTAGCAGTAAACGCCTCTGAGAGCGGGTAAAGGTTAGCAGTTACCGCCAACCTTGTGACATCCCGCTTAGTCTCCGGCTGGGTCTTCGGCGCGACCTTTACACGAAAGTGAATCTTTGATTGTGTGTCGTCTTGTGCCAGCGCTTGCTGTCCTGCCTGTCTCGCGGTCATTGCCTTCTTTGTTCCATCAAGATTTTGTCATCGACGATACCTCCAATTAGTGTTCGGAAGTTGGAGGGAATTCCGGGAACGCCTCGCGGCAACGAGTATCGTGTATACCCTTATGTTTCCCAGCTGTAAGGCAGAGAGCCCGTTAGAGACGGCACCCAGACCTGTCATTAGTGACAATTGAAAGTATTGCTGTCTGGCTTTAGAAACGTGTGTCCGAGGCAAACCACAAGCCCGCATTTCAATCGATTGGAATACGGCCCGATCCCGGCTGAAAGAGGTTAGCGTAGTGCTTGGTAACGCCCTAAGTGGGCATCTTCGTCACCGGCAGAACACAGAAGGAGGCGCGACCATGGGGAAAAAAGACAAAGATAAGAAGAAAAAGAAGTGGAAAGACGAGGAAGACGAAAAACAGGATCAATCAAGGAAAAATCCCGCTGGTACCTATGCCGACGGTCATCCTTTCGATCAGATACAGTATCTCGAAGCAAAACTGATTCTGAAGCCGGACCGCTTTATCTCTGTCGAAAGTTTCCGGGAATTTGGGAGGCTGGTAAAGAAGACCGCAAAAAGAGAAGAAGTGGATTTCATTCCGGATGCGGAGGCTGGTCTGCGGCCTAATATCCGCGAAATTCTTTTCCTAGATACGCCCGACTTCCGCTTGTACAACAATGCCTTTATTCTTCGCCGACGGATCACTTATGTTGACGGTTTCCCGATGGGTGACCCGGAGATCGTTTTCAAATATCGTCATCCGGATGAGAAGGCGGCAGCGGCGGTAGATGTTCGCCCAAAGATATCCGGAAAGTATCGGATTAAATTCAAAGCCGAGGCACTGCCGATGAAGGATCGCATTGGCTCCTACCGAGTCCTCTATTCTCACAATTGTGTGTTCGGTTTGAGCCAGGTGCACGAAGCCGACCGCACCTCAATGCAGACGCTGGTACGCGTCTTCCCCGCCCTGGGAATCTTAAAGAGAGAGCCCGATGAAAAAGTGAGCCTGGTGAGTGAAGCCATCGTCGAAGAGGTGCTGCTCAAATTGGGCGAACTGGACTTCGGAAAGGGTCAAGTAGGTAAGTGCGACGTGGCCCTGTGGCGGACACGCGGCGAACACCAGCCCCTGGTAGGGGAATTCGCGTTTCAGGTGAAATTCGATTTCCGGGAAGACGTCCACCAGAAGGCCAAGAAGCGCTGCGAACAATTCTTCATTTCGCTACAGCAGGACGTGAAGGACTGGATTTCTCTGGGTACGACGAAGACGGGCATGGTGTACCGTCTCAAGGGGAATGCAACGCAAGGCCATGAGTGAGACCGACACGAAACTTGTTCCGCCGCGAGAAGCTGATACTGGCATAATCCAGGCTGCAGTCTCAATTGGCCAGATCTTTCTCGAATTCCTGATCATCGGAGCCACCAGCTTCGGAGGCGTGGTGCCTTATCTCCGCGGCAACCTCGTAATCAAACGACGCTGGATCGATGATAAGGAATTTGTCGAAATGCTTTCCATCAGCCAGAGCCTTCCTGGCTTGAACGCCACTAACATGGCGATCCTAGTGGGCGAGAAGTTGCGTGGCGCGCTGGGCTCGGTCGCTGCGATTATCGGCATCTGCCTGCCCGGCGCTGTGACCATGTACGTCGTGGGAATATTCTATCGCAGTCATGGTGACCACGTCTGGGTCACGGCTGCGCTGAAAGGGGTGGCTGCGGCGGCAGTTGGGCTGATCCTGTCTACCGTCGTGGGGCTTAGTAAGAAGTCGCTCGCAGACAAGTTTGACTTTGTTTTTATGGCACTGACGGTGATTGCCGTGAATCGATTGCATCAGTCGGTTCCACGTACGCTCCTAGTTGTGGGACTCTTGGCGATTCTTTTTCATCGGCCTCGCAAAGCGCGGAAAGAGAGTGTGGGCCCATGAACCAGATTCCGGCGCTTGTTCGCGTGTTCACTTATCTTTCATTACTCACCGTTGGGGGCGGAATGGCGGCATTTCCCGAAATGAAGATCCTTACCGTCGAGGTTCACAAGTGGCTCACTTTTCCGCAGTTGATCCACCTCTACAGCGTGGGACAGGTGGCCCCCGGTCCGAACATGATGATGATAGTACCAATCGGAGAGTGGGCTGGCGGAGCGCTGGGAGCCGTCGTAGTTGTGCTGGCGTTTTTCGGGCCAACTGCTGTGCTGACGTTCATCGTCGGACGATTGTGGAATAAGCTGGAGAAGTGGCCTTGGAGGCGATCGATTCAGCAGGGACTCGCACCAGTGTCCATTGGCCTACTGCTTGCAGGTTGCTTCACCATGGCGAAGGGAGCTATTTTGGGGCTAGAGACGGCAACGATTGCCGTGGTCGTCCTACTGCTTCTGTTGAATTACAAGATAAATCCGGCGCTGCTCATCCTGATTGGGGCGGTCGTTGGTGTATTGTCCTTCACGCCGTAAAGGCAGCTTCCAGCTCGGAGGCAACAACTAGCATCCAGAGATGCTTGCATGGGCCCGCACGTAACTGACACCGCAGCCGTGTGCAAGCACGCTGGGGAGCGAGTAGTGCCATCTGATTAGTTCTGCCGGTTCAAACAGTCGACGCAACACCATCTGATAAAAGTCTGTTCTCGAAAGGTGATGTTGTATGAGGCCAAACACCGATAAACCTAACGGAAAATGTGGTGGGAATTGTAGTATCAAAGCGCCTCTAATGGCGAATAACCGTGAATGGAAGTATCGGCGGAAGCTCCGTATTTTAGATGCACTTGTCCGCGCTCCGACAATCCTCTATAGTAGTCAAGAACGCGTTTACACCGGGAAGGTCCGCGGTTTAAATCCGTGACCGCCCACCAGTAAAGGCACAATCGCGGGGACGTAGTTCAGTTGGTTAGAACGCTGCCCTGTCACGGCAGAGGTCGCGAGTTCGAGTCTCGTCGTCCCCGCCATTTTTCACCGCGAGTGTCCAGCTCTCCATCGGAACATTCAGCTTCTTCCACAGCGTCTCGGCAGTTAGACTTCTGCGGACGTCGGCGCGCTGACCAACATGCTTGGAACCCCTCTACATATCTGGCTCATTTTTGGTTCCGCAGTCCTCATCGCGCTGGGGCTCGACCTCGGCATTCTGCATCGGCGTCCGCACACCGTTGGTTTAAAGGAAGCTCTGATCGAAAGCGCGGCATGGATCAGCATCGCCCTGCTTTTCAACCTTTGGGTCTATTATGATCGCGGACCCCTGGCCGGCGCGGAGTTTCTCACCGCCTACCTCGTGGAAAAGTCGCTCAGCGTGGACAACATTTTCGTCTTCCTGCTAATTTTCCAAGCCTTCAAAATTCCGTCGGCCTCCCAACATCGCGTCCTGTACTACGGTATCGCCGGCGCGCTTGTCCTAAGAGCCGTCTTTGTTCTTGCCGGTATCACCTTGTTGCAAAGATTCCATCCAGTTGTCTACTTTTTCGGTGCCATCCTTCTCTTCACCGGCTTGAGAATGCTGCTCCCTCGAAAGCGCAAACTGCACCCTGAAAATAGCTGGCTGGTCCGCATTACCCGTCGTTTTTTTTCCGTAGCGAACGAAGACGAAGGCCGACAGTTTCTCGTCCGCAAGAACGGCAAATGGAACGTTACTCCATTGCTGCTCGCGCTCGTTGCCCTGGAAGCCATGGACATCATTTTCGCGGTCGATTCAGTCCCCGCGGTTCTGGCGATTACGCGCGACACCTTTATCGTTTATTCCTCGAATGTATTTGCGATTCTGGGCCTTCGAGCGCTCTTCTTCGCTCTTGCAGACATCCTTCCCCGCTTCCGCTTCCTCCATCAAGGTCTCGCGGCGATTGTGATTTTCGTAGGCACAAAGATGATCGTGAGCGACCACTTCCCGATTTCTGCCACTATTTCCCTCCTAGTGATCGCCCTAATCCTGGGAGTAACCATAACAGCGTCACTGGTCTTTTTCCGCGGCGGCCCAAAGTCCCAGCCGGGCTGAATGGCAACTCTCGCGCCATCCTTTGAGCAACGTCCTCTGATGACTCGCCATCCCTGTTGATTACATCTAACTAAAATGCCGACTCGGATGGGCAAAACAGCGCGAAGAGCCGCGAAAAGACCCCATAACCGACCGTCGCGCCCTGGTAGCGTCGAAATACCAACAAATGTTGCTGAAGCCGAGCTGTCGGTAGAAGGCGGGGAAGTCAAATTAACCAATTTACGAAAAATATTCTGGCCCGGCCTCGGTTTCACCAAACGTGATCTTCTTCAATATTATCTCGACACCTCGCCGTGGCTATTGCCCCACTTGAGAAACCGCGCCATGGTGATGAAGCGATATCCAAACGGCATCGCCGGCGGGTTTTTCTTCATGAAACGCGCGCCGTCCCCGCGACCTTCGTCGATCCCCGTCTGTTCGATCGAACACCATTCCGGCAACGTGATCGAGTTCCCTGTCATCAACCATCTTGCTTCCCTCCTCTGGGTGGTTAATCTGGGCTGTATTGATTTGAATCCTTGGTACGCGCGCTGTGACGACGTGGATCGCCCCGACTACCTCCATTTCGACTTAGATCCCACAGAAAGCGCCACGTTCAACCAGGTTTTGGAAACAGCTCTGATAGTCCGTGACGCGCTGGCATCGTTAAAAATAAAAAGTTACGCAAAGACCACAGGATCGCGCGGCATTCACGTGTACGTCCCCATCG
The DNA here is from genome assembly GCA_963703705.1 of uncultured Acidobacteriota bacterium. Lineage (GTDB taxonomy): Bacteria > Acidobacteriota > Terriglobia > Acidiferrales > UBA7541 > Palsa-295. The sequence continues at coordinate 68,674 of CAVPFK010000019.1, read as the reverse complement.
TGCGCGGCCCGCTGCAAAAACAAGTGTGGGCCTTCGCCAAAGAATTCTCGAAAGAGATTGCTCTGCGCAATCCAAAAGTCATTACCGCCGAATATCGCATCGCAAAACGTCCCGCCAAGCGGGTGCTCGCCGATTACAACCAAAACGCATGGAACCGGACGCTCGCCTCGGTTTACTCCGTACGGCCCAAACCGGAAGCGACTGTTTCTACTCCGCTGACTTGGGAAGAGGTGGAGCAAGGCGTCCGCATGACGGATTTCACCATGCAAAACGTTCCGCAGCGTCTGAGGAAAATCGGCGATTTATGGAGGCCGCTACTCTCGGAACGCGGCCGGGTAAATTTGAGTCAATTCCTATGACGCTTCCCCTCAGCAGGAAATATTGCCCAATGGAAGCGCAGCCGGCCAGCGACCCGCCGGTTGGATCGGAATGGCAATACGAGCCTAAATGGGATGGCTTTCGCTGTCTCACTTTCCGCGACGCAGCCCGCATTGACCTGCAATCAAAATCAGGTAAGCCGCTTACCAGATATTTTCCGGACCTGGTCTCAGCATTAAAAAAGTTGAAAGCCAATAAATTTGTCCTTGACGGCGAAATCGTAATTCCGATCGACGGCAATCTTTCTTTCGACGATCTGTTGCAGCGCATTCACCCCGCGGCCAGCCGCGTTCTAAAATTGAGCCAGGAAACGCCCTGTGTCTTCCTCGTTTTTGATCTGTTGGTTGACGAAAAAGGCCGCTCGCTTGTGAAGTCGCCACTCCGCGACCGTCGCAAAGCCCTCGAGGCTTTCGCGAAAAAATACTTGGACGAAGAAGGCGTCGTCCGCCTGTCGCCCACAACCGACGACATTGCCCTGGCGCGCAAGTGGTTTCACATGGGCGTGGGGCTGGACGGGATCATGGCCAAGCGCGGAGACTTGCCCTATCAAACCGGCGAGCGCACCGGCATGGAAAAGATTAAAACGCGGAGAACCGCCGATTGTGTGGTCGGCGGATTTCGCTACCTAGAGAAAAAACCGCTGGTCGGTTCCCTACTCCTCGGCCTCTACAACGACCAAGGCAAACTCGACCACGTAGGATTCTGTTCTTCGATCCACGACGAAGATCGTCTCGCCCTGACCAAGAAGCTCGAAAAAATGATCAAGCCTCCGGGCTTCACCGGCAAAGCCCCCGGAGGACTCAGCCGCTGGAGCACAAAGCACTCCTTGGAGTGGAAGCCGCTCGACGACAAACTCATCGCCGAAGTCCAATTCGACCACTTCACTGGCGGACGCTTCCGCCATGGCACAAGATTCCTGCGCTGGCGCCCGGAAAAATCCCCTCGCTCCTGTACCATGAACCAAGTTCGACGGGAAAGCCGTTCCGCGATGGCCTTACTCTAAGCGGTGAGAATGCGCGAGCAGTTTACTCATCTGAGATTAAGCGTGACGCGGCTCGACGGCCAGCGATTCTGAAACGCTGATCAACGCGCCTTCCAGCACGCTTAAGCCCTCGTCGAACTGCTGGTCGGTGGTAACGAGCGGCATGAGCAGGCGCACGACATTCCCGTAAGTTCCTGCTGAAATCAATATTAGCCCGTGCTCAAGGCAGTATCGCAACACCTGTTCTGTCTCTTCTTTTGCCGGCTCTCTGCTCGCACCCGGTCGAACAAGCTCCAGAGCGCGCATCGCGCCCAATCCACGAATGTCGCCGATCAGCGGCCAGCGTTTCTTCCAAGCGCGAGCGCGCGCATCGAACCTTTCCCCAAGCTTTTCCGCTTGCGCTGGAAGATGTTCGCGCGTCATGGTTTCAATCACGGCAAGCGCGGCAGCACAAGCCAGCGGGTTCCCTCCATACGTCCCGCCCAGACCACCAACGCCAGGTGCGTCCATGATTTCGGCTCGACCAGTCACCGCCGCTAACGGCAATCCATCTGCGATGGACTTGGCGCTAACCAGAATGTCCGGCTCGATTCCGTATCGCTCGGAGGCAAACATGGCACCTGTGCGCCCAAAGCCCGTCTGCACTTCATCGGCAATCAGCAGAATTTTGTTGCGTCGACAGATGTCCTGAATGATCGAGAAGAATTCAATGGGAGGGGCAACGAATCCGCCTTCGCCCAGAACAGGTTCGACAACTACCGCGGCCACGGCTTCGGCCGCCACCACGCGCTTGAACGTATCTTCCAGATGGTGGGCGCAGAAAACCCCGCAGGAAGGGTATTGCAGAGAATACGAACAGCGATAGCAATAAGCGTATGGGATACGATAAACATCCGTCGCGAACGGCTCGAAACCTGCTTTGTAGGGATGCGTCTTGCTGGTTAGCGACATTGCAAGCATGGTGCGCCCGTGAAAGGCGTCTTCGAAACAAATAATGGCCGGACGGTGTGTATAGCTGCGAGCTATTTTCACCGCGTTTTCGATGGCTTCCGCGCCGCTATTCACCAGAATTGTTTTCTTCGCAAATTTCCCGGGCACAAGAGAGTTCAGCTTCTCGGCCAACTCGACGTATTTTCCGTAGGGAGCGACGCTGAAGCAGGTATGTACAAAGGCGCCGAGCTGCTCTCGAATAGCCTCCAAAACACTCGGCGCGCGATGGCCGACGTTCACCACTCCGATGCCGCCGGCGAAATCGAGAAATTTATTTCCGTCCACATCTTCCAGTACGCTGCCTTCGGCGCGCGCGGCAAAAATCGTTGTGGCGTGCCCAACGCCGCGTGGGACCGCGGCCTGCCTCCGACGCATCCAGTCCTGCGATCGGGGTCCGGGTATCGGCGTGCGCAATTGTATTGTAGGCATCTCAGTACCATCCGATAGGTTGTTCATTCAAATTGATGTGAACTTGTTTGGTCTCCAAATATTCTTCGATGCCCCAGGGCCCCAACTCTCGCCCAAACCCAGATTGCTTGTACCCGCCCCACGGAGCTTCGACGTAGGTAGGCTGCATGTGATTCACCCAAACGATACCGGCGCGGAGAGCCTTCACCATTCGAAACGCCTTAAAAATGTCGCGCGACCAAACGGCCGCGGCCAGACCGTATGGCGTGGCATTTGCAATCCGCAGCGCTTCGGCTTCATCTGTAAACGGGATGACTGCTGCCACCGGACCAAAGATCTCTTCTTGCGCGATGCGCGCGGAATTATCCACATCGTAAAAGATTGTGGGCTCAACATAGTAGCCCCGCGCGAAAGAAGCTGAGCGTCCGCCGCCCGCCGCGACTTTCGCTTCTTTCTTCCCGATTTCTTGATAGGAGCGCACGCGATCGAATTGATCTTGGCTTACCAACGGACCCATTTTTGTTTCGCGCTCGAGCGGCGGGCCTAGACGAATCGTCTTCGCTTTCGCGCTCATCGCTTCCACGAATTTCGAGTAGATGGATCTTTCCACCAGGATGCGGCTGCCCGCCGAGCACACTTCCCCTTGATTGATGAATACGCCAAAAAGGGCTCCGTCGATGGCCGACTCAAAATCCGCATCCGCAAAAAATATGTTGGGCGACTTGCCGCCCAGCTCTAGCGTGACGCGCTTTACCGTATCGGCGGCGGCCCTCATAATAGCTTTGCCTACTTCCGCGCTGCCTGTGAAGGCGACCTTGTTCACTTCCGGATGTCTTACCAGCGGGGCGCCACAAGATTCTCCGAAGCCGGTGATGATGTTCACTACGCCCGGCGGTAGCCCTGCGTCGGCAAGATAGCTTGCAAATTCCAGCGCGGTGAGCGGCGTCTGCTCCGCAGGCTTCAAAACGCATGTGCAACCCGCAGCAATCGCGGGAGCCAACTTCCATGCGGCCATCAGCAGCGGGTAATTCCAGGGAATGATTTGCGCAGCCACGCCAATGGGTTCGCGAAGCGAAAGGCTCAGCGCGTTGTCCGGCACGGGATTTACGTGGCCAAGAATCTTGGTGGCCATTCCGCCGTAATATTCGAAGCAGGTCGCGGCGTCATTGATGTCGTACTCCGCCTCAACGATGGGCTTGCCTGAATTGCGCGCTTCCAGTTCGGCGAGGCCGGCGGCCTCCTTGCGAATGCGTTCGGCGAGCCGAAAAAGAATACGCCCACGGTCTTGCGCTGTGGTCTGCGGCCAAGCTCCGCAATCGAAGGCTGCTTTCGCCGCGGCGACGGCGCGATTAACGTCCTCCGCATTCGCTTCCGGCACTTCGGCCATCACTTCTTCGGTGGATGGATCCACCACCGTGAAATATTTCTTGCCCGCGCTCTCTACAAATTCGCCATTGATGTACAACTGATATTTACGAACGCTGGATTTCGCCTCACTTGCCATGATCTTCTCCCGCTAAAATTGTAATCAAACTCGGTTCGCCGCTTGCACAACGGCCTTCCGACGGCCATACACGAAGAAAAAGAATACTGCGAGACCGATAAATAGAGCCGTGCCGCCGAACATCCAGGCTTCGTACGACAAGACCGAGCTGATCTGCTGAGCCGGCGAGAAAGCAAAAATCATCCCCAGAATCGTCATCAACAGCCCGCTTGAGCCGGCGAGCCAAAGCACGGTCTTGCTATAGTGCCCTTTCTCCCATGACGGATTGCCCGCAATCTTCAGCAGCGCCGCGAACATGTAGAGAAATGGAAGCAGTTGTAGCACCACCGCGAGCGATAGCAGCCGCTGAAAAGTTTCCTGCACGCCAGAACCCAGAAAACTGATCAGTACCAGAATCGTGGAGACCACAAAATGAACGATCAAAGCAGCATAGGGCGTCCCATACCGTGGATGAACTTTCCCCAGCCAGCTCGGCAAGTAGGAATCCAGCCCGGCGACAAATGGAATGCGGGCTGACCCGGCTAACCACGCCGATCCGATTCCGGCGATCGAAATGCTCAACATCAGCGCGAATGGCGCGACGATCCACACCACGCCGACCTTCTGCGCCATGTGGCTGACCGCCTGCACGATTCCTTGCAAAACGTTGATTTCATTTTTGCTAACGGCGATCAGCAACGTAAGCGTCGTCGCTATGTAAAGAATGCCCGAAAGCACCCCGCCCCACACCACCGCGCCCGGCAAAGTGCGGTCCGGATCCTTGATTTCATCCCCCATCACCGACGCAAGTTCCAGTCCTACCAGTCCGAAACAGATCACGCCAAACGAATTCAGCAGAAATTGCGGATTCGCTGGAATCCGAAAGTCTTCCGCGCTGACGGTAGTTCCAAACCGCAGCCACACAATCACTCCGAGGCCGACCAGCGCCGCCGCCGCAACGCCGGTACCAATGCTGCCCAAATTGTTGATCCACTTCCCTACACCTAGTCCCACAATATTGAGCACCACCAGAATTGCCAGCAGTCCAAGCGAAGCGGTAACAGCAAAAACTTTATTGTCGGCCAAGGCTTCATGGCTTGGAAATACGAACACCGACACGCCAACGAAATAAAGCATCACCGTCGGGACGTACATCATGTTGTTCGTCCAGTAGCACCATCCGGACAAAAATCCATGGAAGTCGCCGAAAACTTCCTTGGCCCACAAATACACGCCGCCTTCTCCAGGGTAGCGGTGCGCCAATTCGATCACCGCAATACCTTGCGGCCAGAAAAACAACAGCAGCGAAATAATCCAAAGCCAGACCGTGACGCCGCCATTCGCTGCAATGCTTGGCACTACATTCAGGTTGAAAACGGCAACTACAAACAGCGCGACAAGGTCCCAGCGTCCCAGCGCACGTTTCAGATGCGCGGTTTCGCTTTGCGGAGTAACTGGCTCAGCCAAAGTGCTCCTTCCAAAAAATAGAACCGAGCCGTCTTGCAGCTCCTTAATCGCAACCGTGACGAAGGCTCACAAGCGCTCAGTGCGCGCTGCTGGCTGCCGCATGCGGTTCTTTTTGAGCCTGTGCCAAGGCCGGAGCGACGTCGGCGAACACCGCAAGATGACGGTCCACATCGGCTTCGGTATGCGCGACCGACACAGTCCACTGCTCGTCCCACCAATAAGGCTGCGCCATCACGCCGCGATTCACCATCGCAAACCAGTAATGTCGCCAAAGTTCGCTGTCAATCTTCAGCCAATCGCGATAATTGTGAATCGGCTTCGGTGCGAACATCAGCGAGCCGTTTGATCCGGCGCCCACCACATAAGCTTTCAAACCAGTCTTGCTGATTTCCTTGTTGTAGCCGTCGAGCAATTTCTTGTTCAGCCGATTTACATGCTCGTACGCTGCGGGCGTCAGCACTTCCTTGAAGGTAGCCAGCCCCGCCGCCATTGCCACAGGATTGGTGTTGTATGTTCCGCCGTGGAAAACCTTGTGGTCTGAGATAAGGCCCATTACCTCGCGCGTGGACCCGAACGCCGCGAGCGAAAACCCGCCGCCGATCGATTTCGCCAGGCAAACGATATCCGGCTTGATTCCAAAATATTCGCAGGCCCCACCGCGCGCCAGCTTCGCTCCGGTTTTGACCTCGTCAAAAATAAGCAGCGCTCCATTTTTCTTTGTAATTTCCCTCAGCGCTTGGTGATAGCCCTCCTCTGGCATCAAAATGCCGACGTTCATCATGATCGGCTCCACGATGACGGCCGCAATCTCTCCCGGATATTTTGCGAAGAGCCGTTCGACGCCCGCTACGTCATTAAACTGGGCGACCAAGGTATTTTGCAGCGTGGCCTTGGTCACACCCGCACCGCCCGGCACTGAAGTCGGGAAATTTGGATCGCCTACTTCCTCCGCTTTCGGCTTCAGAGAAACCAGCACGGAATCATGTAAGCCGTGATACCCGCCTTCCATCTTAATAATTTTGTCCCGGCCTGTGGCCGCCCGCGCTAAACGCACCGCATGCATGGTGCATTCCGTCCCGCTATTGCTGAAACGAACCATCTGCACCGGAAATCTCTTGCAAATTTCTTCGGCCAGCTCCCATTCCAGATCGTGCGGCATGCCGAACATCGTTCCAGTGCCAAGTTTCTCCTGAACCGCGCGTATGACCGCGGGATTGCAGTGCCCCGCCATCAACGCGCCAAAGCACAGGTTGAAATCGATGTATTCGTTGCCGTCCACGTCGTGAATGTGCCCGCCTTTTCCGTCGCGGACGAAAATAGGATACGGCTCGTAGGCTCGATAATTGCTTGCCACACCAAGCGGCAGCCTGTCTTCGGCGCGTTTATGCGCTTTGCGCGACCCAGGCGTACGCTTTTCGTACGTGGCGATTTCTTTCTGAAGCCCCTCGTGCATGACGCTCTCCGTACAACATCGGCCGGCTAACGGCCATGAGATTTGATGCTAAAAATTAAGGCTGCAATTTCCACTGGCGAAACGTAAATCCGCGTTTCTTAAGCTCATTGAAAAACGGCGCAGGCGGCACAATATTTTCCGGGGCCTGCACTCCTGTACCGCGAATTTCGCCGCGGCCCAGCATCACCGCAGCAATCGCCGCCGGAAATCCCGTATCGCGCGCGACAGCCGAAAGCTCGGGCCGCCTGGAATGGTTAGCCCACATTTCCATCGCCGACGCGACGCGGCGGCCTTTGCTTCGACCCGCTACAACTACACGCAAGGCCTCAACATCGCGCGCCTTTTTTTTGGCGCTCTCTGCTGCATTAAGGATAACAGCACCGAGCGCGGCGCCACTCGCGTTCCATTCACTGCCACGGGCTCCCGGCTAGTAAAACCTGCTTGATCCAGATCGCGAACGAGGTTGACCAGCTTCGGATCGTAATTAATCTTGAAAAATACCTCCTGAACGCCTTTCTTGCGAAAACTCCCGGGGAGCGTTCCCAGCTCCGAGTGAATGGAGTGCCGCAAAGTGATCGAACCTATCGGCGCGCGAAATTTCCCGGGTTCGGGTTCGGAGAGCATCGGCTTCTGAACGTACCGCCCGCCTTCGAAAGCCACCGGCGGCATCGTCAGCTCATCGAGTATGGTAGCAATCGAAAACGTGTAAGCGATCGGGCTGTCGTAGGCCTGCTGGTCGGCTCCGGCGTTGTAAACGCGAATCGCATGTACACGGTCCAGTGGGTCCGCAAGCGCCCGCGCCATCACATTTGTAATTCCTGGCGCGCCTCCCATTCCGGGGATGGCCAGTCGGCCAATGCGACGGAAATCTTTGTCGAACGCAAACTGCTTGCGCGTCATGTGATACAGTCCCCCGAGGTCCATGTAATTTACGCGGGCAGCCAACGCGACGCGCATCACGTCCAGATTCCAATTGTATTGCGTGCAATTCAACAGAACATCGTAGCCGCGCACCAGTTTCGCAAGCTGCTGCGTCTTTCGCACATCGGCAAAATGCCCGCGAGCTTTGCCGCGGCCAAATGTGCGTGCGACTTCGTGAGCGCGATCGCGATCGAAGTCCGCCACCGCGATATTTTTCACATCGCGTGCGCGGCCCAGATCGTAAACCACCGCTCGCCCCATCATCCCGGCGCCAAGCACAAATATTTTCACGATATTCCCTGAATCCCTTTGCCCCAATTCGCGTCAGCTTGCCTCTACGCAACAAAGCGAGAGCGCCGCTCGCAGCGGACACCCTCGCTCTGCCTAAACCTGCCGATTCTCCTTAGAACAAAACTTTTAAACCGAACTGCATCACGCGTGGACCTTCGCGAGTCTTCAGAACTTGCCCGAAGGTAGAGTCAGTGAAGTCTCCATCTGGATTGTTAAACTGCGTGTGATTCCAGGCGTTGTAGAACTCCGCCCGGAACTCGGTGTTCCATCGCTCGCTGATCGGTGTCTTTTTCGAAATCACAAGATCCGTGTTGCTGATCGCCGGCCCGCAACAGAGCGCGTGCGGAGTGTTTCCGAAACCTCCGAGCGGCGTCGGGCAAGCGCCTGATGTGGTTTGATCACAGAAATTCGTTGGATCAAACCAGAAATTTCCAGCCGCCTTCGGGTTTAACCGCTTAAGCGGAGCCGTCATCGTCGGCGTGTTTGCATCTTCGAAGAAGAAACTGGTTTCGAGTTCCGCGTCATTCGCGTCTTGCACCCGAATTGGAAAACCGCTCTGGTACGTAATGATCGCAGACGCGCCCCATCCATCCAGCGCCTTTCCCTTGAACCCGTCGTATTTCGGAACCGGAAGTTCCCAGACCGGGCTGAATACGAAACGGTGTTTGGCGTCCAGCAGGGATAGCCCTCGCGTTGCATTGAAGTTAAGAGGATTGAGTTCATTCTCAAACGACGCCCCCTGGTCGATCGCTTTGCTGAATGTATACGACGCCTGGAACAACAGGCCGTGCGAATAGCTCCTATCGACAGAAATTTGAAGAGCGTTGTAGTTCGAATTCGCGTTGGTATCCTCGGCGAAAATGTTGCTGAAGACTGGAACTCCGTCGCTCGGGCATCCGATGCCGGTCAACGGGTTGCAGTTTGGCGAAGAAAAAGGACGAGTACCCACAAGCGTTATTCCATTTGGCCCCACCGGTCCGCTGAAGCACGTTGGATTTCCGCCTGGCGCTCCGCTGTAAGGCAACACAAGACCAGCACAGTTGAGGCTTGATACCTTAAAAGGCTGGGCCGGCATAGCGGACAAAGCCGGATCGGCTGGTATTATAGTCCCCGATGGAATGAAGTACTCGGATTCCGAGCCGGAGGTACCACACGACGTCGGAGTTCCACCGCTGGCCGCTGGTGCTGAAAGCACGTTATTCGAATTTAGATTCGCCAGATTGGCCAGGCCGATGCAAGTTTGGATGTTGCCGGGGTTCTGATCGTGCGACGCAAGCAGGTGATGGGCTTGAGTCCCTACATAGGCCACGCGCAGCAACATTGACTTTGAGAGCTGCCGCTCGATTGTTAAGTTGTACTGTTCAGCGTACTGCGACCTGAGATGAGGCTGGAATTCGCCGAAATAGATTGCGTCCCGAAAACTCGACCAATCGACACACCCGTTCGGGCCACCGGGCGTGTCCACGGCGCATGGCGTCTGTGGAGTTTGCTGAATCACTCCACCGAACGGATTCGGGGCCAGAACGCCATTCTGACCGAGATAGGGAAGATTGAAGAGCGGGTTAGTGATGAACGAGCTGCCGCCAAAGGGCGGCTCGGCGCTGAACTGCTCGAGAACGAGCTGTTCGATAGGATTGTAGAAAACTCCGAATCCAGCGCGGATGCTCGATTTATCCGGACCTCCCGTGAGTTTGGCGAGCCATCCCTCGGTCCACCCCGGACTCCAAGCGACGCCGATCCGCGGAGCAAAAGCCTTGTAGTATGTGGAAGTCAGGCCGCGAGGTACACCCTTATCGCCGGGGAATACCAATCCCAGCGGAAAAACGGCATTGTTGCCATTCGTAGTGTTCTGTCCGCAGTCGCCTGGAGTCAGCCCCAGTGCGGTTGCGTTCTCCATGGATAGCCAACACGGATACTGTGTGGTGGCTTGCCCCGGTCGAAAGGTCTGCAGCCGGTTCCCTGTGTCGTAGTACGGCGTGTTGAGTTCCCACCGCAGACCATAGTTCAGCGTAAGGTTGGGCTTTATCTTGAAACTATCCTGAGCAAATAAATAAAGAGACGTGTTCCGCAGATCCTCTCGCTGCGCCGCACCCTGGGTATACGAATTTGGGGCGCCAAGAAAGTAGTTCGGATACGAAGCGAAGGCAGGGTCTGACTGGATCTGATCCTGGACCGCCTGACTTGTAATGGTGTACTCGCCGCTTACATCGAAGAACAAGAACTGGTCAAAGCGTTGCCGCCGCACGTCCCCGCCGAACTTGACGGTGTGTTTCGAAAACGTCCTTGTGTAATTGTCTGTCCACTGAAAGGTGTTGCCGGTTTGCGGCAACTCTCCTTCAAAATTGTTCCCAATCGCGAACCCACCCGAAACACTTATGTAGGGCAGTCCCACTCGGCCCGGAAGGTCGGTCGTGATGCCGGCGCTCGGAGGGAACGCAGGGTCCTGAAAACAGTTCGCCGCAGCAATTGTCCCGCATGAATCGTGCACGCTTGCGAGCGTGTTCACTGGATGATTGTTAATCTGCTCGCCTTCTCGAAAATAATTGAAGCGAAACTCATTTACTGCGTTCGATCCGATCGTCCACGTGTGACTAAGGTTCCATTGCTGAACCCGTGTGCCGAACTTTGAGCCGAATCCGGGTACGTTCCCGCCCGCGCCTTGGAAGAACGAAATCGGCAGGGTCTGGCCGTCGTCTTCAAAGTAGTAGTAGGCGCTGAACTTTTGCGCGGTCGTGATGCTGTGATCGAAGTGCACCGTAAACTGATCGTTTCGCACAACCGTGGGAGGCGTCGCTGTGAAGGTTCCTGTTCCGAGTGGCGCTACGTATTTGTTGTAGATGGCTAGCGCGACAGGATCAAAGCACGCCGTGGGGATTTTGTTGCCGGGGAAGAGAGCAGAATATGCCGCTCCGACTGCTATCGGTACTCCGGTCGCAGCAGCGCACCCGGGTCTCGCGCTCAACGTATCGGCGAATGTCTGGTCATTGATCGCGCCCCCGAATGTCGCGGCTGTGTTGTTCTCAGAAAAGTTTCCAGCAGCCTCGTCCGCGGTAGGCAAGAATACTTGGCCCGTGGAAATACCCTGGTGCAGCCGGTTCCCTTCGTAAGATCCAAAGATAAACGTTTTGTCCTTCTTGATCGGACCACCGAGTGTGGCTCCGAATTGATTCTGCTTGTATGGCGCCACCGAATTATCGAAGAAGCCTTTCGTGTTCAGCACATCGTTCCGCAGGAATTCATAGAAATCGCCGTGCACCGCATTTGTCCCGGATTTTGTGACGACGTTGACTATCGAACCTGAGTTGCGGCCGTACTCGGCATCAAATGTGTTTGTGAGCACCCGGAATTCTTCGATGGCATCGGGGGAGGGCTGAATAGCAGGGCTATTCACAAAAATATCGTTGCCGTCCCCTCCATTTACCATGTAGTTGTTTGAGCGCCCGCGGCCTCCGTTAACGGATACAACGCCGGGGTTTTCGCTGCCCGCAAACAAATCCGCTCCTAGTTGCGATTGCACGCCAGGCTGAAGCTGGAGCAGTGCGTAGGCGTTGCGCGTATTTAGGGGGAGCTCGCGAATAGAAGCGTCCGTCATCACTGCTCCCAATTGGGTGCTCGTAGTTTCCACCTGCACGGCGTTGGCCTCGACCGTTACAGTTTCGCTCGATCCTCCTAGTTGAAGATTGACGGTGACAAGATTCACGTGGCCGATGGTGACAACAATGTCCTTGGCCACGAATTTCTTGAAACCCCTGGCCTCAGCAGTCAGGTCGTAACTTCCTACCGCGAGTTCAGGGATATCGAAGGCGCCATCCTTGTCCGCCGTTACAGAACGCGTGCCGGCTGTTCCGGTCAACGTCACCGTCACGGTGGCGCCTGGAACAACCGCGCCGGACTGGTCCACTACCGTTCCGCGAATGGTTCCGTTTGTTTGTCCCCAAGCCGCTCCACAGCAAAGAAACGCCAACAACACAGATAGACACACGCGTACCCATGTTTTTGAAGTCATCCCCGCTCCTCCAGGAAAAGCTGGCGCCACTAAATCCCCCGAGACGCCTCACCCCAACTTTTTTGGTTGCAGCCGTGGAAAAAACCTTACTATAATCCGCGAACGTTAGAAGAAGGCCTACGGGTTGTCAAGGGGAAATTGATTTTTGACGCCGCCTCACAAGCGTTCGCAGAAAAACGCGCGCGTTAAAGGCCACCTGCGCATCGGTGACGTCGCGCGCATTGTCGGAATTTCTCCCTCAATTCTTCGCTCGTGGGAAAATCTCGGGCTGGTTGTGCCGATTCGAACTCGCAGCCGCTACCGCATGTATACGCACGCCGATCTGCGCATCTTAAAACGTGCTCGGTTTCTTCGCCGCGCTCGCGGTATGAACGCGCCCGCTATTGTCCACCTCCTAAAAACGCAAAAACTTTTGCCGCACGCGAGCGCCCGGCCGAAGGCTAGCCCGGTCGGCCCCCGCTTGCGGCGTTTGCGTTTACAAAGAAAAGCATCACTATCGCAAGTGGCTCGCGCCGCGAACGTCTCGGCCGGTTTCCTGAGCGCGCTCGAACGCAGCCAGATGACCGCTTCAGTGGCGACGCTACGCCGGCTCGCGCGCTTTTATCGTGTCAACATTCTTTCCCTATTCAATCCGTCCGACGCTAATCCGGGACGCGTAAAGCCCGCCGACAGAAAAGTCTTAGAGGCAGGTCCCGGCGTTCGTATGGAGCTTCTATCCTGGGGCAGCACCGCCATGATGGAGCCGCACCTTTTCCGCATCGCTCCCTCGGCCGGCAGCGGAGAATCCTACGCCCACGATGGCGAGGAGTTTCTTTACATCCTGCGCGGCTCCTTGGAAATCGTGTTGGACGGTGGAGAAAAGCACACGCTCGAAGAAGGAGACAGTTTTTATTTCGAAAGCAGCAATGAGCATCACTGGAAAAATCCCGGCAAGAAAGAAACCTTGGTGCTGTGGGTGAACACGCCGCCAACATTTTAATTTTGCGAATGAAGATCCATTTGGAACAAAGCCGCGCGACTTCGGAAAAACGAAAGTGTCAGTGACGATGACGGACGATCGCGTAGTATGTAGAGCAAGATTCGAAGCAGTAGAGGAAGTGAAAGCAAACCCATGAAAAAAAGTTCAGTCCTGATTTCTCTCGTCGCTACTGCGTCGCTTGTCGCGGCTGCCGGGTGCTCCAAAAAAACGCCCACCCTTAGCCTATTGGTGTGGGAGGGTTACGCTGACCCGCTATTTGTGCGCGCATTCGAAGAGTCGCATCACTGCAAAATCACTGCCGCATACATGGGCACCAGCGACGAATTGGTTGCAAAACTTCGCGGAGGCAGCGCGAGCAACTACGACGTGATTTCTCCTTCCAGCGACGTGGTCACCTCAATCGCTTCAGCGGGTTTGGCTGCTCCGCTCGATCTCGCAAAATTGCCATCCTACTCCCAGCTCTCTGCCCGACTGCGCCACGCGCCTTTGGTCCATGTGAACGGCAAAGTTTATGGCGTTCCGTTCGTGTGGGGTCCGAATCCCCTGCTGTTCGACACCACCTACTTTAAAACTCCGCCCGCCAGCTGGTCCGTTCTATGGGACCCCAGTCTGAAAGGCAAAATTTCTGTTTGGGATGACCTCTCCACAATCTGCATGGCCGCGCAAGTTCTTGGATACGACAAGCCCGATCCGAACCATTTGTACAACCTGACCGATCCAGAACTGGAAAATGTTAAGAAAAAGCTAATCGAACTGAAGCCCAACATCCGAAAAGTGTGGGCCACCGGCGGAGAGCTCACCAACCTTTTCGAGAATCACGAAATTGTCGCCGGAATGGGTTGGCCACTGATGACCAACAATTTACGCAAGGTGGGATTCCCGATTGGCGAAACCATCCCCAAAGAAAACACCACCGGGTGGATCGATCATCTGATGATTACCTCCGCGAGCGAGAACAAAGAGCTGGCCACAGCGTTTCTGGAATACATGATTGAAGCCAACGCGCAAAAGCTCGTCGCCGACGTGACCGGTTACGACCCCGCCAACCCGCAGTCTGCCCAGCTTATGAGCGACGAACAGAAGAAATCCCTGCATCTCGACAACGTGGACGAGTACATGACGCACATTTACTTCTGGCAGCAATATCCCCGCCGCGACAAATACAACGAGATTTGGAACGAAGTGAAGGCCACGCAGTGAATTCGAATTTTTGCAACGGCACCGGCGCCTGTCCGGGTCTTTCGATAAGCGCGCCTGCGCTCCTCACGGGCTGTTCTGCTTGCGGAGACCTTTCTTGAATGTAGTTCAATCATCGGTGCGAGCGGAACACCCTTCCGCCGAGCCGTTGCTCTCCATTCAAAAAGTTGAAAAATGTTTCGCGAAACGCGCCGTGCTCTGCGGAATTTCTCTCGACGTGGCCTCCGGCGAATTTCTCACCATCCTGGGCGAAAGCGGCTCGGGCAAGACTACCTTGCTCCGCTTGATCGCCGGTTTTGAACAATTGGATGGCGGAGAAATCTGGATAGGCCGCGAGCGGCTCAACGAGATTCCCGCATACCGCCGCCAGGTGAATACCGTGTTTCAGAGTTACGCGATTTTTCCGCATCTTTCAGTTTTTGAAAATGTCGCCTACGGACTAAGGGCGAAAAACGCGCCGCGCAACGAAATCCCTGACCGCGTCAAGCAAGCTCTAGCCATGGTGAAGATGAGCGAATTCACGCAGTCCGCACCTTTGCGTTTGAGTGGCGGACAGCAACAGCGTGTGGCCCTGGCGCGAGCGCTCGTCAATCGTCCTCGCGTTCTGCTCCTGGATGAACCTCTCTCCGCTCTCGATGCGAATTTGCGGCGCCAGATGCAAATTGAGCTGAAATCGCTGCAGCGCGAGGTGGGCATCACTTTTATTTTCGTCACGCACGACCAGGAAGAAGCCATGGCGCTCTCCGACCGCATTGCCCTGCTCCGCTCCGGAAGGCTCGAGCAAGTGGCCGAGCCGCGCGAAATTTATGGACATCCCCGAACGGCCTATGTCGCGCAGTTTATCGGTCAAACCAATTTGTTGCGCGCCGACATGCGCGACGGAATGGCCACTGCCGGGTCCATTTCGTGGCCGGCAGCAGGACCGTCGGGGCCCGCCATGTTTTCTCTGCGGCCTGAAGCAATACGTCTCGCTTCCGTCGCTTCTGCGAACCCCTCCGGCGACACGGCGACTTTTCATGGCCAGATTCGCAATCAAACTTTTGGCGGCGCTATGGATTTGCTGGAAATCGATTGCGGCAACTCGCAAACGATGCGCGCGCGCGTCCCTAGCCCAGGAGCATTAAGCGGCCAGCAGAAGTTCGAATTCAATGCCGGGGATGCAGTGCGTGTGCAGGAAGGAAGCGAAACATAACTTATGTACTCTCGCGCGTACAAAGCCGGCGTAACGATCCCGCCGCTCTTGTGGGTGACCTTTTTTCTCCTGGTGCCCTACGCAACCCTTTTCTGTTACAGCTTCTGGTCCGTTTCGTCGCTACAGGTGGTCCTACAGAATTGGAACCTGCAAAATTATGCGCAGCTATTTCGGAACCCGCTGTACCTCACTGTGTTGCTGCGTTCGATCAGAATCGCCGGAGCGGTAACTTTACTCGCGCTGCTCCTCGGCTATCCTCTCGCTTATTATCTTTCGTTCCATGGAGCAAAACGCAAGGATTTGCTATACCAGCTTGTGATCATTCCGCTGTGGGCCAGCTATCTGGTGCGCGGTTACGCCTGGAAAACTATTCTGGGCAGCGACGGCGTTCTAAATGGATTTCTGCAATACCTTCACATCACTCATCGGCCGGTGGAATTTTTTCTCTACAGTCCTTTTGCCGTAATTCTCACGCTTACGCACATCTATACGCCGTTCACTTTTTTGCCTATTTACGCCTCGCTAGAGCATGTGCCGCGCAATCTGGTGGAAGCTTCGCACGACCTCGGCGCGTCTCCGTTCTCAACGTTTCTGCATGTGATTCTGCCGCTGTCTCTGCCCGGAATTCTCGCGGGCGCGACGTTTGCATTTGTCCTCACCCTTGGGGATTTTCTCGCCCCACTGCTCGTGGGCGGACCGAGTGGCATCATGATTTCCAACATCGTAGTCAGTCTGTTCGGCGCGGCCTACAACTGGCCCCTCGGCGCGGCGATCTCTTTCTGTATGCTGCTGCTGGTGGTAACGCTTCTTTTCGCCACTGAACGCCTGGAAAAACGGTTCACCATCTCATGAGCGGCGCATTTCAATCCTCGCGCGCTCCGCTTCTTGCCAGCTACGCGCTGCTCGTTTACGCCTTTCTATATTTCCCGATCGCAGTTTTGGTCGTGTATTCCTTCAATGGCTCCGGCGTAGGAGGCTTTCCTCCCGCAGCGTGGACTCTAGACTGGTATCGCCAACTTTTTGCCGACGCCGGTCTTTGGGACGCGGTCCTGAACAGCGCGATCGTCGCCGCCTTTGCCGTTGCTATTTCCCTCGCTCTGGGATTACCCGCGGCGCTCGCTCTGGACCGCGCGCAATTCCCTGGCAAAACCCTTTTCCGCCGCCTCGTCCTCCTGCCGCTCATTCTGCCCGGAATCATCACCGGCCTTTCGTTGCTCATGCTCTTCGTCGCGCTGGGGATGAAACTCAGTTTGCTCACCGTAACCTTGGGCCATGGCACCGCGCTAATTTCTGTGGCTACCACTGAAATATTCGCTGGTTTGCAAAAGATGGACCGCGCGCAAGAAGAGGCATCCCTCGATCTGGGCGCGAATCATTGGAAAACGTTCTGGCGCATCACGCTGCCGAACTTGAGAGTCTCCCTGATTGCCGCTGCCCTTTTGATTTTTACGCTTTCGCTGGACGAAATCGCCGTCACCTTTTTTTTGATTGGACGCGACAACACTCTGCCTCTGGAAATATGGTCGCGTCTGCGCCGCGGAATCACACCCGAAATAAACGCGATTTCCACCCTGATTCTTTTGTTCTCGATCGCCACAATTCTTATCTGGTACCGGCTGCGTACACGCACGCAGCACGCCGGTGAGTCGCCCGCCGCAGAGGCGTTGCTGCCTTCAGCGCTCGAAGGAGAAGTTAATGACCGATAGCCGTAGGGATTTCCTGAAATTTATCGTGGTTGGCTCCATGGCCGCCGGTTGCCCGGTGGATTTATCGCTTCTTGCCGCAGAAGATTCCCCCGCTCCGGAAGTTACTGGCGACCATTTCGAAATTTGCCATCAGGTGCGCGATGGTCATACCTTCGCCAGGCCTCCCGTTTCGAAACGCTGCGACGTCATAATCGTGGGCGGAGGAATCAGCGGATTAAGCGCGGCCTACTTCCTAGGGTCTCTCGATTTCTTGTTGATCGAAAAAGAATCTCATTGGGGTGGCAATGCAACCATGGAGGAGTATCAGGGGCAGCCGTTCTGTACTGGCTCGGCGTTTGACTACAGCGGCACTGCAAGCGATTACCTCGCGCGCGAATTAGGACTAACTCCACTACCGATTAATTGCCCCGATCCGACCATCGTCAACGGCAAATGGGTCGCCGATACCTGGGGCGCCGGTCTGGACCAGCTTCCCTACCCTGTTTCAGTGCGCGAAAGCTTCAAAAAATTCCGGACGGACATGCTTAAGCTTGCCGCGGATAAGAATCAGGAACAATTCGACAACACTCCGCTCTCAAAATATCTAAAATCTTATGCTCCGGAAGTAAAGCTGTGGTGGGACACCTATGGCCCGTCCAATTACGGCGCGGCATCGGACGACACGTCCACCATGGTTGCTCTCGATGAACTAAAAGACATGGCTGGCGCGGCTACGCACGATACGCGCATCACGCTGCCCGGCGGAAATGCCATCCTGGCGCAAAAGCTTTGCCAAACTCTGCAGGCAAAATCCGCCGACAGAATGATCGCCGGCGCCACAATCGTTTCCGTGGACCCACAGAAAACCGAAGCCCACGTCACTTATTTTCAAGAAAACGCATTGCACACGGTCGCCGCGAAATTCGTCGTGATGGCTACACCGAAATTCATCACTTCAAGAATCGTGTCCGGGCTTTCCGACGATCAAACCGACGCCATGAGGTCCTTCCGCTACTGCCCCTATCTCGTACTCAACATGATTTACGACCAGCCTGTGTACAACCGCGCCTACGATTCCTGGTGCCCCGGAACTTCGTTTTGTGACGTCGTGGTCGCGGATTGGGTGCTGCAAAAGCAACCGGGCTACAAACAGAAAAACAATATTCTTACTTTTTACACGCCGGTATCGGAGTTACACCGCGACAAGCTATTGCAAGTCGCAAGTTGCCAAAAAATCGCACAGAATGTCTTGCACGATTTCCAAAAGCTGCTGCCCGAATTCTCTCCCGACCCAATCGAGGTTCATGTCTATCGCCGCGGCCATCCAATGTTTTTGTCCGCCCCCGGAGTCTTCACCAAAATAATTCCGGCGGCGAACGAGCCGCTTGAGCGTGTCGTTTTTGCCAACACAGATTCCGTGGGCCCTGAGTCTCTGGTTTATGCCGCAGTAGAGGCGTCTCGCCGGGCTGCGGATTGGACGGCCAAGCGGATGGCCGGCGCGACTCCGGCGGCAGCTCGCGCAGCGGCCGGTTTCTCCAAGTGATCCACAAAATAAAAAGGACACCCGGGAGAGGGACATCGGGTGTCCTTACTTTACTTATCTTCCCCGCCAGAGAAAGATTTCATGCAGCCACCGTGCCACAAAATCTAGAGGTGCCGCGGCACTCCCAAATTGTGAACTCCCGCGAAAATCGATAGTCCCGTGCTGGCCGTCTGCGGCACCCACCAGGTGCGCCGCTCGAAATTGTATTGGCTGCGCTGCATGTGGCGCGCGAGTAAGTCGAACAAAACCGGGCCCACCTGAACCGCTGCGTACATAGCCGGTGAATGCGCGAACGGTCGCATCAGCGGATCTTCTTCCACTCCGCCGCGCGAAATCGCTTGTCGCGTACTGTAGGCGTCAAAGCTTGCCGCACTGTGTTCCAGCATAGCCAGCGCTAGCCACTCGCGCCGCGCCGGCACGGACTCTGCTTCGCGAATCGCGTATCGCTTCTCATTTGCTTCCGGTATCCGTATGGTCGAAAAGGATTGCGAATTCTGCGTCAGCAAAGTGCCCGCTACGCCGGCCCGGCTTCGCCTATCGTCGGAATAGATTGAATCCATCCGCAAGCGAAGAGCGGAAGATGTGGAACTCGATTCCTCGGGCGCCGGTTTGAAAGTGTCAGAATTGTCGGTGTTTGCTGTGGAGTCCGGTATTTTCCGCAACGTTCGATCCGCCGGGATGGAAGCGCTGCTTACCAATGAATCGGCAATTGCAGCAGGTACGGCCGCTGGTGCTGCTTGGAACTGTAATAGAAAGACGGCTACAGCCAACATCATGGAAGGGGATTCTCCTAGTTGCACTGACCGTTGAGAAAGCACAGGTGGCACCATTGACTGGCGTAGCTATCTTGTTTATTTGCAGGCGGTCACAGGGCTTCCCGCGTGCCTCATGCCACAACAATGCCCTTACCAAGGGCGCAATCAGGAAAAGAGTTTCCCGGCCGCATTAGGGCAACGCAAATTGGCGATTCGAAGCTCTTTCGCCGGGAACTTTCACTTTTAGGTAAGCTTCGAATGAAGCAGGCCTGTCCCTGCGCAGGCATCTCCGGCGATATAAACTTGCGCGCTACGCTTGCACTCGAGGTTGAGCGTCTCTAAGATGACCCATGCAAAGGGTGAACGAGTCAGAATCGATCGATGGAGAAAGCGCATTTCCATGGCTAGCGGAACAATGAAGAATCCGAAAGACTTGAAAGCCCAAGATGCCCGCCCACGTTCAAAAGAGATTTTCGAACGAGGTAGGAAAACTCTTGTCGGCGGGGTGAACAGCCCTGTCCGCGCCTTCCGCGCCGTCGGCGGCACCCCACTGATAATTGACCACGCCAAAGGCGCCCGTCTATTCGACGTGGACGGCCGCCAGTACATCGACTTCGTGTGTTCCTGGGGCGCCTTGATTCTCGGCCACGCCCATCCGGATATTGTTGCCGCCATTTCCGATCAAGCAGCTCGCGGCACCAGCTTCGGGATGACCTCTCCACTTGAGGTGGAACTCGGCGAAAAAATCGCGAGAGCAATTCCCTCCGTCGAAATGGTGCGCTTCGTGAACTCCGGAACGGAAGCCGCGATGTCCGCCGTTCGCCTAGCCCGCGGATTCACCCACCGCGATCTGATCGTCAAATTCGAAGGTTGTTATCACGGCCATTCCGACGGCTTCCTTTCCGAAGCGGGTTCGGGCCTTGCCACGCTGGGCATCGCCGCGTCTCCAGGCGTTCCAGACGCCTTCGCCAACCTCACGCTGAACACTCCCTATAATGATTTGGAAGCTCTGGAGAACATCTTCGGTCAATATCCCGGAAAGATTGCGGCTGTAATCGTCGAACCGGTAGCCGCAAACATGGGAGTCGTTCCGCCTGCTCCAGGTTTTCTCGAAAGCTTGCGCGCCATCACCAAAAAAGAAAACTCGCTTCTGATCTTCGACGAAGTCATCACCGGCTTTCGCATGGCCTATGGCGGAGCGCAAAGCGTTTACAAAATCGATCCCGACCTCACCGTCATGGGTAAAATTATCGGAGGCGGTCTCCCGGTTGCGGCCTACGGCGGCAAACGTGAAATCATGGAGCTCGTCGCGCCGCTGGGCCCGGTCTATCAAGCCGGCACACTTTCTGGAAATCCACTGGCGATGCGTGCCGGACTCGCTACGCTTCCCAAACTCGAAGTCCCGGGTTTTTACGAAAACCTGAATCGCAAAACCGAACGCCTCGCCAAAGGCTTGCGCTCCGCGTTGACGGAAGCAAAGGTCAGCGGTGAAGTAAGCTGGGCAGGTTCGTTGCTCACCCTGTTCTTCACCGATCAGCATGTACGCAACTACGCGGACGCAAAAACGACCAACTCAGCGCGCTTCGCTAAGTTTTTTCACCAGATGTTGAGACGCGGCGTCTTCATTGCGCCTTCGCAATTCGAAGCGCTATTCCTCTCCGCCGCACACCAGGACGCGGACATCGAGCGTGCCATCGCAGCAGCCCACGAAAGCCTTGCGTCCATGCAGGAACACTAGCGGGAAGAAAATTCAGGGCGGAAGTCTACTGTCCGCGGTTAGCAGGCCTTCAACCAGCGTGCAACGTCCTTCGCGTGATAGGTCAGGATTATTTCCGCGCCAGCTCGCTGAATGCCCGTAAGAATTTCCAGCACCACGCGCTTCTCATCCAGCCAGCCGCGTTGCGCCGCAGCTTTCACCATCGCATATTCTCCGCTCACGTTGTAAGCCGCCACTGGAACGTCGAATTTCTCGCGCACACGCTGAATGACATCGAGGTATGGCAACGCCGGTTTCACCATAATCATGTCCGCGCCTTCTTCCAGATCAAGCGCCACCTCGCGCAGAGCTTCACGCGCGTTCGACGGATCCATCTGATAGCTGCGCCGGTCGCCAAACTGTGGCGAAGACTGCGCCGCTTCTCGAAACGGCCCATAGAATCCGGAACAATACTTCGCGGCGTAAGAAAGGATGGCTACGTTCTCGAATTCGTTCTCGTCCAGCTTCTGGCGAATCGCAGCCACGCGCCCGTCCATCATGTCTGACGGCGCGACGATATCCGCCCCCGCTCGCGCGTGTGAAAGCGCAGCATCGGCCAGCAGCACCAGGCTGGGATCATTCAGTACCTCTTGTCCTCTAATCACACCGCAATGCCCGTGGCTCGTGTATTCGCACAGGCACACGTCGGTAATCACCAGCAGGTCAAGCTTTGCCTTCCGAATCGCTTCAATCGAACGTTGCACGGCGCCATTCGCGTCGTAAGCCTCCGAGCCAAGCTCGTCTTTGTGTTCCGGCAGGCCAAAAAGGATCACCGCCGGTATACCCAAGTCCGCGACCTCGCGGCACTCTTGCACGATTTGGTCCACAGATTGTTGATAGATGCCCGGCATCGAGCTCACTTCCTTGCGCACTTTGTCGCCCGGGCAAGCAAACATTGGATACACCAGCCTGCTGGCAGTAAGTCGCGTTTCGCGAACGAATCCGCGAAGCGCTTCGGTGCGCCGCAAGCGTCGTGGCCGATGCACCGGAAATGTCATGCGGGCCTCGCTGTTGAATGCTGACGCTGATAATACTTTGCAATCGAATCCGCCAGCCCCGCAGCAGAAGACTCGGTTGCTTCGATATCCACTCGCGCTCTATCCTCGCGCATGGCGCGCGCCGTCGTTGGTCCTATCGCCGCGAATTGCACCCGATTGGAGAGCTCAGCAAGCTCCGCCGCACCAATGCACTCCGATAAATACCGAAACGCGGAGGGGCTGGCGAAGACAATTGCATCCACTTCCGCGTCTCGAATGCTTTTTAGAATTTCCGGATCGAGCGAATCGGGGACGGCGGTGCGATACGCGACGATCTCGGTGACCCGAGCACCAGCTTCGCGCAGAGCGTTTGGCAAACGATCGTCGGCGCGATCGCTTCGCGGCAAAAGAACTTGGCGGTCGCCAATGGCGCCCCATAATTCTCGAGCGAGCGCTTCGCCGCTGTGACTTTTCGGAATCCTATCCACACGAAATCCTTCACTGGTTGCCGCGATTGCCGTGCCGGTTCCCACCGCGCCCACCAAAGGCCGTGGCGATTGCAAGCTATCGGCCAGACCAAGTTCACGCATGCGCTGCGAAAAGAATCGTACCGCATTCTGGCTGGTAAAAAGAATCCAGTCGAATTCGGCAAAACGCCGCAGGGCCGCATCGAGCTCACGGGAATCTTCAACGGCGGCGAAGCTCACCGTGGGCAGCAGAACGACTTCGGCACCCAGCGCCATGAGCGAATGCGCCAGTTCGTGAGCCTGATCCGTCGCGCGCGTCACAACCACGCGTTTCCCTGCCAGCGGCTTCTTAACTGCGTCCAACAGAACGCCCCGCTAGGCGCAGAATCTTGTCCGCGCCAGCTTCAATTAAGATTTGGCCCAGCTGCACGCCAAGTTTTTCAGCAGCCTCTGCGCGCCCGCGCAGTTCCCTGCGCACAAATTCCTTTCCATCTACAGAAAAGACTCCTGCTTCCAATCGCAACTGCCCATTCTCCAGCCGTGCCCAGGCACCCAGCGGCACTTGGCATCCACCTTCCAGCTCGCGCAGCAGCGCTCGCTCGGCTGTCACCGCTGAATGCGATTCGGGGTCGTCCAGTACAGCGACCAGCCGCAGCGTCTCGGGGTCATCCGCGCGAGTTTCAATCCCCAGCGCGCCCTGCCCCACCGCAGGCAGCACAATTTCGGTCGAAAGAATCTCCGTAATTCTGTCGCTCGCGCCCAACCGATTTATTCCAGCCGTAGCCAAAACGATGGCGTCAAATTCGTCCGCGGCTACTTTCTTCAGCCGCGTATCCACGTTGCCCCGCAAGTCCACTAGTTCAAGATCGGGACGGTGATGCCGCAATTGCGCTTGCCGCCGAAGACTGCAGGTTCCCACGCGCGCGCCCGCCGCAAGCTCTTTCAACTTCGCGCCATCCCGAGAAATCAGGCAGTCACGCACATCTTCGCGTTTTGCGATCGCCGGGAAAACCAGCCCCCCGGGGTTTTCCGTGGGCACATCTTTCATGCTGTGAACTGCCAGGTCCGCGGTTCCTGCAAGCAGGGCCTCTTCCAGTTCCTTGATAAAAACGCCCTTCGTCCCAGTAACTTGGCTGAAGTGCGCCACCGACGCGTTTTGAAAATTGTCACCGGAAGTTCGAATGCGGATCAGTTCGCAGCCGACGCCGTGCAATTGCGCGAGGCGTTCGCGAACGTAATTCGCCTGCCACAGAGCGAGCGCACTGCCGCGCGTCGCGATGCGCAGCGGCTTCACTCTTTGTCCTCGTCCAGGCCAAAAAGGTGCCGCAACGCTTCCAGGCCCGCCAGTCGTCCGCGCATCCCGCGCCCATGGCGAACTCTCTTCGAGGGCTGCTCCAGCACGCGCTCGATCAATTCTTCGGTGATGTGTGCGATGCGCGCGCGCTCGCTCGGAGAAACATCTTCCATCTCCGCCAGTTTTTGGCGAATCAATAATTCACGCTGCTTGTGAAATTGCCCGCGAAGATCGTCAACAATCGATCCCGCCTCTAGCGCGGTCCGCCAAGCTTCGAACTTTGCGATGTGCTCGGAAATGATCGCCTCGGCTCGCGGAATTTCGACTTCGCGCGCCTTTTTGTTCTGCTCCACGATTTCGCCAAGGTCGTCAATGTTGTAGAGATAAAGATTGTAGAGTCCGGCCGCTTCCGGAGCGACGTTGCGCGGCACGGCAAGATCCACCACGAACACCGGGCGCCCTGAGCGCGCAGCAATGGCACGCTCCAGGAGCTCTCGCGTAAGTACGGGCGTGTTGGAACTAACCGAAGTGACCATAATGTCCGGCAGGCCCAGCACGGTCTCGAGCGATTCCCAGGCCACCGCCTCGCCGCCGACTTTCTTCGCCAGCTCCGCCGCGCGATCGATTGACCTATTCACAACTCGCAAGCTGCCAATGCCGCGATTGCGCAGATTCTCGATCACCTGTTCCGCCACGTTCCCGGCTCCCAGGATTAGCGCGGAATGACCCTTCAGATTTCCGAATACTCTCTCTGCGAGCTTCACTCCCGCAAGCGCAACAGACATGGGACGCGCGCCCACTTCCGTTTCGCTTCGCACGCGCTTACCCACTTCGAGCGCGCCCTGGAAAACGCGATTCAATACCGGCCCAGTCGCTCCATGATCGAGCGCCTGGCTATAAGCCGTGCGAAGCTGCCCTAAAATCTCCGCCTCGCCCAGCATCATCGAGTCAATTCCCGCCGCCACGCGAAAAAGGTGACGGACCGCATCAGGCCCAGCCCAGCGATAAATTCGCCCAGCAAGGTCCGCGCTCGGTATGCGGTGAAACGACCGGAAGTAATCTTCCATGGCTTCGGCTGGTGCGGGATTCGCTTCGCCCGGAACGCCATAAAGCTCACTTCGATTGCATGTGGAGACCACCACCGCTTCCTCGAGAATTCCAAGGTCCCGCAACTCGTCGGCGGCTTGCAGCGCTTGTTGCGGCGTGAACGAAATGCGTTCGCGCAACTCAACGGGAGCCGTCCGATGGTTGCAGCCGATCAGGGCAATCTGGATCCGTATCGCGCCAGACTGCCCCGAATTTGCTTTTGATAGCGAGGGCATCAGAAAAACCGGTGAAACTTTGTGAGATACAAATTGACGAACGTGTAGCTGAACAGCACGATCACGAAATTCATGGCGCACAACAGCGCTGCGCGCGCGCCGCGCCATGTGGCGTGGCGCGAAAGCAACAGATACGCCGCGTAAACCACCACAATCGCAAACGTGACGATTACCTTTGGATCCCCAAACGAATAAGTACCGCGAAGACGATGTTCCCACACAAATCCCATAGTCGCCCCGCACGCCAGTGCCACAAGTCCGACATAGACGCTGCTGCGCGCCATGCGGTCGAGTACATCTAGCGCCGGAAAACGCCAGAACGCCGCCCCCAACCTCCGCGAACGCAAAACTTGATCCTGCACCAAATAGACCAAGCTGAGCACGAAGGAGAGCGCAAATGCCGCATAGGCCCAGGTATTCAGCGTAACGTGAAATGCAAACAAAGGCCCGCGCGCCGGAACACCCGCCGTCGGCGCGCCAGCGCTGATAAACCCGAGACTCGCCACCCAAGCCACCAGCAACAGCGTCACAAACGCTCCCACCGATCGTTGCCGATGGAACAATTCCAGCCCAAGATAAGTTATTCCCAGGAGCCAGGCGAATAACGACATGGAGCCATAGAGGTCGTCATATGGCACAGACTGAATCAAAAGGGACCGCTGATAAAGCGAGAAGTATTGCACCGCGATTCCGCCGGCCAGAAGAAGGGTCGCCAAACGCCCGATCCATACGTTCGGCACGTACAAGTTTCGAGCGTAGCACAGAAAACTCGCGACGTAGAGTGCCAGGCTCAGGTAGCCCAGTTGTTGTGCCATTAACGGTAGATGCTCCCCGTTGCCCGAACAGTATACCGCTGAATAGGCCCGATTCGGCTCAGCTACTACCATCGTAGCCAGCCATCGACGCGTGCGGGCCTGTAAGCCATCTGCTATCATGGCACAGAACCTATGCCCCAGTTGACGCGCTCCAGCGTGACTCGAAAAGAGCTATTTCTCCGTGCTTGCCGATTTGAAACGGTCGAGCGCGTCCCTGTCTGGATCATGCGCCAGGCGGGCCGCTGCTTGCCTGAATATCAAGCTGTTAGAGCGCAGCACTCGTTTTTGGAGATCTGCAAGACGCCTGAGCTGGCCGCCGAAGTGTCGCTCCAACCGTTCCGCGCGCTCGGCGTAGATGCCATTATCGTTTTCTCGGACATTTTAATCGTGGCGGAAGCCATGGGCTTGCCGCTGGACGTACCTGAGTCCGGCCCGCTGCTCTCAAATCCCGTGCGCAACGCAGAGCAGATCGGTCGTCTCCGCGAATTCGATCCCGAACGCGACACAAAATTTGTCGGCGACGCAATTCGTGCTATCTGCCGCGAAGCCGGCCCCCACGTGCCGGTAATCGGATTCGCCGCCGCCCCTTGGACGCTTGCCTGCTACATGATCGAAGGCAAAACGCGCGGCGATGTTTCGCAGGCAAAGGAAATGCTGCGCACCGAGCCTGCGCTCGTACGCGAACTTCTTGAGCGGATCGCGCGAGCCACAACCGCGTACCTGCAAATGCAGATCGCCGCAGGCGCCGCTGTCATCCAGCTCTTCGATACCTGGGCGGGAGAACTTTCGCGGCAGGAATACGAAGAGTTTGAATTGCCCGCTACCCAGATGATCCTGCAATCCCTCACGAAAACCAGCGGCAATCACGGCGTGCCGAAAATTCTGTTCGCCAAGTGTTCTGGACATTTCCTTGAAAGCTTGCCGAAATCCGGAGCGGACGTGATTAGCGTGGATTGGCAGACCGACCTCGCCGACGCGCGGCGTCTATTTGGCCGTCGAGTGGCGTTACAAGGAAATGTTGACCCGCACGTTTTGCTCGGCAGCGAATCGGAGATTCGAGAGGCCACGCGCGCCGCAGTGCAGAAAACCGGAGGCTTGGGCCACATTCTGAATCTCGGACACGGAATCTTGCCCAGAACGCCCCTAGCCAACGCAAAAGCATTTGTGGAAGCAGCGCAGACAGCGCCGATCATGGCGCCGGCGCAAGCCGGCATTGGGGACTAACCATGCCTAACGACGCGACACAATCCGCCGAAACAACCCTGCATCCCGACGAGATCGCGCAGATCTCCGACGCCTTTCTCGAAAAATATAACCGCCCGGGCCCGCGCTACACGAGTTATCCAACTGCGCCTGTCTGGAAGGATGACTTTGGCCCCGACGATCTCGAGAAATACTATGCCCGCGCGGAAGAGCTGGCCACCCCTGTTTCGCTGTACATGCATATTCCATTTTGCGAAAACCTCTGCTTGTTCTGCGCCTGCACCGTTTCCATACAAAAGGACAAGAAAGTCGCCGTTGCTTACCTCGAGGCCCTGAAACGCGAGATCGATCACGTCGGAAAACGCGTCTCGCGGAAGCGCCCGGTGATTCAGTTTCATTGGGGCGGCGGCACCCCAACTTATTTGTCCGTCGCGCAGATGGAAGATCTTTTTCAATACACGCGCGAGCGCTTTTCTTTTGCGCCCGGCGCCGAAATTGGGATTGAAGTGGACCCGCGCGTCACCAGCCGCGCCCAACTCGAATCCTTGCGGGGCCTCGGATTCAGCCGGCTAAGCATGGGCGTTCAGGACTTTCAGCCAAAAGTTCAGGAAACGATTCACCGCGTCCAGCCATACGAAATGACCCGCGACTTGATCGTAGCTTCCCGCCAGATTGGATTTCAGAGCATTAACATCGATCTGATTTATGGACTTCCCTATCAAACCGCGGACAGTTTTCGAGCCACCATCGATCAGGCGCTCACGCTTCAGCCCGACCGCGTGGCCATGTTCAGCTACGCGCACGTGCCCTGGCTAAAAAAACAGCAAGGTTCGTTTGAATCTCATCTACCGGAAGGAATGGAAAAATTCCGGATTTTTCGCGCCGGCCTCGAAAAATTCTTAAACGCAGGTTATCTATACATCGGCATGGACCATTTCGCGCGCCCCGGTGACGAGTTGGCCGTCGCGCAGCAGAACCGCACCTTGCACAGGAATTTTCAAGGTTACACCACAAAGGCGGGCGCCGATTTGTACGGCATGGGCGTCAGCGCGATCAGCTCGATTGGCGAAGCCTACGCGCAAAACCGCCGCGAGGTTCCCGCTTACGAGTCCACCGTGGCCATGCGTGGAATCGCCACCATGCGCGGCTACCGCCTTTCCCCTGATGACCTGCTGCGCCGCGCAGTAATCGGCCGGCTGCTATGCCACACCGTAATTCCCAAGCATGAGGTCGAACGCGAGTTTGCTATTTCTTTCGACGAATACTTTGCCCCGGAGTTGACGCGCCTGGAAAGCGCGAAAGAAGAAGGCCTCGTCGTACTAGCACCCGGCGAAATCCGTGTCACACCGCTCGGCCGGATTTTCATTCGCAATGTAGCGATGACCTTCGACCGCTATCTGCACGAGCAGCAAACGGACCAGCGCCCGCTCTTCTCAAAAACGCTTTAATCGACAAAATCATGGCTGGCCCCAAAAATGTCATTGTCATCGGCGCAGGGATGGCGGGCTTGGCCTGCGCGCATCGTCTGAATCAGCTTGGCGCCGATGTAGCCCTTTTCGAAGCCTCAGATCGACCGGGCGGCCTGGTGCATACGGTCGAGAAAGACAGCTTTCTGTTCGAATCCGGGCCGCAAAGTTTTCAAACCACCGAGCTGCTGCTCAGTTTGATTCGCGAGCTAGGCATCGAGAGCGAGTTGCAAAAAGCCGATCCTCGCGCCGCGCGCTTCATTTTGCTCCACAGCAAGCTCCAAAAAATCCCCACGTCGCCTCAGGCAATGCTCACCAGTTCCCTGCTGGGAGTAGGATCTCGCTGGAAAATTCTCTCCGAGCCTTTTCGCAAAACCCGTCCGCCTTCCGACGAAGAATCCGTAGCCAAATTCGCACGCAGAAAATTTGGCGACGAAATCCTGGAGTATTTGGTCGGACCGTTTGTTTCTGGCGTCTATGCCGGCGATCCCGAAAAACTCAGCCTGAGGGCTGCATTCCCTTCGCTCGACGAATGGGAACGCACCTATGGCAGCATCCTCCGCGGAGCAAAAAAATCGCGCAAGGATCCAAAAGCAGCGCCCAGCTTACTTTGCTCGTTCCGGCGCGGCGTGGCCACGCTGCCCAGCGCGATGGCAGAAAAGCTCGGCAGCCGCCTACAAACGGGCCTCGCCGTATCGTCGATCAATCAATGTGGATTGTCCGGAAATGAATCACTGGAAATCCGCGCTCATCGCTCAGGGGACAGGACCACCGCGCAAGCGGCCGCAATCGTCATCGCAACGCCGGCCTACACCGCGGCACACTTGGTGGAATCGATGTCGGACCCGCTCAAACACATTCTTTCCGGAATTGCATACGCCCCCGTAGCGGTAGTCGCGTCAGGCTATTACCGCCAGCAGGCCGGCGATCCCATGGACGGTTTCGGTTTCCTCGTTCCGGCCGGCGAAAAGCTGCACACACTGGGCACCGTCTGGAATTCCTCTCTGTTCCCGGGACGCGCCCCGGAAGGCGCGGTGACCATAACCAGCTTCACCGGTGGCGCTACAAATCCAGAGATTGCAAGTGAGCCGGAAGAGCAGATCGCGAAGATCATTCAAAGCGAGAACGAGCACATATTGAAAATCGTTGGCTCGCCGGTTACCTCGGCAGTGTGGAAGTACACGCGAGCCTTGCCGCAATACAATTTGGGGCACGGACACGTAGTCGAAGCCATTCGCGAGGCGGAACAGCAGTTGCCAGGAATATTCTTCGCCGGGAACTATCTGGAAGGCCCGGCCGTTGGCAAGTGCGTGGAGAACGGATTCCAAACCGCGGAAGCCGTTCAGCGTTATTTGCAGTCCAAAACCTAATCACCTCAAGCGTCCGACAGCGGCCTCTTGTGCCGCATGTTCAAACGGACGCGTCGTCGCTCTCCCGCCTCGCGAAACCGCCGCCGATCATCCTCGGTCTCCAGAATGAGCGGCGCCACCTCATGTGGCTGCCGGTTCAAATCAATCGCCACAAACGTGACATACGCGCTGCTGGTATGTTTTCGCTCTCCGGTAAGAATATTTTCCGAAAACACCTTCACGCCGACTTCCATCGAAGTGCGAAAGACTCTGTTCACGCTGGATTTCAGCACGATGAACTCACCCACGCTGATCGGAAACCGAAAATCGAGATAGTCCACCGACGCAGTAACCACATGACTGTTCGAATGGCGATGCGCCGCGAGCGCCCCGGCGATGTCGATCAAATGCATCACGCGCCCGCCCAGCATGTTCCCCAGGGAATTCGTGTCGTTTGGAAGCACAGCTTCCACCATTTCAGACCTGGAAGCGCTTACCGGCTTGCCCGGAAGTTGTGACCCCGTTGTCGCCCTGTCACTGTTCGCGTCTTTCGGTTTGCTCACCTTGGACATCTGGAAATCACTCCCGTGCAATCGCGCAGCTCAATACTTGGCGCGCGTCCGCAAGCCCGCTATAATACGCGCATTCAACCCATGACCCAAACACAGAAGTCTCGCCGGGAAGTCTTGGAAAAGTTTGTGGCCGAAAAACCGACGGACGCTTTCGCGCGTTACGGCTTGGCCCTGGAGTGCGCCAAGCTGGGTGACGACGCTGCCGCAACTGAGAATTTCAAAAAACTTCTCGAAACGAACCCGACGTACGTCGCCGGATACTTTCAATTCGGCCAGTACTTGGCGCGAGTCGGACGGTTCGACGAAGCGCGCAAGCTGCTCTCGGACGGAGTTGTCGCCGCGCAAAACGCCGGCGACATGCACGCAAGAGATGAAATGCAGGCTGCGCTCTCCGCATTGCGCTAGGTGTTCACGGCCTGCGAGCCGATAATCATGAGACCTACTCGCATTCCGCTGTTTCCGCTGGAAGTAGTGCTGTTCCCCGGCATGCCGCTCCCGCTGCATATTTTCGAGCAGCGCTACAGAATCATGGTCGCGCGCTGCCTGGACGACAAATTGGAGGTGGGGATTATTCTGGCGGCTGAAGCGGGGCTGGTGACCGTCGGCTGCACCGCGGAAATTGTGGAGAAACTGAAAGTATATCCGGACGGTCGCCTCGACATCCTGTGCGAGGGCCGCGTTCTATTCCGCGCAATTGAAATCATGAACGACCGAGAGTACCAGGAAGTCGTCGCCGAATACCTCCCGGAAGACGTTCTCCCCCAAGACCCCGAGAAGGAAGCGAATCTGATCGAACGGTTTCAAGTCTGCCACGCCCTGGTTTTCGGCCAGCCATGGATCGTCTCCAGTCGCGACGAAGAAATTTCCCTCGCGTTTCAAATGGCTGCACGGCTCCCGCTGGAGCTGGAAATGAAGCAAAAGCTTCTTGAACTCCGGGAAGAAAGCGCCCGGCGCGATTTTCTGCTGCTCAAAATCAACGAGCTCATGCCCCAACTGGCCCAAAGGCAGCGCATGCGCCAAATCGCCGGCGGCAACGGCCACGGCCTGAATTAGCTCCTCCAAACGAGAGTATGTTCGCGCCTCGCGTTCCTCTATAATGTCCTTTAGCGTTGCTTTTGACGCTGCGTCTCCTTAACAAGAATGGGGCCTTCATGAATTCACTGCCAAAGACCTTAGGCGAGCTTCGCCGAAGCAATTGGTCGGAAGAAAAGATGGCGCACCGCTCGGTGCGGCAAGAGCTGCGCGAAAATCTGCTTCAGAAGATGGAAAAAGGCGAGCCGCTTTTTTCCGGTCTGCACGGCTACGACGACACGGTAATCCCGCAAATTATCAATGCCATACTCTCGCGCCATCATTTCATTTTGCTCGGCTTGCGCGGACAGGCTAAGTCGCGAATCCTGCGCGGCCTCTCCGGCTTCCTGGACGCGCAAGTTCCCGTGATCGAAGGCTGCGAAATTCACGACCATCCCTATGCTCCACTCTGCCGCGCTTGCCGCGAACGCATTGCGTCTGAAGGAGATGACACGCGGGTAGCGTGGCTTGCTCGCGAGCATCGCTACGTCGAAAAATTAGCCACGCCCGATGTGACCATCGCAGACATGATCGGCGACGTTGATCCCATCAAAGCCGCTCGCGGCGGCCGAAACCTTTCCGATGAGTTGACCATCCACTTCGGCCTTCTTCCGCGCGCCAATCGCGGAATCTTTGCTATCAACGAATTGCCGGACCTGTCCGGAAAAATTCAGGTGGGCCTCTTCAACATCATGCAGGAAGGCGACGTTCAGATTAAGGGCTATCCCGTGCGCATGGCCCTAGACGTTCTTCTCGTTTTCACCGCCAATCCTGAGGATTACACGGCGCGCGGAAAAATTATCACGCCGCTAAAAGATCGCATCGGCTCTGAAATCCGCACGCATTATCCCGCCACGCTCGCCGAAGGCATGTCCATCACCTCGCAAGAGTCGTGGACCGAGCGCGACGGCAAGCGCACCGCCGAATTGCCGGATCACATCCGCGAGGTGGTCGAAGAAATTGCATTTCAGGCTCGCGAAGACAAGCGCGTCGATCGCCGCTCGGGCGTGAGCCAGCGCCTCCCGATCAGCACGCTTGAAAATGTTCTGAGCAGCGCGGAACAAAGGGCCATACGCAGCCACGATTCCACCGTTGTCGCGCGCGTTTCCGACGTCTACGCCGCAATTCCCGCCATGACCGGCAAATTCGAGCTGGAGTACGAAGGCGAACTTCGCGGCGCCGAAAACATCGCTCGCGAACTGATCCGCGCGGCCGTAGGCAAAACCTTCACAAAATATTTCACCGGCGCAAATTTTCAACCGGTTGTGCAGTGGTTCGAATTGGGTGGCGAGTTGAAAGTTCCGGCAAACGCCTCCAGCGCCGAACTGATGGCCCAACTCAAAAAAATTCAGGGCCTTTTCGACAATCTGCCGGCCCTCGACGTGGGCGCAAAAGACGATCCCGCGATTGTCAGCAGCGCCGCGGAATTCATACTCGAAGGGCTTTGGGCGCACAAACGCATCAGCCGCAGCGAAGAGCGCGGGTATTTTGCCGAAGCTCGCAAAACCCCCGAGCCGCGCGACCCTCGCGAGCCGTCGGGTCGCGTGCCGCGTCGCCAGTTCAATTAGTTTCAGAAGAAAATTGCGATGAAATTCATCAAGTATTCAAAATACGCTCCCGGCGCAGCAGACGACATCGACCTGCAGGAGCTGATCAGCCGACTCTCCGACTACCTGCTTCAAAGCGGCTTCGAGTCTCAGTACGGCATTTACGAAATGGACGGCGAGCGTTCCCGCGAGCAGATCCTGGACGATCTGCGCGAAGCCGTATTGCGCGCCCTGCAGGAAGGCGAGCTTGTGCCGCCTGAGATGATGGAGCAAATGCTCCAGAATCCCGATCTGTCGCAGAACCAGGAATTGCGCGACTTGATCGAGCAAATCATCCAGCGCATGGAAGCGGAAGGTTATATTTCGCAGCCGAACCAGACCGCGCAGGTGACGCCGCCTCCCGGTGAAACACCCGGCGGGCAAATCGGGGAGCCGCAGCCTCACACCGAAGCGCGATTTGAGATCACCGACAAGGCCCTTGATTTCCTCGGCTTCAAAACGCTGAAAGACTTGCTCGCGTCGCTCGGCAAGAGCAGCTTCGGCCGCCACGACACACGCGATCTCGCCACCGGCGTGGAATCCGGCGGCACGTCGAAGCAGTACGAATTCGGCGACACGCTGAACATGGATATCAGCGGCACACTCTTCAACGCGGTCCAGCGCAACGGCGCGCGCATTCCCATCGAGCTCGATTATCCCGACCTGATGGTGCATCAGTGCGAGTATCAAAGCTCCTGCGCCACGGTTCTTCTGCTCGATTGCAGCCACAGCATGATTTTGTACGGCGAAGATCGTTTCACTCCGGCAAAGCGTGTAGCCCTCGCGCTCTCTCATTTGATCCGCACGCAATATCCCGGCGATTCGCTCCACTGTGTGCTGTTCCACGACAGCGCCGAAGAAATTCCTCTCGGCAAACTGGCTCGCGTGCAGGTGGGACCCTATCACACCAACACCCGCGAAGGCCTGCGTCTCGCGCAAAGAATCCTCTCGCGCCAGAAAAAGGATATGCGCCAGATCATCATGATCACAGACGGCAAGCCTTCCGCGCTAACGCTCGAAGACGGCCGTATTTACAAAAATGCCTTCGGCCTCGATCCGCTGGTGGTGACGCAAACTCTGGAAGAAGTCGCCAAGTGCAAGCGCGCCGGCATTCTGATCAATACCTTCATGCTCGCCAGCGACTACAGCCTGGTCCATTTCGTGCAGAAAATTACGGAGCTTTGCCGCGGCAAAGCCTATTTCACCACTCCGTACACGCTCGGCCAATACCTGCTGATGGATTACGTGGGCAAAAAAACCCGCAACATTCACTAGTTTGCCCGCCGACGTTCGATGGCAGCTAGGTTCCGGCTGGTTCAACAATAGCTGCCCAGCGGGCTTCGTAAATTGGGGGCTGGATGGAGCGCGCGCATGAGCGTGAAGAGCTATATCAGGAAATTACTGGGAGGATCAACGATGCCAGCTTTGCCCCGCGGAAAAACTGCTCCGCCGATTTCTTTGGCAGACACCGGCGGAAAAAAGCGGTCGCTCGCCGAAGCATTAAAGAGCGGGCCAGTTCTGGCTGCATTCTTCAAAGTGAGCT
This sequence comes from uncultured Acidobacteriota bacterium, assembly GCA_963703705.1. Taxonomy (GTDB): domain Bacteria; phylum Acidobacteriota; class Terriglobia; order Acidiferrales; family UBA7541; genus Palsa-295. Next base: position 33,523 of record CAVPFK010000019.1, on the reverse strand, counting down.
GCCCGACCTGCCAGTTCACCATGCCATTCCTGGAACGTTTGCACCGCAGCTACGCCGGCCCGAAATTCACTGTGCTGGGAATTTCGCAGGACGATAAGCGCGACACCCTCGAATTTTGCCATGAATACGACGTGCACTTCCCTGCCTTGATCGACGAGGACGGCTACCCGGTTTCAAATCAGTATCGAATCACAAATGTGCCCACCATGTTTTGGATTGCCCCCGACGGACAAATTCATGAGTCCAGCGTGGGCTTTTCAAAGGCCGACTTGGAAAAAATCGCAGGGCAAGCAGCTCAAGCCGCGGGCAAACCTCGCGCACCTCTTTTCAAGCCCGGCGAGGTCATACCCGAGACCAAACACGGTTGAGGGTCTAAAAACTAGGTTCCGGGAGAACCTAATTCCCCCCCCCCCGAAGAAATTCTTTAAATGAAGCCAATCCTATTCCCATGACTTCTTTTTGTGCTTGGCGGGCTTCAGCCGCTTGTCGGGAATCAAGCGCTCTGCGGGAGGCATGCCGATTCCTGCGCGCGCTCGCCCGCGAGTTTCTCTCGCAATATTTATTTTCCTCTTCTTTTTCCGCATGGGTGTGACGGCCTGGCCTCGGACCACATCCTAGTACATGACGGGTCCTCCCCGAAAAAGAAATGGTGGAGCGCACGTCGCGCCGCACCTAGAATTTGTCAGGCTAGTCCCAACTCCGGGTTGCGGCAATCGAGAGATCCTTCAAGAAAATATGAAGAAACGCCTTCGCGCAGCCGCAACTTCGATTTGGCTTATCCTCGCAGTTGCATTGCTCTTGCGCGTCGGATTCCTTTGGAACTACCAGCACGCGCATTTCAGGCAAGCGGTCAGCGTCCTGCCGTTTTTATTCGAGTCCGGCAACATCGCGCATTCGCTCGCGGTTGGAAACGGCTTTAGCTCGCCCTTTCGCGTGGACACCGGCCCCACCGCGTGGCTGCCGCCGGTTTATCCTTTGTTGCTTGCCGGCATCATGCGCTTTTTCGGGAGTTATACATTCCATTCCTATATTGCGGCAGCTCTCCTGAATGTTCTTTTCGCGACATTTACTTGCGTGCCAATTTTCTTCGCCGGTAAACGAACGGCCGGCTTGGGCGTGGCCGCCGGAGCCGCGTGGCTCTGGGCAATTTTCCCCAACGCAATATTGATTCCAGTCGAAAGCATGTGGGACGCCTGCCTTGCTGCGCTACTAACGGCCACGATACTTTGGGCGACCGTGGCCCTCTCTGAATCGAGCCGCGTGCGCAACTGGTGCGCTTACGGACTGCTTTGGGGAATCACATTGATGACCAACGCCGCGCTGCTCGCACTCCTTCCATTTCTGCTCGGCTGGCTGGCGTTTCGCGCGCAGAAACAGCAACATCCCTGGCTTGCTCAGCTGGTGCTTTCAATCGGAATCATCCTCGTCTGTTGCGCCCCATGGACCGTTCGCAACTACAAAGTCTTCCACAGCTTCATCCCATTGCGTTCAGGACTAGGCGTGCAATTGTGGCTCGGCAACAATGACGGCACGCACGATATCTTCCGCGCCGAACATCATCCGATTTACGACGCCCGCGAACGCGAAACCTACATACAGATCGGCGAAGTCGCCTACATGCGCGAGAAGCAGTCAGCGGGCATTCAATACATGCTGGCGAATCCGGCTAGAGAGGCGCATCTAATCAGTCGGAGAATCATCTCTCTCTGGTCCGGTGGCACTCCCACTCCAGTGAAGGATTTCCTGAGCGTGGATTCGACCTGGTTTCGCTTCGTGCTGCTATTCAACATTTTTGTCGCGGTTGGCACGCTGGCTGGGATCTTCGTTTTGTTTCGTGGTCGCAACTCGTACGCGTTCCCCACTGCTGTCTTTCCAATCGTTTACCCCTGGGCTTACTATTTGACTCTGGTCTTACCTCGTTATCGCTTGCCGATCGATCCGGTCGTAATGCTGTTGGCAGCAGTCGCGCTGGAAAGCCTGTTCCGCTTCCGCCGAGGCAAACAAACCTAGGTCCACTCGGCAGATCCACCACAATTTTCACTCCAGACTTTTCTTCAAGTCCGGCCCCATGCGCTCAAGAATCGGTTCGTCGGGATCGTCCCCCACATATTGCTGAAGAACCGTTCCATCTTTCCCGATCAAAACGTAAGTCGGCAGCGCGCTCGCTCCATATTGACGCATGACCTGATGGTTCACATCCAGCTTCTGCGTCCAGTTCATTCCATTCTGTGCGACGAAAGAGCGCCATGCGCCCTCGTCCTCATCCTCGCTGATACTCACAACCTCCACCTGATTGCTGCCGTAGGCCGCCTGCAGTTGCTTTAGTCCCGGCAAGGCATGACGACAAGGGCCGCACCAAGTGGCCCAGAAATCGATAATGGTCACCTTTCCGCCTGCTGACGAGCCCCCGCCATGACCCGAATAGTCGGGAGCCTTTTCGCCCGCGCTGACGGGCGCCCTGGGCATATTTTCGTCGTCAAATATTCTGACGGCCCTGGCCTGGCTGGTTTTCTTTGCCCGCGCGAGTCGCGCCACTTCTCCCAGCGACGGCGGCTGCTCCGGTTGCATTGAGTTAAACGTAGATGCCGGTTGCGCACTGGCGGCGTTCAACGAGTTCAGTACCGGCTTCCCCGCCGTTGAAGTCGGCGCCGGACTGACCGCGCTCGCGGCCGCGACTGTATCGGCCGATGACGCCACTTGACCCGCCGCGTGGCCCACAAACACCCAAGCAATAGCGATCAGCAGGAAGAAGATTGGACGCAGCTTTTCGCGCATGACGACCTCTCAGAGGTTCAGGAGCGTCTCGTACTTTCTCCAGTATGAATGCACTCCAGCAAGACGAGCGTCTGTCAGCGAATGAAGTAGTCAATCAAGAACTGTACGGAAGAACAGGTAAGATTTATGTCGCGGAGCCGAGCCAGCGAAAGAAGTCCAGAAATTTCGCGCCCTACTGTGGCGCCCCCGGAATCTCCGCAGCGATTGCGGCTTGCTGCCGCCACGCGTCGGGTGACGACAAGTTACGCCGCAACCGTTCCGGATCGAGCTCATGCTCCCATCGCGCCACGACCAGCGTAGCCACTCCGTTGCCCAACATATTCACTGTCGCGCGAAACATGCTCATGAAGCGATCGATTCCCAAAATCAGAGCCATCCCAGCTACCGGAATCGTTGGGATCACCATCAAAGTGCCCACCAGCGCGATAAACGCCGCGCCCTGCACGCCAGACGCACCTTTCGACGTCAACACCGCCACGGCAAAGAGCGTGAGCTGCTGTCCCAGCGTCAAATGAATGCCCGTGGCCTCCGCCACAAACAGCGCCGCCAGCGTCATGTAAAGGCTGCTGCCGTCCGTATTAAACGTATAGCCGGTCGGCACAACTAGTCCCACCAACGCCTTGGAACACCCAAGCTGTTCCATCTTCTCCATGAGCGTCGGTAGCGCCGGCTCCGAAGAACTGACCGCCAGCGTGAGGATGATCTCCTCCTTAATATAGAGGAGATACTTGATGATGTTGAACCCCGCCAGCCAAGCGATACCGCCCATGACGATCAGCACAAAAAGTATGCAGGTGACCCAGAAGGTGACCACAAGCTTCACCAGCGGACCCAGCGACGAGATTCCATAGGCACCGATCGTGTAAGCCATCGCGCCAAATGCGCCTATCGGCGCAAATTTCATTACGATATTGATCACGCCAAACACCGCCCGCATAAGTGATTCGAGAAAGTCCAGCAGCGGTTTGCCGCGGCCGCCCATCGCCGACAAGGCGAACCCAAACAGAATCGAAACCAGCACCACCTGCAAAATATCGCCCTTCGCGAACGCGTCTACCACCGTGGTCGGAATAATGTGCATGATGAAGTCGGTGACACTTTGCGCTTTGGCCGCGCCAGCGTAATTGGCCACGGCCTTGGCATCCAGTGTCGCGGGATTGATGTTGAAAGCCGCGCCAGTATGCACCACGTTGCCCACTACCATTCCGACCAACAGCGCCAGCGTCGATACGATCTCGAAATACAAAAGCGCCTTGCCGCCCACGCGCCCGACCTTCTTCATGTCCTCCATTCTGGCGATGCCCGTGACCACAGTGCAAAAAATCACCAGCGTGATAATCATGCTGATCAGCCGGATGAACGCGTCGCCCAACGGTTTCATGGCCACTGCGGTGTGCGGCCGGAAGTAGCCGAGCAGGATCGCAATGCCAATGCCCAGCAAAACTTGTCCCCACAAACTCCGATAAAAGGGGGTTTTGCTAGATGATCCGCTCGCCTTTGCGGATGCCGAAGAAGGCGGTCTAGGACTGGAAGTTCCCATGGTCTATTCCCCTTCCGTCGCAGAGCTGTCCCAAAATTAAAGATTAGGTCGTGGTACGGTACTGGCTAACTGGCCGCGGAGTCTAGCACATTCGCGCCGCCAAAACCCCACCGACCACCCGTCGGTAGTTAGGTCTTGAACGCGTGCAACTGATCCTCAGGCTTATGCCTCGCCTTCGCCAAAAAGCAGGATCAGCTCGCTCGGCACGTCCGATTCCCCTACATCTCCTCGCGGCCTGCTGTATAATCCCGCACCGAACCCCTTCGGCACGATGTGGACGGCACGCAACCCGCACGGTCACGAAGGACATCAGGAGGAGAGACCAATGCCCAGCCGGTTCGTTGTGAAACTTCTAGTGACTCTTACCATCCTTCTCTGCGCCGCAAGCGCCAAAGCGCAGCAAATGCCGAATCCGTACGGCGCGCCAATCTCGCTCGACAACGCGAAAAAGGCTGCCGCGGCCGCCGTTGCGGAAGCGAAGAGAAATAATTGGACCATGGCCTTTGCCGTCGTCGATCCCAACGGCACGCTCGTTTACTACGAGAAGCTCGACAACACCCAGATCGGAAGCGCGGCAGTAGCGATCAGCAAAGCCCGCTCTTCGGCGCTCTTCAAGCGGCCAACAAAGACGTTTGAGGATGCGGTGGCCAAAGGCGGCGATGGAATGAGGACTTTGGGTCTTGAAGGCGCGGTTCCGCTCGAGGGCGGTGTCCCCATCGTGATGGACGGCAAGATTGTTGGCGCCATTGGGGTTTCCGGCGGCACCAGCGCGCAGGACCTCCAGTGCGCCCAACTCGGCGCCGACGCGCTGGCAAAGTAGAGCGTGCGACCTAGGTTACCAGTGCAGGGCCGCGCGCATGATCGTTTCGCGCCTGGCGATGATTCGTATCTATCTGGGCGGTCGCCAGGCGACAAATTCAGAACCGAAGAACAGTTGACAGTTTGATGTGATTGCTGGAGGATTCCCCACCAGCGAGCAATCTGGCCGGGCTATCCTCTCGAATCAGGTTTGACGCCAATCTCATGGAGGTGAAAAGCTGTGACAAACTTCTGCGTTTATCGTCTGATCCAACGCTCTGCGGCCCTGCTGAGTCTTCTAGTGATTGGTGTCACCGTTCTGCTTCTGCCTTCAGCGGCCTGGGGACAGGGCAGCGACGAAATCAAAATCGGCGTGATCATGCCGATCACGGGTCGCGAAGCCAAGCCCGGCCAGTATCAGCGCGAGGGCATTGAGCTCGCCATTAAGCAGATTAATGACGGAGGGGGCATCTTCATTAAGTCGCGCGGAAAGAAGTTGCCCATCAAGGAAGTCTTCTACGATGACGGCTCGGACCAATCGCGCTCCGCCGGTATGGCCGAACGCGCGATGAGTTCCGACGGCGTGGTGGCCGTGATCGGCGGATATTCGACGGCGTTGGGCGAGGCCGAATCCGTGATGCCGGACCGTTATCAAACGCCTTGGATCACTCCGGGCGCCGGCGCTGCCAGCACTTTCAGCCGCGGCTACGAGTTCGTGTTCGGAACTCTCAGTCCAATCGATCTGCTGGGCTACACGACCGCGCAGTATCTCGGAACTCTGGTAGATAAGGGAAAACTCACCAAGGGACTGAAGATCGCCGAGGCGCTCGAGAATACCGATCACGGCGTTGAGTATGGCCGGGGCATCGATAATTGGAACAAGGAGCACCCCGGATACTTCAATGTTGTTTTCAGCGAGAAATTCGAGCTTGGTGCCACGGACTTCTCAGGGCTTCTCCAAAAAGTCAAAAATTCCCACGCCGACATTTTTCTGGCAGATGCGCACCTTCAGGATTACATCACCATGCACCGGCAATACATCCAAAGCGGCATGTACCATCAGATGATCAGCTACGGCGCGCGCGGGCCAGAAGCGGACGCGCGCAAAGCGCTCGGGGCTGCTACCGACTATATTTTTGCCGGGATCTGGTGGTCCTCCAAGCTTGCCTACCCGCAGGTGAAGAAGTTCAATGACGACTATCAAGCGTTCACCGGTCATCCGCCGGACTCTTGGTATCCCGCAACGGCCTACGACGCGATACGCGTGCTGGCAGTAGCCATTGAAAAGGCCGGCAGCTTGGACAAGACCGCCATCCGGGATCAATTGCGCAAGACGGAACTGAAGAATTCCATTCTGCCCGGGCAAGTCGTACGCTTCGGAAAGAACGGTCAGATCCAAGGAAGCTTCGTGATCGTTCAAAATAAGCCTGATGATAAAGTGGACATCGTCTTCCCGCTCGATGCCGCTACGGGGGAGTCGATTGCGCCGAAACCCAAAGCTCACTAAGCGCATTCCAGAATGAGCGCGGCCGACTTCCTGAATCTGTTCATCGCTGCGGTGCTGCTGGCCGGGGTGTATGCGGCCATGTCCGTAGGAATGACCATCATTTACGGCGTCATGAAGATTGTGAATCTCGCTCACGCCGGATTTCTCATGCTCGGAGCCTATTTCGTATTTGAGGCTTACGAGCGGTTCAAGATCGATCCCCTGCTCGGCGTGCTCCTGGCATTTCCGGTGTTCTTCCTGATCGGAATGGGAGTGCACTGGCTCCTGGTCCGGCGAATCGCCACGTCCGATCAGCCCACACTGACCTCCTTGCTTCTCCTGTTCGGAGTTTGGCTCGTGTTGCAAAACCTCGGCTACTTGATCTGGGGAAACTCCGACCGCGCCATCCTCACGCCCCGCACGCTTTCCTCATTCGAACTTGGACCGATTAGCTTTCCCACCGTTCGGCTCACGGTCTTTGTTGTGGCCGTTGCATCGCTTGTAGGGCTGGAATTCGTGCTGCACAAGACCTGGTTCGGGCGCTCCGTCCGCGCTTTGATGCAAAACAAAGAAGCCGGGCAAATAGTGGGAGTAAACGTACAGAGGACGGCTCAGATAGCATTCGGCGTCGGAATTGCCTTTGCCGGAGCAGCGGGAGGGCTTCTGGCCATGCTCTACTCCTTCAATCCCGATTTTGGTGCGTCGTTTCAATTGCGCGCCTTTGTAATCATCGTGCTCGGCGGGCTCGAGTCGTTCGGAGGAGTGGCCATCGGTTCGTTGATCCTGGCGCTCGCAGAGACATTCGTCATTCTGATACTCCCGGCAAGTTATCAGCCGGCCATTGCGTTTTCACTTCTGGTCCTCGCTTTGATCGTGCTTCCGGAAGGAATCGCCGGACTGTGGAACAAGAGGCGCCGGTGGGCGTGAAAGCGGGTGGGGACTCCGGCAGCACTTTCGTGTCTCGATTTGTTCCGCCAGTAGCACCTCTGCTGCTGCTGGCGTGCCTTGCCGCTCTTCCGCTCGTGGGCCCCGGCCCGAACATCATCCGCCTGCTCTTCGTCACACTCACCTGGGTGACGGCCAGTGTGGGATGGAACCTGATCGGCGGATTTGCAGGCCAGATTTCATTCGGCTTCGCCGTATTCTACGGGCTGGGCGCTTACACCACGGCGCTCTCACTGAACGGTGGCATCCCTCCGGTCATTGCCTTCTCGTTTGGCGCAGCTGTGGCAGCGGTAGCATCGCTCTTGATTGGCCTTCCAACCTTTCGGTTGAAAGGCCCCTACTTTGCAATCGCAACCATCGGGGTAAGCGAAGCCGTTCGAGTTGTGATGATGAATGTCCCGTTTACCGGAGGAGCCAGCGGCTATCGCATCATCGAGAAGACCCGCTTCGTTCAATCGCACCACTATTACACCGCACTGATCCTTGCGGCACTGGCGGTAGGCATCTCAATTCTGTTAAGGAGATCGAAGCTCGGCCTCGCGCTGATCGCCATTCGAGAAGATCAGGATGCCGCTTCGGACCTGGGTGTGAACCCATTTATCGCAAAACTGGTCGTCCACGCCCTTGCCGCTGCTCTTGCCGGCGCGGCAGGCGGCGTTTATGCCCGATACTCCTTGTTCATCGATCCCGACGGCGTGTTCGCATTTCGCAACGGCATCGCGATACTCTTGATGCCCATCATCGGCGGCGTTGGCACCATCTGGGGACCGGTGATCGGGGCGTTTGTGTACAGCCTGATTCACGAAGAAGTGGTGGCCAACTTTCCGCAGGCTCACCTGCTCATCTTCGGCTCGCTGCTAATCTTGATTATTCTGTTCGAACCAGGCGGCTTGGTAGGCCTGTTTCGAAAATTTATGCGCTCCCTTCGCGCGAGGAGTTCCGTTGGCTCCCATTCTTAAGCTGAAGAGTCTGACGCGTTATTTTGCCGGACTCGCCGCGGTCAAAGACGTGAGTTTCGAAATCGAGCCCGGCGGACTCGTCGGACTCATTGGGCCTAACGGAGCAGGCAAGACCACACTTCTCAGCCTCGTCGCCGGCTCGCTTAAACCCACTTCCGGGAAAATTGAATTCGAGGGCCGCAATCTCGCGGGTGCGAAATCGTTTCAAGCCGTCCGCGCCGGCGTCGCGCGAACGCATCAGATTCCGAAACCGTTTAAGACAATGACCGCTTACGAGAATGTGGAAGTGGGCCTGCGTTTCGGCCGGCAGGGGGGAGCGGCCAGCCCCGCAAAGAAGGCCGAGGAATTCCTGGAGATGGTGGGCATCACGCATCTTGCCCTGCGCCCGGCGTTTTTGCTTTCCGTCGGCGATTTGAAGCGCCTGGAATTGGCCCGCGCGCTTGCAGCCCGCCCAACTCTTCTGCTCTGCGACGAAATTTGCAGCGGCCTCACGGAGACCGAAAGCGCGCTGATTCTCCGCCTGCTCTGCGATATCCGGCGCGCCGGAACGACCATCCTTTACGTCGAACACAATCTCCGCGCGATCATGTCCATATGTGATCCGGTAATTGTGATGAATTACGGACAAAAGCTAGCCGAAGGCCCGCCGGCAACCGTGCAGAATGATCCTTCGGTGATCGAAGCTTATATCGGAAAGAAGGCCAAGCTCTAGATGGCCAACGTCCGCAACCCCGAACAGCTGCTGGAGGTGGGAAGCCTCGACGTCGCCTACGGCCCCATCCAGGTGGTGTGGGATATCACGCTGAGCGTGCGTCGCGGCGAAGTGGTGGCCCTGATCGGACCGAACGGGGCCGGCAAGACCACAACACTTAAGGCGCTGGCTGGCATTCTCCCGGCGCGAGAGGGAAAAATCACCTTCGAAGGTCACGACATCACTTCCGAGCGCCCGTACCAGCGCGTCCGGCATCACCTCAGCTTGGTCCCCGAGGGACGCCTGCTATGGCCGCGGATGACCGTGGAAGAAAACCTGCTCATGGGCGCGTTTTCCCGTAACTTGCGCCCCAAGGCTCATCCGAATCTCGAACGAATCTACGGCCTATTTCCGCGGCTGAAGGAGCGCCACAAGCAACTGGCCGGCACTTTGTCCGGCGGCGAGCAGCAGATGTGCGCCATTGGCCGCGGCCTGATGGCCGAGCCGGTACTGTTGATGCTGGACGAACCCTCGCTGGGGCTCGCTCCGATCATGGTTGATCAAGTTTTCGAATTGATTGCCAGAATCGCCAGTGAAGGCGTCACTATTTTACTTGCGGCACAAAACGCCAGCTATGCGCTGCAGATTTCCAATCACACGTATGTAATGGAATGGGGAAAGCTCATGCTCGAAGGGCCGAGCGAAACCTTGCGTGAGAGCGACCACGTTCGTCGCGCATATCTCGGTGCTACTGATTGACCCTGGTTGCCGGCCAGTGCCCTGCTTCCGATTTCGCCCGCCGCGGAAGCTCGCTGCAAAACACCGGCCGCTTACGTTACATATTCTTCACCGAACGCTGACCTTCTGATCGCGGATCGGAAACATCTCCGTAACATCTCGCTGTTACGATCTTGCATATGCTGTTGAAATCACACGCAGACCGTATTTTGCCTATCGGCAGCCGGAAACTTCATTATAATTTGAGGAATATGCCCCGCTTCTTTAGCAACCTGCTGCGAGCGCTCCGCGAACGCCGCGGCACTGACATGTCTTTCATCTGCCGCCACCTGCTTTCCGAGCGCGGCGAAGCGTCGCAGACTGCCCTTGCACAGGAAATCATCACCGCCTATACGGCCATGAACGAGAAGCAGCGCCTCGAGTTTTTCGGCATGCTATCGCATGACTTCGCTCCCGACGAAGCTGCCATCGTGCGTGCCGCAGCGAATTATAAAAATGCGCCAGGACCATCGACCTTGGCGACGTTGTACGCTGCCGTCGAATCTCCTCGCCAGGAGTTGTTCCGCCGCATCAACACCGCGCCGCACGGCACCGAAACTCTCGTCGGCCTCCGAGAACATGTCCTCAACGCCAATGACGGCAGTTTCGCGGCCCTGGACCTCGACCTGAAGCATCTATTCAGGTCCTGGTTCAACCGCGGCTTCTTGCGCCTCGAGCGCATTAGCTGGCACACCTCCGCCTTGATTTTAGAAAAACTGATCAGCTATGAATCCGTACATGAGATCAATGGCTGGGGAGACCTTCACCGCCGTCTCGAGGCAGACCGGCGCTGCTTCGCTTTTTTTCATCCCGCGCTGGTGGAAGAGCCCATCATATTTGTTGAAGTGGCGCTATCGAAGGGCCTCACAGGCGATCTGGAACCGCTGCTCGGTATCCAAACCCCCGTTCTTCGGCCTGAGACCGCGGATGCGGCCATTTTTTATTCAATTAACAATTGCTTGCGGGGATTGCGTGGTGTTCCCTTCGGTAATTTCCTGATCAAGCAGGTTGTGACCGAATTGGCCGCCGAGCTTCCCAACATTAAAATATATGGCACTTTATCGCCGCTCCCCAACTTTTCGCAGGCCTTGCAGGATCAGAAAAATGAAGAGGGCTTCACGCACCACCGCTTGTCGCGTTTGCTGGCCGGCCATGCCCGAAATCTTGTTGCCGCCGGGGGACGTCGCGACCCCGTAGAAGCCCTGTTCCGGTTGCTGGAACAACCTTTAGCGCATCGGGAGGTTCTGGCGCAGCCTTTGGTACTCCTCGCTCTCGCTTACCTCACGCAAGCGCGTCAAAACGGGAAGCTCTACGATCCTGTTGCCACCTTCCACTTGTCTAACGGTGCGCGCCTGGAGAGAATCAACACTTTTGGAAATCTTCGCCCATACGGCTTGCACGCTTCCTTTGGCGTCACCGTCAACTATCGTTATCTACCCGAAGAACTCGAGGAAAATCACGAGCGATTTGTCAGAGGAGAAATTGAGGTCGCTGACGCCCTCGTCTCCGAATACAAAACGGTAGCGCAGGCGTGGCAGGCGTCCGCAGCAGGTAGTCGTATTTCGTTTTCAACCCGAACAAAAAAGACTGTAGCGACTCCCCGGTAACCCCGGCAATAGACTTAAAAGATCTAAATGTAGCGCCACGGCCTGCCCGGCCGAAGCGCGGCCTTCAGCGCAGCAGCAGTTCTTCAACCCAGGTCCAGGCTTCGCTATGCGATACCTTTCACCGGCGTAGCTGTCGCCTCGGCAACCGCAGCAGTTTGCTCCGATTTCCGTACGACCTTCGCTGCCAGAGGCTTTAGCCACAGCAACGCCATAAACGCCGCGATCAGATCGCAGATAATCATGGCCCAGAACACCTTCGACCACGACCCGGTTTTTGCAAACAGCCACGCCGCACCCGGCCCGGCGAACCCTGCGGCTACTCCTTTGGCCGTGTACACGATGCCATAGTTCGTCGTCGCCCATTTGTTTCCGTAAAGGTCGCCGGTGATCGATGGGAACAACGAGAAGATATTGCCCCACGCGAAGAAGCAAAGTCCCGACAACGCGACGAACCAAATAGGCCGGTTGATCAGTTGAAGCAAAGCGTACACCGCGATCGCTTCCAGCACGAACGCGATGAAGATGGCGTTCTCGCGACCGATGTTGTCAGAGACCCACCCCCAGAACGGGCGGGTTAGCCCGTTCAGGAGCCGGTCAACCGTGATGGCCAGCACCAGTGCGGTCATGCCGAAGGCCACAACCACCTTATCCACGTGGTAGGACGCTGCCATGGGGTTCAATTGCGCAGTAACCACGAGTCCCCCGAACGCCAACATCGTCATCATCACGTAGATGACGTAGAAAGATGGCTGGCGCAGCATCTCCCACGGCGTCATGTCCACCGCCGAAGTATTCACTTTTAGTTTAATCTTCGCTTCTTTCTCTTTCCAGTTTGGCGGCGTCCATCCGACCGGCGGCCTGGCCAAAAAGAGCGAAGCAGCTAGCACGACGACTCCTTGGATAATCCCCCACACAATGAAGGTGTGTTGGTAGCCGGAAACTTTGAGCATTCCGGCGATTGGCGCGATCGTGGTCGCCGTGCCGATACCAAAAGCTCCCGCGGTTAGTCCGACGCAAAGCCCGCGGTGATCCGGAAACCACTTCAGCGCGTTACCGATTGCGCCGCCGTACACGATTCCGGCGCCGATACCGCCGACCCCGTACCAAAAATAAAGGCCGTTGATCGTACCGGCGTAGCCCGATCCGACCCAGCCCAATGCAACCAAAATCGAGCCGAACCCCAGCATGAATCGAGGCCCGATTTTATCCACCAGATACCCTTCAAACGGTACGAGCCAGGTCTCCAGTGCCACGAACAAGGTGAACGTCCACTGAACCGCTACAAGCGAGACACCCAAATGAGCTTGTATCGGTTTGGTGAAAAGCGTCCAGGCATACTGCAGGTTCGCGATTGCCATCATCGCGACGATACCCGCTATTAATTGAATCCATCGATTCGGAATACGCGAAGGGTGGATCAGTGATGTTGGAGAGACTGAGGGACTTGGAGTCGCTGCCATAAGCATACCTCCGTGACTGCGTGCTTGAACTTGACGTTAACGACGCACTCTCAGATCAACTCTTCCCGAAGAAACTGTGACACCTCTTGCGTGTAACCCTAACTCGGAATCTCTTGGTTCGTTGCGAACTTTGATATACTGGTCCGCTAATCGAACCAATTGCGGACGGGAATCTAACAGGCTGGCCTTAGCGTGTCAAGAGGCTTGCTAGTACTCGCAAATTGATCTCGTTATCTACGACCTTTCCGGCGTCCCGGCAGATCTTGGTTCATATAACGAAGAGCGAGACCCATGCCCCTGGACGAAAGCATCCGAGAACAAATCGAAACGTACGTGACTCACCTCAACGGTCTTATCCGTCGCGGTCGCGAGGCTCGCGAGACGCTGGCGAAAGATCCTTCCGATCCAGCCGCGATAGCGGCCACCCGCGCCTGGCAGGAGGACTGCGGCGTCACAATTAATCAGTTATCCGGTGGCAGCAAATCCCATTGGCTGGCTCGCTCCTTTAGCGGCGCATTTCTGATGCGATCGGCGGACGGCCGCGCCGCCCAAGGGGCGCCGCCCGCCGAGATCGTCAATCGATTGATCGACGTTCTCCAGCAAGCCATTGCCACTCTTTCTGGAATGGAAGCTGGCACGGACATTTCTGAATTTTCGCCTACATCCGCGTGGGCGCAAGCGCCGGCTCCTCGCCGGTTCGAGTTCGTTCACAATTCCGATATCCGTCCCGTACTCGAGCAAGCCTACGCCGATAGCCGGCAAGCTCTTGAGCAAGCGCATTACGATCTAGCACTGCGAACTTCGTGCGGAATCCTGGAAGCCATCGTCACCGACGCTTTGGAATTCGAAGGTCCGGCTGCTCTGGCCGCCAAAGGTGCCCCTGCGGGGAGAATTGCGGATTGGTCATTCCAGACGCGCCTCGCCGTCGCAGAGAAGGTCGGCCTCATCCGCAGTGGCTGCGCACGATTGCCCGCAGTCGCGAGAACCTATCGAGACCAAGCCGAAGCGAGCGGCGAGAGTTCCCCAAATGCAGGCGTCTCAGAGCGCGATGCGCGTGTAACCGGTCAGGTCCTTCACGTCGTCATGCGAGATCTGTATCCCACCCGGTAGAACCGCACCGAATTTTTAATTTGAGGCCGCGGGAATCGCCGGGTCAATCTTCCAAATCTTGTCGAAAAACCGGTTGCGATGGATTCACACTTCCATCGATGACCGCGACCAGCAGGTTCCCAAACGCGTTCCTAGCTTCTTCCAACGAGCCGTAACCGCGCTCCCGCTGTAGCGCCCCGCTTTCTGAATAGATCAGCGTGAAATAACGCCCCGAGGAATACTGAAGTTCGAGCAATTTGTTCGGCATGTCCGGATCGCCTTCCTGTCCCAACACATCCATCAGCGCCACCGTCCACTGTGTGCCTTTCGGGTCGGTGACCACCTCGCGCTCGATGTATTGCCACTCATCCATGCTCCACAATGGCATATTCATTCCAGCAGTTGACCGAGCGCTCTTGCTACCTGCGACCCGGTAAATGGTTTGGGAACGAGCACGACTTTCCTCGCTTTACGCGAACGGAGACTCGCATCAGCCTCCTCCGGTGTGTCGCTGATGATGACGATGGGAAGCTCGGCGTGATCGGGGTGTTGACGCACGGCGTCGAAGAGCGCTTCGCTCATGTCGAAAGACGAGCAGTCCAGCACAACTGCTTCCGCTCGCCGCTCCTGCACCATTTCGTTCACCGTGACGGCATATCCGGACGCGAACACTTCATAGCCTGCGTCCCGCAATGCAAACGACAAGAGCTCGGCAATCTCCGGCGTGTCGTCGATCAGTAGTATCCGGCGCGAAGCCACTCTACTTCTTGCCGACGTTGCCGGTGCCGGGCAGCCGCTTCTTCTTGCCTTCGCAGGGCTCGATGTCCATCACCCAGATTCGGCCGCCGGCCGTGTAATACGCACGGCGGTCGTTCTCGATCCTCGCGCCCCACGCTTCTAGCGTGCGCATCGCGAACGTGACTCCCTCGAAGTTATTCCGCGCGTGGTTCAGCACTTCATTCGTGTGCCAGTTGTCCGTGAGGATGGCGTCGCCGCCATGCACGCGCAGTACGGTGTAGTAGCGGTCAAACGCCGCTTCCGGCCGTACATCGCGCGTCGATCCGCGCTTTTTTCCTTCACTGACGATGTAGCTTTCCTGCGCCTCCGGGGCGGGAGGCGGTACCGCTGCTTTAGTGTTCATATGGTTTGCGCCACGGTCTCGGCTTCCGCTGCAGCCGACATATTTACCAGGTTCTTCGCATCCGCAGCCTGAATCAAAGCCTCCGGCAGCTCGACGCCCATCATGCGCCATTGCTCGTTGGCAAACTTCTGCAACTTCGCGACATGTTCTGCGTGCAAGTGGCCGAAGCGTCCTTGCAGTTTCAAATATTCCGACACCGGCCGCATCGTCTGCGGACGGAAGCTGTAATCGTAAGCGCGCTTCTCGGGGTTCCATTCCCACATCGGATAGAGTCCGCATTCCACCACGAGCCTGCCTAGATCAATCGACCGCGGCGTCTCGTACACAAAGCCCTTCTGGCACGGCGTGTAAATCATCAGATATGCAGCGCCCCTCTGGTTCAGTCCCTTGCGTACTTTATTCATCAAGTCGATCGGATATCCCACGCTCGCCGTCGCCACGTAGCAGTGTGGATGCCCCGCTGCCATCATGCGCGCCAGGTCCTTGGGGAACAGCTTCTTCCCTTCCGGAACTTCCGGGCCTGGAGGCGAGAATGTCGTCATGCCGCCATACGGCGTCCGCGAAGACGCCTGTATGCCGGTGTTCGCGTACTGCTCGTTGTCGTAGCAGATAATCAGGCAGTCGTGATTGCGGTAAAGCGCGCCTGAAATTGAAGCCAGGCCGATGTCCGAGGCGCTGCCGTCGCCGGCTTCACAAATGATGTTTGGAAACGCTCCCTTCCACTTACCCTTTCGGATCATGGCTTCATAAGCCGCGGCCACGCCTGCGGTGAAACTGCCTGAGCTACCGATCTGCGTGTGCGCCCACGGTACATTGTAAGGCGTGCACAAATACGAGCTGTTGGCGACGTACATGCAGCCGGTGGGCCCCACCAGGATGGTGTTGTCGCCTGCCGCTTTGCTCGTCATGCGGTACTGTATCGAAGGCCCGCAGCCCGCGCACGTGCGGTGCCCGGGAACGAAGGGCTCGGTCGACGGCAATTCAGGATTGAAGAATCGAGCCCCTTGATTTGGGCTGCCGAGAATCGGCAATAACTGACGCTGAACTTCGATTGTTGGCATCTCATTTCCTCCCATGTCGTTGTGCGGCCCTTCCGCACCGCTGACAATACGTATCTAGTGTTCGAATCCAACCCAATGCGTGCGCTTCTCGATCTTGCCCTTCTTCTGCGCTTCTAACATTTTCTCGGTCATCCAGTAAAATTCTTTCAGCACGATAGCCTCGCCGCCCATTCCCGCCATGAACGACACGACCAGCGGCTTCTTCTCGCTTTCGTAGAGAGCGGCGCAAACCTCGCCGTACAGCACGCCGCCGCTACTCACACTGCCCAGTCCCATGTTGGTCTCAATCACTCCCACCACTTTGAACTTGCTCAGAGCCTCCCGCACCCGATCGGTCGGATAAGGCCGGATCGTTCGCAGCCGTACCATACCCACCTTCATTCCGCGCTCACGCATATGATTGATGGCGAAGCGCGCAGTGACCGCATGCGCCCCCTGCAAAAAGAAAACCACGTCCGCGCCGTCGGTCATGTACTGTTCAACCCACGGATCGTACTTTCGCCCGAATATTCTCGCGAATTCCTCGTGGACTTCCTCGATCACCGGCATCGATCCTTCCATCGCGCGCGCTCGCTCCAACTGCAGCGGCGGCCCTTGCTCGGGCATAATCTGCGGTCCGTGCGATACCGGGTGGCGCGGATCGAGCGGGTAGGGGTGCTTGTAAGGCGGCAGGAATTCCTTTACCTGTCCGGTGTCGGGCAATTCCACGTCGCCGGTAATGTGCGAGACGAAGAATCCATCCTGGCACACCATCTGCGGCAGCAGAACACGCGGGTCCTCGCCAATGCGGTATGCAATCAAGTGATTGTCAAACGCTTCCTGCGCGTCGCAGGACCAGCCCATCAGCCAGCCCATGTCGCGCGTCGAGAGCGCATCGGTGTGTTCCGAGCCGAAATCGCCCGGAGGATCCAGCGTCCGGTCGGCGATCATCATCTGCACCGGCATACGGCTGCCCGAAATCGGCGAGTAAAGCTCGTAAGCAAACTGTACGCCCACGCCCGAGCTGCCGGTGAACACGCGCGCGCCGCTGGAGGACGCCCCGTGCGAGATGCTCAACTGCGAATGCTCGCTGTCGGCTACGATGTATTCAGCGTCGAGTTCTCCGTTAGCCACCATCTGCGCAAGCGCCATCATCGTCGCGGTATAAGGCCGAATGGGATACGCCGCAATCACATCCACATCGGCGTACTTAGCGGCCTGCGCCGACGCCACGCAGCCGTTGATCCGTACCATTCTCTTTTTTGCTGCGCTAACCGTTTGCATGGTTCACCCCAATCCTGAAATTGTCCCTAAATGTTTTTCGCAGCCCGCTCGCCCAGACGCTTCAATTCTTCCGCCTGCCGTCCGTGCAGCCCCGGCGAAATGGCGAACGCGGTATCCATTCTCACTACGCCCGTATCGAAGTCCAGTTCCGGCACGCCCTCTAGGCAGCCGGTCGGACATTCTTCGATGCACACGCGGCAACCTTTGCAATAATCCACCAAAATCTTATACAGCCCGTTCGAACGCTCGTCACGCACGATGCACGGCTCGGGACAAACCAAGTAGCAGTTGTCGCACGCGTTGCAAGTTCCACAACTGAAGCACCGGTTGGCCTCTGCAATCGCCTGTTCTTCGGTGTAGGCCTGAATCACCTCCTCCTGCGTCTTGCGCCGGCTCTTCGGAGGCAGAAGTTCCTGCTTCACGCGCGGGAAATGCGGGAAGTAGGTCATGTTCATGCGGTTCAAATCGAATATCACGTCAACGGGAATCGTCTTGGGCTCCAGCTTCTCGCCGCGCAACACCTTGTCCAGATTAAACGCGACGCGCTTCCCGTCGCCAACCGCATTCACTACCATCAACGGCTGACCCGATCCCAGCTGCACAATGTCGCCAGCCGCGAAAAAGTTCGAATCGCCCAGACGTCCGTAGCGGTCGATCTTGATCGTGCCGCGCTCGGTCTTGAACTCATCCGGCAGCCACTTCAGCGACGCTCGCTGTCCCACTGCGATAATCACATTGTCCACAGCGAACTTCTCTGGCTTGGCTTCTTTATCGACGGCAATCGGCGAAGCATTAATCGCGCCGGAAAACTTTGCCGGATGCAATTGCAAAGCCTCGATCCTGCCATTGCCGAGCACGGCGGTTACCGCCCGTCCGTGCATCAGATCCACACCTTCTTCCAACATGTCGTGTAAATCTTCCGGCACCGCCGGCATCTCTTGAGGGTTCGCTTCGACCGTGATCATGGTCACTTCCACGGCGCCTTGCCGCAAGGCCTCGCGCGCGCAGTCGATGGCGGTGTTTCCGCCGCCGATCACCGCCACGCGAGCACCCAGCTTCACCTTCGATGTGCCCATCCCGATATCGCGGAGAAACGGCAGTCCGTACAGCACGCCTTCTTTGTTCTCGCCCTCGGCTCGCACGCTGTTGGGGTCGATCAGGCCCACGGCCAATACGCAAGCATCGTAGTCCTTCTTCAATTGCTCCCAGGTAACGTCCTTACCGACTTCGCAGTTGGTCTTGATCTCGATTCCGAGCTCTAGCAACCGCTCGATCTCGCGATCGAGCACGTTCTGCGGCAGCACCCAGTCCGGAATTCCACCGCGGTTAAGCCCGCCTGCCTTCGGGGATTTCTCAAGGATCGTAACTTTATAACCCAGACGCGCCAGCTGATACGCCGCGCTGTGCCCCGCGGGACCCGACCCCACCACCGCGACTTTCTTGCCGTTAGGCTTCCCGGGTTTCACCACGTCTTTCGCCAGTGCCTGTCCCAGGTCACCCAGAAATCTCTCGACTGCGCGAATCGAAATGGCTTCGTCGTATTTCCCGCGGTTACAAGCCTGCTCGCAGGGGTGATAGCACACGCGCCCGGTCACCGACGGGAACGGCATGTCTTCCTTGATCAGCGCATAAGCGTCCAGATACTTTCCGCGCTTCACCAGGTCGAGATAGCCCTGGATCTTTTCATTCGTGCCGCAGGCGTTGTTGCAGGGCGGCAGCTTGTCCCGGTACACCGGTCGAATCGAACGCCAGTTGCCCGTGGGAAACAGATCCTGACCCTTTTCTTGGGTGGGAGCAGGCGTGATACCGGCGAATGGAACCTTCAGCCAATCGGGTATTTGTGTTCCTTTGGTTGACATGTATTCCTTCCCTAGGCCGCTACTGGTTTTAGCGGCATGATGTGTAGTTCTTCCAGTGCCAATTTAAAAGCGTGCTGATTCGCGATCATCGGTTGAATCGTGGCCATCTTGACGATACTGGTCGTCTTGATCACCGCCGCAATCAACGGCGCGGCGATGTCCGGTGCGATCGATTTGTTGCGCTCTGCCGCGCCTTCCGTTGAAAGACGATCGAGGCCGAGCTCGCCCAGCCTGTAATAGAGCCATTTGTGGTCCGCGATCTTCGCCGCATCCACGCATACAAGCTGCGCCAGCCGTTCGGCGCCCGGCACGAATCGAATCATGTACTCCGGCGTGTAGTGAGTGTTGATCACCAGCGTTCCGCCGGGAGGCATGCCGCGCATATAGTCCCAACCCTTCACCATGGTGCCCTCGACCAGTACGACGATATTGGGATGCTCGTTTTCGTAGGTCAGCTCGTTCTCGAGAATGTCATCGCTCACGCGGCAATATTTCCGGGTCGGCGCATTCGTGCGGTCGGGATTGTCCACATAGTTCTCCATCGCCTGGGAATGCTTCCCTTCCAGCCGGGCGGAAGCGGAAATGGAATTGACGATGTCGCGCCCTTCTTTATCCATGATGATGCCGCGCGTCCAAACGGTAAGTTCTGTGTAGGCCATGATTAACCTCGCGCTTTAGTAGATGCGTCAGGACACGATTCCCCGGCGCTATGGTTTGTCTTGTCGTTTAACTGGTTCTCTGTTTCAAATTGCTTTTGGTTGACGCGATCGGATTCTAGCACCTTCAGGAAATCGTTTCGCAGCACAACGAACGGCGCAACTCGCGTGCCGTCCTGAAACTCCGCAATGGCCAGCAGGGTGGCTTTCTTGCACAGGCTTTCAATATCGGCGCCTGTCAACCCTTCCGTTTGTCCCGCAAACTCTTCGAGATCGATGTCAGGTGCGAGCGGCACGCGCTGGCAACGAAGCTGCATGATGGCGGAGCGTTCCGCAGCGTCCGGTTTTGCGAACGGGATTTTATAGTCGAAGCGTCCGCTCCGCAATAGCGCCGGCTCGATGCGCTCCGGGCGATTCGTCGCGGCCAGCAGAATCACTCCTTTTACGTCGCGCAAGTTGTCGATCTCGCGCAGAAGCTGGCTCAGAATTCTTTGATAAACGTCGGTGCCGAACTGGTCCGCGCCAAACTTCGGCGCCAGCGCGTCAATGGTGTCGAAAAACAAAATGCATGGCGCTGCTCGCCGGGCCTTCTTGAAAACTTCGCGCAACGCTCTCTCGGACTCGCCGAGCCACTTCGAGTAGAGTTGCGGGCCATCAATCGCGATGAGCGGGATCTGTTTTTCGCCCGACAGCGCTCGCGCCATGGCCGTCTTTCCGGTGCCCGACGGCCCAGCCAGCAGAATGCCTCGCGGCGGCGCCAAACCAACTTGCTCGTAAATCTCGTCGCGCATGTGGGAATGCTCGATCACCGCATCAAGCAACCGTTTCACTTCGTTGAGACCACCCAGCGACGCAAAGTTCGTGGTGCTTTTCTCAATATAGAATTCGCGAGTCGCGCTGGGCTCCACTTCCTTCAACCCGGCCAGAAAATCTTCGCGGGTAACTTCGAGCTCGTCCAGCTCCGCAGATACCGCGCCGTCGGTCTCGAATGGAAAAGATGAGAGGAATCCGCGCAACGCGATCATGCCCACTTCTTGTCCCAGCGCTTCCAGATCCGCTCCCACGAAGCCGTGAGAATGCTCGGCAATCTCCTTTAGATTCACGTTAGACGCCAGCGGCATCGCGCGCGTGTGGATTTTCAGGATTTGAAGCCGTGCTTGCGTATTTGGTACGCCGATCTCGATTTCGCGATCGAAACGCCCGGGGCGTCGCAGCGCCGGATCTAGCACTTCGGGAATGTTGGTCGCGCCAATCACGATCACTTGCCCGCGCGCAACAAAACCATCCATCAAGCTCAGCAGCTGCGCCACCACGCGCTTTTCAACCTCGCCTGAAACCTCCGCGCGCTTGGGAGCCACCGCATCAATCTCATCGATAAAGAGGATCGACGGTGAATGCCGCGCCGCTTCCTCAAATACTTCGCGGAGCTTCGCTTCACTCTCGCCGTAAAACTTCCGCATGATCTCAGGACCGTTGAGGTGAATGAAGTGAACGCGGCTTTCGGCCGCTACCGCGCGCGCAAGCAACGTCTTGCCGGTTCCCGGCGGCCCGTACAATAGCACGCCCTTCGGTGCGAGAATTCCCAACCGCTCGAAGATGCGCGGGTACTTCAGCGGCAGCTCGACAATTTCGCGCACGCGCTCCACTTCGCGCTCGAGTCCGCCGATATCTTCGTAAGACACCGCCGGCGCGCGGGCCGCCGTCTTTTCGCCTTCCACCACCCGCAGGTCTGTGCGTTTCCCGATTACCACCGGTCCGGTCGGGATCGTGCGTACGACCTGGAAGTTTACCGCCTTGGCAAACGTCGGCACCCGCACCACACCGCCCGCCAGCACCGGGACGCCCACCAAATCCTCCAGCATCCGCTCCGGCGCAATCGTTGCCGGCGGTGCACCCACCCACAATGGCGACAACCGCACCGCTACGGCCTGCTCGTACTCGACCAGCGTCACCGTCACCTGCTCTTGCAACCCCGCGCTGCAGTTGCTGCGACAGGTGCCGTCCATCTGAATCATGCCTTCGAATCCGTCGTCAGAAAGCTCTGCGCGCCCCACGGCGACGGTACCCCCGGTCATCTTCACCACGTCGCCCGCTCGCGCGCCCAGCCGCTGCAAATCCGCGGGCGACAACCTTGCAATGGCGTGCCCGATGTCTTCCACGCGGGCTTCCGCAACCCGGAGTGTAAGCGTTACTGCGGAAGACGATTTTGCGATTTCCGTCATGGCCTAACGTACAACCTCCGCGCCTGACGCGTGAATCGGTCGACAATCGATTCTAGAAAAATCCCCGTCAGGAAAACCCCCAATTCGATTATTTCGGTCGCCACCACCCTGCCCATGTAAATGCCCTCACTTGCCCAGTTCGTGGTTGAGTACGATTTCTTCGACGTCTTCAATATGCCGTCGCATCGCAGCCTTCGCCGCTTCTGCATCGTGGCGCTTGATGGCGGCCAAAATTCGGCGGTGGCCCGCCAACGACTTTTGCGAACGTCCTTCCACCTGCAAAGACCGTTCTCGCGTATCGCGCAGCAAGTCCATCAGCGTATCAATCACTTTCAGCACTACGGTGTTTCCCGAAGCCAGCGCGATGTTGTAGTGGAATTCCGAATCCTCGGCGATGGCGGCGTCGGCCTGGCTTAACTTTTCCTCTTGCCGCTTCAAGATATCTTCCATCTCGGAAATCTCTTCGAGCGAAGCGTGCGTGGCCGCCCGCGCAGCCAGCGGCGGTTCGAGCATTTTGCGAAAATCCAGAAGCTCGGTGACTAGTTCCTTACGGCGCTCCAAGGCGTTCGCGATCGGGTTGACCCAGGTCTCTGCCGATACTTCACGCACAATCGTCCCGGTGCCTTGGCGCGGTTCGACCAACCCCACCAATTCCAGGCTTCGAATCGCGTCTCGAATGGAGCTGCGGCTCACCTGCAGCAGCTCGGCCAACTCGCGTTCCGAGGGCAGTTTGTCACCAGGTTTTAGCTTTTTTAGGATCAGACGTTCGATTTGCTTGGCGACTTCTTCGTAGACCTTATTCTTTCGAATGACTTCGAAGTCGGATTTGGCGGGAACGGGCATGGGCAAGTGGTCCGTTAAGCGGACCAGCTAACGAAGGCAGTATACCTCCGCTGTCAAGCCCCAAGCAATTATTTTTATCCGCTGGATACAAAAAAATGATGCGCCATTCTGAGCAGGTCCGGGGGAGATCCAAGGATGGGCGCCTTACTTCGGCGACGGCTGCGTGGTGGTTTGCGCCAGCAGCTTTGCACAACTGTAAACGGTCCGTGTGTATGGCATGGGGAGCCCCACACGCTCTCCCAGCTCCACCACCGATCCTACCAGCGCTTCCAGTTCCATCGGCCGTCCCATTTCCAGATCCTGCAGCATGGAGGTCTTGTGCTCGCCAACTTTTTCCGCACCCGCCATGCGTTGCTCGATGGAGACTGGCAGTTCCATGCCTAACTTGCGCGAGACCGCCTCTACTTCCTGCATGATGTTTCGGATCACTGTAGAAACTCCCGGATCGCGCAACATCTGAGACAGTGTGGCCCGCGTCAGCGCGCTCACCGGATTCAAAGAGGCGTTGCCCAGCACCTTCACCCAAATCTCATGTCGGATCCGCGTCGTCACCGGACAGCGCAACCCGGATGCGATAAGCGCCTCCGCAATTCGGCGGCACCGCTCGGACCGCGACGCGTCCGGCTCGCCAATCGAAATGCGGTTGCCCTCCATGTGTTGAATCACTCCAGGCGAGGTGATCTCGGTCGAAAAGTAAACAATCGACCCCACCACTTGGCGCGCTTCGATCGCCGACGAAATCACTCCGCCGGGATCGACTCGCTCCAGCCGCAATCCTTCCCATTCACCGCCAAATCCTTGGAAGTACCACCAGGGAATTCCATTCTGCGTGCTGACCACCGTGGTCTCCGGTCCCAGCACCGGCTTCAAATGCGAAGCAAGCTGCGGCAGGCTATGCGCCTTTACTCCCAGAAACACTACGTCCACCGGCCCAACTTTTTCCAGGGAATCGGCGATCGTGGGTCGCGCCACAAAATCGCCCTCGGCGCTTTTCACCTGTACGCCGTGCTCCTGCATCGCGCGAAGGTGCGGCCCGCGCGCGAAAAGCGTCACGTCCGCTCCGGCGTGCGCCATCCGCGCGCCGATGTAGCCCCCGATTGCTCCCGCCCCGACGATCAGGAATCGCACAGTTATTGATCCCCCAGCGCGGCCGCGACGGCCCGTCGGCGAATTTTTCCCGTCGAGGTGGTGGGGATGCTCTTCACCAAATGAATCTTCTTAGGACATTTGTAGTCTGCCAGCAACTCCCGGCAGTGCTTGATCAGTGTCGCTTCGGTGGCGTCCTGGGGTTCGTTCAGCACTACCGCTGCGGCCACTTCTTCACCCAGCGTAGGATGCACGCACCCAAACGTCACCGCCGCAGCCACCGCGGGATGCCGCAGCAAAATCTCATCCACCTCGTGTGGCGCGATGTTCTCCCCTCCGCGAATAATGATGTCTTTGATCCGTCCGGTCAAATGCAAATAGCAGTCTTCGTCCAGCATTCCTTCATCGCCCGTACGAAACCATCCATTCACAAACGCGCGTGCGTTGGCTTCCGGATTGTTTTCGTATCCGCGAAACACGTTCGCTCCCTGTATCGCCACTTCCCCTCGCTGGCTCGTGCCCAGATGATTCCCTTCTTTGTCCATAATGCTGATGCGCAAACCGGCGCCCACGCCTACCGAACCTGCCTTCCGATGCCGCGGAGGTAGAGGATTGGAGGTCATCTGATGCGCCGCTTCCGTCATTCCGTAAGCTTCCACGAACGGAACGCCAAACAATCCCTCGATCTTGTGGATCAGCCCGGACGACAATGGCGCGCTGCAGGAACGAATAAATCGCAGCGAGGCAGCCTCCGGCGGTTTCTGGTGCGCGCGCGCGAGCAGAATCTGGTGCATGGTGGGCACTCCCGAATACCATGTCACGCCATGTTCCCGAACCGTGCGCCAGAAGGAAAGCGCATTGAATTTTGTCGGAACCACCACCGTTCCACCGGAAAGCAAGGTCGCCATCACCGAAGCGATGAGTCCATGCACGTGGAACAGCGGCATGATGCACAGCGAAACGTCTTCCGGTGACAGTGAATAGGTGTTCGAAATATTTGCCGATGACACCGCCAGGTTAAAATGTCGCAACGGCACGCGCTTTGGCCGCCCCGTGCTTCCGCTGGTGTGCAAAACCAGCGCAATGTCGTCAGCCTTCGGCTCGCTAGCCGACAGGCCGCCGGCAGCAACGCCCGCTAGCCGAACCGTACCCTGTTCGTTCATTTCAACCGAGTACACCGGGATCTTCCGGTCCGCTGCGGCTGTACGCGCGAATTCCGCCCCTACCGGCGGACAAAGCAAAATCTTCGCATTGGTGTCCCCCAGGAAAAAATGGAACTCCTCGTAGGGATACGCCAGGTTCAACGGCGCAGAAGTCCCCGCAATGGACGCAGCCAGAAAGCTGACAATCGCGGGCAATCCATTTGGCAACGCAATCGCAACCGCATCGCCGCGCCGAATGCCTAGCGAAGCCAAAGCGTCCGCCATGGCCAATACCTGCTGCCGCAGCGAATCGTAGGTAACTCGGATCTCAAGCTCCGGAACGATTACCGCCGTGTGACTATCGGCGAAATGTAGAACGTCAAGAAGGGTGTCGACCGACTTCAGTGTCATTCGTTATCGCCTCGGGAGCGGTCATTGGGTAATGGGCCGACATTGAGATGTAACGCAGTATTAACAGTGGGCATCCATCACGCAGTTGCCGTCAAACTCATTCTATGAATCGCTCGATAACCTTTTCTTCTCACCAGGCCGTGCGTAGTTTGCGATTTGAATTGGTAATACCTGGGACTAGATCGGTGAGTGGCGTCCCTGCACAATCATTTCCTCGGCTATGCGGCGCGCTTCGGGCAGCGTCTCCGCCGCTTTGCGATCGATCTCGGTAGGCAAATTGCGTTGAATTTTCGCCAGCTCTTCATCAAAAATACGTGTCAGCAGCGCGGGAGAGTGTTCGATGGGCTTTCCATCTTCCCCGGGGACTTTGATCTTGTGCCGCACGCGCTGTGCGATCATCAACCGGTAGATGCGGTCGGTTGCCAAATCTTCCATATAACCGTCGAGCAGGCTGGCGCCCTTCCCGTTCAACACTCCATTTCGATAACGAATCACCGTTCGCACCGCCGCGCGGGTTCCGGCCAGCGTTATTTCGCCAACGCCTTTCGGAATTGGCCGCAGGTCCGGATGCGCGTTCGCTAGCTTCGGCCGTTTTGCAATCTGGTTGGGAAATGGGAACTGTGCCACCGCGATTTCGTTCTGGTCCGGATGTCCGGTCCACGCCCCGTCCATCAAGCAGTTGGCTTCGTTTTGTTTGTCTTGCTTCAGAACCTTCATAGCGCGCTCGTTCAATTCCTTATCCGTGCGGCTGGGAAAAAGAGCGGTCATCCCGCCGATAGCGTGCGCTCCGTGCTTGTGGCAGATTTCCGGCATCAGCGTGCGAAAGTTCTGAAAGAAAGCGACGTCGTGCGGAATGGTATTGCGATCCGGCAGAATCCAGTCGCGGTTCTCCATCATAAAATCGATCAGCGACGCCATGTAGTCCCAGCGTCCAAGATTCAGTCCCAGGCAGTGCTCGCGTAGATTGAAAAGAAATTCCTCCATCTGATACGCCAGCGGATGCGCTTCGACCAGCACCATGCACTTGATGTAATCCTTCGGCAGTCCTTTGGACTTGGCGAGCGCCTGAAAAAGGTCGCGCCACCAGAAAGCTTCCTCCGCGGACTCGCTCTTCGGGATATACACAGAGAAATTGTGCGGCAACCACGCCGGATCGATCTGATACCAGATCAGCGCCAGGTCAAATAGTGACGCGGACATGATCTCGTCGTGAATCACACCACCCTGGCTGATGTGTAGCCCGCGCGGTCGCACCCAGGTCACCGTCTTCGAGCGCTGCACAGTGACTCTCTTTTCGCGCTTCTTATCGTCGTACCCCAGCTCGTACTGGTAGGCGGCGATCGTGTTTTTTATCGCCAACATGATGTTTTCCCATTTGTTGGCCGTGGAATCTTCCAAGTCGAGCATCACGGCGGGAGATCCGGAGTTCAACAGTTTCACCGTCAACTCCGCATCATCGGCCGGGCCAGTCATCTGGTTGCGCTGATCCGCGCACCAATCCGGCACCTCGATTCGCCAATCGGAAGTCGTTGCTTCCGACGCGGGCAAGTAGTCCGGCGGCCTTCCGCCATGTGACTTTTCCAAAACTTCTCCGCGCTGCTCGGCCAGCTTTTGCTGCCACGGAGTGAATTGCTTGTGCAGCGGAAACAAAAATTCAAAGAAGCCTTTCGGAAGGTCCTTCCCGGGGTCCAAATCACTTGGCGCGTAGTTCATGTGTAGAAGG
This sequence comes from uncultured Acidobacteriota bacterium, assembly GCA_963703705.1. Lineage (GTDB taxonomy): Bacteria > Acidobacteriota > Terriglobia > Acidiferrales > UBA7541 > Palsa-295. The sequence continues at coordinate 5,989 of CAVPFK010000019.1, read as the reverse complement.
CGGCGTTTCAAAACCCAATTTGCCCGGCGATCCGCGAGGTTTCCGCCAAGCATCGCCACATAATGGCAGGGCATCCATACGGAGTCAAACACCTAAAGTTACATAAACGAGCTAGCCAGCTAGCACTAAAGGTCTAGTACGCCGTGAAAAAAAGTGGCTATTCAGGCGGCTTCAGCCGCTGAGGGACGATTTTTACAGCTGCGACACAGATGCTGAAGACCCTGTCGCCGTGACCAAACCTCCTTTCCGATCTTTGCTTCCATTTCGTTGACTCGCGCAATGTCAGTCAACTCCGTACTCTCTTGCGCTTCGATTCGTGCAATGGTTTTCCCGACCCGAGCATTCCAATAATTGCCTTCATCCGTTTTTCCCGTGTCTCCGGCTTCTTGGCGGTTTGCAGACGCCACGCGATCGCATAAGTGTTCGCTTTATTTAATGTCCCGAAGAACCTCAGCGCCTTCTTGTTTCTGGAAAGCTCCTTCAGGAAGTCTTCCGGCATCGTCATTTTGCTCGGCGGATCATAGGCTTTATCCCATCGACCGTCTGCTTTGGCCTCTGCAACCTCTTTCCATCCCGCCGCCATCATTTTGCCCGCTTCCGCCAGCCGTTCCACAATTTCTCGATTGCGCTTGGACCAGAGGCTTTTTGGCCGCCGCGGCAGAAATTTATGAAGCCAGGACTCCTCATCATGCTTCTTCACCGGCCCGTCGATCCAGCCATAACAAAGCGCATCATTTAGAGCCTGAGCGTGCGTCAGCGAAACAACCCCCGATCCCTTTTTGAAAAATCGCAGCCACACTCCTGTTGGATCCGCGTGGTTCTTGGCCAGCCATCGTCTCCACTCGTTCGCCGACGGAAACGCGGCGATCTTGGCATCATCCCTAGTGGCCATGAATGAGTCTCCAGTTCTGCGCACCTAGCGCGCCGTAACAAAAAAGTACGCGCTCATCGCCAGCCCAACTCCGATCACCAGCGCGCGCACCTTCTGTGGATCGGCTTTCTGCGCGTAATGCGCTCCGAACCACCCGCCCGCCAGAGCGCCCGCCACCATCACGGCAAACTGCATCCACAAAACAGCCCCAGCGACGATAAAAGTCACCACCGCCGCCGCATTGATCGCTGCCGCAAGCAAGGTTCTGATCGCGCCCATTGCATGAATATCCCGCATTCCCAAAGCCGCAAACATCCCCAACATCACAAATCCAATTCCCGCGCCGAAATATCCGCCATACACCGCCAAAATCAGTTCAATGAACGAACACGCCGTAATCGCGCGCCACGACGCCTTCTGAAGATCATCGCTCACTGCGCTCTTCCCCGCGATTGCTCGTATCTCATTGCCGAACGCGAACAGCAGCGTGCCACTCAGCAGCAGCCACGGAACAAAGCGCAGAAAAGTACGTTGCGGAGTTTTCAGCAGCAGCAATGCCCCCACCCAACCTCCGGCCACGCTGGTCGCAAGAAGCGGGATCAACAGACGCCTCGGTACGTCCAACCGTTTTAAATAAGCAAGGCTGCTAGCCGCCAATCCCGGCCAGAGCGCCACGGTATTGGTGGCATTGGCCTCAACCGGCGCCACGCCGGTGAACAACAGCGCGGGAAACGACAGGAAGCTGCCGCCGCCCGCCAACGCGTTCAGAATTCCTGCAATCCCAGCGACAAAAAACAGAAAGAGCGCCTGGCTGATTTGGAGGCTCATCGAATATCAGATTACCCGGGGATGACACGGATGCACACAACGCCCGAATTGTTCCGAGCAAAATATCAGGGTTGGCAACGCTCGTGAAACGACCGTCTACTGCACTTCTCTGGCTTTCTTCCTTACCGCCGTCAGCAGTTGTGGAGGCAGCGCAGAGTACCCTTCCTGCGCCGCGGACCGCTGGCCGTCGGCGTATATCCAATCTAGGAGATCGCCCAAGGCCCCAGCGCGAACCTTATCAGTGAGCGAGGTTCGCACGTACATCCAGCTGAAACTGGTGATGGGAAAGGAATCGGCTCCCGACGCATTCGCCAGCGAGGCGGAGAAGTTATTCCACCGCGGCTCTTCTACCGCATTGCACGCTGCGGTGATGCTTTCCATGGAAGCCTTCACAAATTTACCGGCCGAGTTCAATACCGCCGCTTGGGAAATACCGTTCTTCAGCGCATATTGATACTCCACGTAGCCGATAGCGCCGGGACTATTTTTCACTTTCTCTGCCATATCGGAACTTCGTTCCGCGGCTTCGCCTACCGGCCACTTCGGTGAAGGCGTCACGCCCACCTGAGAGCGAAATTTGGAGCTCACCTTGGACAGGAAATCAGTAAAAACGTAGTTGGACCCCTTTCCCGCGGGCCGGTTGATCACCTGGATCGGAGTGTTGGGCAAATTAATATCCGGATTCAGCTTCGCAATCTGCGGCGCATTCCAGGTCTTAATATCGCCGAGATAAATCCCGGCCAAGACTTCCCCGGAAAGTTTCAGTTCCTGGTGCGCGTCTGCAAGATTGTAGATGGGGACGATTCCGATCAGCACCACCGGCAGTTCGATCAGGCCGCCGTCTTTCTTTTCCTTTTCCGTAAGCTGCGCCTCTCCGGCGCCAAAGTCGCTCGCTCCACGAGTGATCTCTTTGATTCCCTCGCTTGTGCCAATCGGAACGTATCGGAATTGAATCTTGGCGCTGCGCTTGGAGTATTCTTGCGTCCACCGGTTGTAGAGAGGCGCCGGCACACTCGATCCGGAACCCACCAGCACAACCGCATCCTGCGCCTTTGCGGGGGAGGTGTGTAGCGCGACAATCAGAAAGGCCAAGAGCCAGCTACGCGGGAGCAAACGGCGGCCATCAATCCGTTGCGCACTTCTCGACGCCAGGAACATTCCAGACAACTTCATCGTGCTCCTCCTGATCGCAGCCGAGCATCTGAGATCAACTCATGCTCTTGGCCACCGGTCCCACCTCAACAGACACCCCAACTTACCATCCTTGAGCGACCGTAAACGGTAGCGAAAGTACCCCTGTTGCCAGAACGATAAACGCCTGGCAACACGCAAGAAGTTCTGTCTTGGCGCCTAGCCGGCCCCCGGGCGCCGTAGCCACGCTCATTTTGAGCCCATCTGGAAAGCCACCCTCCTTTCGCGTTTGCGGAGACGCGCGGTGTATCTTTCACCCCTTCGGCAGACTTCATCTCACTTGTAAAGCTCGCGGGCGGGGACGGCATTCTCGTTGAGCAGCTCACTTCTGTGGATAGATCGTCATCGGCGAACTCATCGGGCGAACGGGACAAACCGGTCGATCATCTAGCCAAGTGCGCTGAACTGCTTCACACGGGCGCCCAAGAATCCGCCGAAGCGGAATCGCAGCTGCTGGCAGTGGAGCGCATCCCTTAGGCGCGCCCGACCTTACGGTCCAATCTCCGTGTTGATAGACACTCGGTATTTATCTGAAGAAGGTTGGCGGTAACGATTCGTCTCGTCGCCTAAGATGCTCGCGACCTCGGTGGCCGTCAGATATCTCAACGGTGCGAATTCCTCGACTCGTTGCACGATTTGCATAAGACCTATCAACGTAGCGTACTCAGCGCTATTTATCTTTTCGTTGACCACCACTCCACCGCCTTCGATGATAGCGTAACTCGGCGCTTCAGCCTTGCCGTTCGAGTATCCTGCGATCCGCGACAAAGGCGCGGAGAACGGCAACATCGGGATTTTCGGACCTAAAAAAATCGCCTGACAAGGATAAAGCACGCCCCCTTTTAGAATCATGCGAGAAACTGGATCGGTTCCCAGCGCGTGCAACGCGGGGATATCCGGAAATCGCCAGTGAGAGCTGCCGCAGAGCGCTGCCAACAGGGCGGACTCTGGCTCGGGTGACCGCCGAGGAATGACTGCTAGGCGTCGTTCTACTTCATCCAGAAGCGCTTCAGCGCCTTCACAATCATTTCCGCAGATGACCAAGCCGTGATTCCCCAGAATGAAAACGTTTGTCTCCGGAGCCGCGGAGAGAAGATCCTCAATTTTCTTGGCCAGCGGAATGCCCGAAGCTACATACGGAACCCATCGCCAGTCCAGACCGGAAAGTCGTTTACTGAGCTGGCTAGGTCCGTCTCGGCGTACTGCCCAAGCAATTGTATTGACAGAATGTACGTGCAGGACCACGCGGTGCTGCAAGACGGCGTGCATCGCCGTCTCAATAGAGGGCCGCAACTGGTCACCCCAGGTGTAGAGCTGCGCAATCTCCACGTTCCTCCGCAAGGATTCTTTGACTACTGCGAGTCCCACCGGGACAAAAGTCTCTTCTTGCTTTGCGTTCGCCAACCATTTGCCGGAAGCCTTGATCCATAGGACTCCATCGAGCTTCAAAGAAATGTTCCCATTACTGCCTTGTACCAATTGAGGGTCACATCCGACCCGCGTGGATAAATTAAGAAGGGAAGCAAACTCCTCTCTTTCGGGATGGAGAGACAGCTTTGGTTGTGTGGCGACGTTCACGATCGATTTCCTCCGAACTGTAGCATCGCCTTTCCTTTAATCTCTCTTCGCCATTTTGACTTCGCGGCCCTGTAGCAAAGAAGCTGGCAGAGCTAGGTGAGGACTCTAAGGCTTTGTCCACCTGAGGCTAGGTCTATCCGGCTCTGATCGAGAAAACCTTCCCCGCTAGACTCTTCGGGCAGTTCGCCATTATCGGCCCGCAGGTACTTTAGGTAGTTCGGCCGCAGGGTGGCAATCAATTCTCGGCGGCTCTTAGTCACCAGCGGCTTGCCAACGTGAATCTTGCCTGCGCGGTCCAGGACCGCTTCCGGCGCCACTCCCGCGAACATCATCAGTGGCCAGGTGAAATTTGGCCCATTCAGTTTGCGCAGACGGTAGAGCCACATGAAAACTGACCCGGCGCGCCAAGCCAAGGGGCCCCACCAGCTATACTGCCCGGGCCGCAAGTTATGCTTCCAACACTTCATCATGAGCTGCCATTGCAGGGGGCTGAGCTGGCGTGTCCGCGTGACGCCGGTTTGGTGCTCCATCCGGGTATCGTGCAGCGGAGTAAAAATCGACGGCACCAAAAACGCAAACAGGCCGCGGCGGTCCATCTCATACACCAGATCGAGCGTCTCTCGAACATCCTGATCTGTTTCACCCGGATTCCCGATCATCAGCGTCATCATCGGGAACCAGTTGTTCTGGTTGGCGACGCGCAGGCCTTCGAGGACGACGCTGGGCCAGTCGTCAATGGAAAATGGAATGGCTTTGCTGGGCATGATCTGCCGGGCCATGCGAACCGACCCGGTCTCGAGCCCGATCAGCGGGACCAGCGCCTTTTTCTGCGAGTGGGTACTGAGCCGGGGCAAATGAATCGGACTCTTCGGAAGCAGGACTTCCGAAAGTTGGCGGATGAGTTCCGGATCCACCACGAAAGGCGCCATCGTGCAGTGGCTCAACAGATGTTGCTCCACCCCTGGCGTTTTGACGATCTCGGTGTACAGGTCCACGAGTGCTTCTCGGTTGGGAAAGAAGAAGGGGGTCTCCGTGTGCACCTGGCCCCAGATGAACATATCCTCAGTGGCCAGCGAGATCAGTTTGTTCCCCTCTCGCACGTTGGCACGCACCGCGTCCATGATCCCGGCCTTGGGCAAGTCAATCTGTGGGTTCAAGTCCGGTACACAGAACTGGCACCTGCGACCACATCCGGTTGTCATTTCCACAACGCCGAACGTCGTGCGCTTGTCGGGAAACAAGATGGCATCGCGCGAGGTCGGATGGGCCAAGTTGATCTCTCGCGGCAGCGCTTCTCCCGCAATCGCCTTCTGGAACAGCGCCAACGTATCGCGGGACTCGCTGCGTCCTTCTGCGACGCAGTCCACACCGAGATCCTCGAAAGCGTTGTTTTGCGTGATCTGCCAGCCGCCGGACCCGCCTACGATCACTTGAAAATTCTTGCGATACGGGCTGGACTTGATCTTGTTGAACATCACGCGAGTGTAAATCGAATTCAGCGGTTCTTTTGACGAGCCATAA
>CAVPFK010000018.1:0-67539 GCA_963703705.1 uncultured Acidobacteriota bacterium | reverse complement strand
TGGTAGGCCCGTGCGGGCTCGAACCGCAGACCTCCACCGTGTCAAGGTGGCGCTCTAGCCAACTGAGCTACGGGCCTACTGACTTATTTCGTATTCTAGCACAGGGCTTGGCGGCGTCGAACGGCCAGTCATTCCTTGATTCGCCCTGGCGGGCGCTTGATATTGGCCAAGGCTGCTGAGCTTACTTGGTTGGTTCTGTCACTGCAAACCCCATGAGTAAAAGAGATCGCTGGGAAAATGGTAAATAAAGGAGCGCCGCGGTTGCCGCCAGGGCCAAGCCGAAGCCGATCTGGTGAACAATTAGGAATGGCGCGAGGGCCCATAGTGCATCGAGTGGAAGAAGAAATGGAAATAGTTTTTTGAATTTCAGGTTGAGTCCACGGTAGTTGAAGGTCGCCGCGGCAAGCAAATAAAGCCGAATCGGGATGCCGGCGGCCGCCGTAACGATCAGCACAACGAATATAAAGAAAGCAGATGTTTTCAAGCCCGTTAGAATTGTCTCCACCTGGGATAATCGCATGAGTGATTCTATATAGAAGATAAGGTACATCGATTGAATCAACGAAAAAAGAATCCGCACCAGCTGTCTCGAAACGGAGGGCAGTTCATGCGGCTCACTCAAGAACGATGAGTGATCAGACCGGGGGGCGGGTTCATCCGCTTTGTTCGACGCGAGAGCGCTCTGCGGGCCATTCTGCTGCGAGACTTGCGGCGCACCCGGGTTTGCTAAGACTTCCACGGGTGCGATGAACCGATATCCGCGGCGAGGCAGCGTCTGGATGAAACGAGAATTAGATGCTGAATCGCCCAATGCACTGCGTAGTTGGTTTATCGAGGTGTTTAAACCATGATCGAAATCGACAAAAGTGTCGGACGCCCATAAGCCATCGCGAAGTTCAGCTCGGGTAACAAGTTCTCGCGGCCGCTCCAAAAACATCTTCAATATCTGCAGGGCCTGATCGCGAAGCGGAGGCAACCGCCTGCCTTCTTTCCACAGCTCACCGCTTTCCGCGTCGAGTTCGAAGATACCGAACCGGAATTTTCGTCTGTCGCGTCTGGGCTCAGTCAAAGCAAGCTTCCTAACCCTGTAATTCTAAATGATGTTCTCTAACAACCGATTGATTTTAAGGTTCTTACGAAATGACCTCGAAGTCATTGATTCGATCGCAGCAACTCAGCATTCTCGGAGCGTGCCAGCAATGGGAACGACGCAAAACGAAATGTCCGAGGAGATGAAAAGATGCACTTAGAACAAACAGATGTCGAATCCGGATTTGACCACGGCATTGACGGCAAGCGAGCGAATCCCGCGGCTACCGAACCAACGCGCTTCAGGGATGCTACCCGCATTCAGGAAAGTATTACATCTGGCTTGGAACGCAGGGCATTGCTTGGGCTGGCTGCGCGCATGCCTCCCTGGGTTACCTCTGACCACCTGACACTACTCGGCTTCGTGGCCATGTCTCTCGCCGGTGCTAGCTATTTATTGGCGCGGCGGCATCCGTTTGGGTTATTGCTTGCGACAGTATGCCTCGCGCTGAACTGGTTTGGGGACAGTCTGGATGGGACTCTGGCGCGCGTGAGAAACCAGCAGCGCCCTCGTTACGGCTTTTATGTTGACCACATGGTTGACTCGTTCGGTGCGCTTTTCTTGATGACCGGGCTCGCGGCTTCCAGCTATGTCGATTGGAGGATCGCCATGGGCATGCTGGTCACTTTCCTTCTACTTTCGATTGAGACCTACCTTGCGTCCTATACGCTGGGAATTTTTAGGCTCTCCTTTGCAAAGTTCGGCCCAACTGAGATCCGAATTCTTTTGGGGCTCGCTAACGTAGCTTTGTGGTTTCACCCGAATTTGAGGGTACCGGGATTGTCGTGGCGTCTCTTAGATTTCAGTGGGTTAATCGTCGTATTGGTGATGGGTGTTATGGTTTTCGTTGCGACGGTGTACCACACGGCGGAACTTTATCGGCAGGAGAGCTAGTCTTGACATATTGCCAACGAATTCATGCAAACCAGTTGAGTGGGCCTTACTTCAGTACTTTCTTGAGGAACGCAACGGTTCGCGCCCAGGCGTCTGCGGCAGCTTCGGGTCGATAACCAGTCTGATTATTTGGATTTTCGAAGGCATGGCCTGCGTTGTCATAGATCTTGATATCGACATAACGGCCCATTCCGGCCAAAGTCTTCCCGAAAGCCTTCACATCTGCCTGTGTGATTCCGTGATCTTCTGCGCCGAAATTTCCGAGCATGGGCGCGTAAATCTGTTGGATGTCGTTAGGATCGGTTGGCAGCGCTCCATAATTGACAACGCATGCGGCTAGGCGGGGCTGATGAATGGCAAATTGCAAGGAATAACCGCCGCCCATGCACCATCCAAGTGACGCGATGCGGCCGTTCACGTCCTTCCTCGCGGCTAGATAATCGAAAGCCGCTTGCATGTCGCGCAGTGCGCGGTCCTGAGGCAATCCCCGCATCAACTCGTGGGCTTCGTTCGGATCGGTCGCGGTCTTTCCCCGGTAAAGATCTACTGCAAGCGCCACGTAGCCCTGTTCCGCGATCTTCTGCGTTTGCTCCTTCACCCAGTCATTTAATCCCCACCATTCGTGGATCACGATAACGCCGGGATAGCGGCCAGGCTGTTCCGGAACGGCCAGGAATCCGTCTATAGTGTCCTTTCCGCTGGGAAATTTCACCATTTCGGTTTTTGGCCCTTCCGCGTGCACACCTAGAATTGCGGCGAACAAACCAAACAAAAGTACAGCGGAAATAATGCGATGCTTAGCCCTCATAAACGAATTCCTCCCCGAAAAAGCATGAACATTATATATGTTACGCGGTTCGAATGTGCGCGGGCATTGTACTCCCAAGCATCCTTTAACCGCAGCTCGTGCTCTGAGTCCTGCGAGCGCGATTTGGTGCTATTTCAGCACATTGACGCGCCTCCATGACTTTGCTATGTTCGCGTATGGTTTTTTCCGGAGGGTGCCAGTGAAACGCCGGACGATCCGCACCTCGGCGAGCTCGCATGGCAGTCATAAACTAATGAAAAAAAAGACGTTAAAGGCTTCGAAGAAAAAAGCTGCCCTGCCTCCGGACCCCGATGCGCCTGCCAAGCAGGCGCAACTGAAGTTCTATGAAGAAGGCCTGAAGCATTTTCAGCAACAAAAGTTCCAGCGTGCCAAGCAGGCTCTCGAACGCGTGCTAGAAGGTCCTAGCAAGGAACTGGGAGACCGAGCACAGGTTCACATCCGGATTTGTGAGCAGCGAATCACGCGCCCGCCGATTCCGCCTCTGAAATCTGCAGAGGAGCACTACACGCAAGGTGTGGCGCTGATGAATCTTGGCCGCTGGGACGAAGCGCGTGAGCACCTAGATCGCGCGCGAAAGGCCGCTCCGAAGGCCGACCACATTGTTTACGCCATGGCCGCGCTCGATTGTTTGACTGGCGAAGCGGAATCCGCCATGCAAAATCTAAAGGTTGCAATTCAGCTGCGGCCGGAGAATCGCTACCACGCACGCAATGACGAGGATTTTTCTTTCTTGCAGGAAGACCCGCGCTTTACGGAATTGCTCTACCCGGAGCGAGACGGATCGGCAAACTAGACCTCTGCTATCTTTGTGAAAATCCCTTCGAACCATCACACGAGCCCCGTTCGGGTTGTCGCTCTCGGCGGAGGTACCGGCCTCTCGATGGTCCTTCGGGGGCTCAAAGAATTTGTGGCGTCTTCAAAGAGGGAAAAGGTTCGCCGACCGATCTCCGATCTCGCGGCGGTTGTTACCGTAACCGATGATGGCGGCAGCTCGGGGCGTTTGCGCCGCGAGTACCGCGTACTGCCTCCAGGCGACATCCGCAACTGCATGGTAGCGCTCTCAAAGGACGAACACCTGCTTGGAAAACTGTTTCAGTACCGCTTTCCCGCCGGGCGGAGCTTGGCCGGCCACAGTTTCGGAAATCTCTTTCTAACTGCGCTGACAAACGTCACTGGAGATTTTCCGGAAGCCGTACGGGTTTCTTCGCAAGTGCTCGCGATTCGTGGGAGGATTTTCCCTTCGACCGCGCAAAACGTCACGCTGGAAGCGGAGCTGGAGGACGGAAAAATTATTCACGGCGAAACGAACATATCGCGCTCTCGAAGGGCGATTCGAAAGATTCGTTTGGTGCCTCGCCGGGTTCGTGCGCTTCCAGAAGTTCTGAGTGCAATCCGCGCGGCTGATTTGATTCTGGTCGGGCCCGGGTCGCTCTACACCAGCATTATTCCGAATCTGCTGATCGAAAAAGTGGTGAAGGCAATCAGACGATCGCCCGCCACGCGCGTGTACATCGCCAACCTAATGACGCAGCCGGGGGAAACCCAGCATTATTCGGTCGCCGATCACGTTCGCGCGATTTACGATCACACCGGCAAGGATCTTTTCGATTTTGTGGTGATTAACCGCTCGCGTGTTCCCTCAAGCCTGTTGCGGCGCTACCGTGCGCAAAGCGCCGAACCGGTGGACCCGTCATTTGGGGAACTGGACCTTATGCGAGTGAGCTACGTTACCGGCGACCTCCTACATCATCGCGGAGTTGTACGCCACGACCAGCAGCGGCTGGCGCGACTTTTGCTGAATGAGTTTGTAGAACGCCGCTCACGCCGTTGACGGAGCGGTGACGGGTGAGGGAAAAGCAAGGAGTAAAATGCTTTTCTTGCGCCGGCTTGCCTGTGTTCGTATACTGGCCGCCGCTGCACCGAGGCGTTTGATGGGGTCGCCAGACCGTCGAAGCCAAGAATCCTTTGGCTAAATTCATAATGTTCGAGCAATTCTGGAGGCCGTCATGTCAGCGGTATCGCCGGATGAACTGAACGTTTACAAGTCCGCGGAGGCGCGGTTCGAGATAGCGGCACAGAAGCTGGGCTTGGAAGATGGGCTTTATCGTTACTTGAAGTATCCCAGCAAGGAAATCACAGTCTATATTCCGGTGCCGCTTGACACGGGACGCCTGCAAGTCTTCGTCGGTTATCGCGTATTGCACTCAACGATCCGCGGTCCAGGAAAGGGCGGCATTCGGTTCGCGCCCGACGTTTCTATCGATGAAGTGCGCGCCCTGGCTGCGTGGATGACCTGGAAGTGCGCGGTGGTTAACATTCCCTTCGGCGGCGCGAAGGGCGGAGTCATCTGCGACCCCAGCAAACTTTCGAAAACGGAACTCGAGCGCATAACCAGACGGTACACGGCCGAACTGAGCGAATGGTTTGGTCCCGAGCGTGACGTTCCGGCACCAGACATCGGCACCAATGAACAGACGATGGCCTGGGTGATGGACACCTACGCGATGCACGTGCGGCAGGCAACGACGGCGGTTGTCACCGGCAAACCGCTTGAGCTTGGCGGCTCGCAGGGCCGCAAGGAAGCGACCGGGCGCGGGCTGATGATCTGTTGTGATAATGCGCTCGCCAAACTTAAGATGAAGCGCGAAGGCTGCCGCGTAATCATCCAGGGTTTTGGCAACGTTGGATCGCAAGCGGCGATGTTGATGCACCAGGCGGGCTATAAAATCATCGGCGTTGCGGACATTCATGGCGGACTCTACAACGAAAATGGATTTGATATCCCCAAAGTAATTGACTGGGTTTACGGCCAGCGAAAACCTCTGCCCGAATTTCCCGCCGGCGGAGCCAAAATGACCGCGCAGGAGGTTTTATTCCATCCCTGTGACATTTTGGTGCCGGCCGCAACCGAGAATCAGATCACCACACAGAACGCCAACCGCGTGGACTGCAAGATTCTTTGCGAAGGCGCAAACGGGCCGACAACTTCGCACGCGGACTCCATTATTGAAAATAAGGGAATTTTCATCGTTCCGGACATCCTTGGAAATGCGGGCGGGGTGACTGTGAGTTATTTCGAATGGGTGCAGGACCGCCAAGGATTTTTCTGGCGCGAAAGCGAAGTGAATGATCGACTGCAAGACGTGATGGACCATAGTTTTGAGCAGGTGGTGCGCTATGCCGAGACGCACGGCGTAAATAATCGCATTGCCGCCTATATCGTTGCGATCGACCGCGTGGCCCGCGCACTGAGGCTTCGTGGAATTTACGCGTAACTTATCGGCCGAGTTTTACCGTGGAGGCAAAAATGTACCCTGATTCTATTTCCCCCGGGGCACTCAAGACGGAAGATGAGCACCGCCGGGACATTTGCGCCGTTGGACGGTGGATTCACGATCGCGGCTATGTGGCTTCCACGGATGGGAATATTTCTCTGCGCTTAGATCCTCACCACATCCTCACCTCGCCCACCGGACTTTGCAAAGGCATGATGACGCCCGATGACCTGGTGGTAACCGATCTAGAGGGCCACAAAGTTAGCGGCCGTCGAAATCCCTCGTCCGAGTTGGGCATGCATCTATTGGTTTACCGCCGGCGTCCGGACATAAACGCGGTATGCCACGCGCATCCCCCCGTGGCGACCGGTTATGCCGCAGCGGGCATTCCTTTAAATAAGGCGTTGCTATGCGAACTGGTGCTTTCGTTGGGATGTGTTCCCGTCGCTCGATACGGTACGCCAGGCACATCCGAGTTGGTCGACGCCATTGAACCGTTAGTGGAAGGCTACGATGCAATTTTGATGGCCAATCACGGAGTGGTGACCTACGGGCTCGATTTACTGAAGGCTTTTTTTCGGATGGAAACCACCGAGCATTTTGCGCGTGTGGCGCTGGTCACGCAGATGCTAGGCAAACAGGTTCTTTTGTCGGGAGGTGACGTTGAAAAGTTATTCGCAGCGCGTGCCCGCTACGGCTTGCAAACCGCTTCCAATCTGGGCCCGGAGTCCCCGGTTACTTCGGAAACAGTCGAAACCGAGCGCATCAATTTAACCAGACGGGAGCTGGAATCGTTAGTGGATGAAGCAGTGAAGCAGGATCGATCGCGGCGGTAGCTCTGAGTTTCTTCTCACTAGACTAGGAGCCGTTTCGAACCCTGATGTGAAAAAAGCGGGCAGGAGGCCCGTTGGCAATCCTACCCGCTTTCAGTCTTTGCACAAGCTATTGCTGGGTGATTTCCGCAAACTTCGTCTTGCCGCCGAAGTGGATCTCTTTGATCTGATTGCCATCCACGACCACGGCGGTGAATCGCGCCTTGCCACTCTCGTCTTTCCATTGGATGGGGACTTCCGCGATTACTTTTCCCCCCTTGAAGAACCTAGCGTGGGTGTCATCGGCAATCACCGAATAGTCCCCGGCCTTGAGCTCGGTGCTACCCAGCGTGGCCGAATTCGTGAGTTTTACCTCGGACTTGACAACTGCGGCGACGGTTGATTTGGCGTCTTTTGCCAGGGTTGTATGTGTTGCGATTGACAACACGAGCGTCAGAGCGGCAAGGATTGTTAACACTCCATTCATTTTGCTACGCGACATTTTAATTCCTCCTGAAATCTGACTTAGAGTCTCACGCGCCCCTTGCGACCGTTTAGACGCAGCGGTAACCGCCTCGAAAGCAGCCGCATCAACAAATCTCAAATTAAATTTTCGTCTGTATCATAAAAATAATCTTGCATCGAAAACGAACACCGCTTTCCCCCAAACGAACAATTTCACCTGAAGTATTTTGCGGAAATGAGACTGTAGGAATGTCCGTACACTGCGATGTTCACACGTTTGTTTCAGACTGAGATTCTGAGGAGAACCAGTTCGGCGGAAATTACACGCGGAAATGGTTTACGGGACACACTTGTACTCCAATGGGCTAATCGACACTTTACATGTACGAAAACGTGCAACATTTAGTTCCCTTGGCGGGAGGAACTGCGGAGCCGATGAGGGTTGCCGTTGCAAGCATCGATTTGTGACTCAATCGAAGATAGGTTGCGTTGACACTCTAGCGAGCCTAATCAATAATCGCTCGATATGATCGGATCACTCCGCGGCGAGCTGATCGAAAAGCGGCCAAACCTGGTTCTGATAGATGTGGGTGGCGTTGGCTATCAAGTGGTGATTCCGCTTTCGACCTTTGCCAGCCTGGGCGCTCTTCACACCGAATCGACACTGCTGATTTACACGCACGTGCGTGAAGACCAGCTTGCGCTCTACGGTTTTTTCACTGCCCGCGAAAAACATTGCTTCGAGCTGCTGATCTCCGCTTCCGGCGTGGGACCGTCGCTCGCACTGAAAATTCTATCCGGCATGAGTTTGGAAGAGCTGATCCCAGCGATTCGCAAAGGGGACTTGGCGCAATTGGTCCGCATCCCGGGAGTAGGGCGCAAAACGGCGGAGCGCATTGTGGTGGAATTAAGAGATAAACTGGCGGTTGTGGACGTACCGCCATCGGAGAAACGCACGACTCGTTCGCAACTGGAATCAGATGTTGCTTCCGCGCTTGTGAACTTAGGCTACGACACGCGGTCGGTGGACAGCGCGATCGAAAAAGCCGACGTGAAGGCGACCGGGGATTTTGAGGAGCTGCTGCGCGCCGCGCTACAAATTCTCGGCGGTGCGTCCATGAAGAAGACGGCTCGCGCCGGCCGCGAGCAATAGTTGAACTTACTTAGAGACGCGGGTGGCAGGAGCGTCGCGGCGAGGGATCAGTTGGCGGAGAAAATAACGGACGGGCGTAGCCGGATTATTTCAGGGAAAGCGCTGGATGAAGACGCGCGCATTGATGCTAGCGTTCGCCCCAAGCGCATGGAAGATTTCATCGGCCAGTCGCGAGTGAAGGAAAACCTGAAAATTGCGGTGGACGCAGCGCGAAATCGTGGCGAAGCACTGGATCACGTTTTGCTGTACGGGCCGCCGGGACTGGGGAAAACGACCCTCGCGCAGATCCTTGCCAATGAAATGGGCTCCGCCATCAAGATAACATCTGGACCGCTGTTGGAGAAGAAAGGCGACGTTACGGCCGTCCTTACGTCGCTTGATCCGCGCGATTTCTTCTTTCTGGACGAGATTCACCGCCTGCAGCCTTCGCTCGAAGAGATTCTCTATCCCGCGATGGAAGATTTCCGCGTGGATCTGATTATCGGCCAGGGGCCCGGCGCTCGAGTGCATCCCTATCAACTGAATAGGTTCACGCTGGTAGGCGCGACCACGCGTGCTGGATTGATCATGGCGCCGCTGCGTTCCCGCTTCGGGATCGTGCATAGGTTGGAGTTTTATTCGCCAGAAGATGTGTTGCAGATCGTCCAGCGCTCGGCAAGAATTCTGGGAATCAAAATGGATGAAGAAGGAGCGCAAGAAATTGCGCGTCGCAGCCGGGGGACGCCGCGCGTGGCAAACCGTCTCTTGCGACGGGTCCGCGATTTTGCGGAAGTGCGTGCGAAGGGCCATATCGATATCGCAGTAGCTCGCGATGCGCTCGCAATGCTGGGAATAGACCAACACGGCCTCGATGAAGTGGACCGCAATTTATTGCTAACCATTATTCAGAAATATTCGGGCGGCCCGGTAGGATTAAATACGATTGCAGCTTCGCTGAGCGAAGAAGAAGATGCGATCGAGGAAATATACGAGCCTTACCTGATGCAACTGGGCCTGCTCGACCGCACGCAGCGCGGGCGCGTGGCCACTGCTCTGGCCTATAAACACTTCGGGATGGATGAACCGCGGCGCCAGCCCGGACTCTTCAGCTAAGACAGACCTGTATTCGGTGTGTTCCCGGCTTATCATTGCCTCTCTGTTATGGCGACAGTCTATTTATCGCTCGGTTCGAATAAGGGAGACCGCGCGCAATATATTGCCCGCGCCCTCGAGGCTCTCGGAGCCAAGGGGATAAAAGTCATGCGGCAATCCTCGCTCTATGAGACCGAGCCGGTCGAGACCACTTCGAAGGGCTGGTTTTTGAACTGCGTCGCAGAGGTAGAAGCAGAGCTCCTGCCTGCCCAGTTGATGCACACGCTGCTCGACATCGAGCGTTCATTGGGACGGCGAAGGGGCCTGCCCCGAGGCCCGCGCTTCATTGATATAGACATTTTATTCTATGAAGATCGCCTAGTGAGCACAGATCAACTCAAAATCCCTCATCCGCGTCTGACCGAAAGACGATTCGTGCTTGTTCCATTCGCTGAAATTGCTTCCGCGGCTCGCCATCCTGTTTTCAAAAGAACGGTTGCGGAGCTATTGGCTGAAACGCAGGACCGCAGCGAAGTTCGTCCGTATCAGAATAAACCGACGAAGTGAACTGTCATTCGAGGGGTGGCGATCACCGCTATCCCAGATGCTGGCGGTCGTGCAATTCTTTCTCGCGCTTCTTGCGGTCCTCTTCTTCCTGTTTCTCGAACTCCACTAACTCTTCCTCCGACATTTGATAATCCTCGCGCGACGCGAACATAGTATCCCGGCGGCTATCCCGCGAATTGCGTATCTTGCGTTGTCGCTTCTTGAGCGCGGAAAAATCTCCCATGCTGCGTATCGGTTCAGCCAGAGCGCCGGAATCCACCAATAGCTCGCTCACTTTTTCCAGAAAATCATGAAGATGGTAGGGCTTGAGCGAGTAAGGAAGGCCTTCCTGCTCGAGAATTGGCTGCGCGTGTTTAGCCGCGAGTAACGGAACCAGAAAGAGCACGCGGATGCGCTTCGGAGGGGCTTGATTTTCTGTTTGCGCCGCGGGAAAGGATTCGGTTTGCGCAAGCTCCTTCAGTATAGAGAAAAGTTGGCCTCGGACATCGGTGAGCGCAATGTTGACGATGACGAGGTTCCACTGGCCGCTGGCCAGCTCGGCCATCGCGTGCGAAGCCAGAGGCGCTATGCGGACACGCCAGCCCTCGGAGTCCAGGACGTTCTTAAGCGCGCGCTGGCTTACGACATCGTCATCAATGATCAGAATCCCAACTTCCGCCAAGGCGGTCTCCGAAAAGAATGCAGTTTCAGTATAGCGGCCGCAAGCCTTCAGGGAACTGCGGGTACTGCGCAAGGTTTCCAGAGCGGACTAGCCTGCATGGGCAGGCGAATATAAAGCGAATAATTCTGCTTGACATAGCGAATAAAAAGCGAATAAGATGCAACACGTGACGGCGAGGCTCCAATGGCCACTTCTCCCACTTTCCGATCTACTGCAGCGACGCTTCGGCGTCGACGGCAAGGTCCGGAACAAACCAGTCTCACCCTTTTCCCCACTGCCGCTCGCCACGGCACCTGTGAGCAACCGAGTGACGCTTCCGCGCCCCCGGAGCCGGTTCCGACTGAGTCGGAATCACCGCTCCGTAGGAAGCCCGCTACGGAACTGGTCGGCATTGCCCGCCTCGCCGCTTCCTCCCTTCGCGCTGATGCCAAGCGCGGGACGGAATATTTCCTGCTCCCGGTCAAATCAATCCTGAACCGCTGCGATTCGGAGAATGTGCCGTTCCGCTGGACGGTGAATCCTTATCGCGGCTGCGAATTCGGCTGCAAGTACTGCTACGCGCGCTATACGCACGAATACATGGATATCGATGGCGGCGAATTTGAATCCAAAATTTACGTCAAAAAAGATGCGGGTGCGCTCGTCGATCGTGATCTTTCCACGGAGAAAATATGGGGTGAACATATCGCCATCGGAACGGCCACCGATCCCTACCAGCCGGCGGAGCGCGAGTTTGGCGGAACGCGCGCCATATTGGAGAAAATAGTGCAGCGCGAAGGGCTCAGCCTTTCGATCACCACCAAATCCGACCAGGTCGTTCGCGATATCGATTTGCTGCGCCGCATTGCAGAACGCTCTTCCATCACGGTGAACATGAGCATCACGACCGTGCGCGCGCGCCTGGCGCGGCTGCTTGAGCCTCGGGCCCCGCGGCCCGATCTTCGTCTAGAAGCCGTTCGCAAGCTACGCGAGGCTGGAATTTCGGCGGGTGTGTTGGCTATGCCGGTTCTTCCTGGAATAACGGACTCCGAAGAGGATCTGGATTCGCTGGCCCAGGGGGCGCGAGATGCGGGCGCACAATGGCTGGCTGGAAGAGTCCTTTTCCTGATGCCCGCCTCGCTAAGACAGTTCATGCCGTTTCTCGATAAAAAGTTTCCAAAACTCTCGAAGCAATACCATGAGTGGTACGGGCGGTTCCAAAACGTGCCCGAAACTTATCGCCAGGAAATCGCTGCGCGCGTCGAGAAAGTGCGCCGTAAATACGAGCTTGGCACGCGCACACGCACAGACGAATCGCGCGCATGGAAGTCGCCACAAATGCAACTCGTTTGGCAAGGGGAGGGGCGCAATGAACCGGACGAAATCCCGCGGGGGAGCCCGTCGTCGAAGGAGATCGGCAAGCCATCAAGAATTGCAGGTTCCTATTTTGTCCATCGAACCGCAGCGTGCGCGCGGCGTGAAACTGAAACACGTGTCCGCTTTCACCATGCTTCTCTCGCTGCTATGTCTATGCGCGTTCCTGATTGGGAGAGTGGACGCGGTTCGGCCGGCTCGGCGGGACCACGGGCCAAGAGTTAGACGTTGGCAACCTGCGGGGTCCGCAACTTCTCCAGTGCACCAATGTGCTGCAGGATCATCTCGATCACGTATTCGTCGCCAAATTTAGAGTTAATCATCGCGTTATAGAGCGCGCGGCACGGCCATTCCGAACCGAAGTAGTGGCGAATGAAGGAGGCACGCTCGGCATCCACTTCGGAGACCAGCTGGGCCGCTTCCTTCTCGGTCTTCCCGAGTGTTCTAACCCGGCGAATTTTTTCCTCTTGCGACGCGTAGACGAACACGTGGAAAGCGTCCGGATGGTTGCGCAAAATGTAAGGCGCGCCGCGCCCCACGATAACGCAGTTTCCTCGCGAGGCGACGTCCTCCACTACCTTGTGCAGCATCGCGACCATTTGGTCCGCGTCAAAGCTCGAAGCCGTACCCTCCAGGGGAAGCGCTCGCTCGTAGCTGCCTCGCGCAAAGACCCTGAACAGCCGGTACACCAGAGGGTCCACGCGTTCGTCGCACAGCCTCGCAGCTTTATGATCGACCTTCGCGATGCGCGCGATTTCCGCGGTGAGTTCTTCGTCCCACAATTTCCAGCCTAACTTTTCAGCAAGCCGGCGGGCGATAAGCGCACCGCCACTTCCGTACTCACGCTCGACGGTGATGATGCGGACCTGCATGGCGTCCTCCAACAACCCTAGTGTACTGCGATCGGGCCGCCAGGCTTCACTTTCTTCATCAGGAAGACAAATGGAATCATGACCAGCACCGTTACAGCGAGGAGCCAGAAGTTGTCAATATATGCCAGCATGGTGGCTTGCTGATCGAGTATGTTGGCGACGAGTGCGTAGGCTTGACGGGAGGCCTGGTAGGCGCTTGATCCTCTGGATATGAGCATCCGAGTAGCCTCGGCGAGCATGGTCTGCAGGTGTGGATTTCCCGGGTGTATGTTGTTGTTCAAGTTGGCTTGATGGAACTGCATTCGCCGCGCCAGTATTGTGGTAACGAGCGAAATTCCGATGCTCCCGCCGATATTTCGAGCAAGGTTGATCAGACCGGAAGCCGCGTTGGTCTTATTTTTTGGAAGGAATGCATAGGCGGCGGTGTTAATTGGAACAAATAGAAACGCGAGACCGATGGCCTGAAATGCGCGTGCGGTGGCGAGTGTGCGGAAATCTATCGCTGTGTCGAACCGCGTCATGCGGAAAAGGGCAAACGAGAGCATACACATCCCAAAGAGAAGAAGTCTCCTGGCATCATATCGGCCGAGCAGAAAACCCACTACGGGCATCGCTATCAGAATGGCGAATCCGCCGGGCATCAACGCAAGACCAGCCTGCTCCGCTGTATAGCCCATGATCGTTTGCATGAACAGCGGCAGCAAAACTGTGCTGGACATCAGCGCGAAGCCCACCATGAACATCAACAAATTCCCGATAGCGAAAGAGCGATCTTTGAACAAATGCAGGTCAATAATCGGATCTTTGTGGTACCACTCCCAAATCAGCACACCGATCAAAGCCGTCGCGCTGATGGTGGTCATAATCACGATGAAATGAGACCCAAACCAGTCATCCCGTTGGCCCTTATCAAGGACCACCTGCAAAGTGCCCAGTCCGAGAGCCAACAATCCCAGTCCGATGTAGTCAATTTTGAAACCGGTTCGTTTTTGCTCCTTCATATAGGGAGGATCGGAAATTAAGCGGTTCGTGAGCAAAAGAGAAATGATTCCCACTGGAATATTGATGAAGAAAATCCAGCGCCAATCGAAATTGTCCGTGATCCATCCACCGAGAGTGGGGCCAATGGCCGGTGCCAGCACAACAGCCATGCCATAGACCGCAAAGGCCATCCCGCGCTTCGCAGGCGCAAATGTGTCAGCCAGGATTGCTTGTTCGCTTGGTTGTAAGCCTCCACCACCCGCGCCTTGTAACACGCGAAAAAAAATCAGTGCACCGAGACTGGGCGCCAGTCCGCATAGAAACGAGCTGATCGTAAAGACCGCTACGCAAGACATGTAGAAGCGTTTGCGGCCGATCATCTGTGAAAACCATCCGCTCATAGGCAGAACGATCGCGTTTGAAACAAGGTAGGACGTGAGGATCCACGTGCTTTCGTCTTGGCCAGCTGAAAGACTGCCCGCAATATGCGGCAGCGCCACGTTCGCGACGCTGGTGTCGAGAACTTCCATGAATGTCGCGAGCGTTACGGTGAGCGCGATAACCCAGGGATTTATCGGCGGCCGTTGGTATGCTTCCGAGGTCATGGGCGCGCCGAGGTCACTTCACATAAACTTTCGCCTCGACGGACATTCCCAGCCGCAGCGAAAGATCTTTATTCTGTCCGGGCTCCAGCACGATTTTTACAGGTATGCGCTGAACCACCTTGACGTAGTTACCCGTGGCGTTCTCCGGAGGCAGCAGGCTTAGACGGGCGCCGCTGGAGTTTGCAAAACTATCCACGTGTCCGTTGTAGGTTCGTCCATTTGCGTCCACCATGATTTTGGCGTGTTGTCCCACGCGCATATTTTTCAGCTGCGTTTCTTTGAAGTTTGCGGTCACCCAGACGTCTTCCAGCGGCACGATAGACACAAGTTGCTGACCGGGCTGAACGTTCATCCCAACTTCCACGTTTTTCGTGACCACGCCATTTACCGGGGCAACGATCCTGGTGTACTGAAGGTTCAATTCGGCCTGATCGAGCAACGCTTGTTTTTGTTTTACGGTGGCATCGGCGGAAAGGGCGCGCGCTTCGGAGGTCGCCACCTGTCGTGGCGCAGTCTGGGATGCCCGCAATCCCGCTTCGGCGTTAACCAGCTTACTGCGCGCTTGGGTTACTTGCTGGGCTGCAGCTGATGCAGAGGCGCGTGCCGCCACGACTGCAGCCGCTTCCGCCTTAGCCGCTGCGTCCGCCTGGTCATACGTCTGCTGCGAGATTTCTTGCTTATCGACAAGCTGTTTGTAGCGCCCGAGATCCAATCGCGCCTTCGTACTATTTGCCTCCGCTTCGGCGAGTTGAGCTTGGGCCGCGTCATATTGTTGCTGCGCAGCGGCGATTCCAGCTTTCGCGTTATCGATATTCGCTTCCGACGAGGAGAGCTGGCTTGAGGTATTTATGTTTGTAATCGGAACATTCAAGTTGGAAGCTTGCGCCGTGGCCCGGGCATCTTCCAGCGCGGCCTCAGCCTGATCGACTGCAACCTGGTAATCACGAGGATCGATTTCAACCAGCGCGGTGCCGGCGGTGACATATTGGTTGTCGTCTACATTGACCTTTGTAACGTAGCCCGAGACGCGCGTGCTAAGCGGCATCAAGTGGCCGTCGACCTCGGCGTCGTCGGTAGACTCGTAACTTTGGAAATAGCGCCAGGCGAAGACCCCTAAAACGATAAGCGCAAGGACGGCAGCAATGGCATAAAAGCGGGCGCGCGGATTAGATTGAATGAATTTCCCAGCCCGCGATGGAGGAGGCTCGGATGCCGAATGAGTTTCCGAAGGAAGCGCTGTGGCGGGCGCCGCGGGTGTTTCCGTTGGAGCGGCGCTTTGCTCCGCCGGATTCTTCGGTACTTCCAGGTCTGTCCTCTGTGCCATGACTATTTTCCTTTGAAAAACTGCTTAACGCCTTCTTCTGCGAAGCCCATAGCTCGCGCCAAGGAGATTTTCGCGTAGTTGTAATTGTAGAGAGCCGAAATGTAGTTTTCGTGCGCGCTGGCCACGGCTTCTTGCGCTTGCACAACCTCCACCGTGTTGGTGACTCCCGCCACGAAGCGGTCTTGCGATTGCCTTAGACTTTCATCAGCCAAAGCAACATTGCTTTTCGCCACGGCTACTTGTTGGGCCGAGGACTCAAGGTTGAGCAATGCGGTGCGAACGTCGGCATCGATTTGCCCGCGCAGATTTTCGACCCGATCGCGATCCTGCTGGAGTTGCGCGTCTGCTTCCAGAATGTCGCCGTGTACTTTGTTTCCCTCGAAGATAGGAATGGTCAAAGTAGCGCGCACGTCGAAGACTCCGTGAGTGAAAAGATTTGAATAGGTCCCGGCCAGGCCATAATCGCCATTGGCCGCAAGCGATGGGTAATAACCGGCGTGGGCTCCGCGGCGTGCGTATTCCGCAGATCTCACAGTGGCTAAGGCAGCTTGATAATCGGAACGCGAGGCGTACGCACGCTGGAGCGCTTGCTCGACAGTAACGCCCTCCAGAGGCTGGTAAGGAGATCTGTCGGTCAAATCGAACTCCTGCCCGGGCGCCAGCCCGATCACCCGCGCCAGAGCCAGTTTCTGAATCGCCAAATCATTTTTGGCTTGAATTAATTGTTGCTGGCGTGTTTGTAGTTCCACTTGGGCGCGAAGGGCGTCAATGGCGGGAGAAGTCCCAGCTTTGAGCTGGTCAGCGGCCTGATTGTAGAGCGCTTGTCCGGTATTGACCTGGGCGTCGGCCGTTTCTATACGAGCTTCATCAGCAATAGCCAGGAGATAATTGTATCCGACCGCAAGTACCACCAGATCTCTGGCGTCCTTATAGGTGTATTGCGCAGCTTTCACATCCTCCGTTGCGGAATGCGTATTGTTGATTGCCTTCCAATCGAACAGAGATTGCGTCAGGTAAGCGCGACTGTCGTAATAAGTGAAAGGCCCCACCACGGCAGGAATATTTACGTTAGGAATCTTGAAATTGAACCCGAACTCAGCCAGGTTTATCTGCGAAATATCTACATAGCTGGTGGTCGTAACGTTTGGCAGGAGCAAACTTAACTGCTTCCAACGTTGGCCCCGAGCTGAACCGACATCCTGGCTAGAAAGCAGCAGGCCGAGATTCTGCTTCAACCCGCGATTGATGGCATCTTCGAGTGATATCGGCAGAACGCCCGGAATCAGCTTCGATGGGACACTGCCTGCGAACGTGTTTTGTCCCTGGGGTGCTGCCGGTGATGCATTCGGCGGCGAACTCGTGGTGGTGCTCGAGCCCGAATTTCCAGCTTGGGGAGTGACGGGCCCGGCGGGCGCTTGCGCCCAAACACGCGCCCCCGCCAAGGTCGAGAGAATTGCCAGTAGGAAAACTATAAGCGGCAATTGACGTTTCACGGAGTCTTCTCCAGGCCTGCCTTAAGTAGGATGAAATTCGCCGAGTTCCGATTCATAAAATCCCGGCAAGGAGGTGCATGAGAGCGTGAAAACTAGCTGCGCACTCTCCGTCTCACTTTGCTCTTCTTCGTTGTATCGGCAAAAAGACTTGGGAAGAACAGATCCCAAACTTCCTCGGCTGACTTTCGCAGCACGGAATCCGGATTGAGCGCCCAGCTTATGGTTACTCCCATAAGCACGAGTTGAGACAGTCGGGCGAGATCTGTTGCAGCACGATCGTGACGGATCTCTCCTCTTTGCTGGCCCAGCGCCATCATTTCCGCCAAGAGCCGCCGGGAGCGCTGCATCCGGTTTTGCAGTTCTGTGCGCACCGGCTCGCACGATAGGTGGGCCGCGAAGATCGACCGAAGCAGGTCAGGACTTTCCGAGGACTGACCTGCAAGGTCGGTGGCGAGTTCCCTGAGCACCGCGAGCACGGATTGATTCGCCAGCCGCGCTTTTTTCAACGCGCGTTCGATGGCAGCCACGCGCTCCTCACCGTAAGTGGCCAAGACATGTTCCTTGGTGGGGAAATAATTGAAAAACGTTCCCTTGCCGACGTCGGCGGCCTCGGTGATGTCCTCCACGGTGGTGTCAAGATATCCGCGCTGAGCGAAAATTCGAAGGGCGGCACGATAAATGCGTTCGCGAGTTTCGATGCGGCGGCGTTCGCGCCGATTGGATGTCGGCAAGACTCTGACGCGCCCCTTGGAACGAGCGCTGGCTGAAGATTTCATTGCGACAGTCTCCTAATAATGACTTATAGACGAATACGACTATAAGTCATTATTAAGAAATGGTCAAGGTTGGTAGGGCTGGTGTGCAGGAGCTAAGCGGAAATATACGCCGGGGAGTGTGGTCGCCGGCGTAGCAAGAGTAGCCAGCGCACTGAGCGCCCGGCGGAAATTTTAGCAAATTCTCCCAAGCTCTCTCATGCGTTGGCCTTCCAAATAGCGACTACTTGCGGGAGGACGATATTTTATCAAGCTCCTCGATCAGCGGTTTTGCGGCTGGCGCCCCGGATTGGCCACCCTCGACGATGTCCTTCGCGCTGACCTGTTTGCCATAAAGAGCCTTGTTGGCGTCGTCATCGGAGTCCATAGAGGCACCTTCGAGGGACACGCCTGCAAACAATCCCTTGGTCCGCGAATACGTCAGAACCTCCACGTGCATGGAAGCAGCGTTATAACCGGTGGCCTGAGCGCCCGTAGGACCGGCGGCAGCAGCGGCGTTGGCTCCGAGCTTGGTTTTTCCGTTCAGGATTTGCTCCGCGCCCGTTTTGTTCATGACCACTAAAACGAAATCCGTCGCCGTGGAGCCGAGCTGCACGCCAATGCTGCCCTGGTCGAGCTTGTACATCGCGGGCGCACCCCAGCCGCCATTCATCTCTCCGCCCTTGCGGCAAACTAGCACACCGCGTCCATAGCTGCCGCCGATGCCGACAGCGACCTTCTTGACGCTGGGGAAAACGACTACACAATCGGCTTGATCGAGAATACTCGTGGGCAAGCCCTTGTCTCCCCCGAGGATCTCCCGCAATACAGTGGCCGAATTCGATAGCCGTTCCTCTTCCTTCTTCTGACCGAACATGGGAGCGGCCACGGTCAAACAAAGTGCGAATACCAACATTTTCTTTTTCACGGATTAACCTTTCTTGACGAGGATGGACTCCGAGCAGAGCTCGAAATCGTACTACCTAGACCGAATTTCCATTTTGCTTCCGAGGCAGAGCTTCGTACACAAACTGCTTCGTCGGCTAGTAAGCCCAATAGGGATATGTAAATTTACGGGAGCATCATGATT
Organism: uncultured Acidobacteriota bacterium; assembly: GCA_963703705.1. Lineage (GTDB taxonomy): Bacteria > Acidobacteriota > Terriglobia > Acidiferrales > UBA7541 > Palsa-295. The sequence continues at coordinate 48,252 of CAVPFK010000018.1, read as the reverse complement.
TAGGAGCTGTGTTTTGGCGAATGTTTCCTCAAAGTTGAAAGCAGCAGTTTGGCCGACGGAGGCGGCGGAATGGCACCATGAAGTACGATATCCCTGGCCGAAATTTTCTTTCCATAAACTCGTTCGTTCGCATCATTGTCCGGACGTACCGTGGAACCGGCGAGCGAGACCCCCGCGAAAAGACCGCGCGCTCGCGAGTAGGTCAGAATCTCCGCGCGCAAAGTGACGTCCGTGTCCGCCGCAGCGTTGCGTCCAACCGGACCGATCGCCGCCGAAGCGTCGCCTCCGATTTTTACCTTGCTGCTGAGAATGCCGTTAGCCCCCTGACTATTCATGACGAGCAGAACGAAATCGGTAGCTTGGCCTCCTGCCTGAAAGCCGAAACTCGCCCCTTCCAGGGCCATCATCGACGGCGCGCTCCAGGGACCATGGAACTCGTCGCCGCTCCGGCAAGTCATGACCCCTCGGCCGTAGCTGGCGCCAACGATAAAAGCTGCCTTGAGCACGGACGGATAGACGATGACGCAGTCGGCTTTGTCGATGAGGCTTTGGGGAATATTGTCGGGAATATTCATAATCTCTTTCACCACTTGCCCTGCGGTCCTGATGCGGTCTTCGTCTTTCGTGGTGTCGTCTGCGCGCGAGGCGAGCGGGGCGAACACCATCGGAAGGCCGACCAAGGCAGCAATCAACAAGGCCGACAAAATTCTCTTCATAGATCTCCTCCCCAATAGGGCCCTATCATATGGGTTTCGAGATGGAATCGCAACCCTTCTCCACCGCGGCGCAGAACCGGCATTCTAATATAATCAGTTCCGTAAATCGGTTCCGTCGCAGCACACTATGATCGATGCATCTACTGTTGCGCGTCGCAGACGCCAGCTTTTCCCTGTCGCCGCAATGTGTCTCACCACGTTCAGCGTTTTCCTTCCCCTGGCGGCGCAGCAAAGCGTAACAGGCCGCTCGAAAGCGGCCTCCGCAAGTAAGAGATCGATAACCAAGCGTCCGGACATTGATCGATTTCGCGGGCGCGTTGATGCTGCGCTCTCGGAGGCACACGCGCAAAAGGCCTTTTGGGGAATCCTGGTGGTGGACTGCGACAGCGGGGAGACGCTCTACGAACTGAATGCCGACCATTACTTTACTCCCGCTTCGAACGCGAAGATTTTTACCTCCGCTCTTGCGCTCTCCACGCTGGGTCCGGATTTTCGCTTTCATACAAGCTTGGAAACAACCGGCCAACTTGGTTCCGACGGCCGGCTTATCGGCGACCTGGTTCTGGTTGGCCAAGGAGACCCCGATCTTTCGAATCGGAAATTTCCATACACTGGGAAAGTGGAGCGCCTAGGGCCTGCCGAGGTGCCCCTAGCCGAGATGGTAGAGAGAGCAGTTGCCAAGGGGCTGAAGGTAGTGGAGGGAGACATCGTTGCCGATGATAGTTATTTCCCCTACGATCCTTATCCCGCAGGCTGGGCCGTAGGCGATTTATTTTTCACTTTTGGCGCGCCGGTGAACGCGCTCGCTTTCAACGACAACTCCTTTTCAATCGAAGTAAGTCCTGGCGGCCGCGAAGGCGAAGCAGCGACGCTCGTGATAGAACCGGCTGCTGCCACCGGAGGCTTCGGGCTCGAAGTGAACACCGGCCCGAGCAGCGGGAAGCCTGATTTTTCAGTAGTACGCCAAGCCGGACGAAACTTTATTTTGCTGCGCGGATCAATTCCCGCAGGTCACTCAACCATCAAGCTCGACTTCGCCATCACCGATCCGGGCGAGGTAGCGGCACTTGCGTTGAAGCAGACCCTCGAATCTCACGGGATTACGGTTACCGGCGGCGTGCGGGTGAAGCATGCCGAACCACCGCAACCTTTCGACCCCGCGGCTGTTTCCAGCGACAACACTGCATCGCGCATAGGTCTCGAACCGGGCGCGTTGAACGACAACGGTGCACCGCTTGTGAGTAAACTCGAGCTTGCCAGCCACATCTCGCCTCCTCTGCTTGAAGGAATCAGTGTCACGAACAAGCTCAGCCAAAACCTCCATGCGGAATTACTTCTTCGCGCAGTGGGGCGCGAGAAGGCAGGCGTCGGTACAACCGACGCGGGAATTTGGGTACAACAAAACTTTCTGAAGACAATCGGGATTGCAGACGGGGACGTCTTGCTGTTGGACGGCTCAGGTCTTTCAGGGGGCGATCTTGTGACGCCTCGTGCAGTCAGTCAACTTCTGCGTTACGTCTGGCAGCAAACCTGGGGCGCCGACTACATCGCGACATTTCCCATAGCGGGTGTGGACGGCACACTCGAAAATCGAATGAAGGATACGGCCGCGTCAGGCCGCGTTCTGGCCAAGACCGGCTCACTCGAACACGTTCGAGCGATGTCCGGCTACGCGACGACGCTCCGCGGAGAGCGGCTCATATTTGCGATTTTTGGGAATAACAATGCACAGCATGGCCACGATGCCACGGTGGTAGTGGATGCGATCGCTGTGGCGATGGTCGAAACACTGGGAACCCCCGACCGGCCAAAGAGAAAAAAATGAAGCCACGCGTAAAAACCATCACGGTGTTTGGGAGTTCGCGGCCGCTTGAATCCGGCGATGATTACGCTCTAGCTCGACAATTGGGCGGTGAACTGGGCAAGAAGGGATTCTCCGTCTGCACTGGCGGATATGGCGGCGTGATGGAAGCGGTTTCCAGGGGAGCGCACGATGCGGGAGGTCGAGCCATGGGCGTTACAGCGCGATTCTTCAAGGCGCCCCCCATAAGTGGCTGGATCAGGAGATCCGAGTGAAGACTTGGCAAGCTCGTCTTTTCGAACTGATCGATCGCGGCGACGGCTACGTGGTGTGCGCCGGTGGAACGGGCACGCTCGTCGAACTCGCCGCGGTCTGGGAAATGATGAACAAGCGCGTGATGCTCCCCAAACCTGTGATCGTTCTCGGGGATTTTTGGAAGCCGGTCGTCGATCGTGTTCGGGAAGCCGAGAGTGGGCAAGAATCTCCCTGGATCGACAAACAAGCGTCTCTCATTCAATTTGCAGGATCACCTCCGGAAGCCTCCGATATGCTCGCCAGCTATTTCGAATCGCAGGCACGCTGATTTCCCGCAGCAACAGGGCTACAATTCGATGTTGAGGTTGCCGTGTCTCGTTCCGCAGAGCAACTCCTGGAATTCGATCGGCTGAAAGATATCGTCAGCCGTTACACCACATGCGCGCCCGGGCGTAGGACGACGCTTGTCCTCGAGATCCAGCACGATGCCGTAGCGCTCGATTCGGAGTTCACGTTGATGCGCGAAGTTGTGGCGTATTTGCGCGAGGGTTCTGAATTGGGTTTCGGGTCGCTCGCCGATCCCGAACCATGGCTCGCTCGATTGATTATTCCGGGCTCGATACTTGGTACCGCGGAGCTTCTTGACGTTGCCTCCCTGATGGACACCGCGCATGCCGTGCGGCAAACGTTTAAAGAGCAGGCCGCGAAATATCCCAGGATGAGTGAAAGAGCAGCAGCGCTGGTGGACTTTCAGCAGCCCTGCGCGGCAATCCGGCGCGCGGTCCTGCCGAACGGAGAGATCAGCGACGATGCCTCGCCGCAACTAAAACGTATTCGCGAAAGCATGGCCAATGCGCGCAACAAAATTCACAAATCGCTGGAAGGAATTTTACGGTCACGTGGTGAATCCCCTGGCGAAGACTATATTACTCTCCGCAACGAACGTTTTGTAATTCCAGTTCGCGCGGGAGAACGCCGAAGCGTTCCCGGAGTAGTCCACGGCGCGAGTGCAACCGGGCAGACCGTTTTCGTCGAGCCGCTCGAAGCCATCGATTTGAATAATCGCCTGGTTCAACTGAACGAAGATGAGCTTGCAGAAATCACCAGAATTCTGGCGGAACTGACTGAACGGGTGCGCTTGCAACGCGGTTCGCTGGAATCCGCCGCTACGCGGTTAGCTCACTGGGATTCCATTTTCGCTCGCGCCCGTTTTGCCCGCGAATTCGATTGCACGACGCCCGCATTTACGCCAGGGAATCTGTTACGCCTCCACGATGTGCGAAACCCCGTGCTTGAAGCCACGCTGAAACCGCAGGGACGCAAAGCGGTGGCCCTGTCGCTTGATCTCGGTGGAGACCAAACGGTCATGGTCATCAGCGGACCTAACACCGGCGGAAAGACAGTAGCCCTCAAAAGCGTCGGGTTGGCAGCGCTTTCCGCGCAATCCGGAATTCCAGTGGCTGCTAAAAGCGCCGGAATGCCGATTTTCGACCGTGTGCTCGCCGACATCGGTGACGAGCAATCTATCGCGGCAGACCTTTCGACATTTTCGGCGCACATGCTCAATTTGAAATCTATGCTGGAGGTGGCCAGCGGCCGCTCGTTGATTCTCGTCGACGAAATGGGCACCGGCACCGCTCCTGAAGAGGGTGCGGCGTTGGCCGTGGCACTGCTTGAAGAATTTCGCACGCGGCATGCTCTCACCCTCGCAACCACACATCATGACCGTCTGAAATCTTATGCTTCCACAACCCCAGGTATCGTCAACGCAGCAATGGAGTTTGACGAAGTAAACCTGCGTCCTACCTACCGCCTCTTGGTCGGCGTGCCGGGAACCTCGAGCGGGATCGAAATCGCGCGCAGGCTAGGTCTACCGGCCCGAGTGGTGGAACATGCGCAGGCGAGTCTTACGCCTGAATCACGTGAGGCGCGCGATCTGATTGCGTACCTGCATCGCAGCCGGGAGGAGATGGAAAAAGTGAAGGCGCAAGCGCGCGAGGAGCTCTCGCAAATCGAAGCCGAAAGACGCGCTCTTCAAACCGAATGGGTAGGCCGGCAGAAGAAGCGCATCGCCGAACTGGAAAAAAGCTTTCAAGAAACAATCAAGCGGCTCGAAAGCCAGGTGGCTCATGTTAGCTCAGAGATCGATGACCGCGCTTTGCGTGCGCAACTCGAAAAGCAATCCGGGAAGCGAATGTCAAAGATTGCATCTCAAGCGCGCGCTGAGGCGGATGCGGCGGTAATCGATACACTATCCTCATCGCAAGCCGACCTCGGCGTTGGCACCGAAGCGGCGCCCGTGCCGGTGTCGTCGGCAGAACTGACCGCCGGGATGCGAATTGTTGTGAAAGGATTTAAGCAGCCACTGATATTCCGCCGTCTAGACGGCAGCAAGGCGGAGGTGCAGGCTGGAGTTCTCAGGATGCGCGTTCCTCTCTCGGAGGTAATCGGCATCGAAGCTGGTGGAAAATCCGCGAACGCAGAGCCACCCGCATCGGCGCGCCCATCAAGAGTAACCCTGCACACCCAGCAGAGCGATGAGCCTGCCAAAGAAGAAATCAATGTTATCGGTTGCACGGTTGAGGAAGCTACCCGACGCGTGGATAAGTTTCTCGACGAGGCCGCGCTGGGGAGTCTGCCAAGCATTCGAATCATTCATGGACATGGTACCGGTGCGTTGCGCCGCGGCTTGGCCGAATTTTTGTCAACTCATCCGCTTGTTGATAAAGTCCGCCAGGAAGCGGAAGACCGAGGCGGCACAGCAGTCACCATCGCCGAGTTGCGAAACTAGAGGTCTATCTCAGAAGACATGGCGGAAGCCGGATCATTTGCGGAACGGGTAAAACAGCAAGCGGATATCGTCCGCGTGATCGGCGAGTATGTGCGCCTGAAGAAGAGCGGCCAGAACTTCTCGGGACTTTGTCCCTTCCACCAGGAGAAAACTCCTTCTTTCAACGTGCATCCGGTCAAACAGATTTATCACTGCTTTGGCTGCGGCGTTGGCGGGGACGTCTTCAAGTTCGTGATGGAGCTGGAAAAGTGCACGTTTCCGGAGGCCATCCGCACGGTTGCCGAAAAATGCGGGATCGCAATTCCCAAGCCGCGTGAGCGTTCACCGGAAGAACGCCGGGAGAATCAGCAACGAAGCCTGCTTGTGGAGATACACCGGGAAACCGCGGCATTTTTCGCGCGTCAACTACACGAAACGCCCGAGGGCAAGGTCGCCTACGCATATCTTGAAGATCGTGGGCTGAATCGCGAGGCGATGATTAGGTTCGGATTGGGGTTTGCGCCATCATCGGGGGATGCACTCCTTCGGTTCCTAAAGCAGAAATATCCAGAGAAGCTGCTTGAAGTTTCGGGCCTTCTGTCTCGCGACCAAAGTGGCCGTTTTTTCGACCGCTTTCGCCGTCGCATCATGTTCCCCATTGCCAATGAAGCTGCGAAAGTGATTGCCTTTGGCGGGCGCGCTATGGGCGACGACATGCCTAAGTACTTGAACTCTCCCGAGACGCCAATCTATTCCAAGAGCAACGTTCTCTATCATCTCGATCGGGCTAAAGAAGCGCTGCGGCAAAACGACTTCGGCGTCTTAGTGGAAGGCTACATGGACGCAATCGCTGTGGCGCGTGCAGGAATCATGAACGTAATAGCGAGCTGTGGTACCAGCCTCGCCGATCCGCAGATAAAGTTGCTCGGCCGTTTTACCCGGCGAGTGGTGGTGAACTACGATCCGGATACGGCGGGACAAGCCGCTACCGAGCGCTCCATTACGCTGCTGCTCGAAAAGGAGTTTGACGTACGAGTCTTCGTGCTTCCGGGCGGCGCCGATCCTGACAAATTTCTAAAGGAGCAAGGCGCCGAAGCATATAAGAAACTGCTGCTTCAGGCTCCGCCGTATTTGGACTACCTCATTGGTCGCGCCAAGTTGATGGACCGCACCACCGCGAACGGGCGAATCGCAGCTCTCAATTTTCTAATGCCGTACGTGCAGCGCCTTCCCAACCGCTTGTTGCGTTCGGAATGGGCCACGCGCATAGCGTCGGAGCTGCGCGTGGACGAACCAGTCTTGCGAGAGGCCCTTCGCCGGGCCGCCGCCGAACGTCGCAGCGAAGTAAAGCCCAAAGCAGAACTATTGGGCCCGAGCGTAAAGGGAGCTGAGCGGCGTCTAATTCACATGCTGGCGGAGGCGGATGGCTTCCGCGAAAAGCTTGCGCAGGAAATTATATCCAGTGGGCTGCATCGGGGTCTGGAGACCGAGAAGATATTCGAGCTGCTCGTTGCCAAGGCCGGAGAGCGTTCCGATCCGGCAACCTTTGCCGAAGCACTCGACGAACGCGACAGGCGCGTGCTGTTTGAAATTTTCTTTGAATCATTCTCCGAGCATACTTGGGAGGAAGCGGAGAGTTGCCTGAGCGTGCTCCGCGGCCGGCGCGTGGAACAGGAACTAGCAGAACTACAGAAGCAAATTGAATCCAAGCCGCCTAGCGAGGAACTTCGACGCATAATCACGCGCCGTCTGGAATTGCAGAAACTCTTGGCGGGCCAATAAGTTACGGCATTCAATTGACCTGCTTCCCTGTATGTTATATATTCGTAAGGTTTTGGATGAAACGATAAGCCCCCGTTGAGCATCATATAGTATTGTTGTGGGAGAAGCTGTGTGGGCTTCAACGGCACGGGCGCAGGCACCAACGAAGATTCGTCTGAAAAATAAGCGTTTATTCACAACTAGCGCAAGGGTGTGCCGGGGTGTCTAGTACCGGCCTTTTTTGCTTGGGATCTGCTCGCGCGTGGGGCCCGGCTTTGAAAAGAGGGAGGCAGTGTGACGGTAGCTCTTGAAGAAAAATACGATCAGGTAAGACAGCTCATCGCCATGGGCAAGGAACGCGGTTACCTGCTCTACGATGAAGTGAACGATATTCTGCCGCCCGAGGTGCACTCCTCGGAAGAAATCGACGATCTTCTTTCAACCTTTGAGCGCTATGGCATCGATGTATATGAAGACCTTTCAAGCGCGAAGGCCGCGCTGGCCGCAGCAGATTCAACGGATGCAATTGACGTAAAAGATGAACCGGCTTCGACAGCCTCCGAAGATGGCGATCTGGATCTGACTCCCGGAACCCTGGAAAAGACGAACGATCCCGTGCGCATGTATTTGCGCGAAATGGGAACTGTGCCGCTACTGACGCGCGAAGGTGAAGTTGCCATCGCAAAGCGCATTGAACGCGGACAGTTGCTCGTTCTGAAGACGATTACTCGCGCTCCCCTTATCTTGAAGGAACTTTTGCAGGTAGGCGAAGACGTCCGCAACGGCTCCCGCTCGATCAAGGAAATCGTTCAATTCGACGATGAAGAACTGACCGAAGAAAAAATCGAACAGAAGACCAAGGAAACCCTCAAGCAGATCGACAAAGTAGCAAAACTTTATCTGTTGGCGATGAAGCAGGCCGCCAAGCTGGGGAAAATTCCTCGCTCGAAAAAGCGTCCCTATCTTCGAGCGCGCTACACACTAGCTCGCACTCGGGTGGAAATGTCGAACCGGTTCCGCGAGCTGGATTTTAACCCGCTCGAAAAGAAGCGCCTGATCGAAAAAATCCGCCAGACGGTGGAGCGCGTTCATTTCCTCGAGCGCGACACCATCAAGCTAGAGCGCCGCGTGGAAGCCTCCAAAGGCGATGTCCAGGCAGAAGCCCGCAAGGATTTGAAAAACCGCCGCCAGGAACTCGGCGAAATCGAACTGGCTAGCGAAGTGAGCCCGACCGAGCTGAAGCGCGCTTTGCAGGTGATTCTTCGGGGCGAAGCGGAAGCCGAACAAGCGAAAAAGGAACTAATCGAAGCCAACCTGCGTTTGGTCGTATCCATCGCCAAAAAATACACCAACCGCGGTTTGCAGTTTCTGGACCTGATTCAAGAAGGCAACATTGGTTTGATGAAGGCCGTCGACAAATTTGAGTGGCGCCGCGGCTACAAATTTTCCACCTACGCCACATGGTGGATTCGCCAAGCCATCACTCGCGCGATCGCCGACCAGGCTCGCACCATCCGCATCCCGGTGCACATGATCGAAACCATCAACAAGCTGGTTCGCACGCAGCGCCAGCTGGTACAGGAGCTTGGCCGCGAACCTACTTCCGAAGAAATCGCCAAGCGCATGGATATTCCTGTCGCCAAGGTGCGCAAGATTCTAAAAATCGCGCAGGAGCCGATTTCACTGGAAACTCCCATCGGCGAAGAAGAAGATTCGCATCTCGGCGATTTCATCGAGGACAAAGCGGTCGTCTCGCCCTCTGACGCGGTAATCAATCTAAGTCTGAAGGAACAGACGTCTTCGGTGCTGAAGACCCTTACGCCGCGCGAAGAGAAAGTGATCAAAATGCGCTTTGGTTTGGACGACGGCAGCGAGCACACGCTTGAAGAGGTCGGCCAATCCTTCGCGGTCACTCGCGAGCGCATTCGCCAAATCGAAGCGAAAGCTTTGCGCAAGCTGCGCCACCCGTCGCGTTCGCGCAAGCTGCGTGCTTTTCTAGAAGGCTCCGCGAACGACTACTGATTCTCTCGCTCGAGCGAGTCCAAGACTCGCTCCAGCAAAAAATTATCCTTCCAATCGGTTTTGCAATCGATTTAAAGCCTCAAACCAGAAGCGTTTCATCCTGGCGCACTCTTGGCTGCTGCTAAGCTTCATATGATCCACGGCCACCTGACACTTCTCCACGCCTTTGCCGTAAAAATTCACACTTAGCCGGCTGCTTCCTCCGTCCCACTTTCCTCGAATAGATTTCGACGCCGTGGCGGTGGTAATTTCCAATTCCGATCCGCCAAGCCAGGCCCGCCGCAATTTTTCATGCACCCAAGCGTTATACGCCCTGGAAAGCGGCACGTTCAGCGTTCGGCTGCCCGAGGCCGCAAACTCGCCATCGCATTTTTGAAATTTCTCGCGAATGCCGCGCTCGTGCTCGTAGGCCACCGCAACCATCTGGCCCCACCAAGGCCCTACGTTTTGCTTTTCGCCAAGATAGGCGGAAATTTCTTTATGCTGCCATTTCTTCGCGCCGGCCTTGTCCAGGATTTTGAACCACTCCGCCCACGTTTTGCCGGTTCTTTGTTTCACCGCATGGTCGCTCATCCGTTTCGATTCTCGAGGGTTTTGGGCCATTTTGCCTCCCAGCGAAATCTACTTCTGCTGCTCGGCGGTCGGCCAATTCACCGCCGAGCCATATTCATAAACCAGCTGCGCGCCGCGATCGGCTCCCAAAGTAACGAACACTCCGAGAATGCAGAGTCCCAGCAACATCGCCTTTCGCAATGGAACGGTAAAATTCCGCCGCACCCAGAAAGCGAAGATGCAGAGAGCTCCCGCGAGGCTCGTCGATACGAGCATCCATGCCTGATGAATTCCCACCACGCGCTGGGCGATACCCGGAGGAACCGATTTTTCCGCAACAAGTCCCGTCCATGCCGTTACGATCGCAGCCAGTGTCCCCAGATAGAGCATCCTTGAAGCCGCGCGCTGCATTTCGTCACTCTTGCGGCACACAGCCAGCAACTCAAACAGCAACGCAACGAACCATAAGACGATGGGAAAATGAACGAAAATCGGATGATAGTTGAGCGCCGCTTTTAAGCCGGGAAGCATCCCAAGGTACCTCCTCGAACGGTACATAAGCCTATCGACGGCGCATTATGTGCCAGCGTCGAGATTACGTAAACAGGTGTATGATTCGCTCCCATTCGCGTGGGGCGATTGTCGAGGACTGCGCCATGCCGCAAAAAAATCGATCGAAACAGCGCGCCCCAGAGCGGGACTACTCGCACCGTACTCTCGCCGAAAAACTTGGAATAAAGCCAGATCTACGCATTGCGGTACTCGGTGTGGAAGACGCGGAATTCCAGCGCGGCCTCCAAGCCATCGTTCCGGATTATTCGCGCGGCGAACGAGTACGTGAAGCGAACTTGATTTTCTTTTCCGCGGAGGCCAAGGAAGACCTCTCCAAATTGAAACCCCTCGCCCGCTGGATTTCTAAATCCGGAGGAATTTGGGTTGTTTATCCGAAGGGTCAAACCCATATTCGCGAGATCGATGTGATTAACGCAGGAAAATCCGCCGGCCTCACCGACAACAAAGTAGTGCGTTTCTCTGCTACCCACACAGCCCTGCGCTTTGTCATTCCCCTAGCCAAACGCTGAGTCGCTCTATGTGCGGAAGCGCAGTGGGATGAGCACCAGGGAAGCAAATTTTGGTCCCGGCGCTCGCGCTGCGTCTTATCATTACTCCTATGGCCACCAGGCTCGAGGTCCGCAACTTGACCGTGGAATTGCCAACGCAGAGCGGCTGGGTGCGGCCTGTAAACGAGGTCTCCTTCGATCTTGGTGAAGGTGAAACCCTGGGCATCGTCGGGGAATCGGGATCGGGCAAAACGATGCTTTCGCTGGGATTGATGGGGCTGCAGCCGCCCGGTGCGCGTCGAAAAGGTGAAGCCTGGCTGCGCGAACGCGATCCAGCAGCGGACTCGCGGGGAATCAATATCCTTACCGCATCGCGCGATAAAATGCGCGGACTGCGCGGCCGCGAAATCGCCATGATTTTTCAGGAGCCGATGACGGCGCTGAACCCGGTAATGCGCGTTGGTGCGCAGATTGAAGAAGCGATCCGCGTCCACGACCATCGTGCGAATCAAAACGAGATTCACTCTCAGGCAATTCACGCACTCAAACGAGCGGCATTATCCGAGCCGGAGCAGCGGGCGCGGCAATACCCGCACCAGCTCTCCGGCGGCTTGCGTCAACGTGTAATGATCGCCATGGCCTTGGCCTCAGATCCCGGAATTCTAATCGCAGACGAGCCGTCCACCGCGCTCGACGTCACCGTCCAAAAGCAAATCCTTGAATTGTTGGCCACGCTCCGCAAGGAGCTTCGACTTTCATTGCTCTTTATTACGCACGATCTCGGCGTGGTGGCGCAGATCGCCGACAGAATCATCGTGATGTATGCCGGGAGAATTGTGGAACACGGCCCGACGGCGGAAGTCCTGCGCCATCCGCGCCATCCCTATACAGAAGGTCTGCTGCGAGCGGCCCCTCGCCTGGAACGCGCGAAATTAGTTCCCATTCCCGGTACGGTTCCCGCATTGAACGCGCTACCGGCCGGCTGCGCTTTCGCGCCGCGGTGTCCCTACCGTGTTGCGGAGTGCGATGTCGCTGTCCCGGAGCTTCGGCCGGCAAATACAAATCACAGTTCGAGGTGTATTCTCGTCCCATGTGCGCAGCCAATGACAACGAACTAAAAGCGCTCGTGCGTGAACGCTTCACGCGCACCGCGGAGGTTTTCGGTGACTACGCTGTGGCCCATCGTGTCGCGGATGCCGAACTGCTAGCGCGCCTTGTGTCTGCTGGTCCAAACGACCGCGCGGTTGATCTCGCCTGCGGGGCTGGAACGCTCGCGTTGCGATTTGCGCGGCAGGTGCGTTGGGTCTGCGGACTGGACTTCACTCCCGCAATTCTCGCGCGAACTCGCATCAATGCGATCAAGCAAGGCCTCGCTAATCTTGTTTGTGTTCTCGGCGACGCGCAGGCGCTGCCGCTTGGGGATGGCTCTGTCGATCTTGCGGTCACGAGTTACAGCCTGCACCACATTTCCGATCCGGCCAAGGTGCTGAAAGAAATGGCGCGGGTGGTAAAAACGGGAGGCCGCGTCGGCGTGCTCGACATCCTGGTACCGGAAGATCCAAAAATTCGCGAGATGAACCATCGGATCGAATCTATACGCGACCATTCCCATGCGCGTTCGCTCGCGCGGAGCGATTTTGACCGGATTTTTACTGCCGCGGGGCTCCGTATCGTTGCGACGGAAGTTCGAGGACACCCGCGCACGTTCGATCATTGGATGCATGTCGCCGGCTGGAAACGCACGGACCGCGAATACATCGAGGCGCGCCGGCTGATGGAATCTTCGATGGCCGACGATGGTGCCGACTTTCATCCGCGATTGGAGCCTGCTGACGTCCTAAAGCCGGGTGACGACCCCGACATCTATATGGTCAATACCGGAATTTTTATCGCCGCCGAGAAGAATTAACATGCCAGGCGAAATCCTTCTGGACGCCCGGCGCCTTTCGAAGACGTACTCTGTTTCTACCGGTGCGTTCACGGAGTCCCACCGCCGCACAGTCGCGGTGGATAACGTAAGTTTCGCGCTCGAACGCGGAGAGACACTGGGCATCGTGGGCGAGTCAGGCTGCGGCAAAACCACGCTTGCGCGAATGCTGCTGCGTCTGATCGAGCCGGATTCCGGTGAGATCTTTTTCCGCGGACAGAACTGGCTGGGAGCGCGCGGGACTGACTTGCGAGCGCTGCGCCGTAGAATGCAAATGATTTTCCAGGATCCGGTCGCCTCGCTTAATCCGCGGATGCGCGTCGGGACAATCGTAGGCGAGCCGCTGGCCGTTCATGAGCCCGGGCTATCCCGCGTCAAACGCTGCGAACGCGCGGCCGAAATCCTGGAAGCAGTCGGCCTGGGCGCGGAATCGCTGGATCGCTACCCGCACGAATTTTCTGGAGGACAACGCCAAAGAATTGGTATCGCGCGGGCCCTGATTCTAAGACCGGAGCTGGTCGTCGGCGACGAGCCCGTGTCTGCACTGGATGTTTCAGTCGGTGCGCAAATTTTGGAATTGCTGGCGCGCCTCCAGCAGGAGTTTTCGCTGACGTTGATTCTCATTTCTCACAGTCTGCCTGTCGTCGCGCAACTCGCCACACGAGTCGCCGTAATGCAGAGCGGACGAATCGTCGAAATTGGCGACGCCGGCGAGGTCCTCGGCAACCCGAAGCATGCTTATACAAAAACCCTGATCGCTGCTGTGCCACAGATTCCCGTGTGAAATGACGGCTATCTTTGCTCTGAGGCTTGCGAAGGGGGCTTCCCTTGGCGTTCCGCAATCCGCATAAATTGCGATACACTCTGCCCGCTTGTAACTGACCGTCGCATCCAGATGTAGTCAAACCACCGATCAACGAGTCTTTTTGATCGTGGGAGGAAGAAAACATGGCTAGCCCAGTGACGCCGTTGCCGGAACCGCCGCCGGTTAGCTCCGTCGGACGAATTTTCGGTGTCCTTTTCAGCTCCAAACCGACCTTTGAATCCATCGCGCAATATCCGACTTGGCTTGCCCCCATGATTGTTTTGACTCTGCTAAGTTTCATAATGCATTCCGTTCTGGCCAATCGTGCAGATTGGAGAGAAGTTGTGCGAGAGCAGCTTGAAGGGAGCGGCAAATTGGATCAAATTGCTCAAGACAAGCGCGCGGACACAATTACGGGAGGGGCCATCATCGCTAAGAACATCACGTATGTTGCAGGCTTGCTGGCGCCTACCTTGGCAGTTCTGATCAGTTCGGCAATCTACCTGGGAGCCTTCAATTTAATATTCGGCGCCCAATTCAACTTTAAAACAACATTTTCCATCGTGAGCTATGCATCGATACCTTCGGCGCTCAGGGCGATCTTAGGTACCGTCATTCTCCTGCTAAAGGACCCTAGTACAATAAACCCCAATAATTTCGTAGCCTCGAACGTCGCTGCTTTTCTAAGCAGTGATTCGCCGAAATGGCTCTTGACTCTTGGTTCCTTTCTGGACCTGTTTGCCCTGTGGAGTCTCCTCCTTACTGCAATCGGGTTTAGCGTCGTAAATCCTAAAAAGGTTCGATGGGGCGCTTCGATGGGCGTGGTTATAGGAGTGTACTTGGCCATTATGTTGGTGTTCGTCGGTCTTGCCGCCGCTTTCGGCTGATACAATTCGGTAGATGGGATTTCAGTTCGAGGTAATTGCAACCGACCCGACCGGCGCGCGGCTGGGCCGGCTAACGACCCCGCACGGCGTGATCGAAACGCCGGCGTTCATGCCGGTAGGCACCGCGGCGACCGTCAAAGCCCAGACGCAAGCGGACCTTGAATCGCTTGGCGTTCAGATTCTTCTATCCAATACCTATCATTTGTATCTTCGGCCCGGCCATGAACTCATTGGCGATCTGGGCGGGCTGCACCGTTTCATGTCCTGGCCGGGAGCGATCCTTACCGACTCGGGAGGCTATCAGGTCTTCAGTTTGAGTGAATTGCGCAAGGTAACCGACGAAGGCGTCACGTTCCGCTCGCATCTGGACGGCTCCCCTCATTTTCTTTCGCCTGAGAAAGCGTTAGAAATTCAAATCGCACTCGGCGCCGACATTATCATGGTTCTCGATGAATGCATCGAAGCGCCATGTACCGAGCAGCGTGCGCGGGATGCCGCCAAGCGCACCCTCGATTGGGCTCGCCGCTCGCAGGATTATTTTCACAAGCACGGCAATTCTTCGCTGCAGGCGCTCTTTGGCATCGTTCAAGGCGGCACCTATCCAGCGCTCAGACGTGAAAATGCCGAAGCGCTTGTAGAACTGAATTTTCCGGGCTATGCAATCGGTGGCCTCGCCGTCGGTGAACCGCATAACCTGACTTGCGAGATGACGCGAATGACAACTCCGCGTCTTCCCCAGGATAAGCCTCGTTACTTGATGGGCGTAGGTCACCCTCAACAATTGCCGGATTTCGTCGCGCTTGGTATAGACATGATGGACTGCGTCCTGCCCGCTCGCAACGCGCGTCACGGATGCCTTTATACGTCCGAAGGCCGCCTGCTCATCAAGAATGTGCAGTATGCCAAGGACCCGCGACCCATTGATGAAAAGTGCGGCTGTTCGGTGTGTCGGCGCTATTCCCGCGCCTATCTACGGCACCTCTATCTGGCTGGCGAAACTCTCGCAGCCATCCTAAACACCCACCACAACATCTACTTTTACCTTGACATAATGGGTGAAATTCGCGAGGCTATTCGTTTTGGGAAGCTCGAAAGATTCCGCTCTGACCTTCAGGCACGCCTCAAATAGGCAAACCTAAGCAAGTGTTGGGCGCCATAAAAGGCGGAGGAGAATCTTCGGCGAACGGTTTGTTGGTTTGCCCTCGATCCAAGTATCTGCTGAAGAGGGGAAGGCGCAAATAACCTGATGCTGGCTATAAGTGTTACGCAGATAACGTCGCTCGCGCTGGTTCAGGCGCAACCGAGCGGGATTGCACTGTTTCTGCCCCTCATTTTAATCATGGTTATCTTTTATTTTCTGATGATCCTGCCAGCGCAGCGTCGCCAGAAGAAAGTTACCGAGATGCTGAAAGCTTTGAAAACGGGCGACAAAGTGATTACCAGTGGCGGCATCTACGGAACCATCGTCGGCCTGGAAGAGGAAGCCGTCCAATTGCGCGTTGCTGAACAAGTGAAGATGAAAGTGGCCCGCAGCGCGATTGCCGGGCTTCAGGCGGAACCTCCCAAGGAGAGCTAGAAAGCCGGCATGAATCCTCAGCTCAGGTGGAAATTTATCTTTATCGCTGCGGTCATTCTTTTTTGCATTTATGGCCTGGTATGCGTGCCAACCTTTCCGACCTCTTGGGCGCAGGTTCAGCAGAATCTCGCCGACCGTATCAAGCTTGGTTTGGATTTGAAGGGCGGCAGCCACTTGGTATTGCAAGTACAAGTGGACGAAGCCATCGGCCAGCGCTGCGATCAAGCTGTCGATCAAATAACCAAGCAACTCCACGAAAAAAATATTACCGTCGGTGAAATTCGCCGTGTGGACGACACTCACATCTTGGTCCGCAACGTGGATACCAACACGTCTGGCGCGTTCCGCGATCTCGTCAGCACTCAATTTACCGATTGGGCCATGGCTCCAGCCGCCGGTGAAGACAATGGCTACTTATTGACGATGAAGCCTTCCATCGTCGCCGATCTTCGCCGCGACACGATGGACCAGTCGCTGGAAACCATCACTCGACGTATTAACGCTCTCGGACTTACCGAGCCAACCATCGCGTTCACTGGGCGGGGCGACAACGAAATCCTCGTTCAGCTACCTGGTGAAGGTGATCCCACCCGCGCAAAATCGGTGATTCAAGCTGGCGGCCAGCTTGAACTCAAACTGGTAGTCGATGAGCAAACCTACCCCTCGGAAATTGCCGCTCTCGGGGCGCATGGGGGGGTTTTGCCGCCGGGCGCAGAGGTTGTTGCAGGTAAGGGCGAGAACGGACCCAATGGGCAGGCGGCGCAGCAGGTTTTTTACGTGCTCGAGCGGGCGCCGATTGTCACCGGCCAGGACTTGCGCGGCGCAAGTCCTGCTTCCAGTACAAATTACCCAGGTCAATACGAAGTTCGCTTCCAACTGTCGACGGCCGCGGCGGCGAGGTTCGGGCCGTTTACGGAGTCAAATATTGGCCATAAGATGGCCATTGTACTTGACCATAAAGTGTACACAGCGCCGGAAATAAAGGGCAAGATTGAGGACTCCGGAATTATTGAAGGAAACTTCAGCCAGGAGTCGGCGCAGGATCTGGCGCTCGTACTGCGGGCAGGAGCGTTGCCCGCATCGATCAAATACTTGGAAGAGCGAACGGTCGGGCCATCTTTGGGAGCCGATTCGATACGCGAGGGTGTGCGGGCGTCGATTGGCAGCATCATCGTGGTGATGATCTTCCTGGTGGTCTATTACCGGCAAAGCGGTGTCAATGCAGTTGTGGCTCTTGCGCTGAACCTGATCATCCTGGTTGCCTTCATGGCCTATGCCGGGGCTGTGCTCACCCTACCGGGAATTGCCGGCGTGATCTTGACCATTGGCATGGGCGTGGATTCGAACGTACTAGTATTCGAGCGTATCCGCGAAGAGCTGCGCAGTGGAAAAGCTCCGGCCTCGGCTGTGGCCGTGGGCTTTGATCGTGCCTTCCTTACGATTATTGACACTCACGTAACTACCATCGTTTCAGCGGTTTTCCTGTTTCTCTTCGGGACCGGACCTGTGCGCGGCTTTGCCGTCACCTTGGTGATTGGTTTGCTTGCTAACGTCTTTACATCGATTTATGTGTCACGAGCAATCTTCGACTGGCATCTTTCACGTATGGAGCGGCAGGCCGAACTGAGTATTTAGACCCGGGAACAAAGCGGAGTACTACGGTGTCAAATAATGGCGGATAGGACTCGATGGAATTCTTTCATAACGTAAACGTCGATTGGATGGGGAAGGCGAAGTACTTCGTTTCTCTTTCGCTGATTCTTCTGGCCGTTGGCTGGATTTCAATTCTCCGCAACGGAGGTTTGCGCTACGGAATTGATTTCCGCGGCGGCACGCTGGTGTATGTGCGCTTTTCAGGACCCGCTCCGGTAAATCAGATTCGCAAGGGTCTTCAGGATGCGGGCTTGGCGAACAGCTCGATTCAAACAATCAGCGACAATGTTTTGAATGGCGGAGCGCAGAACGATGTAGTTATCGGTATCGAGAAAACAGGCCAGGGGGATGAAGCTCTGGATACCGGCAAACAAGCGATTCTGGATGTATTGCACAAGACTTTCGGGACGGTGAACGCTGCAGGGAAACAGGATTTCAACTCCATCACCGCGTCTGAACTGGCCATCTATCTCACGCAGAAGGATCCGCTGGGGCTCGGCACAAATGCCGGAGAGCGTTACAACCAGCTTGCGCAACGTTTAACCGACGCACGGGACAAGGAACACAGTGGCATCGTCACAAATTTCGAGGGGTTGAAGAATGTCGATGGCGCAACGCCTGCCGTTTTGTCTTCCCTTGGCAGCGGCTTTTCACTCGGCAACTTTACGATACGGAACGTGGAGATCGTGGGGCCCAAAGTAGGCGCTCAGTTGCGCAAGCAGGCTTTCTGGGCAACCATCTATGCCTTGGGCGGCATGTTGTTGTATATTGCCTTCCGGTTCGAGTGGGTATATGGGGCGGCGGCGGTGATCGCGGTTTTTCATGACGTGCTGATCACCTTGGGCTTCTTCTCGATTTTCCATTTTGAGATTTCATTAACCGTCATAGCGGCACTGTTGACGCTGGTCGGCTACTCGATGAACGATACGATTGTCATTTTCGACCGCGTTCGGGAAGATCTCAGGCTAATGCGACGCGATCCATTTCCTGAGGTGGTGAATAAGGCAATTAATCAGACACTGTCGAGGACGATTTTGACCAGCGGGCTCACCTTTTTGACCGTGCTGGTTTTGTTCCTAATGGGCGGCGAAGTTCTTCGAGCGTTCTCTTTTGCTATGGTGGTGGGAGTTGTGGTAGGTACATACTCCAGTTTTGGAATCGCGGCACCCATCGTGGTGCTGTGGAATAAGTATCGAGGACAAGGAACTGCCGTTCGCGCCGGATCCGCGGCCGATAAGCGCGTAGCGGCAGCTGCAAGGAGGTAGCCATGTTTGACGATCTGGTGGTTTCCAGCGCGAACCCGCAGAGGACAAATAAGCCTTGGACCGTGGCTTTGTCGTTTCTGATTCAGTTCGGGATCGTGATCGTAATGATTCTGATCCCGCTGATATACACCGAAGCCCTGCCCAAGCAGATGCTTACTACATTCCTTGTCGCTCCGCCGCCTCCACCTCCACCGCCGCCTCCCGCCGCAGCGATTCAAAGAGTGGTGAAGCCGGTTGCGCGCTTGATTCACAACGGCCAGATGACCGCCCCTACTGTGATTCCCAAAAAAGTTGCGATGATTAAGGAAGAGGAGCTGCCGCCCGATGTCGGTGCCGTGGGCGTAGCCGGTGGCGTGCCGGGAGGCGTTCCGGGTGGACAGGCTGGCGGGGTTCTCGGCGGAATCATAGGCGGTACAGGCGCAGGACTGCCTCCTCCTCCGAAGGCGGCGCCTCCCAAGTCCATTCGCGTCGGCGGCAATGTGGCAGCGGCGAACCTGATTCACCAAGTAACGCCGCAATATCCGCCGATCGCAAAAACCGCGCACATCTCCGGCACGGTGATGCTGCATGCGATTATTGGAAAGGACGGCACGGTACAGGACCTTCAATATGTTTCCGGGCCTCCCTTGCTGATGAAGAGTGCCATGGACGCTGTACGGCAGTGGCGCTACAAACCGACCTTGCTCAACGGTGAGCCGGTTGACGTGGATACCACGATTTCTGTTGTGTTTACTTTGGGCGGTTAAGAAGGACACGGTTCGGGCGTCCTCTTGGGGGTCTGGGCTGGTTTGAAGGTAATTCCGACCGGCAGAATACTGCTGCCGTGATCGTTTCGCACGAATGGAGGAGCAAACTCTATGCTTTCGAATTTACTCTTGGCGAGTGTAGTGATGTTGCAGCAGCAGGAGGTAGGCTGGGACTTGCTCACGATGTGGCACAACATGGGCTATCCGGCGAAAACGGTCGTCTTCATCCTCTTCATCATGTCCGCATGGTCGGTGGGCATCATGATCGATCGAGCGCTGATGTACAGCGCAGCGCGGAAGCAATCCCGCGTTTTTGTGCAGCAAGTGGCTGGCGCGCTGAAAGATAACAAGCTCGACGAGGCAATTTCGATCGCCGAGCGGAATAAGAAGAGCCATATCGCCAAGGTAGTGGCGACAGGCCTTTCTGAATTCCAGGCGGCCTCGGCGCAAGTGGGAGACGAAGAAGTGATTGAGGCAGCCAAACGCGGCCTGGAACGTTCCGTGGCGATCGTTCACGCGGAAATGAAGCGCGGCCTCTCGGGCCTGGCCACCATCGGCTCGACGGCGCCGTTCGTGGGGTTGTTCGGCACGGTCATGGGCATTATCAACGCGTTCAAAGGAATTTCGGCTTCCAAGGCAACTGGACTTTCGGCCGTCGCCGGCGGTATCGCCGAAGCGCTGGTCACGACGGCGCTTGGTCTGCTGGTTGCGGTGCCGGCGGTGTGGACCTTCAACTATTTCACAAACAAGGTGGAAGCTTTCGACGTCGAGATGGACAACTCCTCAATGGAGTTGATCAACTACTTCATCACCCGCCGGGGCGGAAAGAAGTAAATCATGGGATACAAACCGAAAGCACCGCCGGTAATGGCTGCGCCAAACGTAATTCCAATGGCCGATATCATGCTGGTGTTGTTGATTATTTTCATGGTCGTAACGCCGATGTTGCAAAAAGGTGTGTCGGTGGATATGGCCAAAGTAAACAACGCCCAAGACATGCAGGACGCCGACAAGGACGACGCCATCATCGTGGCGGTCACCCGAGACGGAAAGCTCTACCTGGGAAGCACGCAGGTGGGCTTAAGCGAGATAACGAACAAAGTAAAAGACCTGCTGGCTAACCGTCTCGATAAGACCGTCTTCGTGCGTTCGGATTCGCGCGCGAAGTATGGCGAGGTGGTTAAGGCAGTGGACGAAGTGAGGTCCGCGGGTGTGGATAAGATCGGGTTGCTTACCGAAAAGATCCGCACAAAGTCTGGCGCCCCGGCGCCTCCGGCTCCGCCTGCAGGAACAGGCTAGGGAGCGCTAGAAACATCGTAAAGAATTAAAGGAGTCCTTCCATGGGAATGGCAGTTGGAGGAAATAAAGGTTCGATGTCGGAACCGAACATCGTTCCGCTGATCGATGTGCTGCTGGTCCTGATCATCATATTCATGGTGATCACGCCGACCGTGCCACAGGGGTTAGACACCCTGGTTCCGCAACCGTCGCCGCCTAACGCGCAGGAAAATAAGGATGTTCTTGCCAAGACAATCGTAGTTCAGGTTTTGGGGAATGGAAAAGTGATGATCAACCAGGACGAGACCTCCTGGGACGATCTCGGACCTCGACTGGACGATGTTTTCAAGCTGCGCGCGGAAAAGGTAGCTTTCGTAAAAGGCGATGACTCTGTTGACTTTGGTCAAGTAGCCCGGGCGATTGACATCATGCGCGGAGCGGGAATCGAGAGCGTTGGGCTGATCACCGCTAAAGTTGAAGCGGGCCAGTAGATAAAGCGCTCGAAGAGATGTACTGGCCTCGCCGGGTTGCGCGATGGGGGAAATGGCCAGCGCAGCCTTCATTAAGGAGAGTACGGAATGCAGCGTAAGGTCCACACGTTTTTTACTCTAGCAATCGTGCTCGTGTCATTTGCCGTCGGAGCCGGATGCGATAAGCTCCGCGCGCGCGACAAGCTTAATAAGGGTGTGCAGGCCTACAAGGCCAATCAAACGGACCTTGCGATTGAAGATTTCAAACAAGCGAAGGAATTCGATCCTTCGCTTACGAATGCACAACTTTATCTCGCTACGGCTTACGCCAGCCAGTACATCCCGGGCGCTCCCTCTGATGACAATGTCCGCATGGGCAAACAGGCGATGCAGGAATGGCAAGAAGTCCTGAATAAAAACCCGAACAATCTGAATGCGATCGATGGTATCGGCTCAATTCTTTACAACATGGCCAGCACGCCTTTCGATCCCCAAAAGATGGAAGAGTCGAAAAGCTACCACGAAAAACACATTCAGATTAACCCTTCCGATCCCGAGCCTTATTATTGGATCGGTGTAATCGATTGGTCGATCGCCTTCCGTGGAAATAAGGATTTGCGCGAGGAATATAACAAGACCGCCAAAAAAACAATTAAAGATACGGATCCGATGCCGCCGGCTCTGGCTACTCAGTTCCAGCAGAAATATGGAGCGACCGTAAACGACGGCATTGCATCTCTTCAGAAAGCCATGGAATTGCGTCCGGATTATGACGATGCGATGGCCTATCTGAACCTGCTTCTGCGTCAAAAGGCCGACATGGAGACTACTCCCGAAGCGCGTGACGCAGACGTCAAACAAGCGGACGACTTGGTGGACAAGGTCAAAGCTATCAAGCAGAGAAAGATGGAGAACCCAGGGCCGAGTTCTTAGTTCACTCCCGAATCTTTACTGGAGCCGGCGAGCCTGTCAAAGGTTCGCCGGTTTTTTTTTGGAAGTCCACCAGTGCGTCCGGTGAACCCGCGTCATACCTCCCTGACAGAAAACTCGCGGTCGAATGCCTTAAGAGCTAAAATAAGCGCCTATATGGAGCCGGCAGGCAAACCCGCCATCACGCAGGCAGCGAGACGGGCCGTCGATCTGCGATTTGTCGAGCTGATGGACAAGCTGCGCCGTAACCGTCCCGGCGATGATCTCGAACTTCTGCGGCGCGCTTACGATTTCGCTGCCGAGCAGCACAAAACACAAACGCGCCTTTCCGGCGAGCCTTTTCTTTCGCATCCCGTGGAAGTTGCGCACATTCTTGCGGGCATGAAGCTGGATGTGACGTCTCTCTGCGCCGCCCTTCTTCATGACGTTGTAGAAGACACCAAGATCCCGCTGGATCAAATCACCAGCCATTTCGGAGCCGATGTCGCGCTGCTGGTTGAGGGCGCAACGAAAATTAGCCGCCTGGACCTGCTCGCACCCGAAGCGCGCCAGGCTGAGAATGTTCGCAAGATGCTTCTAGCCATGGTGAACGACGTGCGGGTGGTGGTGATCAAGCTCGCTGACCGTCTGCATAACATGCGCACGCTCGAATATCTCGATACCGAACGCCAGCAGCGTATCGCCCGGGAGACCTTGGATATTTACGCGCCGGTTGCCAACCGGCTGGGCATGGGCCTGATTCGCGGCGAACTGGAAGACGTTTCATTTCGCTATTTGGAGCCCGAAGCGTTTTTTGAGCTGCAGAAGAAACTTGCTTCGAAACAAAAGGTGTTCGACAAGTTCTTGCAGGAAGTCCAGGGATCGATTCGCGACAAGCTTGTGGAGAACGGAATTCCCGCCGAAGTCCAGGCACGCGTAAAACGCTTTTACTCATTGCATCTCAAAATCCAAAAGCAGCAGCGCACTCTAGACCAGGTTTTCGATCTTTTGGCTGTGCGCATTATTACCGACACGGTAAAAAACTGTTATGCGGCGCTCGGCGTAATCCACCAGATATGGCCGCCGGTTCCCGGTCGATTCAAAGATTACATCGCCATGCCGCGGCCCAATCTTTATCAATCGCTGCATACCACAGTGATTCACGGCGGGCAACCGTTTGAAGTCCAGCTTCGCACGCAGGATATGCACCGCATTGCCGAACAAGGCGTGGCGGCGCACTGGAAATATAAAGACGGCCGTGAAGTCTCGCAGGTTGACGATCAGCGGATCGTGTGGATGCGCCAGTTGATCGAATGGGTGCAGGAAATGCAGGAGCCCAGCGAATTTCTCTCAACACTCCGCGTGGACCTTTACCCCGAGGAGGTTTACACATTCTCGCCCAAGGGCCGCGTCGTAGTGCTTCCGCGCGGGGCTACTCCCATCGATTTTGCATACGCCATCCACACCGAAGTGGGACACCAGTGCGTCGGCGCGAGGGTAAATGGCGCGATCGTCCCTCTGCGGCACGCGCTGGCCAACGGGGACGTTGTCGAGGTCATCACGCAAAAGGGCCATGAGCCATCGCGCGACTGGCTATCGTCCATTCAGACTTCGCGCGCGCGCAGCAAGATTCGCCAGTGGATCAATCTTCACGAGCGCGATCAAGCCACTGACGTGGGGCGGCGCCTCCTGGAAAAGGAAGCGCGCGCGGCTGGAGTGGTCTTAAAGAAAATATCCGACGAGGATTGGGCGCGAGTTGCATCCGATTATGGCTGCGGCCGCATCGAGGATCTTTATGCCGAACTTGGTTACGGAAAATGGTCCGCGCGGCAAGTGCTGGCCAAGGCGACTGGCCAGCCGCTGGCGGAGCCCGGAGGAGAAGACAAGCAACCTAAGATCGTCTCCACTGTTAAGCGCATGTTGGGAATGGACGATTCCGCGATTCTCGTCCGCGGAAACGACGGCCTGATGGTCTTTCGTTCAAAATGCTGCAATCCGATACCCGGCGACGACATCGTAGGATACGTTACTCGCGGACGCGGAATCGCCGTGCACAGCAAGAATTGCCCGAATGTTCAAAACTTGCTTTATGAAGCAGAGCGGCGCATCCCGGTGGAATGGGCCGGAGAGACCAAAGCTACCTTCCCCGTTCGCTTGCGCATTTTCTCCGAAGATCGCCCCGGTATTCTGGCGGGCATCACTGCGGTAATCAGCGACACGGGCGCTAATATCCGCACGTTTGAAAGCGGGGGGCAGGATTTGCGCGCGCGCATCGAAGTGGCGCTCGACGTCCACGATCGCAAACAACTCGAGCGAATTCTCAGCGGCGTCAAGAGGATCCCGGGCGTCTTCGACATCGAGCGTGTTTATAACGTTTGACAAGTGTTCCCCTGCGAACCACCGTCGTCTGCAAGAAGCGTAATCAGTCCGCGACAAGGCTCCTTCGTGCGGGTTTTAATTGTCCCTCCGCCTGTAGAATAAGATCCATGCAGAGCGTTTTGACCGAACAGTGTATCGCTAGAGTGCCCGCGCGACAGGCGCGCAGATTCTATCGTCGTTCTGCGATCTTATCCTGCGCGCTGCTATTTTCGGTGGCCGGTTGTCAACGCATGATGCCGCTTGATACTAAAGCTCTCGACAACGCCGGCATGACTTACGGCGCCATCAAACAGTTGCAAGCTCTGGATATCACGAGCGCGGAAGTCACCGAGATTGCTAAAGCTCGTGCCGCGGGATTTCCCGATGACGGTTGTGTCGGGATCGTACGGATCTATCACGGTCGCAGCCGTCCGTTCAACGCCGGTGACATGGTCGCCGGGCTGGTCCAAGTTCATCTGCGCGAGGATACGATTCTCGAGTTGGCGAAGCTTGATGAGTTGGGTGTCAACGCCCGTGAATTGCAATTGATACGCCTGGCTGGATTTTCCGATTCGATGGTGCTGGAGGTGGCGCGGCATGAGGCGGCGGGTAAACCCGTTTTGTCCGGAGCTGCGCTTTCGAACATGAGAAACTCCGGGATGCGTGAATCCTTGCTGCTTGAACTTGTGCGGCGGAGCGTACCTGATTCTGAGACTGCCGCGATTATTGGATTGCATCGCCGCGGCGCTAGCGACGCTGACATTCTTCGCCGCTATCCCAGCGCCTGAAGCGAAGTAGCCCCTCGAAGTCTTCGCCCCGTTGTTCGATTTGTGTCTTTCCCCGCTCGGACTTGCTCGGTAGAATCTCTGCATCTTGAAAAGATCGAGCAGCCGCCCGTCGAAGCGCTTGGACCCTCATTCGTTTCTGAATGCAGCGCTCGCCCTTTGGGTGATTCTGTGTACCAGCGCCTGCACCGTCTCACTAGCGCCAGCTTACCGGATCACCAAGGAATCGCACGAAATACAGTTCGTCTCCGGTCAGACTCCCGGTCTTAAGGTGCGTGCCAGTTACACACTCGAGAACTACGGAACCCGCGACTTGGCTGGCCTCAATGTGCAGTTGCCGAACAAGGATCGGTATGGCGTCGCAAATTTGCTTATTAAAGTAAATGGCAGCGAAATTACCCCACAACTGTCGGCCGAGGCCCAAACCGAAGAGTCCAGCATGTTTCGGATTCCGTTTGATCCGGCATGGAATCCGACCCAGCGACGGGAGATCACGATCCAGTATGCGTTCAGCCCAACCGAAGGATCGAACCCGCAGATTGCCCTGGCGGCAACCTCTTTTCACCTAGTCTCGAGCGCCTGGTTTCCTTCGCTTCAACCGCCGAATCATGCGCTGTCTTCTTCTCCTGCTAGCCCGGTCCGCATCGCATATAGTGTCAGGATCCCCGCCGATTTTCTTTTGCTCGCTCCAGGAAAACAATCTGGTCGAAAGAAACATGGCGGTGAAGTCGAGCATCGATTCGAACTGCGCAAGAACGATCCAGCGCCTTACGTCGTCGCGGGACGGTATGTCGATTCGTCTCCGAAGCGCTCGCAGAACGGCGTTGTCTTCTGGACTGTCGAAGCGCTTAAGGAAGATACTGCACCGGTCGAGGAGCAAATCGCCTCTGCTTTGAGTATCCTCGAAAAGACCTTCGGATCTCCCGAGAAGAGTAGTTTTGTTCCGCATCTAGTTGAATCCGCGAGGTTGCCTGCCACGGGCGAGAACGAACCATCAGCCATTCCGTTTCCTGGAGGCGCGCTGGTCAACTCGCAAGCAATGGCACTCGGCATCGATAGCGCGAATTTCGCTGAATTGATTTTGCTCGCGCTGGCGCACGATTGGTTCGGCGGTTATCCTTCGGCAAGTTCCGTGATTGGCGTCAACGAAGGACTGCCCGAGTATGCCCTGGTCGTAATTGATGAGGCGCGCCACGGCCAAACCGCGCGGCAAGAGCGCATTACGGGTTTTCTGCAGGAATATGATAACGCCTGCAAGGAAGCGGTCGAAAAACCGCAGGTTAGCGTTACCATGCGCGACCCGATCGAACAACGCCGCATCGCTTTGGCGAAAGCTCCGCTGTTCTTCCTAGCGCTTGAGGATGCTTATGGCGAAGAGTCTGTCCGCCGAGGACTCGCGCAAGTGGTCAGCATTCTGCATGGTCAGGAAGTGGGTTACCAAGACATCCGCGCAGCGCTAGAAAACGTAACGAATAAAGATCTCGCTCCTGTATTCCGCACGTGGCTTTACAAGCCAGGCATACCCGCGGAATTCAGAGAAAAATACCGAAGACCAGCGGCCGGCAGAAACTAACGAAACAACGTTCCTCTGAGGAGGCAGAATGCGGGAAGTCATCTCTACCGAGAAACGCCCTAAAGCGATAGGCCCATATTCGCAGGCCATCAAAGCAAACGGATTCCTATTTATTTCCGGCCAGACTGCGTTCGAACCCTCGACCGGTAAACCGATAGAAGGCGACACCGCGAAACAAACGGAGCGCATTTTTGAAAATCTGAAAGCCATCCTTGACGCCGCAGGTTCTTCCCTCGATCGTGTGGTGAAGGTTAGCGTTTTCCTGCAAGATATGAACGATTTTTCAGCGATGAACGAGGTCTATGCCCGCTACTTTCTGGTGAATCCTCCCGCGCGCTCGACCGTGGAAGTCTCCCGTTTGCCGCGTGATTTCCTCGTCGAAATTGACTTAATCGCGCTAGCCTAAGAAGTCGGTCGCGTATTGATGACGCAAGACACGCAAATCGGAGGGCGCAGCGGGAAATTTCCCGCCACGCGATGGTCGGCTGTCCGATCTGCTTGCAGTGACGACCCGGCCCAGCGAAAGCGAGCTCTGGGGACCATCATCGCAGCCTACTGGAAACCAATTTATAAATATATCCGCATCCGCTGGAGGAAAAGCGATGAAGACGCGAAGGATCTAACTCAGGATTTCTTTGCGCGGCTGATTGAAAAGAAATATCTTGGTGATTTCGATCCCTCGAGAGCACGCCTGAGAACATTCCTGCGGGTTTGTGTGGACCACTTTGTCGCGAATGAAGCCAAAGCCGCAAAACGCCTCAAACGCGGTGGGACGGCCGAACACATTTCGCTGGATTTTGCTGCCGCCGAGTCCGAGCTCGCACGCGCGAAAGTCTCTCTGACCGCTTCCGAGCCGCCAGAACGTGTTGATGAATTCCTCGAAAGGGAATATTTTCGCAGCCTGTTCGGTCTGGCGGTCGAAGAACTCCGCAAGCTGTGCGAGGACCGGAAAAAGCAGACGCACTTTCGGTTGTTCGAAATACACGATCTGGAGGATGCTGGTGTGAAACAGCCAAGCTATTCCGAGCTCGCGGCGCAATTCGGAATTGCCGTGACCGATGTCACCAATTACCTTTCTTTTGCGAGGCGCGAATTCCGGCGCATCGCGCTAGCAAAACTGCAAGAGATGACGACGTCGGATGAAGAATATCGTCGTGAGGCTCGCGCGCTTCTGGGAATCGAATCGAAATGAATTGGCTCTCTGACGAAGCAATTTCACGCCTGCGGGCCGCCAGCGCCTTGCCGGACTTGGCTGGCACGCGTTATCGGCTCGTACAGCGCATTGGCAGTGGGGGCATGGGGGTCGTTTACCTGGCCGAAGACGCCACTCTAGGACGGCGAGTGGCTTTAAAAATTCTCGATTTTCCCGATGCTTCCGGCGAACTCGCGACGCGGCTTCTTCGTGAAGCGCGCATCCTTGCCAGCCTGGAACATCCCGGCATCGTTCCGGTACATGATGCCGGCACGCTTGGCGGTGGCCGAGTTTTCTACGCCATGAAATTCGTAGAAGGCCGGCGCCTCGATCACCTGGATGCGCGAAAAGACACGCTTTTCGACCGGCTGCGCATTTTTCAGCGCATTTGCGAGACGGTTGCTTTCGCTCATGCTCGCGGAGTGCTCCATCGCGACTTGAAACCAGCCAATGTAATGGTGGGGTCGTTCGGCGAGGTATTAGTCATGGATTGGGGCGTGGCAAAAATCCTTCGCTCAACTTCGCTCGCCGGCCATGAAAGCCAATCGGGTGGAGATCCCACACAAGGAAACGAGTCGCCATCACTAACTCAATCGGAAACTGCTCACGGCGCAATACTTGGCACGGAAGGCTACCTCTCTCCCGAACAAGCGCGCGGCGAGGTCGACAACCTCGACGCCCGCTCGGACATATTTTCTCTCGGCGCCATCCTTCAGTTTCTCCTGACCAATATTTCCTCCGATATACCACCCAGGCCGCTTACTGCGATCGTTCGCAAGGCGATGGCCCTGGACCGTGACAACCGGTATGACTCCTCGCTTGCCCTGGGGCAGGACATTGGCAGCTATCTGCATGGTGTTCCGGTTTCCGCCTATCCGGAGAATGTCTTCAGAAAACTGGCCCGCTGGGGCTCTCGCTACCGCCTGGCCGTCGTTCTAGTTCTCACCTATCTTGTCGCGCGGGCCTTATTGTTATTGTGGTTTCGGCATTAAAGGCATTCAGTTTCACGGTTAATAGAATAACGAGGGCGCAAATACTGAGATCGGGGAGGAAGTAATGAACAAAGTCGTATATGGATTGATCCTCGGCGGAATTCTCGGGGTTTTTGACGGCCTTACTTCCTGGTTTACGCCGGAGGTCAGGCCGCAGCTCCTAGGAATCGTGGCGGGTTCCACGATCAAGGGAATCATCGCTGGCGTGCTGATCGGATTCTTTGCGCGTAAGGTACATTCGCTGTCGCTGGGGATTCTCTTCGGGCTTGGCGTGGGCCTCTTGCTGGCGTTTTTCGTTGCCCACATGCAAGGAAAGTATTACTTCGAGATCATGCTTCCCGGCGGCCTGGTGGGCGTAATTGTCGGCTACGCCACGCAGAAGTATGGAAGTTCCGGGCTCTCAGCGCCTTCTCATTCTTGAACTTAAAAAGTAAGTTTCGTACAACATCTCAAAAAGCGAGGAGCATTGCCATGTCTCGAGTCATTCATTTCGAAATACCAGCGGACAATCCTGATCGAGCCGTCGAGTTCTACCGAACGGTCTTCGGCTGGGAAATCCAGAAGTGGCCTGGGCCGCAGGACTACTGGCTGGCCTCCACGGGTCCGGATTCTCAACCCGGAATCAACGGTGGGTTGATGCGCCGCCAACATCCCGGTGCAGGAACGTGCAACACCATCGGCGTAGTCTCGTTAGACCAAGCTATTGCTACCATCACGAAGCACGCGGGCAAGGTTGTCGTGCCCAAAATGGCTATCCCTGGAGTCGGCTATTTGGCCTATTGCTCAGATACCGAAGGCAATGTTTTTGGCGTGATGCAAGCCGACAAAACCGCTGGTTAGCGTTTCCTTATCCACTGAGCGACATCTGTTCAGATCGTGGCAGCCCACCTAGCCGGTTGCCGCTTGAGAATCGATGTCGCTCAACCTCGTCGGAGTCGCCGCGGCATTAACCCATTCGCAGAGCTTGGCTCGGCAAATGGCATGGCATCCTTTTTTTCAGTATCCTAGACATCGTTCATGTTCCAGCAACCAGGCCGCGATAACCTTGCATCGGTTACCTCTCTTTTCAGGCCGGGTGGAACGCGGCGCGAAGTTGCGTCATGGAATCGAAAGTAATCAGGCGGCTAAATGACTGATCCACAGTTTGATCTAGTTGTGATTGGCAGCGGTCCGGCGGGCCAAAAAGGGGCCATCTGCGCGGCAAAAATGCGCAAGCGTGTCGCGGTGATTGATCGCACGCTCATGATAGGCGGAGTCTGCGTCCACACCGGCACGATCCCAAGCAAGAGCGTGCGCGAAGCTATTTTTCAACTCACTGGAAATGCGGTGAAGGCGTTCTACGGTGACAGTTACCGCGGAAAAAATGACATAACGGTTCACGACCTTTCCTTCCGCGTTAAATCGATCGTTGCGCGGGAAACAGAAGTCATTCGCGCCCAGCTCAAACGTAATGGCGTGTCCGTGTTTCAGGGCACCGCGCAATTTGCGGATCCGCATACGATTGAAGTGCAAGGGGACACCGAGAAAATCACGGTGCGGGGAGATCACGTTCTGATCGCCTGCGGCACTCGCCCGGCGCGAAACCCTCAGATTCCATTCGACGACAAACGCATCGTCGATACCGACAGCCTTTCCTCCATCGTTGGGCTTCCCAGAGAAATTATAGTGGTCGGAGCTGGCGTCGTGGGCCTGGAATACGCATCTTTTCTTGCGGCCTTAGGAACCGAAGTGACCCTGATTGATCAGCGACCCGTGATCCTGGATTTTGTGGACCGCGAAATTATGGAGGCTCTGGCCTATCATTTGCGCCAAATGGGAACGACCTTTCGTCTTGGCGAAAAAGTGACGCGCGTTGGAATCGATCCTCAGCGTGACCGCGTGTTTGCCGAACTCGAAAGCGGGAAAAAAGTACAAGGCGACGCACTCATTTATGCCGTTGGCCGTCAAGCGAATGGCGATCGGCTCAATCTCCCAGCGGCCGGCGTGGAAGCCGACTCTCGAGGCAAAATCAAAGTTAACGAACACTATCAGACCGATGTCCCGCACATTTACGCCGCAGGCGACATCATCGGTTTTCCCGCGCTTGCCAGCACTTCTATGGAACAAGGCCGGCTCGCGAGTTGCCACATGTTTGGCGCCACCTCGGAACGTATTCAAGAATTGTTTCCGTACGGTATTTACACCATTCCAGAAATTTCCATGGTGGGCCAAAACGAGGAGCAGCTTACCGCCGCCAAAGTTCCTTACGAAGTGGGAATCTCGAAGTACTCCGAGCTCGCCAAGAGCATGATGCTTGGCGACGAGACCGGCATGCTCAAGCTTCTTTTTGATCGCAACACGCTAAAACTTCTTGGCGTGCACGTAATTGGGCAACGCGCGACGGAAATCATTCACATTGGTCAGGCCGTTCTTTATTACGGCGGCAAGGTCGACTATTTCCGCGACACCGTCTTCAACTACCCGACGCTCGCGGAGGCTTACAAGGTGGCTGCTCTGGACGGCCTAAATAAGCTCTAGTTGGACTCTCCAGAGATTTACATCACTGGCAACCGTTGATTTTGCGCACACTTCCGCTATATGGCTCTCTGCTGGGGCATGCTAGAATTATCAAATCCAAAGCAGGCAACTTGCCTGCCGTGGGCCTGTAGCTCAGGTGGCTAGAGCGCGCCCCTGATAAGGGCGAGGTCGGTGGTTCAAGTCCACCCAGGCCCACCATCAAAATCACCAGTAAATACGCGGCTATTCCCACTTTTCCCCTTTCGGGGAATATCTCTCAAAAGACCAATTTGCCAACTATTTGCCAACTTTACGATTGGCCGGATGGCACTACACTCAGGGCGTAAAGACCCTTCGGGTGAAGGCCGAACGGCTAGCATCGATTAGTCATTGTCGAGAATGCTCCCCTGTCATGTCGAAGGACGTGCAAGGCGGTGCAACACACTGCAAGGCTGTGGAAGGAGCTGGAAGTCATTTTAAGTCAGTTTTGGGAGGCCGCGGGTTCGCTTGCAATCGGCCAGCCGATTCTGGGATTGTGAGTCACACAGCGGTCTTTCGCCAACAATCCGATCGCAGGTTACGGAGTTGGCTTATATTCAGCAGATGAGGGACAACGATTTCCCAGCGCGCGGCCTTGCTATCGGGACCAAGACGCCAGGGTTCATTGGGGTAGGCAGTTTCTTGTTCTTTGGTGCCACCATGGCGAGCCTCGCCGCAACTACTTTGCTTTGGCGAGGGACGGCTCTCGATCGCATCTGGGTTCTCAATCCGATAGCGTACAAGCGGCTCGCGCCTTTGGGCTATCCGGTTGGGATTCTCTTCCTGCTGCTCGGCGTGGCCCTGAGCACGGCTGGAATCGGGTGGTTCCGACACCGCCTTTGGGGATGGAGACTAGCGGTTGCAATCATCGCCATTCAGATTCTAGGAGATGTCGTTAACTGTGTCAGAGGCGACCTGCTGCGCGGCGGAATTGGCGTCATCATTGCCGGTGCACTATTGCTGTTTCTTCTGCAGCCAAGAGTCAGAGCCGCGTTTGCCTAGAATCTCTTGCGAAGAAATTCAAAAAGGATGTAACCGGTGAGTGCGGCTGCCGTGGCAATTTCAAAATTGGAAGCGGTAAAGACATCTCCGATTGCCCAAGTTAGACCCCTCTTCTGCCCCATGCCTGAGCGCTCAAATTCTCCCATCAATAGATTCGAATAGAATAGGAAGATGATAAAACCTACCTCGATCACCGCTCTCCAGACATTCTTCCTCATATCAAATATCGACTCCATGGTGGCCTCGATTTAACTTGCACGAGAAGCTGTTCGGGCACTTGGGCAGACCGGCTAGCCGAGATGCACCGCTGCTGAGTTTGACTCAGGCGTCTAATCCGCCGATTGCCCATTCTACACTGCCCAGAAGCTCCCTGGCCTGCGACTGCGGGGTTAGAATGATTGCGACTCTCTTATGACCGCAGCGACAACACTTCCCTTGTCTGACGTTTCGCGGAAAGTTCTTCAACTACAAGTCTTCACACTTATCTGGATGAGCGTGGAGGCCCTCGTGTCTCTCGGGACTGCTTGGACTTCGCACAGCTCCGCACTGTTGGCTTTCGGCGGGGACAGCTTGATTGAGCTGCTTTCGGCAGCCGTTGTGTTCTGGCGTTTTCGCGTCAAGTTGCGTGAGGAGCGGGCAGCCCGAATCGCGGGAGGGTTGCTCTTCGCATTGGCAGGTTTCGTGTTGCTAACTTCGCTTTTGAATTTTATCGGATACCGAGATGCGCAGCGAAGTCTAGTCGGAATCGGAGTCCTGCTGGCCGCTGCGGTTGCGCCTGCACACTCAGGGGTGTCGAGAGGGACGGGAAGGACCCCTTGACCAAGCACCCGGCATACAGGGAGTCACGATGCGGAACTCATTGAAACAATTATGATTATCCAAAATCGAGAGTCCTCGCACCTAACACTAATCCAACACTTGACAAAACTACTGGTATCCCGTAGTATATGAGTCTGGAATTCGAGTGGGACGATATCAAGGCCGCCGAGAACCTCCGCAATCACGGCGTGAGTTTTGCCCAGGCGGCCTTGGCCTTTCGCGACCCGTTCGCCGTCGAGTGGATCGACCTGCGGGAAGCATATGGCGAAGAACGAATAATCCTACTCGGCATAACTGGCAACCAGGTACTGACTGTTGTGTATACGGAGCGGGGCGAACGGATCAGAATTATCTCAGCCCTGCGGGCGACAAAAAATGAGCAAGAACACTACTATCGCGAAAATGCGCCGTAACGGCGGGCTTGTCCGCGTCAAACCGGATGGCACAGAAGAAACGCTGGACACACCGCCGCTGGCTCCGATGGCTGCCGCGGATCTCGAAGCCGCCGCTGCCCGCGACCATGAAAACCTGCCGCTCACCGACGCACTCCCAGGACAACTGCGTCTCGTGCCGCGCGTCAAAACCCTTCGCCGCGCCCTCGCGCTGACTCAGGAGGAGTTTGCTGCGCGCTACCAAATCCCTCTTGGCACTCTGCGCGATTGGGAACAGGGCCGCTCTGAGCCAGACCAACCTGCTAAAGCCTACCTGACTGTCATCGCGCGTGACCCCGAAGGCATCGAGCGGGCATTGCATTCTGCACCAGGCTAACGAACATCATCCGTCAACCGACTCGCGTCGCGGCCCAATCTCCTCTGCGCCGCGCGCAACGCATGGAACGCGGCTCTGCCGGAATCCAGGTGAGATCGCGGCAAACTTATTTGCGGCGGAACTTTTGATGCCAGCAAAGTTTCTAACGGAAGACGTAAAAAGCATCGATCTTGACTTGTTATCGGACAGCACCGTGCTGGATAGCTTAGCGACCAAATATAAGGTTAGTGGTCAGGCACCTAACCTTCCGCCTCGCCAATCTCGGCTATATAAATGTGTGGTCCCATCTCCTGCTACGACAGCGCGAATCGAACCATTTCGCCTTTGTGCAAGACAAGATGTCCTAGTTTCGTGAGCAATGGTAAAACGTCGCCTGTTCGGATGATGAGATTTTTTAACACCAGGTTCGTGAATTTTTCCAACCCGCAACCCAACCCAAAGATGATGTCTTGTACGACCTGCAGGTATTTTGGCAGTCCCCGCAGTCTTGTAAGTTATTGTAAAACCTAACGATGCCCCTCTGATAAGGGGGGCGAGGGCGGTGGTTCAAGTCCACCCAGGCCACCATTCAAATCAGGTCCAGCTCGGGTCGCTCCATACGATCTCGCCGAACTCACACGAGCGCGGAGATGGTCGTTGCGTGAGGCGAGATTCCTAAGAATTACCAAAGGACCTTGAGACCGTTGTACAGGCTGAATTTTTCGTCGCAAGTCATCACTGGGATCTCTTCGCATAGGGCCTGGGCGATGATCTGACGGTCGAAGGGGTCTGCGTGCAAGGGCGGTAGATCGAAAAGAAAGAATGCATGGTTCGCAGTGTACGGCAACACGCGAATGTCCAAGTCCTCCAGCGCGTGGCGCGTGTCAGCAGCGGAAAATTTCAACTTGCCGCGGGCTGCTTTGACGGCGATTTCGGAAAGAGAAATCGCGCTCAGTTCTAGGATATTTCCAGCGTTCTGCAAAATGCCAGTCGCGCGCTTGGTGAGTCGTTCCGGTGACTCAACAGCGAAAATCAAAGCGACCGTGTCCAGGAGCAACCGCACCTAGTCACGCCCTTCGACGAAAGCGTCGGCTTCATCGTCCGACATGGGTTTCCACCAGTCGATATCGCGAATGTGAATTTTTCCTTTCAGTGTTCCGAGCTTCCGTTTTTTACGACTCGGCTTTTTTGTCCGGATGATGTCCACCGCAGGGACACCACGCCGGTAGATGGTCACCGTTTCGCCATTCTCGACAGCCTTGATTAGCTCGGGAAGCTTGTTCTTGGCATCCGCCACGCTAACTTTCATAGCCTCGATGATAGCTATCTAATATGGCTATGTCAACTTCGAAGAACCGGTATCGGCAGGTCCGTGACCGCGACCTCAATACTGATAAGGGCGAGGTCAGTAGTTCAAGTCTACCCAGCCCACCATACTTCTCAATCCATTCGAGACGACAGCGTTTTGCGTGCTGGTCAATTGTGTCGATCTACAGCGACCGGCAAGTCTCGCGCGATTTTTTGGCGATTGATACAAACTGTGTCACTCGCTCTCCGACCGATAAAGCAAACGTACCGCTTGTGCTAAAATTGTTGAGCGGGAACATATGAGCGCGTTCAAAAGAAATTTTCGGCGTCTTGGCTTAGCGAGCGCAATTCTGCTAGCGGTTGCCCCGGTCGGCGCACGTGCCCAATCGCACGAAGCGTCCTCATCGCAGGGCCAGGATCGTCGCCTCCGGCTTTTCAACACGCACACCGGCGAGCGAATTGATATTGTTTACCGCCGTGGCGAACAATACATTTCGGACGCGCTCGCCAAGCTCGATTATTTTCTGCGCGACCATCGGACGGGCGATGTCCGCCATTTCGATCCGCGCCTATACGATATCCTCTCCGATCTCACGTCATCGGTCGGGCACCCCGGCGGCGAAATTGACATTGTCTGCGGCTACCGCACTCCATCCACAAACGAATCGCTTCGCGCTCATACGACTGGGGTCGCCAAGAACAGCCTTCACATTCAAGCGGAGGCGATCGATCTGCGCATGCCCAGCATCGACACGCTTACGCTGCGCAAGGCGGCGCTCGCCCTGCACCGCGGCGGCGTGGGCTACTATCCTCACTCTGATTTCATCCATGTTGACACTGGCCGCGTCCGCCAGTGGTGTTTCGACTGCCCCGCCAACCTTAGCGGCGGAGATTAACCCGGGTACGGATAACCTTTGTCGAGGACTTTCTCGAGTGTGGCGTCGTGTCCGTAGATATCATCGTAGAAATGAACGATGCCATCTTCCGAGACGATAACGGTGCCGTAGACGATTAAGACTGGAATGGACTTCGTAAGATTCACCTGACGGTTCGGATCTCCGTTCATTGCCGCGCGCACGCGATCCATGTTCCAGCCTCCCGGGTTATCTCTCAGCACCCAGACAGCCAGATCGGCAGGCTTTTCCAGTCGAATGCAGCCATGGCTAAAGTCCCGCCGCGATTTTGCGAAGAATTCCTGCGCGGGAGTGTCGTGCATGTACACACTGTAGTCATTTGGAAAGATAAATTTGACCAGCCCAAGTGAATTTTTCGGCCCTGGCATCTGCCGGATGAAGAGCTTGCCGGCGCGAAGCTGATCCAGCACGTCGCTTGTCACATTCCCGGACGCGACAACCTCCTGACGGTTGTTCACAACCTCGAATCCTTTCTTAGCCAGATAGTCTGGGTCGCGGGCGATCTTTGAAAAGAATTCAGATTTTGCGATGGAATACGGAACATTCCAGTAAGGGCGGAATATTACGTATGCCATTTTGTCCTCAAACACCGGCGTACTGTGGCCGTAGGCTTTGCCGACCACGACGTTCATGCTCAATGCGACCTTGAAGTTTTCATCATAAGCGCGAAGTCGAAATTCGGGAATGTTCGCAACGATGGGAGACTTTTGATAAGCGACAGGGAGCCAGCGCCAGCGCTCGAGAGTCAGCTGCATCTGGCGGAGACGCTGGCTGAGCGGCACGTTCAGGTCATCCAATGTTTGCTTGCCGATTTTTCCGTCCGGGTCCCGGCCATGCCGGCGCTGAAAACTCTTGACCGCATCGACAAGCGGACCTTGATAAACCGTTCCGTCCGCCGGAACGTTTGCGTCAGGCGGCAGGTCACCCACCACCCGGAGCAGTCGCGTCAGTTGAGGGACGCCGGCGTATGAATCTCCCGGCGCGATCGTCTTCCCTACGGGAGCAGGAAGCGGTTCGCCGCTATATTCCTTGGCGAGCTGCATATACCTGTTCAGCGTTTGAATCGTGCGGCGGTACCCAGGAAACGGAGGCTCCACTTGCGCCAGCACGCTTGCAGCGTCAGAAGAATCCACGACGTCTTTTTTCAGAAATTCGGGCAAATCGTATTTCTTCGCCTGTACGTCGAAACCAAAATCGAAATGCTTGGGATTCACCTTGCCGATGTGAAGGTCCGAGATGTATCTCATTACGCAAACGGTGAGCGCCGCATCGAACCGCACCGCGTCCGCTTCTGATGGTTGCCCGGCCGCAGGTTTGAGTTTCGCCAACCGTCCGGCCCAACGCGGGCCGTCATAATCGTCCGCGGACAGTCCCTTTTCCTCTGCCTTCGATAAAATCGCGATTATTTGTTGCGCCTGTGCGGTAGGCTCCATTCCCCTGACCCATGGCAAAGAGTACCCATACGAATCGTAAAATTCCTGCAAGTGCTTGACGTAATCGCTGAAATCGGGCCAGCGCAGATCCGAGAGATTTCCGGCCTGTACGATTGCGCGCAGGGAATTTTGGCCCTTGGGGCTGAGCTGTTGTGGTGGCGCCACTTGCGCTTGGGCTTCTGATCGTGTGTGGATGGGTTTCGCCCAGCCGATACAGTGAGTCCACAAAAGTCCCGTTGCGAGCAGCCCCAGACCCAGCAGCGCTACCCTGACAATCCACGATTGCTTCACTGGACTCCTCCACGCTTCCTTACAGTCCTCATCGGCCCGCAGGTCCCAAGCTGGCGCTGCGACAAGCTAGGTCAAAGGATTTCGATTTGGAGAAACGTCCGCTAATGTGCTTCCACCCGTGTCAGCATACAACGCCGGCCAGGCTCTTAATTGAGGAATATAATATGCCGCTGCTACGCAATGGTGGTCAACAAGTTCTCGATCTTCTTCGGCAGCGGCGGCGCACGACTCGAGGATCGCCAGCCGCGCGGGGACGTCAGCCCAACTCTTGTCAGTGGTTGAAGCTAACGTTGAGGCCTGTGGATAGAATCACATCGTTCGGCTTGGTCCCCACAATCGGCGGGTCTGTGACGTAGCGATCGCTAAAGCTCAACTGCCAGCCCAACCACTTATTAATCTTTGTAACCGAGCCTGCATCGACGGCAAATCGATATTGGCTGATATCGCTCAAGTCGGGATAGAAATAGAAGTCCTGCGTAACCACGGTTGTAGCGCCGAATTTGTGCATAAATATCTCTCCGGCTGTAATACCAGGTAAATTTCTATTCACGTTCATCGCGGCAGTGGTTGTGGTTGCTCCGCTGCTATAAGTCTCACGCGTATAGTTAATCCCGCCGAGCAGATCCAGCGTCGTGTTCGGATTGTTGATCCAGTGCCAGCCCAGTCCTCCGCTGTAAATGGATCTTAGGTTCAGACCTTGCAATTCATCGTGGGTGAAATCACCGCTTACAAATCCGAACAACCTCTTCGTGAAGTTATGATCGTATTTTATTCCTCCCATGATCTCATTAGCGGTAACGCCGCTGTTCACACCGCCATTGGTCGAGTAGATCGAGGATTCGTAGAGCGTAAGCTCATCGGTCAGCGTCTTGCGATCCGCAGTGACACCCGTATTCAGATTCGTCGTGTCGCTATTTCCACGCGCGAGCGCGAATCCAATATTCACTCCGCCTTTCCAGCCTTCCAGCAGGCCCGGATGCAGACTTTTTTCGTAGGCGGCTTGCTGGTC
Organism: uncultured Acidobacteriota bacterium; assembly: GCA_963703705.1. Taxonomy (GTDB): domain Bacteria; phylum Acidobacteriota; class Terriglobia; order Acidiferrales; family UBA7541; genus Palsa-295. Next base: position 8,840 of record CAVPFK010000018.1, on the reverse strand, counting down.
TGCGGAACGGACAATAGTGACCTGCGCGAGCGGTACTTGCACTTCGCCCGAGGTTACCGTGTGCACGATGAGGTTTGCGCCTTCCAAGGTGATCGTGCCGTTTACCGCTTTTTTCTGGGAGGTAACAACGTAAAGCGGTTTGTCTGAAGAGATTTCTTTAATGGCGTCCCACTTAATTTTTATCTCGCCGGCGAAATCTGTTTTGAGGGTCAGGTCTTTGCCGTCCGAGGTGACCATCGTACCGGATAAGTGATCGCCATTGCGGAGGCTCACCGAGTCTGCGCCAACTCTCGAGGCCATCGCCGAAAACGTAGCCAGCATGATGAGAAAATGGGCGAGCTTCATAATGCTCCTATCAAGAAACATTGGATTTTAGCGAACGCCGTAGATGAGGGTAGGGGAGTCGATTGTAGGGCGAACAATTCAGAAAACCTAACGACATTTCGCCTAGCTTGAGCAGGTCTTGGACGGGTGTGTGCCCCAGACGGCCGGGCGCGACGACTCTCCTTTAAGCCTGAAATAAAACTCCCAATCATAGGTGCTGACGCTATTATGAATGTGTGATTCTGGGGACAATTTATCCCAAAATCAGGCAAAACCTTAGTGCATCGCGAACGTCGAAGAGCTAAGAGCTTTTCCGGCATAGTCTTGGACACATGATGCAGAGGCGAGGTTGTTCTGCATATCCAAAAAGTGGAAAGCAAAAAAAAGGGGTGGGTATGAAGAAGCTTGGTTTCGTTCTCTTGTTCATGTATCTTGCGGCGATTGCACCAGCCACATTTGCACAGCGCATTCCAAACTTTGCCACGCCCGAACACTATCAGCTCACGATTACTCCGGATTTCGCGAACGAAACCTTTGCAGGCGATGAAACCATCAACATTCGTCTTCTCAAGCCATCCGCGACCATCACTCTCAATGCACTGGAGATCAAATTTGCGGAAGTAACGATGGCGTCCGGTGGCAAAACCCAGACGGCCCAGGTGACCTCGGACGAAAAGAATGAAATGGTCACTTTTACTGTGGCGGAGGCGCTCGCAATCGGGCCGGCCGAAATCCACGTTCGCTATTCCGGCATCTTAAACGGCCAGCTGCGCGGGCTCTATTTGAGCAAAGCGAACAATCGAAAATATGCCATTACGCAGCTGGAAAATACGGACGCGCGACGGATGTATCCGTCGTTTGACGAGCCTTCCTACAAAGCAACCTTCGACATCACCACGATCATTGATAAAATCGACACCGCCATTTCGAACGGCAAGATTGTCTCCGACACACCGGGACCTGGCGACGGCAAACACACGCTGAGGTTCTCCACCACGCCCAAGATGTCGTCTTATCTCGTCGCGCTCGCCATCGGTGATTGGGAATGTTTGGAAGGCAGCGCAGACGATATTCCCATTCGCGTCTGCGGAGCTCCCGGCGAGAAGCAGTACGCTGGCTTTGCACTCGAAGCTGCTGAATTCACGATGAAGTTTTACAATCATTACTTCGGAATCAAATACCCATACGGGAAGCTCGATATACTGGGTGTCGCTGATTTCTCCGCCGGTGCGATGGAGAATACGGCCTGCATCATCTCTCGCGATTTAATCTTCGTGGACCCCAGCCACACTCCGTATTTTCTGCGCAAGATAGTTGCGCAGGATCTTGTCGCGCATGAGATGGCGCATCAGTGGTTCGGCGATTTGGTTACCATGAAATGGTGGGACGACGTTTGGCTGAACGAGGGCTTCGCCACCTGGATGTCGTTCAAGCCCATGGAAGGGTGGAAGCCTGAGTGGAATTTGCAGACCGACGCCGTCGTTTCGAGCACTGGGGCCATGGATACCGACTCCCTCAGCTCCACTCGTGCGATTGAAGCGCACGCCGAAACTCCCGCCCAAATTCAGGAGCTCTTCGACAGTATCACCTACAACAAAGCCGCCGCCGTGCTGTTGATGGTTGAGGGCGATATCGGCGGAGAAGTATTCCGCAAAGGCGTGAATTCCTACCTCGCCAAATATTCTTACGCCAACGCGACTTCAGAAGATTTCTGGAACGAGATCACTCAGGTATCGCATCAACCCGTGGACCGCATCATGGAAAGCTTCGTGAAGCAGCCCGGTGCGCCGCTGGTAACCTTGCACACGGCGTGCGATGGCGGCAAAACAAAGATTACGCTGACCCAGCAGCGTTATTTTTCCGACCGCACATTGTTTGAGGCGGGCTCGAAGGAACAGTGGCAAATTCCTGTTTGTTTGAAAACGGGCCACGGTGAGAAATGTGAGCTCCTGGGTTCCAAAGAACAGCAAGTCGTTGTGCCGGGATGCGGCTCGGCGGTCTTCGGCAACGCAGGTGCCCGCGGCTACTACCGTTCAGGTTACGATTCTGAAAATTTGAAACTGATCTCTTCTTCGGCTGAGCGCACGCTTTCGCCAGGCGAACGATATTTGCTTCTTAACGACGTGATCGCACAAGTGAGTTTAAATCGCCTAACGGCGGGAGATGTTTTGTCGCTTGCATCGGACATGAAAGATGATGATTCTGCTGCGGTGATGAATTACCTGTCCAATCAACTCACCTTCGCCGACGACTATCTGGTGACCAACGCCGATCGCGAACAATATCATGCTTGGATTCGCGCCACGTTTGGTCCTGTCGCTGAGAAACTCGGCTGGGTTTCGGCGCCCGCTGATTCCGACGAGACTCGAGGACGGCGCGCTAGTCTCCTCACCATACTCGGCGCAGTCGGTCGCGATCCCAAGGTCATCAAGATGTCGCAAGATCTTTTTGACAAAGCCCTCAATGGAGAACCCGTCGATCAAAACTTGCTTTTTGCCGCCGTCCGCGTCGCCGTCCGAGACGGTGACGCCACCATGTACAACAGAATCTTGGGTCATTTCGCGCAGCTCAAGTCTCAGGATGAGTTCATCCTGTTTGGCCAAGCGCTATGTCTGTTCAGTGATCCTGCCTTGCTCACGCGCACTCTGAACTTTGCGATTTCTCCCGCAATGCGCGCGCAAGATGCTCCGCAAGTGATTGGTGCGGTGATGGCAAATCCCGCGGGACGTCAAATCGCTTGGGATTTCAGCCGCCAGCACTGGACCGAGATAGAGGCCAAACTCAGCAATTATTCCGAGGCTTCCTTGGTGCAGTCCGCCGGCGTATTTTGCGATACCGCAAAACGCGAAGAAGTACAGCGATTTTTTACCGAGCACAAGATTCCCGCTGCCGAGCGCGAGTTAAAATTGACGCTCGAGCAAATCAACGTTTGCATCGACGTCCGCGCGCACCAGCAGCCGCTCCTGCAAACCTGGCTACAGCGCCAACCCATGGCCGCGCCCAACAGCTCAGGGATGAACTGATCGAAACCGATCTCGGCCGCGCGGCGTCCCAGCCGGGACGCTTGTAGCCGTTTCGATGTCCGTTTCAGCGACACCCTATCCCACTAGCGGTCATGGGATTCAGGCGGACAAAAGCCTCTTTAGCAGTAAGTCTTTTTTCTTCATAAAAATACGCCGCCGATAATGAGGCCTGCTATTTGCTCCGAATTCCCGGGCAATTCCTTGGGTATTCGGCAGTCTTGGAAGGAGAAACGAGATGGCGAAAAGGGAACGCATTCGGGAAGCATTTGATCGTCCGTTCGACCTGAATTATCTCCGCGAACGCGAGCGCGCAGGCTGGCGCTTGGTAGGCATCGAGTGGGAACGAGAGATGGAAGGCAGCGATGCCCGCGAGGCCAAACTCCTCGAGGACGCTCCGTTTGGTTCCCAAGTTTCGGAGGATTGCGAGCACTTGGAAGAAAACCCTCCTGAAATGCAATTTCTCTTGTCCATGATGGAGCTAATTATCCAGGATATTTCTCTCACCAAAGTGGCGGAAGAACTCAACAAGAAGGGATTTCGTACGCGCAAAGGCGCTGAATGGGGCCCGGTGGCCGTTTTCAACATGCTTCCGCGTCTCATCGAACTCACACCTCGGATTTTCGCGAGTCAGGAATGGGTCGAGCGTCGCAAGCGACTCTCCCTGGTTTACTAGCTTGATCTGGCGCTGACCTTGACAGAAAGCCTTTTCCCCCAATACAGTTACGTCTCCAGAGACCTTCCATCGTGCGTGTTTCTTCTGGATCAGTAGACGTTCTTCGGGAGGCAGAAATGGGCAAAACAGGCCACATTCTATCAGTCTTTTTAGTCCTCGCGGCTCTTGTGGCGGGCATGCCTCTAGCGCATGCGCAAGATCAATCGGCTTCTACTAGTGTGACCACTGTTGTCACCGTTCTGGGACCCAAATACACGGCGCCTCCTGCTCTTGGCAAGCAAGATATAAATGTCTTTGAGGGAAAACAGAAACGAGAAGTCACTGGCTGGATCCCGGCCCAAGGCGATAAGGCCCTGCTTCAACTCGCCATTGTCATCGACGATGCCGACAACCAAGAACTCGGGACTCAGATCAACGATATAAGGAGCTTTATCAATTCTCAGCCGGGCAGCACGGCGGTCGGAGTGTTCTACGCCAGCAACGGAACGATTCAGGCGCTTTCCCAATTTAGTACCGATCATGATGCGGTAGCCAAGACTGTCCGCATTCCGCTCGGGTATGGCGGCGCCTATTCCAGCATTTATCTTTCGGTCATGAGTTTGATTAAAGGTTGGCCCGTTACCGGTGGCGCCCGCCGCGAGATTTTGCTGATCGCCGACGGTATCGATCGGTTCCGCGGCGATTACCCGATTAGTCCGGATGTCGATTCCACGATCGACACCGCGCAGAAAGCCGGCGTAATGATTCATACGCTCTTTGCCACAGGTGTCGGACGCGCTAGCCGAAATTCATTTCATCTAAACCTCGGCCAAAGCAATTTGTCCAAGATGGCGGATGCCACCGGCGGAGAAGCTTTCTTTCAGGGCCTTTTTACTCCCGTGTCCTACGGTCCATTCCTTCAACAATTAGACATGGTTCTGAAAAATCAGTATTGGCTGAGCTACGCCACGCCGCGATCGAAAAAGCCCAAAGGTGAACTCCGCAGTTTCCGGATTCGAACCGAACAAAAAGGCGTAGACATATCGGCAGCGGACAAGATATTCGTTCCCGGACCATAAGAGATATTTCGGCGTCTCGCCCGGCGGGTTGAAGGCAACGCCGTCGGCAAAATGAAACATGCAACTCCTTTAGATCTGTTGTGGTGTCTCGTGAGCCCGCTCTGCTTGGCCCCGTGCCTCTCGCAAGATTGGCCCGGTAGACATCGCCTTTATCGAATGCCCGTTTCGCGCGAATGAACAGCAGTGTAGAGTCCGGGCCAACTTTCCCCCGTTCGTATTTTGGAAAAACCGACCACTGGCCGATCATCACTCCTTCTTTCAGCTTTGAATTTCTTATTTCGATCGAGATCGTAGCGATTTGACCTTGCTTTAACAAACTGATCATGTGCGAGTAACTCTTCCCGTTTACCGTTCTTTAAAGGAGAAGGTGAACCACATGAAGAGGATTTTAACGAAGTTGCAAGCCGGTTTGACCGCCGCATTTCTTTTGATGGGTTCGACCGCAGGCAGTCTCTACGCAGGTCCTCAGCAGAGCGACAGCTCTAAGTCGTCTGTAAATGTCCAGCACGTCCTGCTCATCAGCGTCGATGGTCTGCACGCTCTCGACTTGGGGAATTATGTAAATTCGCATCAAGACTCTACGCTCGCAGCGCTCAGTCGCAACGGCATCACCTATACGAATGCTTCCACTTCTTCGCCTTCGGATTCATTCCCAGGTTTGGCCACTCTGATTACAGGAGGTTCTCCTATCACTGCGGGTCTGTGGTACGACGTCACGTACAACCGCGCGCTGTCTCCGCCCGCACACACCACTTCGCTTCCGATTACGGGCGGTCCCGGCCTTTGTCCTGACGTGATTGGCACTCCGATGGCATATGATGAGTCCATTGATTTTAATTTGAAATTGCTCAACGGTGGTGGCGGCATCAACCCGAATTATCTCCCCCGCGACCCAAACAACAATTGCCGGCCAGTTTATCCGCATCAATATTTGCGTGTGAACACTATTTTCGAAGTCGTAAAAGCCAATGGCGGCCGCACGGCGTGGGTGGACAAGCATCCTTCCTATGAATGGACTAACGGGCCGAGCGGCCTCGGTGTCGACGATTTCTACGGACCGGAGATCAACTCGGTGCCTGTCGCGCTTCCGCAGTTTCCCGGTTGCGCGCCTGTTCCATTCCCGGATCCCACCTTCGATGACGGCTGGACCACGGATTTCAGAAATATCCAGTGCTACGATTTATTGCACGTTCAAGCGCTCATCAACCAGATCGACGGCTTCACGCACGATCGCTCCCAGAGCGCTCCGGTACCTGCCCTGTTTGGTACGAATTTCCAAGCGGTCAGCGTCGGAGAGAAGCTGCTACAGGGTCCTATCACTAAAAATGGGCCCAACGTCCTGGGCGGCTATGCCAACGTGCTCGGCGCGCCCAATCAGGGTCTCGCCTTCGAACTCGATTTCGTTGACCAGTCGCTCGGCAGAATCGTCGCGGAGCTGAGGAGCCAGAATCTTTTCAATTCAACGCTCATCATCATCGCGGCGAAACATGGCCAGTCCCCCATCGACATCAGCAAAGTGAATCGTATCGGTGGAGGACGGCCGCAAACATTGATTGGTCCCGCGGAAGCATTCGATATTTCCGACGACGGGTCGTTAATTTGGCTGACCGATCAGGAACTCACTCCCCAGGTGGTTGCCAACTTGAGCCAGCCTGAGAATCAGGCGACACTCGGCATTCAGGAAATCTTTGCCGAGCAGTCGCTTCGGAACAAGTTCAACGATCCCGGCAGCGATCCCCGCACGCCTGACATCATTCTCAAGGTCAATACGGGCGTAATCTTCACCGGCGGTACCAAGATCGCCGAACACGGTGGCTTCAACGAAGATGACATCCACACCGCTCTGCTCGTTTCGTTCTCGGGACTGCCACAGCAAACCGTCAAGGCTGCTGTCTCAAATCAGCAGGTCGCGCCGACAATCATCAAAGCTCTCGGCTTCGATCCTAACCAGCTTCAAGCGGTGCAGCAGGAACAGATTCATGTTCTGCCGTTCCTGTTTAACAGCGCCGGAAGCATAAAGTAAGAGCCCTACCGGGTTAGCGCAAAAAACGGCGAGCCAAACCATCGGCTCGCCGTCTCCATCTCGGCGGGAAATTTCAAGGGCTTGGATTTTCCTACTGAGGCAACGCGTGTGAACGCAACTGAACCCGGAGCTTGATCGTGCCGATGTCCTGGCCTTTCGACTCGGCGGTAACCGACACTTCGCTGATCTCTTTCGATTTGGTTTCAGACGCTGGAAGTTGCGGCACAGCGATCTCAATGGTCGCCGCGTCGTCTTCACCGGGCCGCAGCGAGTAGAGATCCGCTCCATTGTTCACGGTCCAGCCGATCGGTACTGCGGCAGCCAGCTTGATTTCTTGTGTGGCATTCGTCGGATTGCGCAGCCATACCGGGATGGACAGTACGCCGCTTGCAGCGACCGCGATTTCCGGAACGTCCAGATTAGGCAATCGCTGTAAGCCATGAGCGAGACGAAAATCGCGATAGAAACTCCACGGTCCGCCTAGTTCGATCGAAAGCTGCGTGAACTGAGGTGGCGACGAAACGGTTCGGGGCCTAGGAACCGCCGGAGAAGCGGAGATGTTTTCGAAGATATCTCCTGTGACGCTTCCTCCCACCAAAGACTTACCCAAAATGAAGGTTTGCTCGGAACCCCACCCGTCGGTAGCTTGTTTCTCGAGATCTTGGTCTCTCATGGTGGCAAGGGAATCAATATATTTTTTCTCCTGGGTCTCGTGCGCACGGAAGGAATCCAGGGCCACGCGCCAATATGGCATGTGGCGCGACTTCGAAATCCCGGTGACAGAATAGGAGGGTCCTGTATCTTTAAAGTTTGCAGTATCAGGAGCATCAAAGTAATAGATTTTCCTAGGCTGCCAGGGCCGCAGATTTTCGAGATAAGGTTCTAAGCGCCGCGTTGGACCGGCCACTTGAGAGGCGAATACGGCCGCATCGCCGGCCAAGTCGAACGCTTCGGTGGCTAGTACGCTGGCGGCCTGATGATCGCCGTGATTTTCGCCAATGTACACGCCAGGGAAAAATGTAAGAATGACCTCTGGTCGCGTTAACCGCACGAGCCGCACCATCTCTTCCAGCGTCGCTCCATGCCCCCAAGTCGACAGCGACTGCAAAACGTTTTGACTAGCGGTATCTTTGCCGCCGAGAAACCACACATTCACGATGCCAAGTGACGCGCAAGCTTTGCGGGCTTCCATTTCGCGGATATCTGCCAGAGCCGCGGCGTGCTCCGCCCCAGCTTGGTTTGCACCGCTTCCTCCGCGCGTGCCATAAACCACCGCGACATGCTTCCCTTCGTCGATGGCTCTCGCTAGATACGGCGTGACGGCAGCTTCGTCGTCAGGGTGGGCGACCACGACCAGAATGTCGGCTTTGTAGCGTTCGTCCGGGGCCAGAAACGTTTGCGGCGACTGCGAATTTTGCGGAGAAAATCCTAGAACGATCACTCCAGCGCGAAACATGGAACCAGACGAAACTCCAAGCACGAACAGAGCTGCGAGAAAAGGCATCGCAAGAAATCGAAGGTAGTTCATCCTAGACCTCGCCGGGATTGGAACGAAACTAGTCTCTCGCATTTTAAGGATTGGGTCAGCAGACATATAAGCGCAGGAGCTACAAGTCACTTGGCGGGACGGCGGCTCGATCGGGAGGAGTCCGACTGGCCGGCGAACGCCATAATGGTGGAAAGAGAAGTCGCGCACAGGATCTCCTGTTCGCCATTCACGACAAAAACGTCCGCAGTGC
>CAVPFK010000017.1:0-217818 GCA_963703705.1 uncultured Acidobacteriota bacterium | reverse complement strand
CTGGCTTACGCGATCTGGAGAATCGATCTAGAGAACAGCAGTAACCGCGGTACCGGCCGCAGCGAATACGGAGGACATCTCCGTTCTCGCCAGTGTCAGGAAGCTCTTCACCACGCGAGCATCGAACTGCGTGTCACCGGCAGCTAATAATCGTCGTTCGGCTTCTTCGAACGCCATTCCCTGGCGATAGGGTCGCGTGGACACCATCGCGTCGAAAGCGTCGATTACCGAAACGATGCGCGAGCCAATTGGAATTTCTTCGCCCTTTAGTCCGCCCGGATAGCCCGTGCCGTCGTAATTTTCATGATGATGCAAAATCATCAAGCTGGCGCGCTCCATCCCAGGGACTTGGTGCAAGACCGCCCAACCATACTCAGGATGCTTTTTCATGAGTTCGTATTCTTCGGCCGTCAACTTACCGGGCTTGTTCAGGATGGCATCTGAGACACCGATTTTTCCGATATCGTGCAAGAGCGCCGCGACCTCGATATCGCCCAGGCATTCGCGAGCCAGACCAAAATCCCCGGCCACATGAAGAGCCCATTCCGCCAAGCGCGTGCTGTGAACGCCGGTATTTAGGTCCTTCAAATCCAGGAGCTGGTTGAATGCGCAGATCAGAGAACTACGCAAAGCAGCCAGTTGCTCCTCCATGAGCTTAACGTGAAGCGATGGAGGAGCCCAGTCGTGCGAGAGTTTCGGCCAGGCGCTCGAAGAAATTGTGGCCACCGCCGTCAAGCTCGTCGTTCGAGCAATTCGCTCGGAGGTGCGGGATCCTTCGATGTTATCTCTCGGCATAGGCCGTTACGGGAGCAAACCCTGGATCGGATGCAACGATGACAAAGCACCGTAAACATCCAGGCGCCCATTACCCATGTTTAGGCCGATCCACTTTGCGTGAGAGATCACCCAAGCCGCTTGATTTTCGCCGAACTTGGGTTGCATGTTGACGATCAGTGACGCAGTTCCGGCAACCATGGGCGAGCTGAATGAGGTGCCCCAACCTGCGGCATATGTGGCGAATGGATAGGTGGTGATCACGCCTTCGCCTGGCGCCGCCACCCATACGATCTGATTGCCATAATTCGAGAAGCTCGAACGCTGGTCTTGATTATTGGTGGAAGCTACGCCCATCACATACTGCAAGCCGGCTGGATAAACCATCTCTTGCTTGCCATCGTTGCCGGAGGATGCTACGCAAATAACATTTTGGCTGTTAGCGTAGTTGATAGCGTTCTTCAGTTCAGTCGAACTGCTCGTAAGATCAAAACTCATATTGATGACGTTCGCATTGTTCTCGACCGCGAAGTAAATCGCCGCCAGGATATTCGAGAGGGATCCGCTTCCGCTGGCGTTAAACGCTTTCAGAGGCAGAAGTTTTGCAGTTGGCGCGACCAGGTGAATGACTCCCATCACCATGGTTCCGTGTCCGAACGCCGCGTACTGCGAGCCATCCAGCATGGCAGCAGTGTGTTGGTCGAGCATTGCCGCGGTGTGCTGATTCACGTACGCTGCAGCGCAAGTCTCACAAGGCGGTGGTGCGGACATCGAAATGTCGTTCATTTCCGAACCGCCCGGTTGGTTGCGCGTGAAATCGTAGCCCGGGAGGAGCAGCCCGTGGAACGCTGGATGATTGGGGTCGACCCCAGTGTCAATATCCGCGACAATTCCCGCGCCGGACACGTTGAATACATCTTGGGCCCGGTCGATGTGAATGATCAGAGCAGCCGGCTGGTTCACGTATCCGTGAGTGACGCTGTTGCCGTAGTAATTGACCGGGGTGGTGTCCCACAGACCTTGGGGCGGCGTGGAAGAACTCGTCTGATTAGTGTTATTTGCCGGGATCATTAGGGCCTGATCGGGTTCGGCGTCAAGAATTCCGTCGACAAGCCGGAGGAGACCGGCAAGGAGCTGCGGCAGAAGACCCTGAACAGGCCTGACCAAGAAAACTTGATTCATGTTGCCATCGATATTGCCGACAACTGTGCAGCCATTGGAAAGGCAAGCAAGTTGCAACCCGGCAAGACCGAGGTTCGTTCGAACGATGACTCCCGGTTGTTGATTCTGGCCGGAGAGCACTTGTCCGACGTTCGAGAGCAAGCCACCCAGGAACCCTTGGGCGCTGGCCACCTGGCCCCAGAGTCCCAGCGAAAGAAGAGTTAACAGTCCAATTAGTCTAAGTCGATTCATGGTGACTAATGCTCCTTTGCGAGTCGGCCAGTAGCCCGGTTGCCGTTGCCGTGAAACTCTGCCTGCTACCAGTTTGGTTCGGCCGGCGCTCCTCGGCAATAGTACAGTCGGCTACTTGTCGTTCTGTGCGCATCAACCTTTCGTTCTAGTACGTTTCTTCCTAATTTTAGGCCTACCACTAACCTTATTAAAATCAGTTGAATCCGGGATCTCCTCGCCTTCGCTGAAGGTTGGCTCAATCAAGGGGAGGCTTACTTCCCGCCCGCCGGGCAGGGTTACCATTAGCCGGAAGCCCCCATCCAAGGCGCACTCCATCTGGAACTCGCCAAACAGCGTTGTTACCGATTGCGACAGGACTCGACGGCCCTTCAGCAACGCTACCCGCACTCGCGACAGACGCTCGTTCGGATCAGCTGAATTGAGAATCTGACCAATAAGAAGGACCTTCTCCGAGTCCGTCTGCGGCTCAATCCGAATATCGATCCGGTAGGTATTGGCGCCGTAAAGCAACTGGCGTGCGACAGTTCCGGACGATCTTAGGCCGGCGAATACGGGACTGCGGAAGCTATCAAAAAGCAACGCCCCATTTTCATGTTTCGCACGGCGCGGCTGACCGATGCGCTGGTTTGCGAAAGTCGCATTTACTGCCCGAACAGCGCCGTCATACGGTTGGTAGGCTGACTCGCGTTGCGCTGTCTGCTGCAAACGTCGCCACAAGTTCAGCTCCTTCAGGCACGCCGAACAACCAGTTTCAAGGTGTCTTTGCATCTTGGCCTTTTCGTCCTCCCCAATCACGTTTCGTGCGAAATCAACCCATTGTTCCAGCGAAAAGTGTCGCATCGCTCTGTCCCCCGGTTTGGATTCGTGGCCTCGACCAGCTGCAAGGCCTCGTTGCCTATGTGCACCACCAACTCATAAGGGTAGCTACACCTGCAAAAAATATAGGGGGCATTAAGAAAATTTCCCGTTGTTAAACGGAAGAAACCTGGCCAGTTAGGGTAAAAGGGGCCCAATAGTAGGGGTGTGGAAAGCGTTCGCGCAATTCAATCATCGCACCTTGAAGGGCGGAAGCCTTGTCATCCACGCTTCGCAAGCGCTGATAGAAGCAGGCCATAAAATCAGCGGTGCTCTGGTCGTGAACGTCCCACAGACTCAACAACACGGAATGTGCTCCGGCGTAAAGAAGTCCGCGGACCAAGCCAAGTAATTCATCTCCGGGAGTGACCACATTCATCCCCGTGGCACAACCGCTCAGTGTCACCAATTCCGCATCCAGTTTGAGCTGATAAAGATCGTAAAGACTCAGGTAAGCGTCGCCCAAGCGGATCCCGGAAAACATTGGATTATCCTGTCGAAATCTGCCATGCGTGGCGATATGAATCAGGCGGCATTGCCGACCCTTTTCTCGCAAGGCGTGCTCGTTAGCATTCGGGCCTATGATCAATTCTGCGTCGTGCAATGTCTCGGCGACCGCACGTACTTCCTCCAGAATTAGCGGAGCCTGGGCATCGGGAACTCCTAGGACCAGCGATTTCCCGGTAATATGCGCGGGCTTTCCCTGGCAGTGGGCAAAGACGCTGGCGCTCGGTGCATAAGAAGTTGTGAAGGAGTCGATGAGGTATCCCGTGTCGTCCAACAAAGCGTGAAAGGGAAGATAGTGCAGCACACCATGCGGCACGATAATCAAGTGTTTCACGTTCAAGTAGGCACGAATGGGGGCCAACACTTCTGCGTAAAGCTGGCGCAAGTGTACTTGCACGACACCGAGCATGGATTCCTCAAACGTCTGCGTATATTCCTTGCCCAGCTTGAATTTCGAAATCTGGAAGTGGAGCAGCCGCAGCAGATTGACAGCGCGCGAAACCGGCGTGATCGGTGCGATTTTCAGGCCTTCGTGCGTCAACACCGCGGCGATAAACTGATCTTTCACGCTAAAATACTCCACCAGCGCAGCCTGCGGAGGTAAGCACGCACGGACGTTTTCCGGCGAACTTATCGCCGGGCCGTGGTTCGCGTTCTCCTCCGATTGCGGCAATTCCCGCAGCACATGCAGCAGCTCGTTCTCATGCGCTAGGGCCTCTTTCTGAAGCTTTTCGATCCGTTCGGCAGATGGGTCTTCTGCGCGTAATTGCTCAATTTCAATGCGACGGTAATACCAGTTCAGTTCCTCGCGCATTTCTCGGATGCGCCGCACCAATTCGCTCTGGCCCGAGTCGGGAGGCCGCATCGAGGGTCCGGAGCGCTTCAGAAGTTCCGCCAGACTGCGCGATTTCGCTAGTTCGATATAACCGAAGGATTCTTTCGCCGCATTCGGTCTTTCGGCGGAAATCAGGCAAAGCTCGACGAGGCTCTCGTAAACCTCCAGCCGATTCTTCATGAACGCGATCTTTAATTCTTCGCCTCGCAGGCTGCCGCGTAAGGTCTCCAGAAACCCCCGCGCTTTTTGGCAGGATTCGTAAGCGCTTGGAAGATCTCCGGAAGCCTGTTGAATCTGACCCATCAGAAAATGTGCCTGATAGTGAAGTACGGGAGCCTCTAGACGCTCGAGTCGCTCAATTGCTCGAGAAGACTCCGCTTGTGCGGCTGTCAATTCTCCGGCTCTCAGAGATAGTCGCGCGAGCAGCAGATGACAAAGCACGGCCTTGTTCGGCAGGAAAGAGCTGTCGAAGAACTGCGCTGCGCCGGAGCAGAGTCGTCGAGCCTCGAACAGCCTTCCTTCGTTGTAAAGAACGACGGCCTGGTACAAATCCATCAGCCAGGGCCACACCAAGTTTTTCTCGCTGACAAACTTCACGCGCGCTTGCGCAAACAAATCCAGCGCGCCCAGCGCTTTTCCCAGTTGGCTCAGCGCCATGGCTTCATAGGCCCGGCATTTTGCTTCCTCGTATCCCATTCCCAGTTTCTGGAAACGCAAATAGCCTTCGTGGGCGGTTTCCATCGCTTCGGTGCTGAGGTTCAGTTCCAGATATATTTCCGACAGGTCGAGATAGCACAGCGCCAGGACGTGCGCATCCCCATTTTTCTCGCACTCCTTGCGTGTGGCGCGCAACATCTCGATAGCCCGGCTGTATTCACCCCGCAGATAATAGAGGTAAGCAATGTTGTAGTCGCTTTGCGTCACCAGCAGCGTCATGCCATGACTGACGCACATTTCTCTTGCGCGCTGGTATGTTGCCAGTGCCCGGGGAAAATCATTCAGAGTAATAAGGCAGACAGCCATGTTGTACAGCGCCACAGCCAGCCCCTCTGAATCGCGAAAAGGCAGCAGCATCTCGTACGCGCGCTGGTAGCAAGCTAGCCCCTCTTCGAATCGGTCCTGCCGGTGGTAAATGTTCCCAACATTGATCTCGACATGTGCCCAGCGTTTGTCGTCATTCAATTGCTTAAAGATTTTCTTGGCATCTTCCGCGGCGCCAAACGCCTTGTCATATTTTCCCAGCAGAATGAGGGGCTGAATCGAGGGAATCAGCGTGCGAGCTTCTTCCTCGAGATTGTGGATTTCCCGAAAAATACGCAACGCCTGATCGTGAAAGTTTAGCGCCTCTTGATTGTCTCCCAGCATGTACAGGGCGTTGGCTTTGGAGCGAAAACTCCTGCCCAAAGCCTCGTTGTTTCGCAACCGCTGAGCAATCGCCACACTGGCTTCCGCTAGAAAGAGCGCTTCGTGTGGGTTTTCGCGCAACTTGGTGCGCACCACTTCGTTTAGTTGCCGAACCACGCCATCGTCAAACAGCCGCTGGCGCGCGGCGATGAATTTTTTACGACTGGATTCCGTCTTCAGACCTGCCAGTTCGCGGAGCGACCGCTCGGAGAGAGGCTCTCCTTTTTTCTTCGCTTTCACGAGAAACCTGCTTCGAGCAACCGCTTCCGCAGTCGTTCCAAACAGCGTTGCCGGATAAATCCGATGGATCCCACCGCAATTCCAAGCGTCTGCGCGATTTCTTGATAGGAGCGAGCGGGCTCGTCGTAGAAGAGCATGCGTACCAGTTGACGACAGCGCGGTGGCAGCTCCGACATGGCGTGCCGCAGACTTTGTTCGTCTTCCGCCTCCCGCAGAATTTCCTCCGCGCGGGCGGGCGTGCGCTGTTCGAATTGCTTGTCATCCGGGTCTGAAACTTCCGTGCGTCGTTCCTGCTGTTTTCTGTGAAAGCATTTGTGTGCGGTAATCTGCATGATCCATTTTGGCAAGGCCTTGACTTCGCGCAGCTTGGGCAGCTCGGACAATAAGTCCAGGCACACTGCCTGAAAAATATCCGTCGATTCATCCGCGGAGAAACCGTACTTTACAGGAATCGAAAATATGAGGTTCTTGTACTTGGAGATCAGCGCGCACCAAGCCTCTTCGCCGCCTCCGAGGCATTCGCGGACCAGGCGCTTGTCCGGCCAGGGCGCCCGCAGCTGGTCAAGCGCCGGTTTGTTTCGGGGAGCGTTGCGGCTCGTGTTCACCATTTATTGTATGTAGAGCTGTTCGATATTCCACAGCGCGTAGGGGACCAGAATTGCCGCGTGGAAGTTTCCCACCCGGTTGGCCGCCCCCACCAAAATGTTCGGGCTCACCACACAAATCACCGGCAAATTTTCAGCCACAATTTCCTGGACGCGGTCGTATAGACGCTTTCGCGTCGCGTAGTCCAGTGTGACCATTTGCTGTTCCATCAGCCGATCCATTTCGGATTCCCACGGTGTTGCCGGCTTGTCTTGACGGGGGTGCCAGAGATGGGTTTCGCCGCTCGATAGCCAGACGTTCATCTCCGAGGTCGGATCGGCGTCCCCGCTTACCAAACCCATCACCGCCGCTTCGTAGTTGTAGCTATTCTGCAGCCGGTCCACCATTGCGTGAAATTCTAGCGGAACCACTTGTACTGACATCCCGAGTTGGCTCAAATCGTCTTGAATGATCGTCGCCATCTTCATTCGTTGCGCATTGGACGAGCTGGTGAGAATCGAAAATTCGACGGGGTTTCCGTGAGGATCGGCCAAGGCTCCAGTGTTCCAGGAAAAACCGGCGGACCGCAAGAGCTCGCGCGCGTGTTCCAGTGATCGCGCCGGATGGGCAATTTTCTCGTCTACCCACAGTTTGTTCCCCGGCGTGACTTGATCCCAGATCGGAGCCGCGCGCCCGCCGTAAACCAGCCGAACTATTCCATCGCGGTCAATCGCCGCCGAAACGGCCTGCCGGAAACGAACATCCTGAAACCAAGCTTGCTTTTTCGCAATCTCTGGAAGTCCTTTCGGCGCCAAGTCGTTCAGATTGAAAAATAAGAAGTTGTATTCGAGTCCCGATCCAAGATCGTCGAGGTGATAGCCCTTCGCCGATTGCTGCTTCTGCAACACGACGAAGTTCTCCGCGCTGAATCGGCTGAGTATGTCGGTATCTCCCGATTCGAAGCGTATGACCTGCGCGTCCTCGCTGGGAACGAAGAGAAACGCCACTTCATTCAAATACGGCAATAGTTTCCCGGCGCGGTCCGCTTTCCAGTAGTACGGATTCCGTTCGAGCACCACGCGCTGGCCCGGAACGTACTCCTTCAATCGAAACGGGCCAAGTCCAGCGAATTGGTTCGGCGGCATGGAAAGACTCCATGCTTGAGAAAAGCCGCCGCTTCGATAACTGCTTTCCAGAAGGTGTCGCGGCAGAATCGCCACGCCATCGAACAGCCGCTCGGCGGCGGCATAGGGCTGTGCCAATTCAAAGCGAACAGTGTATGCATCCACCTTCACGACGACGATCGGCTTCCCGCCCACCACCAGTAAGTCCCGTTGCGAAGAATCGACCTTTTCGTCCAAGTAAACCTGAAAACTAAAGACCACATCATCCGCAGTAAATGGCTCGCCATCGGAAAAGTGCAACCCGCGCCGAAGCTCTAGAGTGTATTGCCGGCCGTCGCGTGAAACGTTCCACGACTTTGCCAGGGAGGGTTCTGTCTTCAAGGACCCGCGATTGATGTGAATTAAATCAGCAGTCAGACAACGAATCACTTCTCGTGACGTTTCATCCACTGCCAGAGCTGGATTAAGCGTTTTCGGTTCCGAACGCAACGCAACCACTAGTCTGCCACCCGCATGGCCCGGAGCGCCGTCCGTAACCATTCGCTCTTCGCCCGCTTGCCAGGAACGGGCCGGCGAGCAAGGGCAAGCGCTGGCGATTGTTATCGCGAGTAGGAGGCATTTCACCCAAGAATAGTTCTTCCCCATACTATAAATTCTTACAGAGATTTAATCGTTTTTATAGCGTGACGGTTTTGTGAATTTCCTGCAGCGCATCGGCGGCGGTATAGAAAACCAGGAACAGAGGAATCAGAAGTAGCGCGGGCAAAAACATCCACCAGTAAGAGGAAAGAACGTAATACTGCTGCAGAGATGCTAACAGGCTGCCCCAGCTCGGCATGGGCTCGCCAACGCCAAGTCCCAGGAAAGTGAGGGTCACTTCTGCAAGCACATACAGCGGAATCAGCAGCGTCATTTGCGTGACCACTACTCCGTAGGTTTGCGGTAGTACGTGCCGGCGTAATAGGTACGCGTCGGAAGCCCCGAACCCTCGAGCGGCGACTACAAAGTTGCGCTGTCTTGCGCTCAACACCACGCCGCGGACTAGCCGCGCAGGGCGAGCCCAGCCGATCAGCCCCATCACGGAAACCAACAATAGAAATACTTCCCATTGCGAAATGTGGAGAGGCAGCGCTGCGCGCACCGCAAACAAGAGATAGAGCCAGGGTAATGCGAGAAATAGTTCTCCTCCACGCATGAGTAGTTCATCGACCCACCCGCCGTAAAATCCCGCGATTCCTCCCACAACGATCCCAATCGACACCGAAAGAATCGCGGCAATCAGGCCGGCAAGCATGGAGATTTGGCCGCCAAAAAGAAATCGGGAGAATTGATCGCGGCCGTAAGCGTCCGAGCCCATCAGCCAAATGCGCCCGGGCGCCTCGACACCAAAGAGATGGAAGTGTGACACAAACACACCGGCAATCTTGTACGAACTGCCACGCACGAAAAAATGCACCGGATAGCAGAGTCCTGAATCGGTTGGGCCCGCTTCAGGGCCCGGCCCCGAATCTTCAAGGTTGTGAACGCACGGACGAATGTGAAGATTCCCCTGCGGATCGATGAAATGAAGAGTAGTGGGAGCTACGAACGGCTGCTCGCGATCTTGAGCAGCGAAATCGTACGGAGCAAAAAAGCCGGCAAACAGAATTAGGCTCTGGAACACCGTCAGCAGGATCAACGCGCTCATGAGTTTTTTCTGGGGCTTCAACTCATCACTCCACACGTATCCGTGGATCGCCCGCGAAGAGCAATACGTCCGCAAATAGATTTCCGGCCACCAGCAAGATGGACGAGAGCATCACCGCTCCAATCACCACATAAACGTCCTTCGCCAGGATCGCATCCACTAGTAGCGGTCCAATGCCCGGCCAACTCAGGATCACTTCCACCAGCAATGAAGCGCTAAGCATCGTTCCCACCGAAAAGCCGAAAAGAGAGATCAGAGGATTTGCCGCAACCGGCAGGGCATAACGAAACAGCACGCGCCGTTCCGCAATCCCATGCGCCCTTGCGGCTTGTATGAAG
Organism: uncultured Acidobacteriota bacterium; assembly: GCA_963703705.1. Classification (GTDB taxonomy): domain Bacteria; phylum Acidobacteriota; class Terriglobia; order Acidiferrales; family UBA7541; genus Palsa-295. The sequence continues at coordinate 208,056 of CAVPFK010000017.1, read as the reverse complement.
GGAGCTTCCAACACTTCGATCATTGCCGAGCGGACGTGTCTCAGTAGCGTCGGCAGCGTAGCGATCGCCAATCCCAGAGCAGGTAGAAAAAGATGCTCTGCCAGATCCTTCCCTTTGTTCCACGCGTTCAGGTCGCTAAACGATGCCGAAACCATTCCCCCTGTCGGAAACCATCCGGTGCGCACGGCCGCCAGCAGCAGCACTAAAAACAAGACCAGATCCGGGATCGCCAGCAGACCAGAGGTCATCACTCCTGTGGCTCGGTCGCCCCATTTTCCGCGATGGACTGCGCTCCACATCCCCAGCGGAATCGCGATCAGCCATGCCAGCAGCATGGCAGTCCCGGTCAGGAGAAGCGTATTGCGCGCGCGGACTGCAAGAAGCGGAGTTACAGGGCTGTTGTAAGCGAACGACCGTCCCAGATCTCCCTTCAGAACGCCCCAAAGCCAATGTCCGTAACGCGCCGGCAACGGCCGATCCAAACCGTGTTGTGAACGCAGACCGGCTATGGTCCGCGAGGAAATCTGGGGATTCAATCCCATGGGTGCGAAAAAATCGCCAGGCGTCAATTGCAGGATTGCGAAAGAAAAAATCGACACTGCTAGAAGCAGCAGGGTGGCGTGGAACAGTCGTCGCGCGAAGTATTTCATCGGAGCCTCTTAGGCGGACCGCTCGAGCAGGATCGATTCCACCGAATGCACCGTGGCAAGAAGCTCCTTGGTGTAAGGATGTTCGGGAGAGGCAAACAGGTCGTGCGTTTTCTTACGCTCCACGATCCTGCCCTCGTACATCACTGCAACTTCATCAGCAAATTGGGAAACTAACCGCAGATCGTGCGAGATATGCAAGTAGGCGAGCGAATGCGAGACTTGCAGCTGCGCCAGCAATTCCAGAATCAGAGCCTGATTCGACGCGTCGAGATTCGACAAAGCCTCGTCGAGAATCAGCACGCTCGGCCTCAAGGCCAGCGCCCTCGCGATCGCCAACCGCTGGCGTTGGCCCCCGCTAAACTCGAGCGGCAGCTTCCGCTCCCATTTTGCGTCCAGCCCTACTTGCTCCATCAGTTGTAGCGCGCGTTCGCGCTGCTGTAACTGCGTTCCCTCACGCTGGATTGCAAGCGGCTCCGCAATGATTTCGCACGCGTTCAATCTGGGATTCAACGCCGATACCGGCTCCTGAAAAATCATTTGAATTTGGCGACGAATCCGGAAGAGAGCCTTTCGATTGAGCGCGAGCAAATCCTCGCTTTCCAGCTCGATCTTTCCTGCACTGGGACGTTCGAGCAGCGCTATGCAACGCGCCAGACTCGACTTTCCAGCACCCGACTCTCCCACCAGCGCTAACGTCTTGCCGCGAAAAAGCTCCACATCCACATCCTGAAACGCATTCACGGTGAATTCCGCGCGTGAAAAAGTGCGTAGCTGCACGTAGTGCTTGCTCAAGCCCGCAATGCGCAAGAGCGGCTCGGTTCGGTTCGCGTCAGGTTTCGGACCCCGTTTCATCTTTTATCCTTGCTTCTCCCGCATTCCAGCTCCGACGTTTCGCGGGCATTTCGGCCCCGCACAATTACCTACCTGACCATCTCGAGATCCACGTCTTCGGCAACATCTGCTGGCGCACCGGTCCGCAACATCGCCTTGGTACAGGCGTGCAACGGGTTCCGATAGAGTTCCTCGAATCGCCCGCGCTCTACGATCCGCCCCTGGTTCATCACCATCAGACGGTCCGTCAAGCGGGCCTGGACTTCTGCACTGTGGCTGATCAACAGGATCGATATGCGTAACTCCCATTGCAGTTCTCGTAATAGCGCCAGCAGTTCATCCTGACTGCGGGCATCGAGTGAGGCCGTTGGTTCGTCAGCAATCACTAGAGCCGGCTCACACGCCAGCGCCTGGGCCAACGCTACGCGCTGCTGCTGCCCCTTACTCAACTGGTGTGGATATGCGGAAAAAATCCGCTGGTCGCGGGGTAAACCCGCGCGACCAAGCATCCATTCCGCGTTTTCGTGGCACTGTTTCCAGTTCAAATCTTTGTGTGCATGAATCACTTCCGCCACCTGATCTCTTACTTGCATCACGGGGTTCAGCGCGATTCCCGGCTCCTGAAAAACCATCGAAATTCCTGCCCCGCGAATCGAGCGCAACGCGCTCTGGTCAATCGCCAGCAATTGTTTCCCGAGAAACTGGATCGACCCCGAAATGTGCGCCTGCTCTTTGGAAAGCAACCCGAGCACTGCCAACGCGATGCTCGTCTTTCCGCATCCTGATTCCCCCATCAGCCCCAACACTTCACCGGGCGTGATGTCGAAGCTCACGTCTTGCACCGCGTCCTGCTGCCTTACATCCCCGCGGCGGTAGGAAACGTTTAAATTTTTCACTGCCAGTAATGTATGCATTCAATCCAACCGGTGTGCATTGCGTGCGTCAGTGGTCGACACGACTACGCGTGAACGAATGCGGCACGGTTTCCAGCCGCTCGCGCCTTTCGAAACTCCGCAGTAGCTTCAACTCTTAAGGTAGGGACGCATTCCGCAACTGTCGATAGATCGTTTGCCGCAGTCGCTCTGTAAGTTACTGGTACCGAAGTACTAAGCGCTGCAGCCCAGATCTTCCGGGGAAAGATGACGCTCCGTAGGGTGGCTGAGTGATTTCCGGGAACGGTTACCAGCCGAAGGACGGAATCTGCCTGTTCGCGACTCCTGGGCGGCGCGAGTGCGCCTCGAACCATTGAACTCTGACTGTCAATTCACAGTGCTGGGTGCCACGGGTATCTTGCGCACTTAACGCCGGTCGAAGCTTGCCTTGGGCACTGGAGGCCCGGATCTCCACGGTCCCGGCCAGGTTCTCAACCCGTTGGTAATCTTAGCAGTACCGAGAATCCGTCTCCCGGTTGTGCGGAAGGAATTTTATCGCGTCAAGGTGCAGGAAGCTTCGAGGAGCTGACCGCGAGATGGATGGCTTCAGCGAGGTGGAGGGCGCGGCGGCCGGTGGACTGTAGTATTTGTTCACGGCAACTGAAGCCATCGGAAACGATGAGTGTGTCCGGCGAAGCTTGGCGCACGGCGGGCAACAGCACGCGTTCGCCGGCGGCCTGCGCGATCGAGTATTTGTCGCGTTCGAAGCCAAAGGGCCCCGCCATGCCGCAGCATCCCGCGTCAAGAGAGTGCAATTCGGCTCCCATTTTGCGAAGAAGCGACTCGGCGTGCGTCATTTTCATGAGTGATTTCTGATGGCAGTGACCGTGTAGCAGAACCTTTCGCGGAAGGCGCGGAGGTTCGTAGCGGGGAGCTTGTTGTTCGAGAAACTCGCTGAGAAGAAACGTCTGGCGGCACAGACGTGAGGCGCGCGGATGGTCGGGAAATAAGTTTTTCAATTCGTCACGGAAGACGGAGGCGCAACTGGGTTCGAGGACCACGATTGGCGTGCCGGCGTCTATGGATTGCGCGAAAATTTCGAGAATGCGCTCAAGGTATTGTTTAGCGTCATCGAGCATGCCGAAATCGTAGAGCGGGCGCCCGCAGCATGATTGCTGTGCCGGAATCGTCACGGCGAATCCAGCGTGCGTGAGGACCTCAAGCGCCGCTTGGGCCGTTTCGGGATGGAAGTAGTTGTTGAAAGTATCCACCCACAAGATGACTTTGCGGGCCGGCGCCGTCGGGCTCACGGATTTTCTGCGATTTTTTCGGAACGCCTGCAGGAAGGTTGCCGGCGCGAGCGACGGAATCTCGCGCTCAGGTGCCAGGCGCAGAGCGGCTCGCAGGATGTGCCTGAAGCCGGGCGCGTGACTGAAAAAGTTCGCAGCGCGCGGCGCACGCGAGGCAGCCCGCAGCCACTTGTCAATGTTGCCGAACGCATGGGCGAACAGCGGACGGCGATTTGATTCATAGAAGTGGGATAGGAACTCGGCTTTGTACGTTGCGATGTCAACGTTGGCGGGGCATTCCGATTTACATGCTTTGCACGCCAGGCAAAGATCGAGCGACTTCTTAACCTGTTCGTCCTGCCAACCGCCCTTGACGATTTCTCCCTGCAGCAACTCGAAGAGCATATGGGCGCGGCCGCGCGTGCTGTGCTCTTCCTCGAGCGTAACCATGTAGCTGGGACACATCGAGCCAGTATCGTTTTTGCGGCAAGCGCCGAGACCGATACATCGCTGCGCGGCTTTTGCGAAAGAACCGTCATCTTCGGGAAATTTGAATTGTGTGGAAGGCGTTAGTGGAGCATAGTCCGCGCCCAGACGCAGGTTTTCGGTGGGCAAATACGGATCAACCACTTTGTGCGGATTCATTCCGTTCGCCGGATCCCATGCGGACTTGAACTCGGCGAACGCTTTCATCAACTCGGGACCGAACATTTTGGGAAGTAGCGCAGCGCGGGACTGTCCATCGCCATGCTCGCCTGAAAGCGAGCCGCCGTAGGAAATCACGAGGTCGGCGGCGCGGTCGATGAATTTGCCATATGTGCGGATTCCGTTTTCGCTTTCGAGATCGAAGTTGACTCGCATGTGGATACATCCGTGCCCGAAATGCCCATAAAAAGCCGCTTGGTAGCTGAATTCGCTTAGCAACGCGCGGAGATCCCGCAGGTACGGGCCCAATTTTTCGGGCGCGACTGCTGCATCATCCCATCCATCCCACTGCGGCGGAGCGCCGGGCGCAAACGCGGCGGCGCGCGGCCCTGCTTCGCGAATCTGCCACACAGCACGGGCTTCCGGCGCGGTGTAAAGGCGCGAGTTGGGTGCGTCGGGTAAACGCTTGATGTGCTCGATGAGCTGGCGGGCCGTCTCTTGACATTGGCCGGGACCGTCTGAGCCAAATTCGACAAGCAGGTAGCCCCGACCTTCAGGAAGTAGCCCGAGGTTGGGCGCACCTTTCTTCGCCAGGCCGTCCACCATGCTGCCTTCGAATCCTTCCAGGCCGATGGGATGGAAATTCAGAATCTCCGGGACATGGTCCGCGGCGAGAAAAGCGTCTTTGTAGCCAAGTCCAACGAGCGCGCGATGCGGAGGACTATGAATCAACTTAAGCTTGGCCTCGAGCACGGTCGCGCAAGTACCTTCGGACCCGACCAGAGCGCGCGCAACGTGAAAGCCACTCTCTGGAAGGAGCTCATCGAGGTTGTACCCGGAGACGCGGCGGGGAATGCGGGGGAAACGCGAGCGAATCAAAGCTGCATACTGATCGCGGATTGCTTGCAGCTTGGCGTAAATCTCGCCGCGGCGCCCACCTTCCTGAACGATGCGGTCAAGCTCGGAGGCGGAGGTGGCTTCTACTGTGATCTGGCTGCCGTCATACAACAGAATCTTCAGTTCCTCGACGTTGTCCGCGGTCTTGCCACCGAGGAGCGAATGCGTGCCGCAGGAATTGTTGCCGATCATCCCACCGATGGTGCAGCGATTGTGCGTTGAAGGGTCCGGCGCAAAGGTCAACCCGTGGACTTCGGCTCGATCGCGCAAGGTATCGAGAACCAGGCCAGGCTGGACGCGAGCATACTCTTGCTCGACGTTGAGCTCGATAATATGATTCATGTATTTGGTGAAATCCAAGACAACGGCCACGTTGCAGGATTGCCCGGCTAAGCTGGTGCCCGCGCCTCGCGGGAGAACCGGGGCGTTGAATTTTTTGCAGGCCGCGACGGCTGCAACAACGTCAGAGGAGTCGCGCGGGACGACCAGGCCGATGGGGAATTGGCGGTAGTTGGAAGCGTCGGTGGCATAGAGTGCGCGGCTTCCGCGGTCGAAGCGCACTTCGCCGCGCACGGCGTGCTTCAGTTCTTGCTCGAGTTCGTCCGCTCGCGAAAAGGAGTCAACGGGCTTGGCGTGCGAGCTCAGCGGCAGCGGTTCGATAGAGTGCAAAGTGTTCAATGCGGTCGTATCCAGCGACACTTAAGATATACGCCACGTCGCCAATTCCCTAGCCCGGTTTCGTCCAAAGTAAGGATCGCGCCGAAGAATGGCAGGAGCCAATGATGAATCACGTGAAAGATGGCACTGCTTGGCGATTCCTGTCCGCAGTCGTGAGGGAATCGAGTGCGGCGGCAACCCCGCCATCTTTGTGAGGGACGCCTGCCAGCCGAAGCCCCATCTCAACTCCGCTCAGGGTTCCGGCGAGCATGAGATCGTTGAAGCTTCCCAGGTGACCGATGCGAAAAACTTTGCCGGCGACTTTGGAAAGACCCGCGCCGAGGGACATGTCGAAATTTTCGAGAATCGTTTTTCGCAGACTGTCGGCATTGTGGCCTTCCGGCATCAGTACAGCCGTTAGTGAGTTCGAATATTCTCGCGACTCTTCACAGAGAATTTCCAGGCCCCACGCGCGCACGGCCGCGCGAGCGGCTTCTCCGTGGCGCTGATGTCGACGAAAAACGTTGGGCAGCCCCTCTTCTCCGAGCATGTGCAGGGCCTCGCGCAGGCCGAACAGCATATTTGTGGCTGGCGTGAATGGAAAGAAGCCCGTCCGGTTCGCCTCGAGCATCTGCTGCCAGTCCCAATATGCCCTCGGCAACTGGGCCTTCTTACTGGCGGCGAGCGCTTTTTCCGAGATGGCGTTGAAGCTGAGTCCGGGCGGAAGCATCAAGCCTTTTTGCGAGCCGGCCACGGTTACATCAATTCCCCATTCATCGTGTCGAAAATCGATAGAACCCAAAGAGGAAATTGCGTCAACGATAAGCAGCGCGGGATGGCGCGCGCGATTCATTGCGTCGCGAATTTCGGAAACGCGGCTTGTCACGCCGGTCGAGGTCTCACTGTGAACCACCACGACCGCCTTGAAGCTATGATCTTTGTCGGCTGCCAGACGCGCTTCGATATCCGAAGGTACAACGCCATGCCGCCAATTGCCCGGCAGGTATTCGACTTGGATACGAAAATTTTCAGCTACCTGGCGCCAGAGACCCGAAAAGTGGCCTGTCTCGAACATCAGCGCGCGGTCGCCCGGCGATAGCGTATTGACGATTGCAGCCTCCCAGGCTCCAGTGCCGGAACCTGGGTAGATCATTACAGGACCGCGCGTCTGGAAGATCGGGCGGAGGCCTTCTAGAACTTCCCTGGCGAGCTTTGCGAACTCGGGACCGCGGTGGTCAATGACAGGTTGGTCGATGGCCCGTAAGACGCGGTCGGGAACGTTTGTGGGACCAGGTATCTGAAGAAAGTGGCGGCCAGAGCGAACCATGGTGTCTCCGGGCAACAAGGGTAATAGTAAGCGAGAGAGTCTACATCAGATTGGCGAGCGCGGCGAGACGAGGTTGGTTGGGCTTTTACGCCGTTCAGTCGCGACATGTCGCTGGATCTTTAGCGTTCTTCGGCACTGGGAGGCGATTGCTGGGCCTGAGAATCGCCTCAGCCATCGGCGACGCGTTCGCCTTCGACACCACTGAGCGAAGCCCGACTGCGACAGCAAGGGAGAATTATGCCTGGCTCAATTAGAGCGTCCGCGCGGTCCCTTGCGATGTCCATGCTTCGTTCTAATTTTTGATACTACCGACGCCCGAGCGCCATTTTGGAATCTTTCGAGCGCGTCGAAAATTTGCTGGCCATATAGTTCGGCCTTTCGTTCGCCAAAACCCGAAACATCGAGAAGCTGGTTTGGCGAAGCGGGACGCTTTCGGCAAAGCTCGTCGAGCGAGGTGTCATGCATCACCACGTAAGCGGGAACACCTTGCCTGTTCGCCGTGGCTCGCCGCCACTCGCGAAGGTATTCCCGCAGCTCGGGGTCGACCTCGGGAAGCACGGCGCTGGCGGAAGGCCCAAGCCGGTCAGCAGCACGTGCGGAGGTGCGAGACAGTAACGCAACATCGCGAGGCGTCGGCTCCTTGGCATTCGCCATCTTCCTCAGCCAATCGAGTTCGACACCGCAAACATCGCACGCATCGCATTCTTGAAATTTCGGGATCTCGCCGAAATGAGTACAGATCTGCCGGTGGCGGCATCTTTCCGATTCTACAAAACCCCGAATCGCGTGATATCGCTTCCAAGCGCGATCCTTTTCCGCCGGATCAGTCAACTGTTCGATGAAATACGCGAGCAACCCGGCGTCGCGCTTCTGCCAGAGCAGAACGCAATCAGCCGGCTGCCCATCGCGTCCAGCGCGTCCGGCCTCCTGATAATACTGCTCGATCGATTTCGGCAGGGATAGATGAATCACGGCACGCACGGCTGCTTTGTTGATCCCCAGACCGAAAGCCACCGTGCCCACCAGAACGCGCACCTCATCGGACATCCAACGTTCTTGATTCTCTCTACGCGAATCGCTATCCATTTTTCCGTGATATGCAATTGCGGAAATGTCGCGTTCACCGAGAAAATCTACCGTTTCTTCCACCTTGCTGATGGTCGGAGCGTACACAATCACGTTGGAGTGTGAATACTCGCGCAGCCCTTTTACCAGGAGACTTGATTGTTCCTTACCCTTACATTCCTTAACGATGTAGCGCAGGTTTGGCCGGTGAAAGCTCGCAATATACTTGTGAGGCTCGCGCAGCTGCAGCTGGTCGATGATATCGTGCCGCACTCGTTGCGTGGCACTTGCAGTGAAGGCCGCAATCGGCCGCTCGGGAAAGTGCGCACGCAGGGAGCTCATCTGCCGGTACTCGGGCCGAAATTCGTGTCCCCATTCCGAAATACAGTGTGCTTCGTCAATTACGAAGAACGAGATGGGCACGCTTCGCAACCACTCGATCGTCTCAGAGCGCACCAGTCGTTCCGGTGAAAGATACAGGAGCCGGTAGAGCCCTTCCATCGCTTCGCGCATGATTTTGCCCTGTTGCGCTCCGGTCACCGAGCTATTCAACAACGCGGCCGCAATTCCCATCTGCCTGAGTTGCGCCACTTGGTCTTGCATCAGCGCGATCAAAGGTGAAACCACGATCACGGTTTGCTCGAAAAGAAGCGCCGCCGGAAGCTGGTAGCATAGAGATTTGCCGCCGCCGGTCGGCATCACTACGCACGTATCGTGCTTTTGCAGCAAGCTTCGAACAATTCTCTCTTGCAGCGGGCGAAACGAGTCGTAACCCCAGTAGCGGCGTAGCGCGGGCAAAAGTTCGGTTTCAACGTTCACGCAAACAGTATAGGTTTTCAAACGCACCGGCGTCTATCGAGACGCACCTTTTCACTCAATCTACGGGGGTTTACAATATCTCGGGCGAAGCAGCTACAACTTCATACCGAGGATCTATGGACGCGAAAACCGCAAAAACATCAGCAAGCGAAAGCCGTCAAATGTTGCGCCACATCCTCGCGACGGTTGCCTACCGCGGTGGCAAAGCGTTGCGCGGAGCCCCCAGCACTTTCGCAGAATTTCGTGCAAACGAATCTTGCCGGACACCGGGTCAGATATTGGCGCACATCGGAGATGAGTATGATTGGGCGCTTTCGCAAGCGAAAGGTCAGGAAAAATGGAGCGTTTCTAAACCGCTGCCCTGGGACGACGAAGTAAAACGTTTCTTCGCTACTCTGCAGGCCCTGGATGATTATCTCGCTTCAGATTCGGCTCTCGATGCCACTCCCGAAAGGCTATTTCAAGGAGCGATCGCGGACTCGCTAACTCACGTCGGCCAAATCTCGATCCTTCGGCGGCTTGCTGGTTCTCCCGTACGCGCTGAGAATTACTCACGTGCAGAAATCGTTGCCGGGAGGGTGGGTTCCGAACAGGCTCCGCCGCCTCGCGAGTTCGATTGATCGGAAAGCTGAGTTCTCGAAACGAATTCGATGGACCTCGGGGAAATAGCAATTTGAACGCAGAAAAATAGCCGGGGGCTTAGGCTGAGGGACCCTAGCCACCCGGCTCTTCTCACCCATCTCCGCAGGGTCTGGGTAAGAAACTCGTTAAGCGGCGGATTCGCCGTTACGCATAAACTCGTAGCGCTCGATCGCCGCTGCCACTCCCACTTCGCCCGCATCTTCCGGACTGGACCGCAGAACGCGTCCGAGACATCGGACTCGAACCGGACCTGCCTGAGTAAGTTCGTGCGGAAGAGTCATTACGATCTCTACCGGCGAGCCGCTGCGCAATCCCTTGGGCAAGTGAAAATAGAGGCCGCGCGAACTAACTTCTCGCGATTCCGTTGCGGCCTCGCCAACCACGCTTTCATCCGTCCAACGAACGGTGAGCGGTAAGCGCATTAGAAACCTTCGTGTTGCACGTCGCTCTTTTAGAGCCACAGGACACTCCTAGGTACGCAACGATAATGCGATCTGAGCTCCCTTTTACCAATAGAGCCAAAGCCTCAATTCTGACGGGTCCTGAGGGTACTGAAGTACTAGGAGTGGTGGATAAACTTCTTGAAAGGCAGGGTTTCTTAGGGGAGTTATACGCCAAACTCACTCAGCTAACAGGCACCTTCCTAAACGCCTTCAGAATATCATCCAGCGTCAACGCGCCCTCGAGCTTGCTGAGGTCCGCGCGGCTCAGCACCGGAAGGGCCGGCCAGTCTCCGGCCCAGTGAAGCGCCTCTTCGAGCGACATATCCCGGAAAACGAACGGCAAAGGACCCTTGGATTTGACCTCGTCCACGGTATGGCTTTGTGAGGCGTCTGCGGCGAGCCGCTCAAGCTCGCTGCGTTCTAGTAGATTCCATTCACCCGGCCGCACACGCAAAAAGTGTAGGATGTCTTGCTTGCCCTCCGCACGCTTGATCGCATCCGCCACTTTATCGCCAGGCTCTAAGACTACCGCGGCATCAAGGCGCATGGCGTCCTCCACCGTGAGGATCAATTGTTCTCGGCGCTCCTCGACCGAGGGCAGAACCAGTCCATCCTGGCGCGCGAGCAAGTCAAACAGCGGCACTTTGAAATACGAGCGTGAGATTCCATAGGCGATGAGGCTCGAGATCATCACTGGAAGGATCGCAGTATAGTTGCCGGAAACTTCAATCACCATGAAAACCGACGTGATCGGGACTCGCAGAAAACCAGCGAAAAATGTGCCCATTCCGACCAGCGCAAATGTTCCAACAGTTCCCGGCAAAGCAGGAAAGAAGTGCTGTTCAATCGCTCCAACCGCGCCGCCCAACATCGCGCCGATGAACAAGCATGGCGCAAACATGCCTCCGGGTGTGCCGCTTAGAAATGAAAACCCCGTCGCCAGGATTTTTAGGGCGGCTAAGACTAATAGCAGCTTCCAAGTGAACTGCCCGTGCATCACTTGATCGATGATGGGGTAGCCAGCCCCCATCACTTGTGGCAATCGGATACCGATTAAGCCGATCAGCAAACCTGCTACCGCGGGCTGAAAATGTTGTGTCCAACGAGGCAGAGCTTGCATGCGCGGCCGCGCATGAGCCAACCATTTCAGAAAAATTAATGAGGCTAGCCCGCCTACGATTCCCAACACGACATATGCCAACAGGTCCCCGGGCTTCGCTACACGAAAGGGTGGAACCCGAAACATGGATTCGGGCCCTAGGAATGCGCGCATGGTCACCACGCTTGAGATCGCGGCCAGCACGATCGCACCGAGCACACCCGCACTCCACGTTCCAATCACCTCTTCGAGGACGAAAAGCACCGCTGAAATCGGCGCATTAAACGCGGCAGCAAGCCCTGCCGCCGCTCCAACGGGTGCGATTAGACGCACTTTCTCTTGTGACAGACGCAAGCGGCGTCCAATAAGCGAAGCGATGCCTGCCCCCATTTGTAAAGATGGATCTTCCGGCCCTAGCGATTGGCCACTACCAATTGCCAACGCGCAGCAGATAAATTTTCCAATGACGGTGTTGAATGGAATATAGCCGTTGGAAACGTAAACCGCAGACTTCGTCTGATTGACTCCGCTCCCGCGGGCTCGAGGAAAGGCGTAAATGACCAGCACCGCGACGGCAAGCCCTCCGAGCGTAGGCGCCAAAATCACGCGTGGAACCAGGGGATAGAGTGACGACCCGAGCAGTTCGATCTGGGTCCACTCAATTGCGATGCGAAAGCAAACCACCGCAAGACCGGAAAAGATTCCAATTAGCACAGCGAGAAATAGAAAGAACCGGTCTTCCCGCATGGTAAAGACACGGTTCGTCCAAACTTTCCACGGCGCGCGAAAGCCTGAGCTGGGCTTTGTGAACGACGGCGCGGCTGACAAAGGAGGCGCAGCTCCCGGCGCATCAACGCTAATTGGCTCGGTCACTGGGCGGTGACTCCACGGCTGCGCCCCAGAAGCCACAGCGCGCGATCTACACCTGCAGGCTCTCCGCAGACGTTCGCTGCCGCATTCTCCAGCTCAAAAACATGAGCCATGAGTCCGTCGATGCTTTCGGGATGTTTTGCCATGTTCTGCCAACTTCCGCTGCTTTCTATCTCCTTGATGTCCGCGAAAACCTTTTGAAGCGATGTTTGCGGCGGTGTTACGGCAAGCGATTGCCCAACAAAGTTCGCGCATCCCTGGAGACGTGCGGTGGCAATGGCCAGAGCGCTCGCCGCCTTGTGTGCTTTGGCTTCGCGCGAAAGACCCTCAACAAACGGGCTCATTTCCTCTATCTGCTCCGCGGTCTTATACATTTCGGCGATTTCAGGCGTAGCGCGATCCTTCTCCGGCAATCGAGTGAAGCCATTCAACGCGAGATTATACTGACCGAGGTTGAAAGCAGCTGTCGCGGCTCCGCGGAGGGCGTCCTCGTCATCGTCATTCGCGGAGAACACCGAGCGGAAAAGGTCCAGCGCTCGGGTCCATAGTTTCGCCCTCAGCAACAAATTCCCTACCGCCCTGAGCTGTTCTGGATCATTCGCGGGAGTGCTGTCGGCAAGGGCTATAATTTCCGGGACAGCCTGTTGCAGCAGTCCGCGATCCAGCAAGTATTCAGCGAGTTCGCGCCGAACCTGCCAGCGCATGGCAATGGGATCGCTTTCCCACACGCCGTATATGGCACCGTGATAATAGCGAAGAGCTTCGGACGTCAAACCCTTGTGGACCGCAATTCGAGCTAGTGCAAGATTCACTTCTCCGCTTCCAGGAGATTCGGACAGAAGGTTCAACAAGTATGAGCGGGCTTCCTCTCCGCGGCTGGCAGCCGCCAACGCCTGCGCCAAATGAAACTGAAATTTCGTGTTGTCGGGAGAATAAACCAGCGCATTGCGATAGTCAGTCAGAGCGGATTTTATATTGCCGTCCCGCAGGCTCGTTTCGCCTTGATCAAACCATTTGTCGGCCAGCACATGGATCTGTTTGTGGTACATGCGGGAAACCGCGGCGGTGAAGAGGACAAATACAACTAACAGAACCACGCAACTGAATAACACAGCCTCTCGCGAATAAATCCGCGGGCTTTTTTTTCCCACCGCAATAGCGTTTGCCGACGAACTCATACGAGACCCAATAATAAAGATACCTTATTTTGGTGCTTCGACGCAGACGGGGTCAGAGAAACAGCGTGCCGGCAGAAAACTAAGCTTGGTCAATCAGGCGGTGGTGGATGGCGTAGAGAGCGAGTTCGAGGCGATCCGAGACGCCGAGCTTGTCGAAAATATTGTGCAGATGGTTCTTTACGGTTTGTTCGCTGATGAAGAGTTTTTCGCCGATCTCGCGGTTGCGGAAACCTTGCGCCACTAGCTGAACGATTTCTTTTTCGCGGTCGCTCAGTAGCGGCTTTTCGCGGCGTTGGCCGGATTCGGCGGACTTCTTAAACGCGTCGATCACCTCGGCGGTCATGCGGTTATCCAGCCAGATCTCTCCATCGAAAACCTTGCGAATGCTTTTCACCAGCAAATCGCTGGCTGACTGCTTGAGCACCACGCCACGGGCACCGAGCCGCATGGCACGTACAACATCGCGGTCGTCTTCCGCAGCGGTGAGCACGATCACACGCGTAGGCAAAGTCTCGAAATTCACCTCCTCCAGCACGCCAAGGCCATCTTTCTCCGGCATGCGCAGGTCCAGCAGAAGAATGTCAGGCTTGAGTTTCGCCAGCATCTTGACGCACTCATTCCCGTTCGAAGCTTCGCCGACAATTTGAATTTCGTCAGCCGCTTCGAGCAGCTTGCGGAGGCCATCGCGAAAGATAGCGTGGTCGTCCGCGACCAGGATCCGAATCACCTGTTTCGCTTTCGTCATCGTCAATTCAGTGGGATTTCTACCGTAAGACGCGCCCCGTGCCCGGGATTCGACTCCACCGTTAGCGTCCCCCCTACGCTTCGTGTTCGCTCTTTAATCGAAATTGGCCCGAGACGCAACCGGTCCAGCTCTTCGCTTTTGAATCGCCCCGAGAAGCTGAAACCACGGCCGTTATCGTCTACGACGAGTGAGACTTTCGCCTCGTCTTGTTCTAGTTTTACCACGACGTGGCTGGCCGACGCATGCTTTTTTACGTTGTTAAGTGCTTCCCTGTAAATCTGGAACATTTCGCGGCAAATGCGATCGGGAAGCCGCAAACTGCGGTCTTCGATGAAAAGGTCTACTGCCAGACCCGATTCATTGCGATATCGTTCCGCGAAACCGAACATCAATTCCCGCATGTCGGCACTCTCCACGCGGACGGGGCGTAGATCGGTGACCATCCTGCGCAGCTCTTCACTCTCCTGTTTTATGGTGGTTTGCAGCGTTTCGAGTTCCTTCCCCGCTTGTTCGGGAGCCCACGGGAATTTGCGCTGCAGAACGTCGAGCTGGATATTCAGGCTCAGCATGGTTTGAAGGATTCCGTCGTGCAAATCGCGAGAGATGCGGCTGCGCTCCGATTCAACCGCGCGCGCGCGTAAGTGTCGCAGACGGAACACGTTTTCCATCGGCAAGGCGATATGGCGAACAATCTGTTCCAGCCAGCGCAGATCGGATGGCGTGAATCGTTTGTCTGGATTGATCAGCAGTACCCTGCCCGCCGGGCGGCCGCTGGCATCGATCGTGACTGCGAGAAGCGAGCGAGCGCCGAACTCTTCCCGAGTGGACGCTGGAAGCGCGAGTAGCGTACGGACCCGATGCCCCGTACGACGATCCCATCCGAAGCTGCCATTTCTGCCCTCGTTAAATTCCCAGCACATGGAAACTTCGAAAGTGTCGGTGAGAAAGGTATCGGAGCGAGAAGGCGACAGAGTTTCCGGCCCGGAAGGCTCAGTTTCGGCAGCGCGAACTCTCCATACGAATATACGCTCGAGCTCGTCGTCGCGGATTGCGAGGCAGGCTTGTTCACACCGAAATTCCAGCAGCAGCTCGCCGAGGGTTTGGCGAATCGATTCGGTGAGTCCACGATCGAATTGCAATAGCTGGGTTATTTTTTCCAAAAATTGTCGGCGCTCGAGATGGCTTCTTTCTCGTGCGCCCAGGAAGCCCATCGCCAAGCCGGAGACCAAGGTTCCCAATCCGATGGACAACCAATGCCATACTGCCCGCCAAGTAAAAGTCTCCGTAGCCGCTATGCGCAAGACCACGCCAACGGCCGCCGCGTTCACCAAGCCAAGCATGGCCCGCGTGTTTCCCCGAGTGGCGAGCGCAAAGACTACGAACAAAAATAGAAACCAGGACACAGATGCGGGCGGTGTGAACATCAGAAAGACAACCAGCGCAGCAACGTCCGCGGCCAAAGGAATCTGAAAATGTGCTTCGCTCACGATTCGCTGGTACGACACGACGGCTAGCGCTACCACAAGGTACGTTGCGAGAAATAAAACCGAAGCGTGGCGCTGCGTGCCGGCGGACGTTTCCAGCAGGGCTACCAGCGCAAGAGCTACGAGAACGACTCTGGCCAGGGTGACCTGGCGCTCCAGATACAATCGTTCGGCGCTATCGAGAGCCATCGTGGCGGGCGATTCTCACTCAAGTCTAACAAGCGGATGTCGTAAGCCGCGCAAAGCGCGCATCTGTGTGTATGCTTTTGGTAATCGCGGGCCGGAGCGCTAGCGTGTATGAATGAACACACACACAACTGCTCCACACACGATTTGACAATGGGTGCATAATCATTCGCATAGGGTGTTCGCGAGGTGGGGGCCGCGCGCTTGACAAACCGCTATACCAGAATTGAAGCCGGACGCATCTTGGGACTTGAACCGAGCCGTCTTCGCTATTGGGAACGATTGCGTCTTGTCCGTCCCGAAGCGCGATGGGGTGAACGCTTCTATAGTTTTGGTGATTTGGTTGCACTCCGCTCGATCCAACGGATTACACAAAATCGGATTCCCGCGCGGAAGTTGCAACGCGCTGTAGCGCTGATTGAAAGACAGCTCGGTGGCTCTTCCGTCCCTCTGCAGGAACTTCATTTGGTGGAACTCGGTCGCGATGTTCTGTTCCTCCCTCCCGGCGCGGAAAAACCGTTCAATCCGATTCAAGGCCAGTGGGCGTTTCCTTTCTACATTCCGTCGCGGCCCGCGAAATTGCATTCGATGGCCGGCCCAACACCCGAGCAGTTCTTCGAAACCGCGCTGAGCTGCGAGACAAAACACGAGATGCTTCCCCAGGCGATTGAGAACTACCAGCACGTGGTGGAATTGGCGCCGGATTGGATCGAAGCTCACATCAATCTTGGGGTGGCCTATTACCAGATGGGCCAGCTTTCCGACGCTCGTGACGCCTTCGTTGCCGCAGTGGGGCTCGACCCGTTAAATGGAATCTCGCGCTATAACCTTGGCTGCACCCTGGAAGAGTTGGGCGAGTACGATGAGGCTATCGACCATTTACGCCGCGCTGCCCGCGCCATGCCGGCGCATGCGGACGTGCACTTCAACTTGGCTCTGGCTTACGAGAAACGCAGTGAACGGCGCGCGGCACGCGATCATTGGACGCTCTATCTTCGTTATGCTCCAAATGGCACTTGGGCGGAGCAGGCGCGCGCCCGGCTCAGGCAATACTCAACGAGACGAAAGAATGTCGCGCCAATTCCCTTCCGCCGTCCCAGCTAGGTTCATGCGCTAATCCATTTGAAAGGATATTCATGATACGTCTGACGGTTTTGTCAGTTTGCGCTACTCTGTGGCTTGCTATGTGTGCGATGCCTTCGAACTCGCAAAATGCCGATTTGTCCGCGAAATCATTCCGTGCCCCTGCGGCGCAGAAATTTGCGGAACTGAGCGATCAATTCATGAAGGATTCCTTGGCGCTGTCTCCAACGAGCGCTTCTCAGGCCGGATACCACAAGCACGCGGACCCTAGAACAGGCAAGACGATCGAGCTGGATGCCCTACTGGACGACATGAGTCTGGAGTCCATGGCGGAGCAGCGTGCGTTTTACGAACGCTGGCGCGAGCGCTTCCGCACAGAAACGCCGGTTTCAGCGCTGGATGCCCAGGATGCGGCGGACTGGCAACTAATCGACGACCAGATTGGCTTGAATCTGCTCGAGTTCGACAAGATTCAGAACTATCGACACAATCCAACCGTGCCGGTAGAACTGATTGGCAATGGGCTTTTCTTGCCACTCACGCAGGATTACGCGCCACACGATGTTCGTGTGGACCACGTTCTGTCCAGGATTAAGGCAATCCCGCGTCTTCTGACCCAGGTGAAACAATACCTAAGCGATGCCGATCCAATTTTTATTAGCACTGCGGTTCAGGAAAATGACGGCAATATCGACTTGATCGAAAATACAATCGCGGCGGAAATCCCGATCGGTTCGCCGTTAAGAGCGGAATATGACAGAGTTGCACCGCTCGCCATCAGCGCGCTGAAGGATTTTTCCGTGTGGCTACAAAACGATTTGGCTAAACGACCTTCTCGCCTCACATGGCGACTTGGCAAGGAACTGTACGACCAGAAATTCAAACTGGTGATGGACACTGACGTCACTCCCGAACAAGTGTTGGCGGACGCGCAGGAAGGACTGCGAGTGGTGCGCGCCGAAATGCTGGAGCTGGCCTTACCGATGCACAAGCAAATGTATCCGGACCACAGCGATCATTCCGAGCTCAGCGTTCACGACCGCCAGAATTTGATCATTACCGAAGTATTGCGCAACGTTTCCAACGAGCACCCGCGTCCTGAGGATTTGCAGAAAACCATCGAATCCGACCTCCAGAGCATCGAGCAATTCATCCGCGAAAAGAAGATTGTTTCCCTAGGCACACGCGACAATCTGAAAGTGATTCCGACGCCGATGTTCGAGCGCGGCATCTATTCCGTGGCCGGATTTCACAGCGCCCCACCGCTCGAACCTCAGGCCGAAGCGGAATACTGGGTGACTCCCATCGATCCTAAAATGTCTGCGGACAGAGTGGAATCCAAACTTCGCGAGTACAATAATTACACGCTCTATTGGCTGAGCATTCACGAGGCGCTTCCCGGCCACTACGTGCAATTTGAGCACTTGAATAACATTCAGCCCGAGAGGCGCAGACTCCTGCGCTCGCTATTCGCCAACGGCGCCTACGTGGAAGGTTGGGCGGAATACATCGCGCAAGTAATGATGGACGAGGGTTTTCTGAACAACGACTCGCGTTTCAGGTTGGTCATGCGAAAAATTCGTTTGCGATTGCTGGCCAACGCAATTTTGGACGTCAGGATGCAGACCATGGGGATGACGGACGACCAAGCCATGGATTTGATGACCAAGGATGCTTTCCAGACACAAGCGGAAGCCGAGGGCAAACTTGTGCGCGCGAAGCTCAGCTCTACGCAGTTGCCAACATACTTTGTAGGCCTTCGCGAGTGGCTGGCGTTCCGCAAAAAGTATCAGGCGGAAGCAGGAAAGAATTTCGACATGCTTAAATTCCACGACTTGGTGCTCGAGCAAGGCCCGCTGCCCGTTCCGGTGGTGGAGAAATTAATCATGCCCGCGGCACATCAATAAATTCGAGTCTTCTCATACACTCCTGCAGGTTGCAACCGGGCGAGAAGTTGCGTAACATTCCTACTTACTGTTCGTTGGTGAGCGTAGCTCAGCTGGTAGAGCATCGGTCTGTGGCACCGAGGGTCGCGGGTTCAAACCCCGTCGCTCACCCGTCATTTTCAATGATATATAAATTTTTTAGGCCTATTTCATTGTACAGTTATTGCACAGTGGTCTGGCCGAACAGAATGCAGACTCACCAGTACCCTGCTACGCGTCTAGGCACGCTATCGGAGATTCTTTAGCTCTTGCGTGAGCAGTCCTTCCAGTGCTTGGATGTTCTGGTAAATTAGGCAACGCTGTCCCTTCACGTTGAAGCACAATTCTCCTGTGTCCCCTGCTAGGAGAACCGTCGGGATTCCCTTTCCCCACGCATAACCTATTTCCAGATACACATTTGGATTTGCCGTCGAGAGGTCAGCAACCAAGAGGCTCGCCGAATCGATTCTTCCCCTGACCCACGCGATTACGTCTCCCGTAAACGAAGCGAGGTCTGCGCGCTCGCACAGGTATCCAGCTGAATTGACGGCTTGTTGAATACCGTAATGGAATCGGTCATCGAACTCAGGTGCGAACGGCATCGCGACGAACACGTGCGCTTTGCCTTGCGACTTTGCCCCCGCGGTTTGGAGCGGCTCCAGTTGCGAAGTTAGGAGAGTGTCCTGCCCATGGCTAGCCACGGCGGCGGACCCGTCGGGCAGGATTGTGTTCAACTGAGCTCGCAAGCGGCGGACGCGCCCAGCGTCTCGCTCAATGATAGTGACTCGCCGAAGTCCACTAGGACAATCGCGACTTTCAAAGGCGTCGATGAGACCCGCTAACTCGGAACGAAACGCCTCGAACTCATCAAGCCCGTACCCAGGCCCATGAACCGTCAACGCGACATGCGACGCCGCAGGCATTGCTTCCGCCAACGATGCCAGCGCCCGCTTGGCGAACGTTCTAATTGCTTCGTAGTCAAATGCGCGAAGTGGCACAACACCAACGAAAAGAACCCTCGGAGCACCCAATTCACCCAACGTGTCTATAAGACTGTATCCGCCTGGCTTTGGAAGGCGCTCCTGAACTTGGGATCCGGCAGCCTCAAGCCGATTGAAGACTAGCTCGTCAACACCGTAGAGATCTTGGGCGTACTTCAACACCAGTACGTCGGCGGATATTTCGAGGGCATCTCCCTCAACGATGAGAACTTCCATATGGCCTCAAAGGCAGCCGGTTGCTTTATGGACTTGTTATATAAGATGTCAGTCCCTACGGTGCGGAAGTCACGCAACGCAATTGCAGTTAGCCTGGGCGCAAGATACATCTCCCATAGACTCTTGTACCCGGCGCGAGTGGATGGCTTGAAGTTTTCCTCGACGAATGGCAGATAGTGCAACTCAACAAATTGCGCGACGGGCAGCGTGCTTTCCGGCCGAGTTCTGCCCTCATTTACCGGGCGTAGTTTTTCTGCAAGCAATGGACGGACGTCGGCCTTTGTGCGGTATCGCTCGCACACATCGGCGAGCTTGGCCGAGCACTGCTTTCGCACTACCTGACCGTCTTCGATGACGTTGTCGCGCCACCTTCCGTGCCAAGAACCTCCCGCCTTCCAGATGTAACCGATTTGTTGGCGGCTCAATTTGCCCTCCTCTGTGCAAAGCGCGTGCAAACGGCTTCGAAACCACAAGTGAGTCAGTGACTTGCGCAAGACCTTCGGTCATCCCAACCGAGATTCGCGGCCACGGCAACGTTCGGTTGGCGTTCGTGAGGACCTGTGGGTTCACACACCAAGTCAGTTGTTGCCTCGCGCGCGAATCCAAAAAATGGAGTGGAATTGGGCTTAGGCCTGGGATGGGACCCGTTCGCAACGAGATTGGGTCCCCCGCGTGAGGATTAGATTTTTGGAATTTTTGGATATGTCGTTCTGAAATGAGGCCGGGCGCTAATTAGGGGACTGAAGTTTATTCTAGACGCTAGGGACCTCAAATGGTCACTAACAAATCGCCGCAAGGGTGAGTCGTTTGGTCAGATATTCTGGTCCCAGGTTGCACGAATTGTTTTCAGCATGGCCGGATAGATAATCCATTTTCGGAATGGGTCGATTAAGCCCATGTAGAACGGCGTAATCCACGTTCTCTGGCGCACGTAGACCGCAAAGTAGAATCGATAGCTATCGGCCCGTTCAGCGAGGGCACTGAGGGCCGCAGCATGGACGGTACGATTCTGTATTTCAAGCAGCTGTTCGTTCTCGAAACGATAGACAGCGCGGAACAGTCCTTCTGGCGTTCCAGACACGACAAGAGAACGAGCACGGTCCTCTGGCGTTAGGCGACTTCCAAACGAGGCTGCCAAGGCATCCTTCGGTTCGGCCTCAAGTCGAAAAATGCGTCCAAGAAAAAGCCGAAGACGGATAAGCGCACGGGCCACTGATGGAAGTCTATTGATTCCGCCCTGACTCGCCCGGCGAAGAAATTCAGAAAGGGTAACGCCGTCGCGGTGCGTAGGTAAGTCAACCGCCCAGACGTCATGCAGCGGGACGTCGGCGAGAAACGTATGCACGCGAAGCGGTAGAGCGTAAAACTCCTTTGGACAAATCTGCGGCATCTTTTCTTCTAGTCCCTATTCAATTAGGTGTCAAAAAAGTTCGCCACGGTTATTTCAACTTCGCGTACTCGGCTTTCGCCGCGATAAGGATGGGGATGTCGGAGTCAGCGTCTTTCCACCCTGCGAAGAAGGTCTGATAGGCTGCGCGGCTTTTGACAACGTCTTTCTGTATTGCGTACGCACGGGCCAGGCCCAGCTGCGACACAGTCAGGATGGGACTCACAGGCGACACTCCGCGATGCGCCAGAACCGTGCTGAATTCCCCGGCGGCGTCTTCGGGACGCCCAAGCCGAAGGTAAGCCAAGGCACGCACATAATTCGAAAAAAGGCCATCCCATGTCCCGAACTCAAAAGGCTTCACTCGATCGAGCGTACGCAGGGCCGCGTCAGCTTGACCCGAGCCTAACTGGGAAGCTGCGAGAGCCAACGGTGCAGCCAGTTCATTCAGAAAGGCATCAGCCGGGTGTTCGCGAAGCAGACTCCCGATGATCTTTTGGCCCTCGCGTTCCTGGCCGTTGAGCACCATCACTCTGACTGCGGGCTCGTTAGTTTCCTTGGAAGCGGACAACGTCAACGCTTGGCCGAGATTCTGCCTGGCAGCAGAACTTTGACCGTATAAGGCTTCGCCCTGTGCGAGATCGAGGAGCGTGTGGGCGGCCGCCTCCGGCGAGCCAGACTGAACCGAGACGCTTACGCCGTGTTGCGCTCGCTGACGGGCGCTTTCCAGTCGTCCCTCGTAAAGGTCGATCTTGGCCAAAAATGCGATCGCATTTGGCTCGTCGCCATTCTGTTCCATCCACTTTCTCTCGGTTTGGATCGTGGCTTGATCAGAGCGCAGCATTGCCAAATAATAGCGGGCGGCGTGCTCATGGTAACCCATCGCCCGATCAGCAGGAATTTTCTGCAGGACGGCTTCTGCCTCGTCGTAGCGGCCTTGCGCGTACAGGACGACCGCCAGATTGGAGAGTGCGTGCTGCAACTTGGGGAAAATCTCAGTGTTCTTGCGAAATTCCACCGTAGCTTTTTCGTACATACCCAAGTCTGAGTAGACCAGCCCCAACAGATTGTGCGGTGAAAACTCGTTCGGCTGCAGTTTTTCCAGGGTCTGCAAAACCTCAATCGCCTTATAGGCCTCTCCGGTAACCTCCAGGTAATAATCCGCTTCGACCCTCGCCTTCTCATTTTCGTCGAGCCTGTTGCGCAACTCGAAGGCATGCTTGAGATCGTCCGCTCCTCGATTTCTTTCGCGCAGGTTGTAGTCTGCCAGCGATAAGAGATGCCAAGCCTCCGCAAAATTAGGATCGAGCTCGGTCGCACGGCGCAGCATGGCAGCGCTTTGCTTCATCTGAGTTTCATAGAGCTTCTCGCCTAGAAGGTACGCTTTAGCAGCCTCCAAAGATGCCGTAGGCAAAGGCGCCGGCGTGTTGCCGGGGGAGTTCGCCGAGCTCCCGGAAAGTTGCAGGCGTATGGCCGCAGCCAGCTGGCTCGCCGCCTGCATCACGTCGTCTTTGTTCTTTGCCTCGACGTGTTGTTGGGCGACAACCCGCCCGGAGCTACACTCTCGCACAGAGAAATCGAGCACGTAACTGTCGCCCTGCGGCTTGATTTCTCCATCTGTGAAGAAACTGCCCTTATTGTGTTCACAAACCTGCCGGGCTAATTCCGGAGTGAATCGCTCATCCGGATTTTTCCCTGAACTCTGCAATAACGCGGCAAGGTCGTAGGACGAGCCGGCCACAACTTTAACGGACGAGGAGCGATTTAATTCCGTTGCTATGATGGCACGTAGAACATCGTCGAAGACCGCATCCCCGGTGGAGTTCGTAAACTCCGTGGCGTACAGCGGAAGACGTCCATTCGCAGGCAGAACTGAGTGCGACCGATACTTGTAAATTCCAACGCCGATTGCGGCCAGGACCACAAATGCAGTCGTCAAAATCATCCATCTGTGGGTGCCCAAGTGACGAAGCAGAGTGGTTTTCGCTTCGCTCGCGTTCTGCGCCGTTACTCTTCCGGACTCTGAATCACGCTTCACTCGTTGCACGTCCGCACGCATATCGGACGCATGCTGGTAGCGCAGACTGCGGTCTTTCTCCAGCGCCTTGAGAATCACTGCTTCTAGAGCCTGTGGAACCTGTGTATTGATCCCCGACGGCGGGACCGGTTCCTGGTGAAGAATCGCGCCGCATATCTCGCCGGCGCTCGCCCCGTCAAAAGGCAGCTTGCTGGTTGCCATCTCGTACAGCACCGCTCCGTAAGAGAACAGGTCGGTTCGGGCATCCAGTTCCTTAGCTCGCACCTGTTCCGGCGACATATAAGCCACCGTTCCCAACAAAGCGCCCTCGCTCGTCAGTTGTGAGGCATCGGAATCAAGCGTAACTGTTACCGAATCGCTTCCCGCCGAGGCAGGTTTAGCTAATATCTTCGCCAGTCCGAAGTCGAGGATCTTGGCGTGGCCTGCCTGAGTAACAAAGATGTTCGCTGGCTTCATGTCGCGATGGATAATTCCGGCGGCGTGAGCGGCATCGAGTCCATCGGCGATTTCAATGGCCAGTGGGAGCAAAACCTCCATCTCCAGCGGGCGTCCGCCAATGCGATGTTTTAGAGTTGCGCCCTGCAAAAACTCCATGGCGATGAACTGGCGGTCTTCGCCTGCACCGGCTTGGTGACGGCCGATTTCGTAGATCGTGCAGATGTTGGGATGGTTCAGTGCGGAGGCGGCACGGGCTTCCCGGCGGAAGCGGTCCAGGACCTGCGAGTCCTGGGCGACGTTGTCCGGAAGGAATTTCAGAGCGACGAAACGCCCAAGGTCGGTGTCCTCGGCTTTGTAGACCACACCCATCCCGCCGCCACCGAGCTTTTCGAGGATGCGGTAATGCGAGATGGTTTGGCCAATCATGGGCAGAGACTGGCGCAATCTTAGGTTCCACGGCCAACCAAGTCAACGCGAGCGGGAGCTGATAGACTCAGGCGAAAAGCGCAGCTAATTCAGCGTTGATTGCGCGTAAGAAGCGCGAATCAGACGGACGTATCTAATTTGAGTGGTGAGAACGCTGTTCCCGAACTCCAGTCGGAGGCCGAGCGCAGCAATGATGTCCTGTTTGATCGCGCTGCCGGCAAGCAAAAGTCAGTCCCGACGACGACGTTTGAGTATTCATGTGCGCTCTCTCCCTTCGCACCCTACGCGCCATCCCACTCTCGGTTTCAGTGCTTTCCCCGATCGGCGAGGAACTTGTCCTGGCACGCCTTCGCGTCCCCCAATGCCTCCCGGTATTCCGGCGTCTCCCGCGCCCCATTCAGGAATGCATCGTGCTGCAAGGTTTCGTACGGACAATAATTCTTGTGGATCGCTTCTTCGATCATCCGCCAGCCATAATGCGGTTCCCGGCATGACACCATCAGCATCCCCCGATACAAACGCGGCTCTGAATCCGTAATCCCCGCCAGGCTCGTCGCCGCTTCCTGCGCCGCGCGATCGTATTCCGCGCCCGACTTCCCTTCCAGGCACATCTCCGTGAAACTCCGCGCGAAAAACGGCGCGTCCGGCATTCGCGCTGCGTACTCCAACGCCTCCTTATTTTTCCCCTCTCGCCTCAGGATCGTCATCGTCATCATATTCGCCCAATCCGACCCTTCGTCCAGATTGACGAACGTGCGAGCCCGCTCATAATTCCCCATGCTCACAAACGGCACCGCGCACGTCCGGAACTGATAATTTCCCGGATCGAGCTGTAGCGCCGTATCGCATTCCTGCATCGCTTCCTGCAACAACCCCAGATACCGCAGCACGTAGGAAAGCGTAAAGTGCGCCACTCCGCTATCCGGACGCCGCCGCACCATCGCTTTCGCTTGCTTATACGCGCCCGCCAGGTTTCCTGCATCTGCGCTCGTTGTCGCCAGGTGCCCCGCCGCAGCCATCAGTTCCGGATCGAGCGTCAGCGCTTTCTGCTCCGCTTCCCGCGCTTTCTGCTCCGCCTCCGGGCCACCATGCGCATATTCGGCTTCGTAGTAGTACCGCTGTCCCAGCTCTGACCACGACGGCGCAAAGTTCGGATCGAGTTCAACTGCCTTCTCCAGATTTTTGATCGCCTCAGCGTTGCTGCTGAGGTTGCGCGGCATGCTCAAGCTTCGCAGGTACAAGTCGTACGCCTCTTCGTTCCTCGGCCGTGTCCCCGTGTCCGTCGGCCCACTTCCCGCTCCCAGCGCCGGGATCAATCCCTGCTTCACCTTCGCCGTAATCTCCGAATGCATCTTCACCAGATCATTCGCCGCCGAACTCACCGAGTCACGCCAGATCACGCGGTCGTTCTCCGTGTCCACCGCCTCCAGCGTCACCTGCACGTCATTCCCGGTTTTCAGGAAGTGCCCGGTCACAATGTTGTGCACGTGCATCTCTTTTGCAGCCTGTTGCAGATCGACTGTCGGCCCCATGTATTTGCTCGCCGTCGCGAATGGCCGGATTGCCAGAGAATGCGCGTAGCTCAACGCCGTCGAAATCTCGTCCGGCAATGCCAGCTGCAGAAAATCGATGTCCTTGTCCGGCCCCTCATTCTGGAACGGCAGCACCGCCACGCTCGTCGCCCCGCCGGTTTTCGTCGCCGGTGTTCCCCCTCTGCGCAAAAACCACAACCCTCCCACCGCCGCCAGCAACACCAGAATCGCCGCAGGCGCCAGCCACTTCGGCAGCCCAATCGCCTCCCTCTGGCTCGCGGGATCTGCCGCCTTCGCAAACCCGCTGCTGCTCTCCGTTCCCGAATCCCGCTTCGCCCGCAGCAGGTCCGCCTTCATCTCCGACGCGTGCTGGTACCGCACCTTGCGGTCTTTCTCCAGCGCCTTCCCGATCACCCGCTCCACTTCCGGCGACAGCGTCGCCGCCAGCCGCGTTGGTGGCGCGGGCTGCTTGTTCAGAATCGCGTTGTACGTCGCCGCCTGCGTCGCTCCCTGAAATGGCAGCGTCCCCGTCGCCATCTCGTACAGCACCACCCCAAAGGAAAACAGGTCCGTGCGAGAATCCAGCTCCGTTCCCAGCGCCTGCTCCGGCGACATGTACGCCACCGTGCCGACTACGGCGCCAGGGCTGGTCAGCAATTCCTCGCTTGCAGTCGTTGGCAGCGCAGAAGCACCGACACTCGCCGCCGCAGGCGTGAGTTTTGCCAGACCGAAATCGAGAATCTTGGCATGGCCGCGCTTCGTGACAAAAATGTTCGCCGGTTTGATGTCCCGGTGGACGACCCCTTCGGTGTGAGCCGCGTCGAGTCCGTCTGCGACTTGGATGCCCAGATCAAGGATGGTTTCCAATCCCATCGGGCGGCTACCGATGCGGTGTTTCAGCGTGACGCCATCTAAGAATTCCATCACGATGAAGGCCTGACCGTTTTCCTCGCCGATTTCGTGAATTGTACAAATGTTGGGGTGGTTTAGCGCCGATGCTGCCTCCGCCTCTCGACGGAATCGTTCGAGCGCTTGATGGTCTTGCGCAACTTCGTCCGGCAGAAACTTGAGCGCCACGAACCGGTGCAGGGTTGCATCTTCGGCCTTGTAAACAACACCCATCCCTCCGCCTCCGAGCTTCTCGATAATGCGGTAATGCGAGACGCTCTGGCCGATGCGAGATGGGATTTCCACCATTTGCGCACATCTTAGGTTGAGGCAGAATGCAAGTCAACGAAGAGAGATCGCTTGCGGGCTAAGTCCTGAGAAACGATGCGGGTTCAAAGGGTCGGTGCAACACTTGCGCGCAGTTTACTCGCTGGAGTCTGAAAGCCCAAGTTTTTCGCGGGCGTTGATTTAGACGCAGCGCGATCTTGTCCAGTTGGGATTGCGTGTAGCTGGAAAGGTCGGTTCTCTTCGGCAGGTATTGTCGCAGCAAGCGGTTGGTGTTTTCGTTCGTTCCTCGTTGCCAGGGGCTGTGTGGATCACAGAAATAGACTTTCACATTCGTCGCGACCGTGAAGGTTTTGTGTTTGGCCATCTCCAGCCCGCGATTCCACGTCAACGCTGGTGAAACGTGTGGCAGGTATCCGACCTATCGTCCAAGTGGAAAAAATCGGACTCGCAATTTGGTGAAAACACTCAAGTGGGAGCCGTTTCACGGCGACTGGAACGGGCATAATTTGGAACATATGCAGCCATCTCATTTCCTGAAAGTCACAAGAGAATGGATTGCGCACTCGGTGGTTGCGCTGCAGTCCGGAGTGGCGCTGCTAGTATGGCCTGGCCTAGCCGCGGTCATGTCGCGCTGTGCTTGGCGGGACAAGGTCCGAAAAACAATCTGGCACCGACCTCGGCTGAGATCGGTGCCAGACGTCTGTTGCGTGCGCTAACTAATCTGATTGAAGCTATTTATTTGCTGCCACCAGTGCTCGGAGCGGCCGCAGGTGGAGGGAACTTAAACAGATCGAACAAATCACCGAGGGCTGGGCTGTTCGTCGGTACGTACGGATCGCCAGCCACTTTGGGATTAGGCAGATTGTCGCGGCTGCGATTCGTTACTGGCGTCAACGCCCAGTTTCGTTCGATGAACTTGAGGATGGAAACATGGTCGTTGTACTGGTGGGAAATGTGTCCACCGGTCGAGTATGGTGAAACAACGATCATCGGTATGCGCGTGCCATCGCCAAAGAAATCGAGAGCCTGAACGTAACCGGAGTCGTAGTAGCCGCCGCCTTCGTCAAACGTGATGAAGATCGCCGTGTTTTGCGCGAGCGCCGGATTGGCCTCCACCGCATCTACGATTTTCTTTGTAAATCCTTCAAAGAGATCAACCTTGGAAGAAGCCGGGTGACCGTCAACCCAACCGCTGGGCTTGACGTACGAAACAGCCGGAATCGTTCCATTCTTGATGTCTTTGTAGAGATCGATAGTGTCCTTCAAGTGTTCGGTACGGACGGTAGCGTTGGTCATGATCGAGGTCGAGTACTGAAAGAAGTTGCAAATGTTGCAGTACTGATCGCTATCTTTCCCAACTACGCCGTAGTTAATTTGATATTTGTCGTTCAGATAGGCGTCCCACTGGTCGCCGTAGTATTTCCAAGAGATGTTGGCTTCCAGGAGTTCGTCACCGATATTCCGTACAGTCGAAGGCGGAACGGTGAATACCGTGTTCGCGGGATTTTCGTCAGTATATGCGTTCGAGCCGTCTCCGAAGTATCCCGGGTTGTAGTTGTTCAAGATATAGTAGTGCCCCGGAGCGCAATTGGGGTCAACGCGGTGAGGCAAGGAGCTCAGATACGTCACAACGGCGGTAACACCATGTGCGTCTGAGTCAGAGCAATTACTATAGCTCCCTCCTCCATAGGAAGGAGAACCGAAAGACCCCCCCCCCGTAACCGTCTTCCGTGTACCAATTGTTCGTGCCGGGAGCTGCGTCGGGGTTTTCGATTTCGTCCACGATGCCGCCATTCGGCGTGTTCGGATCAACCAACTGGTTGTGCGGAGGCACTGCGGGATTGCCGCTGCCGTCACTGAACCAAATGGCGTCGCCGGTCCCCATCATTATGTGATTGGCTCCGGTGCCACCAGCCACAGCTTGATGGTAGTTGTCGCTCATCGCGTAGGTGTCGGCGAGATACTTCAGGTAAGGAGCGTCACCATTGAGTACGTTGTAGAAACCCATTGCTGTCGAGCCTTCGCCTGTGGATTGATTGTTGAAACCCTTGGGCTGGGCGAGGCCGTTCGTACCCGCGCCTACGGTGACTTCTACCCACGGAAATAGGTCGGCTTTACATCCCGACGGATTCTGCCGAGTCGCATACTGCGCGTTGCAATCCAACTGTTGCCACATCTGGTAAAAACGATGGACCGGGCTCGCCTCATACGTATCGTAGGAAAGCGTGTCCGAGGTGATTTGGAACGGACCGGACGGAAGGTTATCCCAGATAAATCCGTCGTAGGTGATGCGGGTGTCGGGAGAATATTTAGGCAGGCCAGTTCCGCCTGTAGTCAGATATTTGTAATAACCGGGCGCGAGGCCGTTTTCGGACTGCTGGGCCGCTGCCACTGTCGAGATATAGGCGTTCGTTGGAGCGCCAGCCGTCATTGCCGGGGGAAGTACCGGATATACCGTCTTGTCTCCCGGGCTGACTTGGTACTTGTCCGCATGCGTATCCACTGCGGAGAACTGAGCCGCAAGAGAATAGTTGGGACCGGGCGTACCGTCTTCGTTCACAATCCCTTCTGAAAGAAGGTTCCATACTTTTTGACCGGGCTGGGGCTGGTAGGTGGCAAAAATGTGATCGAAGGTGCGATTTTCTCCGATGATTACGATCACGTGCTTGATAGGCGATGTAGTGTTACCGTCATTATTCGCCTGGGGGGCTGGACTTCCTTGTTGCGCTTGAAGCGAACTTGCTAAAGGACCGCCGACCGTAAATTGAAAAAGTGTCAGCAAAGTCAGCCCGGTGCGCAGATAATTCATCGTTTTTGCAGCGAGACACCTATAGGACATGCATCCTCCTCTTTCTTTATGCGGCTTCTGCCGCAGACCCCCGTTGATAGCCGCTCAATGTTGCTGCGAAATGTCTCTTGTGTTAACGGACGAAATAAACTCGGTAAATGATTGAACCGTAATGAAACGTGGAAGGACCCCATCGAATATTATTCTGCGAGTTATGGATGGGAAATATTCTTAACGATCGCGTAAGAATTCTATGCGGGGAAAAGTGAGAGTCGGATTTAGCAAGGTTAAGGTGATCGGGCGTGGTCAGCTCTTGCTTAGCCTGCTAAGACCCGCAAAAGGGACGCCGCCAAGCATATGGATGCAGGAAGTGCGAGCACCCAAGCCATTAAAAGATTTCCAGTGACAAGCATCAGCGTCATCCCTAAATTTTTGAATGGGAACTACTGGGCGAGTTGTTTTGGACTCAGCTTCCCGTAGAAATGTAGTTGGCCATCTACCACCACGGCGATGTACCCAGTGTCCGCAAGAAACTGCATAACCTTCTCGCCAGCGCGCGCCAATTGCGCCCATCGGGATTTCCGGTCGGGATTTTGTTCAAGGCCGCGAATGCTTTTCCCATCAAATTGGAAATCGACCTGCCGAAGCCGCCGACGTGCTGTCCGTTTCACCGGCCACGTGCCTCCGTCCAGTACGACGGCAGCGAGATTCTCGACCATCGCCTGCCGCCAGACGGAAAGCAGCGTTTCTTCGAATGTTACCGCCATTATTACTAGGTCCGTGAAACCAGAATGTTATCTGTGTTAGGATTTCGATTCCAATCTTGCAATTGACCAAAAGCTTCGGGAAATGCGTACGGCAAAAAACCTTACCCAAGGCGAGAGAAGCGGACTGGCGCTTGTGCGAAGAGCCGTGGGAGATGTTTGTTGCTCATAAAATCCTCCATGACCCTAAGTGTGTGATGTATACCGACAGGCGTCAAGGTACTGTCTTTGTCAGTGTGGGAGAAAAAATGCCGAACATGTTTTCGACGTAGGGCTGGAATCTCAACAGTTGTGCGCGCAGCGCCTCAAGCAAACACTCCAACTTCTCAAGTTCAAGATCATCGCTTAATGCGGCGTGCAGGTGTCTCGCAGGCGCATCATGTCCACGACGAATCGTTGGCCGTGAGCTTTTTCCTTCATCGTAGCGGTTTCGTGTGCAGCGATGCGAGCGTTGTATTCCGCCGTGATCTCGGTGTAGCGCTGCTTCTCCCGCGGATTCGCTGCCAAAGCACTGGGATTGCGCCAGTCGGGCACGGATTTGTCGAACTCGCGAACTTCTTCCTGGCGGATGATGTCGCTTCCTTTTTCCGCGTCTATCAGCAACTTCGTTTCAGGATTCATTACTTCGCCAAACCTGGGATACGGTTATTAGCTCATGCCATTGCGCCGATAGGGCAGGACTTTGGGCTCGCTGGACGGAAGGCGCCCGCCGTTTGCAGCGCAAAGGTTTTTTGCCAGTTCGACGTAGCGCGCGAACACATCCTCGTATTTAGGGCCCATGTCGACGGCAAGCGCCGCGCAACCTTGTTCGGCGTCGGGGTCTTTGCGTTGACGCAATTCGTCGCAATAGGCTTGCTTGTCTGGCGAAAGTTTCGCGCTGCCACCGGCACCGCCTTTGGATTTGGGCATATTGTCGTCGTCCAGCACGATCGCGGACTTTGGTGCGGACGATTGTGCGGCACGCGCTTGACGAGCCACGTCGCCGAGCGATTGCGGCTGCGATTGAGACTGTGCTTTCGATTGATTGTCCTGAGCGAGCGTGGCGCTCGCGAACGACGCAAAAGACAAGATCAGGACAACATTCCGAATGGTCGCTTGTTTTATTCGTCTCACTCGTTCGCTCCCAAGGCGGCCTATCGTGTTTCGTAGTGCCGGGCTTCCTGGTTTGATTGTGACAGTAACACCGGCTGGCGCCGGAGAAAAGTTGATGCGGCATTTTGTGCTGAGATGAGTAACTTGTTTCGCCCAGTTGTAACGAAGGCAACGGCAAGATGCCGCCCTGAAGGGCGACGCTACGACGACCAATGGAAACGGCGGTTCCAGAAAAACAGAACCACAGGGTTGAAAGGCCCTGAATGGCAAATCAAGGCGTGCTGAAATCAAAGGAATTAAATTCATGAGCCCTGCCTGGCCTAACGTTCAGCGATTTTCATGAGGTTTCGCGGGCCGGAGGCCCTAAATTCTCCCAGGCAGGTTGCGAGCAGTCTTTCGAGCACTCGCCTGACGCAATGCGTCGGCAATCGCGGCGGTGTGTCAAGGCATCCATTAGGATCACAACGAACGCCGCTTCCTGGTCGGTCATTGCTGTATCTCCTCCGAGCCGACTCTGGTGGTGAGCGTAGCTGAAATTCTTTTTGCAACCCAAACTCTAATTTCTCAACCGCGCCCGCAGCGGTGGCCGCGACGATTCAGGAGTCTGCTTCCATTCGATGAGTTTCCGACGGAACTCTATTGCTCGAGATTCCTTTCTGGGTTTCCGGCCTCTCATGGCAAGATTCTCAAATCGCTTGTGACCAAGCAATCAGTTCGTCCATTGCAAAGTTTGGAGTTGATCTTGCGGTGCGTTACGCAGCACGAGTCAGCTCGGGAATTTGGTATCATTTTGGTATCAAAACGTGCGCAAAATGGCTTGGTTTGGGGTCGAGCGACCGGGTAAGCGCAACAGTTTCACTGGCGATTAGGATTTGTCCTTCGTTTTCAAACCCCGTCGCTCACCCCCAACCATTCCTTCCAGTTGGACGAGCCTGCCCGCGATAAGAGCGCGAATGACTAGAATCGTGTTGCTAGCGCTGTTTCTGGGCGCTTCGAATTTGCCGACGAGTGCAGAACGCGCAGGCGCTACCTTCGCGTTAAGGGGGCTCCAAAGCGCATCGGATCCGGCTGCTCCGACTACTTCGCAGCCTTCGGTCGCAAAGCGGCGCAAGGATGATGGGAAGCACGAAATAAAGATCGCGCGCGATTTCGAAGCTGCCCCGGCAACCGCTGAAAATGGCGCCGACGAGCCCCGAATCGCACTCCTTCACGCTGGATTCTCGTTCAAAACGAACAATGAAAACTGGCTGCGCGCCGAGCTTACATTTACAAATGTTGGAACAACCCGAACGTCGGAAGCCCGTTCGATCTATCTCGCTATCGACGACGACTCCGGGCACAATTTTGTCCGGCGGGTTTTGCCGAGCGTGGATTTCCGCAGCCTGGCGCCTGGCGAACAACGGTTGTTCTCGGAGCGGCTCTTAATCCCCGCTCTTCAGTCCGGCCATTACAAAATCGAGTTATGGATACCCAGTCCCGATCCCGCTCTAAAATTCAACCAGGCGTATAATTTCCTGCTCGTCAACCCAACTGTGGCGGACCCAAAGACCGGGCTAAACACCCTCGCGGCGTTTGAGGTTGTACGTTAGGAAATGCTGCAGGTTTTCATACCAGTAATCACTTGCACCGCCCGACCAATCTTCTTGCTAAGCTTTGATGCTAAAGCGGAAAGTAGGGCGTGAGGTTCCCAATGATTTTCATCGGAAAAACTGTTATTTTGGTGCCCCCTCCCTCGCCAACCATTACCATTTTCAGGAGCCTATTCATGCCCGCCACCCGAACAATGAACGAGAATTGCGGTGCCTATTTCAGCGTGCATTCGGTACCCTTTTCGCAGTTCTGGCGCCGCGTTGAAATTCTTGGGGCGCTGATCCTATCGGTAGCATTCAGCGCTGCTGCGCAGACGAGCGTCTTAACTCAGCACAACGATATTGGGCGTACGGGTCAAAACACGAGTGAAACGATACTTACGACCTCCAATGTAAATGTCGGGCACTTTGCGAAATTATTTGCGCTGCCAGTTGCCGGGCAGGTTTACGCGCAGCCTCTTTACGTCCCGAATGTCTCCATAGGCGGCGTAAAACATAATGTTCTGATCGTTGCGACAGAAACCGACCGCGTCTATGCCTTCGATGCTGACTCCAGAGCAACGGCGCTTTGGACCGCGAGCTTGGTGGATAAACTGCACGGCGCCGAAGCGGGCGAACATCCGCTGGAATCCTCCACGACGATCGGTTGCACAGACTTGCAGCCGCAGATTGGCATTTCCGGCACTCCGGTTATCGATTCCGTTGCGCAAACAATTTACGTGGAAGCAAAATCGGAGACTGGCTCGACTTACATTCACCGTTTGCACGCGCTCGATTTGACTACCGGACTTGAGAAAGCGCCGGGGCCTGTGGTGATCGCAGCCACCGTGAGCGGCACGGGCGACGGTTCACAGAACGGTGAGTTAAGCTTTGATTCTCTGCATCAGCATAATCGCCCGGGCCTACTTTTGCTGAACGGCGAACTCTATGTTGCTTTCGCTTCGCACTGCGACATTGGCCCTTATCACGGTTGGCTGTTCGCTTACAACACAACGATGTTTGCTCAGACCAGCCTGCTGATTACAACTCCCAATGGCGGGTTAGGCGGATTCTGGATGGCGGGGTCCGGTGTTGCAGCAGATGCGAACAATTATATCTATCTAGCCAGCGGGAACGGTACCTTCGACACGAATAATGTTACGAACACCGAATCTGAGTTGGGCGACACGATCATGAAATTGGGTACCACGAATGGAAATATCTCTCTGGTGGATTATTTCACGCCCTCCGATCAGGCGTGCCTCTCGTCGGAAGACATAGACCTCGGTTCCGGCGGGGTCCTGGTGCTTCCAGACCAGCCTGGAGACCCACACACTTTAGTGGGAGCAGGTAAAGAGGGAGCGATCTACGTAGTTAATCGCGATCAAATGACCAAGAACAATGTCCATTACATCGGCAAGTCCAACTGTACCACCGACGATCCGGAAATCCTGGAGGAGTCGGCATCCGGTGCGATTGGCGGAATGTGGAGCATGCCGGCCTACTGGAACAGCATATTGTATTACTGGGGCAGCGGAGACACGCTGAAGACGATTCCCGTAACGAATGGGGTTCCCGACTTCACTCATATTACCGGCAACTCGACATCCATCGGTTTTCCAGGTGCCACTCCCTCCATTTCTTCTAACGGCACGAGCGCCGGGACTGCAATTTTGTGGGCGATCGATTCGTCGCAATATGGCTCGCCCGGTCCCGGACCCGGGCCGGCGGTGCTGCACGCCTTCGACGCCACAAACACTTCAACTGAGCTTTGGAACAGCTCGCAAGCCGCCGGCCATCGGGATCAAGCTGGAAACGCCGTGAAATTCGCCGTTCCAACCGTGGTTAATGGGAAGGTGTATATCGGAACGTCTAACCAAGTGGACGTATACGGTTTGCTGCCAGTGGTGGCCACCCCGGTAATCGCTCCTTCTTCGGAATCTTTCCAATCATCGCTGCAGATCGAGATGACCGATTCTAATTCTAGCGCGGTTATCCATTACACGACGGACGGCTCGCTTCCTACGCAGACGCACGGTGAAGTCTACAAAATGCCGTTTAAGATAACGCGCTCCGCGACAGTTCAAGCCATTGCGGTGGCACCCAAATTTGCAAACAGTGCGGTCGTCTCAGAAACCTACACGCTTGAGCCCTAGTTTTATCGCTCGCAGTACGATACAGATATCGCCCTTCCGGACACGTGCTGTATCCAATCCATTCATCCGCGGCATCGAAGCTCAGGGGCGACGCAGCATGTTCCTCTGCAAAGCTCGCAAATTGGACAGCGCGGCTGCAATCGTCTCTCGTTCACGGATCGAATCTGCATCTTCGGCAAGGGTTTGAATTCGCGAGAAGATGGCGGTTTCCGCGTCGTGGATTCGTGTGGGAAGTTTCGTGGGATTGGGTTCAAGAAGAGCAGCGGTGTAAACGCTGTACCAATCGGATTGATTCATAAAGCGCATACCTCAAGTCTTGAAAAGCTACAAACGTAGATGTCTCGCTGTCTGTCCGCCAGCGTACCAACAACTAACGTTTTGCATCCTTGCGCCAACGCTGTGACTGCCGGTTTATGGCTGCGTAGCATTCGCAAGAGGCGTCTTCTAGTTCCTTCCGATTTTCAATCTTCACTTCCCCCCGCTTGTACTTGATCAGCCCGGCCTTTTGCAGCATCCCCGCGGCTAGAGTCACGCTCGCGCGCCGGGTGCCCAGCATGTGCGCTAGGAATTCCTGCGTTAGCGGGACGATGTCTCCCCCCACGCGGTCTTGGCTCATTAGTAGCCAACGAGCCAGCCGTTCATCGACTTCGTGAAGCCGGTTGCAGGCAGCCACCTGAGTAGCTTGTACATTCAGCTCCTGTGAAAAACGGTTCAACGACTTTTCCAGTTCGGGGCACTGCGGCAAAATAGCCGCGAAATCCTTCGCGCTTATCCTAAAACCGCTGCCTTCGATTTGCATGATCACGCGCGCAGGACTGGTGCTAAACCCAACCAGAAGAGGTATTCCCACGAAGCCTTCTTTGCCAAGCAGCCCGACTTCTACGCTTTTTCCGTCTTCCATGACGTTCAAAACGGACGCCAAACCACTCTCGATAAAATAACCGGATGTGATCGGCTCGGAAATCTCATTCAGTACGGTATGTGTGGGCAGATCGATGAATTCTAGAGCCGGCAAAATGGTGCGGGATTCCTTGGTCGGGAGTCCGCGCAATATCTGGTTCTGCGAGGTGCTTTTGTTGCCATCGTTTGCAGAGAACCTAGAAAGATCCCCTGGACGCACTTGAGTGGAACCGTCTGACATGAAGGCCTCGGGCTTTCAAAGGTATTGGTCTGATTTCGCAGGGATCCCGACGCCAAGGGGGCGCAGCGGACAGATGCTAATGAGACGTTTCCACCATACTCCTTCGTAACGTTCGATACTAGCCGCAAACGTTAGAGGTCTGAACCCGAGCGATAGGGCCTTGCGCTATGTACGGTGGGAGCGTTAGTGTTACTAGCGCAGGCAGTGCACAGTGCCAAAGCTACCCGGTAAATCAAAATCGCCTGTTACGCCGAACTGGGCTCGAGCCATTTTGGAGCTGCGCCAAAAGATGCGTCTAGACCAAATGGCGTTCGGCGAAGGACTCCATTGCTCGGCGATGACCGTGTCGCGCTGGGAACGCGGCGTGCAGGAGCCTCCCTCAAATGCCTATATAGAGCTTGGGAATCTGGCCGGCGATCCAGCGTGCTGGTTTTTCTGGGGACGAGCAGGCCTGCACAATGAAGACTTGATGCGCGTTGTTCCTGAAATGCGGCGCCGCCTAAGAAAAACGTTCACGCCCGACTTTGAGATTGTGAGCGCGGGCAGCGGCCGCAAGAAGAACTTGCGCGATAAGTTGCAACTCGTTGCCGTTCCTCTACTGACCGCTGTAGCCGCATCACACGGCGAAAAAGGTGACGACGCCTCCGTTCTGCGCGAGGCTCCGGTTGAAAGCATGATTGCAGCCCCCAAGGATTGGTGCCCTAATCCCGCCTCGACGACTTGCCTGCGCGTCAAAGGCAACTCAATGACGCCTTTAATTCAAAACGGCTACATTGTCGCCGTGGACTCTTCGCAAAGCGAGCGCGGCAAGCTGAATGGAAAAATCGTAATCGCATGGCATCGCGAGATGGGATTGACAGTATCCCGTTTCGAGCGCTACGGACACACGGATACCCTACAGCCGGAAAATCGCGAATACGAATCGATCACGCTCGATGGCAAACACGAGTGGAAAATTTTGGCCAAAGTTCTGTGGTGGAGAGGAAAAGCTCCCTAGATGAGTAAAATTAGAGAAACCAAGCCGAAGTCCTCGCATAAAACCCTGGTTCTCGATGTGGGCGGCAGCAACATTAAAATCCAGGCCACCGGACAGAAACAGTCGGTCAAGATCCCCTCGGGCCCGAACATGACCGCCAAGAAGATGATTCGAGACGTAAGGGCGGCGACTCGTAACTGGAAATATGACCGGGTTTCCATCGGTTTTCCTGGTCCGGTTATTGCCGGCCATCCCATGCATGAACCGCACAATCTGGGCGACGGTTGGGTCGGCTTCAACTTCAGAAAAGCCTTCGGCTGCCCGGTAAGAATCATCAATGACGCAGCCATGCAAGCCCTCGGAAGCTATCTTGGCGAACGGATGTTGTTCCTTGGATTGGGAACCGGTCTCGGCTCGGCGATGATGGTGGAAGGAATCTTGGAACCGATGGAGCTTGCTCACCTGCCGTATAAGCATGGAAAAACCTATGAGGACTATCTTGGTCTGCGGGGGCTCAAACGACTCGGCAAGAAAAAATGGAGGAAGGAAGTTTTCGCAGTGACGAAGAAACTGATCAGCGCCCTCGAAGCCGACTATGTAGTGCTGGGCGGCGGAAATGTGAAGAAACTGAAAAAGCTCCCGCCCGGCGCCCGTATGGGACGCAACGAAAATGCGATTCTGGGCGGATTTCGGCTGTGGGAGGGAGAGAAGAGCGCATTGTCTTCCTCGGCACCGCAGAGCACGTCAAAGTTTCAAAGTGGAATCCTCTCAGATTAGGAATATTTTTGGGAAAATCGGTCTTCCACGCTCGATTCCAATCCCAGCTCCATGTAGGATATCGACGATGATTCGGCGCGCAATTCTCGCAATGTTCCTCATTTTGCTTTTCCTGCCAGATGGAATTGCAGCCTGCACCTGTTCGAAAGCTCCTCCGGGAGCTTGTGCCGGCTTGCAGTCAGACGACGTTGTGTTCATTGGGACCGTCGTAAAAATTGAAACCGTTGGACCCGAAGCCGGCAGTGAACCCAGCGCCTCCGATGCAGCTTCGGTAACCGGTTCAGCTCCCGCAAGCGACGCCACTCCCGTTACCCGCTATCATTTTAAAATTGACGAAAAATTTGCCGGGCCGGATGTCACGGAAATTGATGTGTTCTCCGGTGGCGAAGATGCCGATTGCGGTTACACTTTCCAGAAAGGCAGCCAGTATATTGTCTTCACCCAGCAAGAAACCGAAGGCCGCCTTTTCGCCACCATATGCAACGGGACGCGCCCGTCGAGCGATGGTCGCGCGCTCATCCCGCAACTGCGGGCTATGCGCAATCATCAACAAATTGCTTCGGTATTTGGCGTTCTCCGTCGCTCCGATCCGCCTCTTCTGGCTCCCGCCGACGATCCCGACGATCCCCTTCCGAGCATAAAGCTGAAGCTTCGCTCAAAATACGATCGCTTCGCCACCACCACGGGCCCCGATGGCGTTTATACCTTTTATGACGTGCATGCCGGCGAATACCATTTCTCTGCTACCCTCCCGGCTCGCATGGAACTATCCGAGAGAACTTTGCCCGGCGCTTTGCCGCCGTTCAAAATTCCCAATGGCGCGTGTTACGAATACAACGTAGACGCGCTGCCACTCGGCAAGATTCGCGGCAGCGTTCTGGGTCCCGATCAAAAACCTCTGAGGGTCGCGTCGGTGGAACTCTATCGCGCGGAAAAATTTAAGGACACGGAGCCGGGCCTTTGGGGCTTTCAAGGCTCAAAGGGCGAATTCGAATTCGATCACGTCGGTCCGGGCGACTACATCCTAGTATTCAATCGCCTGAATCGTAAAGATCCCAACTCGCCGTATCCGCGCGCGTTTTTTCCAGGTGTTGCGAACCAAAGCGAAATGAGCATAATCACTTTGAAGGACGGAGAACAGTTGTTGAAAGCTGACATCCAAGCCAGTGACGGGTATCCAACTCGCTCGCGTCCGCGTTCAGCTAAAATGGAAAGACGGTAAGGCCGCCTGGCGAAGTTACCGTGATGGCCAAGGCCGGCGAAGGCGAAAATCCGGCGGCTCGAAAAATCGGCGACGATACCTACGATTTCACTCTGCTGCAATCCGCGCACTACACAATCTCCGCCTGGGAAGACCTCGATCCCCAACGTCTAAGCCAGCGCAACGGCAGGGAATCTTGCACCATTCCCGCCCGCGTCGAGGCTAAGTCTGCACCGTTGATGGCGCCAACTCCGATACAAACGAAATCATGCTGACTTTCCCGTCCACTGCCTGCCAACCGCAATAAGCTTTACACAGGCAAGCAACCTCGACCAAAGTTGGGTAACCGTTAAGGGCCGTTCTCTTATTAGAACAATAACTTTGCACCTACCTGCATTTGACGCGCACTCGTTGTCCCATCTGGCCGCGTGACAGTGCTTGTGGAGTACCCGAAGGTACTTGTGTCCGCGATCAGATTGTCCGGCTGTGTAAACGCAGGATGGTTGAAAAGGTTATAAAACTCAAATCGCAATTGGAATCTAAACCGCTCAGTGATTGCCGTGGTCTTTGTCAAAACCGCATCCCAATTGTTGGTTCCTGGTCCAAAGAATTGGTTCCGATGAACGTTCGAAACGATTCCATAAGGAACCGGCATCACCGTCGGATCGTCTGGATTGAATGCCGCGAGATTCAAGCCGGTGAACACTTGCGTCTGAGGTGCCGGATTCGTCGGAGCAACGTGCAAAACTGAAGGATTAACAAGTGTCGCGCGGTCGGAAAGCCCTGTGTGCTGTGTATCTACGAATCCAAACACGTCATACGGCAAACCCGTCTGGACGGTGTAGATTCCCGCAAGCTCCCACCCTTGCAAAGCCCGTCCAACAAAACCGTTGTTCAAATGGTCTTTTCCGCGCCCGACGTTCGGATCGTAAACGAAATTCATCACGAATCGCTGCCGTACATCATAATCTGAATTGCCGTACTCCGGCCTTAGATTGAACGAGTTCCTGGGAAAAGTCCGGTTTCCCGAAGCAGGATTGAGAGGCTCCGACGAATCATCCAAAGCATGCGACCAGGTATAAGCGCCCTGAATCTGAACGCCGTGGGAATACCGCTTGGTTACGTTTAGCTGCAAACCGTCGTAGTGAGAGTATGCGATAGACCGGATCAATACTCCGCCCGTTACGTAATTATTTGCAGCATCGGCGAATGCCCGGTTGTAAACAGCCGGTCCGCTGTTCGCAGGCCCCAGGTCTGGTAGTGTGCCGAAAAAATCTCCCACCCAGAGGTTAGAAGAAGTTACATCCGCCGGGCTGCATTGACCATTGGCTGTTCCGAACTGCGCATTGGCCGAATCATTAAAACCCATATTGGCAGGATTGCTAGCCACGCAAAATGCCAACAGTTGCTGAATCAAGGCCGGCTGCGGCGGATTTAAATCCACGTCTCGAGCGAGATCCAGGCCGTGTACCCCCACGTAGTTGACTTCGACCGTCAGGCTGCCGATTTCCTGCTGTATACCAAGGTTCCAATTTTGGCTGTACGGAAGCTTGAACCTTGGGTCGAACAGCGTGGGACCGAAAAACGACTGATCCGGCACAAATGAAGAAGTGGAAACGGTCGGGATTGTTGCTGCACCCTGTAAGCTGAAATCTGCTGGAAGCGTTCCGATAGCGGATTGCAGGAACGGCGGATTGGCTCGAGTGTTCTCGAATAGATTGCCGTAGATTCGGTCACGGAAAATTCCATAACCGGCGCGGACGGACGTCTTCCCTTTCTTGAAGGGATCCCAAGCGATACCAAGCCGCGGATCAAATCCTTTATAGTTGTCCGGCCAAATCTGCGCTCCACCTTGCTTGAGAGTTGTGAACTCGAAACCATTCGTAGGAGCAGGACCTTGCGGATTCTGACCGAAGAGAGAAGAGAAATTTCCACTTGCCTCGTATGGGACGCCGAAATATTCCCACCGCAGGCCGTACGATAAGGTCAAGTTCGGCCTGAGCTTCCAGGAATCCTGAATAAATAGGCCTATCTCTTTCTGCCGAAATCCTCTTTCATCCGACGGTACCCGGTTTTCGGCAGCATTGAAAAATTGACTCTGAGTTTCCGAAGTGGTCACTCCAAGCAAAACTCCAATGGTGTCTATCACAGTCGGATTGGTCGTGATGTAAGCCGGAAGACTCCCTTGAAGAATGCAAGAATTGCAACCACCGACGCTGTTAAAGAAAGGATCGAATCCGAACGCCGTGCGCGACGAGAAGTTGTCAAATCCGTTCGAATATACGTCGCGGAATTCGCCTCCCCATTTCCAGGTGTGATTACCCCTGGACCAGCTCATATTGTCGGCTGCCTGGTAGGTTCCCGTATGACGGGTCTGGCCGTTCGAATCGAAAGACCCCTGGCACCCGAAGCTGGTTAATCCCGTCCCGGATGGGCCTACGAACGTGAAGTCAGCGCCACGACCATAAGGATCAACAAACCCGAAACTGTCAAAAGTGCTTGTGCCTTCGCAAATGAATGGAACAGTGTTTCGATTTCCTCCTAACCGAAGCTCGTTGACTAGCTGAGGCGTGATCGTGGATGTCAAGCCTCCTCCAAAATTTTGTGTTCGGTACGAGTCGGAAACTGCCCCCAGCAAGCCCGGCAGAATGTCGCTATGGCCTGGATTGCTTTGAGAACCTTCATCGATCAAATATCGACCAAAAATTAAATTGTTCTTGGATATTTGGTGGTCGATTCGGATAGTGCCCTGATTGTCGGTTTCGCGATCAGGGCTGGGAAAAAACAGCTGATCGCGCAAGCCATCGGGCCCAGGGGCAAGAATGCCCTTGCTATAAGTAGATTGATATAGCCCAAAGATTTTCTGAATCGTTGGGTCCAGTCCGTAGGGCAAAGCATTGTTCCCAGACATTGCCGTAGCTACATTGATGGGAACCGGAGTGGGATGAGTGAAATCGGTGTAATTGAAAATCCCGGTCGCGAAAGCGGGATCCGGCACCAACGAGTCATTGGTTAATGTCGTGCTCCACTTGTGGCCCTCATAGTTCGCGTAAAAAAAAGTCTTATCATGAACGATAGGGCCGCCTACCGATCCCCCGTATAAGTTGCGTTCGTATGGATTCATCGGAGTGCCGACGGGGTTAAAGAAATCTCGTGCGCCGCCGAAACCGTTCCAGCGCCCGAAATATAACGCGTCACCGTGATAGACGTTTGTCCCCGAAAGTGATTTAACGTCAACTATCGCGCCATTATCCCGCCCATACTCTGCATTGTAGTTATTGGTAATAACGCGAAATTCCTGGGTCGAATCTGGATTGAGTGCCTGCAAACCGCTGGGGCCACCAGGTACATCTGTATCGTTATTGTCTATCCCATCGATCAAGAAATTGTTATTCATCTCGCGTTGGCCGTTGACCGAGAATCCTCCGAATCGCGTGTTCGACTCGATAGTGCCGGGGCTGAGCAACACAAGTTGGTAGGGATCACGGAGTATCAACGGCAGGGCCTTCATTTGTGTGGAGTCCACCACGTTGCTGATCTGTGCAGTCTCCGTATCGATGGGAGCCACTTGATTGCCAGACACTTCAATGGTCTGCAGCACGGTCGATACTTCGAGTTTCGCGTCAAGAGTCAGAATTTGATCGATGGTCAAAATAATCCCGGAAAACTTTACGGACTTGAAACCAGTTTTCGAAACAGTGACGTCGTAGGCTGACGG
The DNA here is from genome assembly GCA_963703705.1 of uncultured Acidobacteriota bacterium. GTDB lineage: Bacteria > Acidobacteriota > Terriglobia > Acidiferrales > UBA7541 > Palsa-295. The sequence goes on along the minus strand of CAVPFK010000017.1, from coordinate 164,954 downwards.
CACGAGCGCCGGAATGGAGTACGCGCCCGTGTCAGTCGTCTCGCCCGACCGGGAGATACCGGTTTTAACATCGATGGCAGTGACCGTCGCATTTGGAACTACACCCCCTGACGCGTCAGTGACCGTTCCCGTCAACCGTGACTGTTGTGCTCCGACAATCTTCGGCACAATCGCGATGCCCGCGACCAACAACAGTATCCGCATAATCCTAAACTGAGTTCGACGGTTGCGCATTTCCTCCCCCCACGATCACATGAAATTTCTCAGTTTTACCTGGCGCGACGAACACTCAGACAATCACTGTGCCCCACTAGGCAGTTTCATAGCCAAGATTCCGACGTTCTTGTAAATTTTCAACGGCTAATGTTTCTTGCCATTAAACTATCTGCAAACAATGACATAGACCCTTCCGCACGTCGACTGGAGGAAAATTCTCGACTTAGAATCGGCCCCATAGAGTTCATCTATGGTTATTTGGAATAGTGGAGCAGTCACCATGTCTTATCTTGCGGATTTAGGCGCCGGCGGAATCGCAGGGCCTTCACCCTTCACGTAATGGCCATACCAGTCGAGATACCTTTCATAGCGATCATGAATGAATGACGGCCGCGAAAATTCGTGGTATTCCCCAGGGTAAACCACGAGCAAGGTCGGTACCCCGATTCGTTTCAAGCTTTGATACATTTGCTCGCCGTTAATAATTGGGACGTTCCAGTCGATCTCGCCGCCCATAACGAGCGTCGGAGTCTTGATCTTCGTCACATGGTTGAACGGAGAAAGCTTCTCCCACAGCTCGCGGTTTTCCCAAGGCAGCCCAAGTTCCATCTCCCAGCCTCTGGAATACAAGTCGTGTCCCCAGTTCGCGACGTTAAGAAAAGATCCAGCTCCGGAAATGGCCGCTTTGAATCGCGTGGTCTGCGTGATAATGAAGTTGGTCGAAATGGCTCCATAAGACCACCCGCCAACCCCGAGTTTGTCGGGATCCGCGATGCCCTGGGCCACGGCGTAATCCACCATGCCCATATCATCTTCATAATCCTTGTGGCCCCAATCCGCGAAAATCGCTTTGCAAAAATCCTGCCCGTACCCAGACGATCCTCGTGGGTTGGGCGTCAGCACCACGTAGCCGTTCGCTGCAAAAAGCTGCGGATCAAAATTAAATTCAGCATAGTAAGCCCAAACCGGACCGCCGTGCGGCCGCAAAATAGTTGGATAACGCGTTCCTGGCTTGTAGTCAGGAGGTTCGTACAGATACCCCGCGACGGTAGTGCCGTCCTTGCTTTTGAAATGCACGTACTCAACGTTCGGCAAACGAATTTGCGCCATCAAGACGTCATTCGTCGTCGTCAATCGGCGCAGATCTCCGCCGTCTGCTGGCAGATAATAAATTTCAGCCGGATGCGTCAATTCACCAATCACGGCAGCGGCAGCTCCGTCCTGGCCGAGCGTGTAGGACTCGACCATACGCCGGCCCCCGATTGGTCGCGAGATCTCTCCTCCCATTGCCGGAATGCGCATTAAATTCTGCGTTCCGTCATCATCCGCGATGAAATAAATCCATTTGCCATCCGGCGAAAATCGGGGCTCGCTCGCATTACGGTCGAGCTTGAGTGTTAGTACGTTCGCTTCACCTCCAGAACTGGGTGCGATGGCGATATGAAATGTGGCGTAATCAAATAGCTTCGGATCCAGCTGAGTTGTGAATGCGAGCCACTTGCCGTCGGGCGACCAAGCAGGCGATTCATCGGCACCCGGGTTGGTTGTCACCTTGACGAGCGACGTCCCTCCATCGGTGTTGTCCGCGGCGACCACCCAAATATCCGTGTTGAAGTTGCGATCGGGGTCCTGGGAATCCGAGCGGTTGCTTACAAACGCGATCGAACGCCCATCCGGCGACCAAACCGGCGCGCTATCGTCATAGTCGCCCGAAGTGATCTGCGTCATTTTGTGATTGGCGAGTGCGTAAACGTAGAGATGCTTGCGCCGCCGGTCGAGGTAGCCGATTTCGTCTTCTTTGAAATGCAGGCGATCGATCACCCAGGGATGCGGCTTGGGTTTCGCCTCGCTTTTATCCTTACTCTTGGCCGCCTCGATTTCGTCGATGGATGGGTCTTGCAGCTCTAAGACAATGCGGTCCCCCGCAGGCGACCATGCATACGCATCAACGTCCTGGATCGTCTCGGTTAATTTTTGGGCTTCTCCGCCTTCGCGATTCAGCAGCCAGATCTCTTTCTTCTTATCTTCATCTTCTTTATCGCTTTTGCCTCCGCCTCGTCCGGATAGAAATGCCAAATATTTTCCGTCCGGGCTCCAGCGCGCATGCTCGGAAGAAACGTCTTCGGCCGTCAGCGGAATCGGCGTACCACCTGTTGTAGAGATCATCCAGACGCGCGTTTTGTTCTTGTCATCTTTCAAATCCGGCGTCTTCACCGTATAAGCCACCCACTTTCCTTCCGGGCTAATCTGCGCGTCATCCACTTCGAGAATTCGAAAGTAATCGTCCACGGTCAGATTTCGCGTCGCTGCTGGGCCTTCCGTGGTGGAAGTCGTCTTCGCAACACTGGCAGAATCTTGCGCCGCCACCGGATTCTGCAAACAAGCCGCGCCCGCCAGGAAAGCAACCAAAGCCAATATTCCGAATCGCAACCGCATGTTCACCTGCCTCTCTAGGAATCCTTCCTCATGTCTTTCGCGCTCGGAAAAAAAGTGACGCATTGGATTCAGAAAAAAGGGCAGGACCATTGGCCCTGCCCTTCAATCCACATCGCGGAGATGGTTATGTTTCGATGCTGCCCCAATATTTACGCTCTGTATGGCCCCGGTAACGCATTGGAAGCCGCTACTCTGTCATTTGTCCTTAATTTTGTCCAGCACTCTGGAACCAATTTCCGCACTTTTTACCTCGGCCATTAACGAGAGAATATCCACGGCGCGATTGACAGATTGCCGAACCCAATCTACGCTCACCTCGTGCCTGCGGCGAAAACCCCACTGCCACGATTTACGATTCGCGCGAATCCGCACCTCTTCGAAATCAATACTTGGGCTTGGCTCGACCAACTTTCCGCCCGGCTTGGCCGCAGTATTGACCTGGCTGGCGTACCTGACGCGGAGTGGGATGAACTCGCGCAACTCGGATTCGACGCCATCTGGCTCATGGGCATCTGGCAGCGAAGCCCTACATCCCGCCAGATTAGTCTCGAAAATCCCTGCGAATTTCCCCGCTTACGAGCGCGCGCTGCCCGCTTGGACACCCGCGGACGTGATCGGCTCTCCCTATTCCGTCGTGCGATATGCTCCGGATTCTCGCGTCGGAACCTGGGACTCGCTCGACCGGACCCTCGATAAACTGCATGCGCGCAAGATGGCGCTGTTCCTCGATTTCGTCGGCAATCACACGGCACTCGATAACCCCTGGATCCACGACCACCCGGAATTTTACGTACAAGGCTCGCAACAAGATTTCGAGCGAGATGCATCGCTCTTTTTCCAAGCAAACACAATTCAAGGAACGCGCTATATCGCATTTGGAAAGGACCCTTACTTCCCTGCTTGGACAGACGTCGCGCAGCTGAATCATTTCAATGCGGACATGCGCTCGGCGCATCTAGCCGAATTGCGCACCATCGCTCAACACTGCGACGGAGTCCGCTGCGATATGGCCATGCTTCAACTGAATGACATCTTCGAAAAAGGATGGAGCCATCTTTTGGGAGATATGCCGCCGCCCGCAAGGGAATTTTGGACGGAAGCCCACGAAGCGATGCCAAACCTAGTTTTGCTCGCCGAAGCGTACTGGGGAACCGAGCCGCGCTTGATCGATTTGGGCTTTTCGTTTGCGTACGATAAAGCTCTCTACGACGCCGTGCGCGAAGCCAACGTTGGCGCCATCCAATGGCAGTTGCATAGCGGCACGGAGCAGAGCCACTTTGCACGCTTCCTTGAAAACCACGATGAGCCTCGACGACCTGAAGTGATTTCTAATGACCGCCTGGCCGCAGTGGGAACGCTTATGGGAACTTTGCCGGGAATGCGCTTCTATCATCAAGGCGAGCTCGAAGGCCGCAAGATTCGCTTGCCGATCACGCTGCGCGTCGCAGGCGACGAGCCGCCCGATCCGTTCAGCATGGCTTTCTTCCAGAAAATTCTCAGGCTCTCGCGCGACGACGTTTTTCACGACGGAACCTGGAACATGCTCGAAGTCGCCGCCGAAGGCTACACCTCGCCCGCCGGCCTTCTCGTATACGAATGGAGATCGGAAAAAGCTTGGAAAATAATCGCGGCCAACATGGCCGCAGGAGCCTCGCAAGGGCGCGTGCGATTGGGAGACCGAGTTTCCCCCGCGCAACAATATATTTTTTTCGATGAGCTGAACGACGTCCGTTACGAACGCAGCGGTCAGGAACTGCGTGACGTTGGGCTGTTCGTCCGCCTGGAAGGTTTTCAGGCCCACGTCTTCAGCATTACGCTAGCCTAGTTATTCTTCCCGAGAGCGAATCAGCCGCGCGCTATTTCACGACCAGGGTCAGGTTCACGCTCGAGCTCGCTCCGTTCGGAGCGGTCGCTTTCACAATCAGAGGATACGATCCCGGCAGCGTCGCCGATCCGCCCGGCGATTTTGCCAGATTACTGCACGCTGAAAGCCCTACAACCAACAAAATCAGTACTCCAAACGACAGCACCCAGCGCGGCCTGCTTTGAAATGCCCACACCGCTCCCGCCAGCAATAATGTCGCCAGCACCAGACCCAGACCTGTTCCGAAGCCGCCAGGGACAGGCCCGAATCCCGGCACAAATCCTTTGCAGAACGTCTCCACCACAATCGCAACGTTGGTTGCCGTCCCGTTCAAGGTCACCGAACTCGGCACAATAGTGCAGGTAATGTTTGAGTTGGGGCTCGTGCATGTTAGCTGCACGGTCCCGGTAAAACCCGACTGGCCGGTCAGAACTAGTCCAAAAATCGCGCTGCTTCCGGGAGTCGTATTCACGGTAGAGGAGCTACCCGATGCCACCGAAATAATCACCGGGCTGTTGCCGCTGTTAAACGTAGCGGTCACCGTGAGGGCCGCAGTTAACGCCACCACGCAGCTGCCGGTTCCGCTGCAGCCGCCCCCACTCCAACCCGCAAATGTCGAACCTTCGTTGGCCGTTGCTGCCAAGGTAACGTTTGTGCCGCTTGCGAAATTCGCAGAGCACGTTGCTGGACAACTGATACCGGTCGGCGCACTGGTCACTGTCCCGGTTCCGGTCCCCGCCTCTGTGACGGTGAGTGTGAAATTACCGGTTGTCTTGTTGAACGTAGCCGTCACAGCTTCGGACGCGCTCATCGTTACCACGCAAGTGCCAGTTCCGCTGCAACCAGCTCCATTCCATCCAGCGAATGTCGACCCGGTTCCCGCTGTTGCTGTCAGCGTGACTTGAGTCCCGCTAGTAAAGTTCGCCGAGCAGGTGGATGCGCACATGTTGATACCGGCAGGACTGCTACTTACTGTTCCGGTTCCTGTGCCGGCGTCAGTTACGGTGAGCGCGAAACTCGAACTACCTCCAAAGTTGGCCACCACGTTCGTCGACTGTGTGATCGTAAATGTACAAGTGCCAGTTCCCGAGCAGCCCTCCCCGGTCCATCCCGTAAACGTTGACCCAGCCGTGGGACTCGCTGTCAATGTAATTTGCGTGCCGCTTGCAAAGCTCGCCGAACATGTCGTCGAGCACATGTTGATACCGGCGGGATTGCTGTTGACCTTGCCGCTCCCGGTTCCCGCAAAAGTCACGGTCAGCAAGTCGCTGCTGCCGGTATTAAAAGTTGCCGTCACCGTTACGTCGGCGGTTCCAATGGGCACTGTGCAAGTAGGCGGATTCGTCTGCGGATTAGCTGGCGTGCAGTTCGCGCTGAAGCCCGCGAACGACGAACCCGATGCCGCCGTAGCTGTTAGTATCACGTTGCTATTGTCAGTAAATGGCGCCAGGCAGACCGTTGGACAATTGATTCCCACGGGAGAGCTCGTGACCGTTCCCGCGCCGGTGCCATTCTCTGTGACCGTCAGATTGTTGTTACCCACCGTCTTTTCGCCGAAAACGGCCAGACCGCTAGCAAAGTTGGAAGGTATGGTAAAAAACGAGAGTTGGTTTCCACTGGCGATATCGAATTTGAAAACATTTCCAGTTTCAAGGTCCGCAGTCCAGAACGAAGTGCCGTCCGGATCGAGGTTCAGTGCAAACAGCGCAACTCCCGGCGGGTTAGGGGTGTAGGTCTGTATCTGTTGACCGCTGGAATTCAGCTCGACAACTTCGTTCGTATCGGCGACCAACAGGTTTCCGTTGGGAAGCACTCGAAACGCGTAGGCGGACTGACCCGGCAGGCCATCAGCGAAATCGGGGTTTTGCGTGCTCGTACTGGTGTTAAAGCTAAATATCGATGTTCCCTCAGACGTATACAGCAAAGTTTTCTGGTCTGGAAGCAGCTCGACCCAGTCCGTCCCGCGGCATTGTCCCGTCACCGTGAAGGTATTGAGGAGACTTCCGGTTGCACCGAACTCAAACGCAGGCACAGGTCCGGATGTCGACGCTGGGCAGACGTAAGTCCCTGTGGCAGCACCAACGATTGCATCCCCCGCCTGGTTGAACAAAATGGATTCTGGAAACGCGGTCAAGTCCACGCTCGCCGGGAAATTGCCGAACGGTCCGATCAGATTGCCATTGATGCCAAACTCGACAACCCCCACCGGAGGAGTCGCACCCAGGCCATTGAACGTCGTTACATAGAGATTACCCGCCTGGCTAAACGCCATACCTGCCGTCAACGCTTCGCCTGAGTTCATGGAGCCGAGAATGGTGCCATCCTGCTTAAATACATAGACCAAACCGTTTCCGCCGGACACAAACACCTCGCCGAGTTGATAGGGACCGGTAAAAGCTGGGATCCCGAACTTCGCGACGAATGCATCCGACAATCCATTGCATTTTCCGTCGGTTCCACAGGTTGTCTGGTAAGCTCCTGCACTGGCTGGAAAGTCCGGAGAGGATGTGTAACCGGTGACAAAAATGTTTGAGTTGCCATCCACCGCAACTCCTAACACGCCATCGTCACCGCTACCCCCTAGGTAGGTCGAGAAAGCGTAAGCGTTGGTGCTAAAATTCATCTCAGTCAGGAAGCCGTCCCCGCATGGATCGTTGCTGGCGTCACAGTTTGCACTGCCGCCGCCATAAGCAGGCTGAATCGCATGCGAGGTTGGGAAATTCGTGGAGTTTGTGGTTCCGGCGACATAGAAATTGCCAACCGAATCCACGGCAGCGCCTTTCATCACGCCGTCGTCGCCGCTACCTCCAAGATAGGAAGAGTACGTGAAGCCCGTCCCGGCAGGACCAATTAAGGTTATGAAGGCATCCCCGCAAGAGAACAAGCGATTGGCACACGAACTGGAGCCCCCGCCAAACTTGGGCTGAAGCGCACCCGTAGTGGTGAAGAAATTGGACGAGTCGGTGACGCCGGCCACCAATACATCAGCAAACGAGTCGAGCGCCACCGCAGTGGCCGCATCGTCGCCGCTGCCACCAAGATAGGTGGAGAACACGATCGGCGTGTTGCCATCACCGGTTAAGGGAGAAAGCTCGATAACAAATCCATCACCGCAAATGAACTGAGAAACACAATTTGGCGTGGAGCCTCCGCCAAACGTGGGCTGAAGTGATGACGTTGTGACTCCAGGAAATGCCGTCGAATTCGTAGTGCCTACGACATAAATGTCGTCGGAGGAATCTAGCGCGATTCCATAACCAAGTTCAACGTTGCCGCCTCCGAGGTAAGTTCCATAAGTTTCCGAAAGCGCGCTTCCACTGAAGCTGAGCTCCGCAACGAAAGCGTCCGAGCAGTTTTTCGGACCGCCGGTGCTTGAAGTGCAGTTGGTGACCGTAACTCCGCCCACATTGTCTAGGATTTGGCTTACCGCGTTCGATGTTGTGGGAAAGTTTGTTGAATCAGTGGTGCCGGTAATGAAAACATTGTCACTCGAGTCCAGCGCGAGTCCGAACGCATAATCATCCTTGCTCCCGCCGAGATACGTAGAAAAAACCAGACTGGCCCCGCCGGCCGCAATCTCGCTCACAAAGGCGTCAGCGCACGGGCGGGTTCCGCCGTGGCACGTTCCTCCCCCAAAGCTCTGCAGAGGAGATGCGGTCGGGAAGTTCGCCGATTGTGTCGCTCCGGCTACAAACACGTTTCCCGAGGAATCCACCGCGATGGCCGTGCCGAAGTCCGCGTCGTTACCACCCAGATACGCGGAAAATACTACGGCAGTGCCGCTCGGATTGATTTCCGTCACAAACGCATCGCCGCAAATCAAGTTGGTTGTATCCGAGCTTGAGCTGCAGCTGCTTCCAACGCCGCCGAACCCGCTCTGCCACGTACCCGCGCCCGTCGTAGTCGGAAAGTCGGTTGAGAGCGTTCCCCCGGTCACGTAAGAGTTTCCGGACGCATCCACGGCGATGCCGATGCCCACGTCGCTCGCGCTCCCACCAAGAAAAGAAGAGTACAAAAGAGGGGGGTCGATCGTCAGCGGCTTGCTTCGATCGTAGTCGCCAGCGACGAAAAGAATTTCGTTCTTCCCGCGAATCTTGAAATGCCCATCCACATATTTCTTTGCAACCTCACGCTCAAAAGCGGGGTCGTCTTCGTCCACCGCCCGTTTGTACTGGTACATCACCGGCTTCTGAAGACGTATCTGTCCCGCGCTGGTCTCTAACAGCAGATCACCCTTCTCGTTGAGCTGTATCTTGCTCGCACCTCTCACGTCGAGGCGGATTTTGTCCGGGTTAACCCCCGGCGCCACTATGAAGTCGTACTCGAGCTGCCGCTGGTTTCCGTAGTACACCAAATCCACACCGGGATAGACGCCTTGAACTTTCACCTTTCCATAAGTGGAAATATTCGTTCGCCATTTCGAGGGATCGTCGCCGATAAAGTAGTCCGCTTTACCTGGCAATGCCCGATCCCCGGTAACGCTGGCCTCCCGATTCGCTCCGCGCAGTTTCATTCGTAAAACAGCCGATTTCTCCGAACTCGCACTGCCTTTGGATCCATCGTCTGAAAGGAGTGTGCTGAGAAGATTTGCCCCGTTCTTGGCATGCAAGAAAAGCACAGACTGATCCGCGGTGAGGAACATTGCATATCCAGGCCCATGAGCTAGGAACTTCACGTCGGAAGGCGCCTGTCCCTGATTCAACTCGAAACTTAGCGGCAACTTGCCGTAATTGTTCGGAAGCGCGGGAGCCAACCCTCGTTGTGGAGATGGCGGCGGGTTGGGTCCGGCCGGCGACGGCACGAAACCGATTCGCGGAGGTTTCGAACTCAATGGGACCGAGGTCTGGCCCCAGCACGCGCCGCCCAGAAACAAAACTGACACAGCAAATGGAATGAAAAAATGCCGCAAACCTCGCATTGAAAAACTCCTTGACGGGGACTTCGTCACGTGCGGGAAAAACGAGCCGTCATTTTCGTACTTCACGCCGTCTGGCGTCAAGCCTTAACTCTGCTGCGAATAAAACAAAGAACGCCTGAAGGCCCTCTATGGACTAAAACTTCGAACTATCCACGAGCGTAACGAACTCGACCGTGCTATCGGCGAATACTGCCCCGCGCGGAAACTGGCCGTTGGTTATTGCACGACAAGCGTCAGATTGACGCTGGAGGTCGCTCCATTTGGCGCCGTCGCTGTCACTACCAGAGGATAGGATCCTGGTTGGGTTGCCGTTCCGCCCGGTGACTTCGCCAGATTGCTGCATGCTGATAATCCCACCGAAACAACAATCAGCACTCCAAACGATAGCGCCCAGCGCGGTTGCTTTTTGAACGACCACATCGCTCCCGCCAGCAATAATGCCGCTAGCATCAGACCCAGACCAGTTCCGAGCCCGCCGCCGGGCATGGGTCCAAATCCCGGTACCGATCCCTTGCAGAACGTCTCCACCACGATCGCAACATTAATCGCTTTTCCATTCAACACAATCGAACTTGGGACAATATTGCAGGTGATGTCCTTAGAAGGGCTCGTGCATCCCAGCTGTACTGTGCCCGTGGTTCCCGGGATGGCGTTCAGCACCAACCCAAACACTGCGCTCCCACCAGGAGTCGTGTTCACACTCGAAGAGCTTCCCGAAGCAACACCGATTGTCACCGGCGAATTTGTGCCGGTGCCGGTGAGCGCGACTGTTTGCGGGCTTCCTGTCGCGTTGTCGACGATGTTCAACGTTGCCGTGCGCGTACCGGTTGCCGTCGGCGTGAATAGCACGTTGACCGTGCAACTCGCGCCTCCTGCCAGAGTGCCTTGTAGCGGGCTGCACATCGCTTGAGAGTTCGGTAGAGGCACCGCGAAGTCCCCGGAATTCGCGCCGGTAATCGTGAAACCAGTGAAAGTGACGGTTGCAGTACCCGTATTCGTGACCGTTACGGTTAGCGCCGCGCTCGTGGTCCCCACCGTCTGGGAATTAAACGTCAAGCTCGTCGGCGCCACCCTTACCGTCGCCCCAGTCGACGTGTTGAATGTAGCCGTGACGGTGGTCGCCGCCGTTAAAGTCACCAGGCAAGTCCCTGTTCCGGTGCAACCGCCGCCGCTCCAACCCGCAAAGGTCGAGCCGGTTCCCGCCACTGCTGTCAGCGTGACCGTAGCTCCGCTCGCAAAACTCGCCGAGCACCCATCGGGGCAACTGATGCCCGCCGGCGCACTCGTCACCGTACCTGTTCCCGTCCCCGCCTCGCTGACCGTCAGCGTGAAATTATTGGTACTCGCATTGAAATTTGCAGTGACTGCGGTGGCCGCGGTGATCGTAAACGTGCATGTGCTCGTGCCTTCGCAGGTCGCTCCGCCCCACCCAGTAAACGTCGACCCACTGCCGGGAGTAGCCGTCAGCGTAATCTGCGTTCCGCTCGGGAAATTAGCCGTACAAGTCGTCGGACAATTAATCGCTCCGGAGCCGTCAGTAACGGTGCCGCTGCCAGTTCCACCCAACGTTACCGTGAGTGCCTCGGCGCTCGCTTGCGTTGCTTGGCATTCAAATGAAGCGATTCCGGGATTCGCGCCGTTACCAATTACGTCTACCTCGCATCCGGAAGCCACGTAACCAACTATCGTATCGCCGCTTCCGCCGCTGCCGTTGAAGGTGAGCCGGCCGTTTGAAGCAACGCTATAAGGTGTTGACACTTGCTGATCGCCGATAAGAATGCCGCCGGGATTCGTCTTGTCGGTCGTATCATCAAGCGTGCCTATACCGTCGAATGACGCCACTGCCGAGAAATCACCCACATGGATTTCAGCTGGGTCGAACGTGCCCACGAAATAATTTCCAGAAAGCGTCGCGTTGCTGAAATTATTTCCTCCCGGGTGGATAATGCCCTCAGAAGCCGCAGTGTCGGTGGCACCGAGGAATCCCTGATTCGCCGCATCCAGATACAGGACTGCGTTAGCGAGACCCCCGGTTGTGAAGGTCAGCACAGCCCGGCCATTGGAGGCCACCGTATATGTGCCGCTGGCTGTTCCGGTTGTGGACGTGCCCTCCTTGTTCTGGTCGAAGGACAACGTGACATTCCCCTGGCCGTCCAACGCAGCAGTTCCGACAAACGCGACCGACGTCCCGTCTGGTCGCTTTCCTTGTCCCGCGACAACGGCATTGCCACTAAGCGATCCCAATCCGAAGCCGCCAGCAGGTGGCACCTGCAACTGAGAAATGCCGCTGTATATCGTGTTTTGAGTCGGGTCTATGCTGATGAACGCCACCTGATTTGCGGAAATAACGTACAAGATGTCAGATACGGTTCCGGCAACGCCCGTGGTCGTAAGGTTTCCGGTAAAACGACCATTCGAAGCCGACTCAGCGGTTGTGGCATAGGTTCCCGTTAATGCGGCGCTCGATACAATCGTCCCGGCATTATTGAAGTCCACAAGTCCCGCTGGCGTGAAATTTCCATTGCCGTCGGCATTAACGAAACCTACTCCCGATTGTGGATTTCCATTGCTCGTGTTCGAGCCACTCTCGCCAAATGCGTACGATCCCTTGATGCTGGAGAGCGTAAACGCCGTTGGATCCTGTTTGAGCATCAAGCCTGATCCTGTGTGCCCATTCGTCCCGCTTAGGTCATCAAATCGAATGAACCGTGCCTTGGTGGCAACTCCCGACTGTATGTCTCCCGCCGCGAAGGCTATGATCACTGTGCCGGATTGTGTGGTAAGGGCCATGGTTCCACGGTTGTCGGCGCCAAGTGTGTAAGTGCCCGCGACTGTCTGCGCGGGTTGCGCGCCCGCGGAGCCGTCAGCGTCCTCGATGCCGTTAGTAATGTTGCCTTTGCCGTCCGCCAGGAAGCTTGCGGCCACCACAACCATGGTGCCGTCGCTATCGTTGAATCCGCTGAATACAAAAGCATAGTTTCCGTTCAACTCCGCGTCGTTGCTGGCGTCTGCGGCGCCAATCGTGACGGTAAAAGTTGCGGTTGCCATCAGAGGTGTCGGCGAAGAAGAATCGGTGACTTGCACCGTAAATTGAGACGATCCGGTTGGGCCTGTGGGGACTCCTCCGATCGAGCCGCTTGTCGCGCCCAATTTCAATCCCGCTGGCAAAGTCCCGGCGGAAATCGAGAAATTATATGGCGGAGTTCCGCCGCTCACTTGCAGCATCTGCCCGTACGCGCCGCCAATCGCTCCATTGGGCAATGTGCTCGGACTGATCGCGAGGCCTCCACTCCCCGTTGTGAAAGTTCCTGTTACCGTTTCGGGCGCGGCGGGCATGTTGAATGTGCAGGTGTTTCCCGACACGTTGCAAGACGTTGGCGTTCCACTCCACCCGCCAAAACTTGAACCAGACGGTGGCGTTTCCGTCAAAATCACTTGCGTGTTATAGGTTGCAATTACAGAGCAGCCTTGTATTCCCGCCGCAGGCCCGCAACTGATGCTACCGCCCTGAGCGTTGACCATGTTGCTGGTAATGGTCCCGCCGGCTACCCCGGCTCGAACCGCCGTCAGCAAATACGTGTTTACGGTAAAAGACGCCGTTGCCGTAGCCGGTGTGGAAGTGCTCACCGTAAAAACGCAAGGATTCGTGGGGGCCCCGTTACATGGTCCAGCTGTCCAGTTCGTGAAGCTATAGCCGGTCGCTGGAGTTGCCGTCAACGTAACTTGAGTGCCCGACGCAAAATTTGTCGAGCAGACGCTAGGCGGTTGTGGATTCGCGCAATTAATTTCGCTGGCGACGGTAGGATTCGACGTGCTGGCGACCGCGCCACTGCCTGCGATCGTTACCGAGAAAGCATTCTGCTGCGCGGTGAAAATCGCGCCTATGGCTTGATTCGAGCCCATCTGCACCGCGCACTTTATTGTGTTGAAAACGATGCAGTTTCCGGTCCAGCCGGCAAAATTTGACGCATCGTTTGGCTCAGCGGTCAGTATGTCGATAGATCCGCTCAAAATACTTTGCGAACAAGTCCCTGTCGGCGTACCCGTTCCATTTAAAACGCAATCGATAATCGTGCCTGTTCCTCCGATTGAACCAGTGACCGTTCCACCGCCGGTAGAACCTGTGCCAGGCCCAACACTCAACGTGAAATTCCCGGTTCCATTGGTGAACATCGCAGTGATTTGCTCGTTTTGGTTCACCGTGACCACGCAAGTCGTGCTTGTAGCAGGACACTGTGTATCGCCGATTGTTCCGCCCCATCCCGCAAACACCGATCCAGGGCTGGGCGTCTCTGTCAAAGTAACGGTCTTCCCGCTTGCGTATGTTGTATTGCAAGTTCCGGTTGTGCCTTGGCCTCCTGCGTCGGTGCAGTTGATCTGTTGCGGAACAGAGTTGTCCGTCACCGTCCCGTACGCCACGCCTTCCAGCACCACTTGAAAAGTAAAAGTCCCCGTGCCGGTTACCGTCACGGCCGCCGTTGCGGAGTTATTGGCTGGATTGGGGTCCGGCACCGTGGAGGTCACGTTGACTGTGTTCGACAACGGCCCGGTCTGGGTCGGCGTCACCACAATAGTGATCGTTGCGCTGGCAGCGTTCGACATCGCGCCCAAATTGCACGTGACCGTCGTCGTCCCCGAACAGCTTCCTTGTGACGGGGTCGCAGATACGAAAGTCACTCCCGCTGGGAACACATCCGTGGCGGTTACGTTTGTGGCGCTGAGCGGGCCGTTGTTCGTGACTGTGATCGTGTAGGTAAGGTTCGCGTTTTGCGCGACCGGATTCGGCGCCGCGCTCATCGCGACCGCGACGTCCGCTCCCCCCGACTGCGGTTGCCCGAATACAGCGATCCCGAATATCGTGTTGAAACTCAAGGCTGAACTGTTGAAACCGAGTCCGGTGTTGATCGTCGCCAGCACGTTGCCAGTCGAGATCTGGACCTGGTACACCTTCCCGCTAAGTGCGTCGCCGGTCCAGAATGATTGGCCGTCTGGATTCAGGTTCAACGCGTAGAAGATGCCAATGCCAGGAGGAGTGAGCGATGGCGTGGTCAAAATATTGCCGTTCGAATCAAGGTGCACGATTTTAGTTGTGTTGGCGACCAGGACGCTCTTGTCACTCAATTCGCGAATCGCGAATGCCGGGCCTCCTGGCAGATTGGTGGCGAAATCCGGGTTTTGAGCGTTGTTCGCGATGTCGAAATTTTTCACCGTTCCGAATTGTGACGACCCAGCCGCGGCTGAGGTATATAGAACTCTTCCACCATCATCGAGTAATTCGATATAGCCGATGCCGGCAGTGTCGTAAGCCGGAAAAAAGGTGGATGTCACGGCACCCGCGCTAGACATCTCCAGCAGAGAGTTTTGTCCCGAGCTCTGGCCGACGAAAATGTTCCCTGTCGGAGCGACGAGAACGCCCAGAGGGTTGCTGTTGTAGGGCGCGGTGCCAAAGGTCGTCGGGCCGGTGCCGCTGTTCCCGAAGAATTCCACGGTGCCGCCGGTGACGGCAGTTGTATCAGGATTGGCGGCGTAAAGATTGCCGTTCGTGTCAAAGTTCATTCCCGCGATGATTCCACCCAGATTGCCGGAGTTGAGCACTTGCACCAGAGCGCCATTGGGTTTGTACTCGAAGATCATTCCATCGATTGTGCCGACGAAAACGTCGCCTTGGCCAAAGGTCTGCGCCGGTCCGCTGAAAACGGCCGTCACTACTGCTCCGTTCAACGCCGTAATGCCCGAGATGCTTGACTGCACAGTGCAGGGGCCCGTTCCCGACGTGCTGATTCCTAAGAGTCCGCAGAATCCCAGCCACCCGGAAAACGTCGAGCTGCCGCTTGCCGCGGCGGTTATCGTCAATTGCGCATTTTCTCCAAAATCCGCGGTGCAAGGCCCGCTGGTGATGGCGCCGTTCGTTACCGTGCAAGTGGGTCCGCCGGGCGTGATCGTGAGGGTTCCGCTGCCGTTCCCCATCGCGGAAACCGTTATCGAAGACGGCCCAAAATTAGCCGTCACGCTTTGCGCCGCGCTCATCGTTACCGTGCAAGTGGGCGTAACCCCAGGGCACGTAGTCGTCGATCCGTTCACCGTCCATCCTGTCAAGGCCGAGCCCGCGTTTCCAAGCGCGACCAGAGTTACTTGCTGGCCGACTGCGTAATCCACCGCGCACGCTTGTGCCGGGCAGATAATGAGCGTTGGGACGCCGCTTGTGGGGCCCAATCCCGGGACGGCGCTGTCCACCGTCCCGCCTGTTCCCGCCAGCGTCACTGTCAGCTGGACTGCGGGCTGCGCAGGGACCGAACCGGAAAGCGCAAAGCTGAACGAAGGATTGGCCGGATCGTTGGTGCTAAATGTGAGGTTGCCGCTGAAAAGCGTACCGCCCGCCGTGCCCGCAGGCGGCGTAAACACAACCTCGAGAAGGCACTCGCCGCCACCAGGAGCCACTGGCGTGGGCGGCACTCCTGGAATCTGGCACTCATTTGAAAGCGTGAAACCGGCAGGTACGCTGACGTTCGTGACGAGCAGATCATCGAGTCCGTTGTTCGTGATCGTCACCTCTCCCGGATTGCTGCTGGCGCCCGCCAATACCGGGCCAAACGGCATCAGCAAGGAGGAATCGACCACCGCGGTGGGCGCGAGAATCACTTTGCGAGTTCGATTGTTGCCGGGATCACCGATATACAGGGTGTTGACTTTGGTTGTTGGGTTTGTCACGACCGCGACGCCAAAGTTTGAAAGAAGTGACTGCGGAGCCAGTCCGCCATCTCCGTTGAAGCCGCCATCAAGATTATTAATGTCGCCCGCCACCGTGATAACCGTCTGCGCCTGGGCATCGATGCGCCGGACCACGTTGTCAAATCCGCCGCCCACGAACATATTTCCGGCTGCATCGAGCGCCACGGCCGCGGGTGCAAACATGCTCGCGCTCAACGTCGAACCACCGTCTCCGCCGAAAGTGGGTACGCCGTTGAAGGCAACTGTCGAGATATTCCCGCTGGTGTCAATCTTGCGGATCACATTGTTGCCACCGTCGGCGAAATACAGATTGCCATTCGCATCAAAGACCATTCCCGCCGGTGAATTCAGCGTCGCGGTGAGGGCAACCCCATTCGAGGGAGGACCAGCCTGGCCCGTTCCAGCGAAGTTCGAAATGTTTCCTGGTACCGCACCATCCATGCTGACAACCCGGATGCGATTATTGGCAGCGTCTGCGATGTAGACATTTCCGCTTGCATCAACGGCAAGCCCATCGGGGAATATGAAGGTTGCGCTTGTTGCCGGCCCCCCATCCCCGCAGTTACCGCTGGCGCATTGCTGCCCGTATGTGCCTGCTACTAGGGTGACCAACCCCGTCTGGGCATCCACCCGGCGAACCACCAAGTTACTTGCGTCGGTAAAATACAGGTTCCCGGAAGAGTCCAGCGCCATTCCGTACACAGCGAGGGACGTAATATTGGCTTGGGTAGCTGGGCCGCCATCGCCATTGGCCGCGCCTGGAGCGCCAGCAATTCCATTTCCGGCATAATCTGTGATGTCCTGCGTTGTTGCATTCACTTTGCGAATGCGAAGGCCGCCGTTGTCCACCAGGAAAAGGTCGCCGGCGCTGTCCGCGTCCACAACGTAGGGTAACCCCATGACCGCCGCCGTGGCCGCGCCTCCATCTCCTCCCGCACCGCCACCGGTATAGTCACTGATGACCGGCGTGGCACCGGCGCTCACGAGTCGGAAGCGGTTGCTGCCGAAATCTGCATAAAGAATATTTTCGAGCCCATCCACGAAGACCCCCATCGGGCTGTTCAAAAGCGCGCCGGTAGCTGCACCGCCGTTGCCGCAGTTTGCCGGCGCAGCCGTCAAACTTGAACAAAGAGAACCATTGCCCGCAACAGTCGTGATGATGTGGTTCGTGGTTGTGTCAACTTGGCGGATGCGCTGGTGGTTCGTATCGCTGATAAATACTTTTTCCGAAGCGTCTACGGAAACTCCACTCGGAGAATTCAATGCTGCTTGGATGGCTGGACAGCCGTCGCCCACCGTGTCCGTCTGACCAGCGCACCCGGTCCCTGAGCCGGCGTAAGTAGTGATGATGTGATTGGCGGTGTTGTCCACCTTGCGTACTCGGTTTTCGCCTGAATCGGCAATGTACAAATCTCCAGACGAATGGATCGTCACGCTAAGCGGAGCAACTAGCGTTGCTTGGACAGCGGGACAACCGTCCCCGATTGCGTCGGTCTGGCCGCCGCATCCGCCTCCGGCGCCCGCATACGTGGTGATGATATGGTCGGGTGAATTGTCCACCATGCGGATCCGATTGTTGTTCGTGTCGGCGATGAACAGATTTCCGTTTTGATCGACGGCCACACCGCGCGGGAAATTCATCAGCGCGCCTGTCGCAGGGCTGCCATCCCCGCTGAAGCCGCCAAAAAAACCGAGGCCGTTGTACTGATTGCCCGAGCCCGCCACGGTAGTAATGACGTGCGAATTTACATCGACACGGCGAATGCGATTGTTGTTGGCGTCGGCAATGAACAGGTTTCCGCTGGCGTCCACCGCGAGCCCGGATGGGAAGTTCAATTGCGCGCTGGTAGCCGCGGAACCGTCGCCGGAAAAACCTCCTACGCCTTTCCCGGCATATGGCGTGATATTTCCCGAGGAGTCCACCTTATAAACGATCGAATAATATTCCAAGGATACGTAAGTGTTGCCGGTGACGGCGTCCCTCACGATTCCATACGCACCCGGCAAGTAGGCGGAAGTAGCCGTTGCTGGGTTCGTCCCGCCGCCCGCGACCGTGCTAATCGTGTTCGGCGCTTGTGCCGCGGCGCCCGTAGCGCACGATAAAATCAGGACTACTAGCAAGCCAATCCGTCGCATCTTGAAGACCTCTCACTCGTCCGCACCGTGCTGGACGCCCTAAAAGACTCGGGTTCACGCCTCTTGTAGCTATATGGCGAATGGGAAAAAGTTTGGTCAATCTTGGTACTGGCCTACCGCATCCAGGTCGAAGGAAAACTCACCTTCGCGGGCTATCGTGCTGTTCGGAAGCCACTTAATCGGCCGACAGCTCTTTAGGATCTTGGTATCCTTAGGTTAAAAGGGCAACTCCAAAACCAAAGCCCGTCTCTACTCTCTATCGGAGCTTGTCTCGGGGGGACATTTTGAGCCTCTTTAAAAAAGTTCGTGGCGACCTCAATCCCTGCAGCGCAACGGAAAGCTCGAGCCCGAAAAACGAAGATGCGACTGCTGGAGAAACTCCGGCGGATTCTCTAACTCGACAGCTTCACCGTCAAGCAATAGTTTTAAATCTCATTGAAAACACGCGCTCCCTCCCATATCATGCCGCTCCTTACCACTGGCGATGCAAAAAACCCCAGCTTCAGTCGAAAGTCCCACTCCGTCAAAGGACTCGCCTCTCCGTCAGATCGGTTTCCTTCCGCTTCTCGCGCTTTTCTACGGCTACACGGCAGGAGGCCCTTTCGGGTACGAAGGCATCTTTCACGACTCTGGCCCCGGCATGGCGATTCTTTTCCTCGCCTTCGTTCCCTTCTTCTGGAGCATCCCCATATCGCTTGCGTCCGCGGAACTCAACAGCATTCTTCCCGTTCAAGGCGGTTTCTATCGCTGGTCTCGCGCCGCGTTCGGAGATTTCTGGGGCTTCCAATGCGGATGGTGGAATTGGACGGGCACGTTTCTGCTGAACAGTCTTTACGGCGTCTTGGTGATGGACTACCTCAGCGAATATCTTCCGTGGATCACGGGAAATATAAAATGGGCGGGAGCTTGCCTGGTTCTCTGTCTTCTTGCCTACATGAACGCGCGAGGGATCCAAATCGCCGGCTGGTTTTCGGTGGCACTACTGGTCGCAGTTTTCATTCCCGTTGCCTGGCTCTGCGCTGTCTCGCTATTCCATCTGCATTACAACCCAATGATTCCAATGGTCCCACCGGATCAACCGTTCGGCGCCGCATTCGGCCGGGGCCTCGCACTCGCTATGTGGAATTACGCCGGCTACGAGCAACTTTCCAGCATGACCGGCGAAATGAAAAACCCGCAGAAAACTTTCGTCCGCATCCTCGCCTGGAACACGCCCATGAATATCCTCACCTACATTTTGCCCACCACGCTGGCCCTTGCTGTCCTCGGCAACTGGCAGGAATGGAAGACGGATTACATCGTAACTGCGTCGCGGCTCATCGGAGGCCCCCTGCTCGGCGCGGCCATGCTTGTTGCCGCCATGATCGGAACGCTCTCGCTCTCCAACAGCACGATTCTTTACACCACGCGCATTCCCGCCACCATGGCGCAGGACGGCTACTTGCCCTCCTGGCTCGGAAAAATCCATTCGCGTTACGGCACACCTGCGCGCGCGATTGGTATCTCGACTTTGATTTATTGCATTCTTGCGAAGTACCCGGTGGAAGACCTGGTGAACATCTACATCTGGACGCGCATCGCCACCACGCTACTCACACTTCTTGCCGCCTGGCGTATGCGCCAGAAATCGCCCAACGCGCGGCGCAGCTTCCTAATTCCCGGGGGCGCCGCAGGGATTGCCTACATCCTGATTTTCCCCACGATTTTGTGTGCTGTGAAGGTTTATTACAGCGAACCGCTGGTCCTGCACTGGGCTCCGCTGCTCCTCGCCTCCGGCCCCGTTGCCTACGCCCTCCTGCGCTGGGGCCTCCACATGAAGCCAACTTCCGCCCGGCTTGATTGATAGCGGCGGAAGACCGCCCCGCTGCGCTAGCCTTTGAAGTTGTCATTCCGAGTCGGACGAGGGATCTGCGCGTAATTTTTGGCAGACGCTAACAATGCCTGCCTACTTGGACGCGCCGACTTTCTCCGAGACCGTCTTCGCCTGCAGGAACAGAAGCAAATAATCCTGTCCCCCTGATTTCGAATCCGTCCCGGACATGTTGAATCCGCCAAACGGATGCGCGCCCACCAGCGCGCCAGTGCACTTGCGGTTCATGTACAAATTGCCGACGTGGAATTCTTCCTCGGCGCGCTCGATTTTCTTCGGATTCTGCGAGTACACCGCGCCAGTCAGGCCGAATTCGCTGTCGTTAGCCATCGAAAGCGCTTCGTCAAAATCTTTTGCTTTCGTTACCGCCAGCACCGGCCCGAAAATCTCCTCCTGAAAAATTCGCGCTTTGCGGTCAACGTCTGCGATCACGGTCGCCTCCACGAAATATCCGTCGCCGCTGGCTTGCTTGCCGCCGGTCATCAGACGGCCTTCTTTCTGCCCCTGGTGGATATACCCCAGAATTGACGTCATCGCCGCCTTGTTAATCACCGGGCCCATGTAATTGCTGGGATCCTCCGACGGGCCCACTTTCATCTTCTTCACGCGCTCGACCAGTTTTCTGAGAAACTCGTCGTAAATTTTCTCCGCTACAATCGCTCGCGAACATGCCGAGCACTTTTGCCCCTGAAATCCGAACGCGGAGAGCGCCACGCCTTCGACGGCGGCATCCAGGTCGGCTTCTTCGTCCACCACGATTGCGTCTTTACCGCCCATTTCGAGCACCGTGCGCTTGATCCACCTCTGCCCCGGCTGGGTCTTAGAAGCTTGCTCGCTGATCCGCAGACCCGCTTCTTTCGATCCGGTGAACGCAATGAACCGCGTCTTCGGATGATTTACCAATGCTTCGCCCGCCGTTCCGCCCGGCCCGGTAAAAAAGCTCACTACTTCACGCGGCACACCCGCTTCAAACAAAATGTCGATGAACAGGGCTGCAACGGTCGGCGAATCGCTCGAAGGCTTCACGATAGCGGTGTTTCCCGCCACAATGGCGGCCACCGTCATCCCACCCATGATGGCAGCAGCAAAATTCCATGGCGGAATAATCACTCCCACGCCCAGCGGAATGTACTTCATATAATTCTTCTCGCCGCGCATCGGTACCAGCTTCTGCGGCACTCCCAGGCGCATCATCTCGCGCCCGTAGTATTCGCAGAAATCGATCAGCTCGGCGGTGTCCGCATCCGCTTCCGGCCACGTCTTTCCCACTTCGTAAACTAGCCACGCATCCATTTCATATCTGCGCTTCCGCAGGATGTCTGCCGCGCGATACAAACAGGCCACACGCTCGGCTACAGCCGTCTTCCGCCACTTTTCGAAGGCGCGGTCCGCCGCCTCCACCGCTTGCTTGGCCATGTCCACGCTGGCCTTCTGGAAAATCCCAATCACCTCTTCGGGATGCGACGGATTGATGGATTTGATCTTGTCCGTGGTGGTGATCTTTTTCCCGTCGATCACCAGCGGATATTCGCGCCCGAACATTTCCTTCACCTGCCGCAGCGCCTCTTCCATCGCCTGGCGGTTTTCCGACTTGTTGAAATCGATGAATGCCTCATTTTGAAACTCGCCGCGCTCTAGTGTGGTTTGCGGCGTAGCCGTCGATGTCATAACTCGCTCCTCCCATGAAAGAATCCCGCCTGATGTGTCCGTTCATTGTATCGCGCCGCCGACAATGCCCACAACAGCGCGCCGCCAGCCTCAACAGGTATGATGTACGGGGAGGGCCGCGCATGTCCGCGCCGGCAGGACCGGAGGATATGGCTAAGGCCTACTTGCGGACGTGTTTCAGGATTTCGCGGGCGGCGTTATGCCCGGAGGCGCCGGTGACACCGTTGCCGGGATGCGTGCCGTTGCCGCAGAGGAAAAGACCGGCGACCGGCGTTGCGTAGCGCGCCCAGCCAAGCAGCGGGCGCATAGTGAAGATCTGGTCAAGCGATAGTTCTCCGTGGAACGGATGCCCGCCGGTCAGCCCGTAGGTAGCCTCTAAATCCTTCGGCGTGATCGTTTGCACCGCCAGAATTTTCTGCGCAAGATCCGGGGCGTACCCGGAGAGTGTCTTCAACACTGTGTCCCGCAAGGCTTCGCGCTGCTGCGTCCAGTCGCCCTGCTTCAATTTGTAAGGCGCGAACTGCATGTAGATAGACATCACATGTTTTCCCGCAGGCGCGAGCGAGGAATCCAAAATCGATGGGATTGAGATATCCAGATAGGGTGCGCGCGAAAATTCCCCATATTTCGAATCGTCAAAGGCGCGCTCGAGATAATCAATTCCCGGGCCGATATGAATTCGCCCCGCCAGCGCCGAATTTCCGTCTGACGGATTTCTTAACCCGGTGAACGTCGGCAGCGCGTCTAACGCAACGTTCAATTTCGCGGCCGTCCCGTTGCAGCGGTAATTCTGCATCTTCACCACAAAACTCGGCGGCAAATGCACGGGATCGAGAAGGCCAAGAAAGGTTCGCCGCGGGTCGGCGCCGGAAGCGACTGCCTTGGCCGCAATTTCCTCCCCGTTCGCGAGCGCAACGCCCGTGACGCGTCCGTTCTTCACCAGAATTTGCTCCACTTCCGCGCCCGTGCGAATCTCCGCTCCCGCTTCTTTGGCCGCAGCAGCCATGGCGGCCGTGAGCGCGCCCATTCCACCGCGCGGCGATGCGGAATTGCCAACCGGATAAGGATCAGCGCCCGCGCGCAGCAATAGGAGCGCCGTGGAACCAGCCGACCACGGCCCCATAGTCGCGCCGAAGATTCCTCGCGCGGCGACCGCCGCCCTCAACAAATCCGTCTTGAAAAATTCCGCTACGAAATCCGCAGCGGCCATCGGGCCCCAACGAATCAGCCGCATCATTTCTTTCTTTCCCAGGCCGCGGACCCGGCGTCCAATTTTCAACAATTTCCAAATATCTTCGTTCGAGGGCTTTTCGACAACCGGCGGCGTGAGCAACAAAAGTTGCGCGATAATCTCCCCAGCGCGGGCGAGCCCTGCGGCGAGTTCGGCATAGCGAGCAGCATCTTCGGCGGAGAATTTCTGGATTTCTGATACCGAGCGCTGCGTGTCGGTGTACAGCGTAAGCGCGCGACCCTCTAAGGTTGGCGCGAAGACCCGCACAGGCGATTCGAGTTTCTCAAGACCGTGGCGCCCGAGCTGCATGTCTTTGAGAATCGCGCCAAGCGGTGGCCCTCCAGCGTGTGCCACCGTCGAGCAGCGAAAGCCCGGATGAAATTCTTCGGTCACCGCCGCACCGCCAACCACGTCGCGCCGTTCCAGCACCAGCGGCTTCAACCCTTTTTTTGCAAGGTAGAATGCGGCAACCAGCGCGTTGTGCCCGCCGCCGACAATCACGATTTCGCGTTGCGCGGCCACGTTCAGTTCTTCCCCTGTCCGGTATCCTTTAGGATCTCCAGCGCCGCGAGACGACCCGGCGCGCCCATGATTCCGCCGCCCGGATGCGTGGCCGAGCCGCACATGTACAATTTTTTAATCGGAGTACGATATCGCGCCCAGCCCGCTGCCGGACGCAAAAAGAAAAGCTGTTCCAGCGAAAGCTCGCCTTGAAAAATATTCCCCTCCGTAAGCCCTGTCTGCCGCTCGATATCCAACGGAGTGATGAACTGTTTTCCGATGATGATGTTTTTTATATTCGGCGCATATTCGGCGATCGTATCGATCACCGTGTTGCCAAACGCTTCGCGCTGCTCGTCCCAGTTTCCGCTACTCAACTTGTAGGGCGCATACTGCACAAAGCAGGAAAGAATGTGTTTTCCCGGCGGCGCCACCGATGGATCGGTGAGCGTCGGGATCACCATGTCAATGTAGGGTCGCCGCGAAAATTCCCCGTACTTGGCCTGGTCGTAAGCACGCTCCATATACTCCATCGAAGGCGAAATGGAGATCGCTCCGCGCAAATGATGTCCCGGCCCGGGCAAGCATTTGAAATCCGGCAGCGCGTCGAGCGCGAGATTCACTTTTCCCGAAGAGCCGCGATATTTGTAGCGCCGCACCTCTTCCAGGAAATCTTCTGGCAACTCCCGCTCTTCAATAAATTTCAGAAATGTAAGGTTTGGATCCACGCTGGAAGAAATCACGTCTGCGTATATTTCTTCGCCGCCCTCGAGCACCACACCCTGCGCCACGCCGTTTTTGATCAGGATGCGATGGACCGCGACTTCGGTGCGAATTTCCACTCCGGCTTCTTTCGCCGCGCTGCCAATCGCATTCGATATTGCGCCGGTGCCGCCGCGGCTGAATCCCCAAGAACGGAACGCCCCGTCGATTTCTCCCATGTAATGATGTAGCAGAACGTAGGCGGTACCCGGCGAGCGAATTCCGAGAAAAGTTCCGATAATTCCCGACGCGGACATGGTCGCCTTTAACACGTCGGTCTCGAACCATTGATCGAGAAAATCCGCTGCGCTCATAGTCATGAGCTGGACGAGGTTGTATTTATCTTCCGCCGCGAGCGATTGAAACCGTTTGCCAAGAAATGCCAGCTTTTTCAGATCGCGCGGATCGAGGGAACTGGGATCCGGCGGAATCATGCCGAGAATCGGTTTTACGAACCGGCACATCGCCACCATGGACTTGCCGAATTCTTCGTAGGCCTCGGCGTCCAGTTTCGAGTGGCGCTCCAGTTCGCGGCGCGTCCTTCCATGATCGTTCTCGCGCCAAAGATAATCGCCGTTCTGCATCGGCGTGATGGTTCCATCCAGCGGAAGAATTTCCAGACCGTGACGCGGCAAATCCAGATCGCGAATAATTTCTGGTCGCAGCAGCGACACCACATAAGAAAAAACAGAAAACTTAAACCCGGGAATGATTTCTTCGGTGACCGCCGCGCCGCCCAACACATATCTGCGCTCGAGCACCAGAACTTTTTTGCCGGCCTTGGCGAGGTACGCCGCATTCACCAAGCCGTTGTGGCCGCCGCCGATTACGATGATGTCGAATCCTTTTGCCATGGATTTACGTCAGAGACTTGCGGAATCGCGCGCGCCGCAGAAGTCGAAGCATTCTACAAGCGCCCGCGCAGACTCACAACAGAGAAGCGAAGGGCTTTGACTGTGAGTCAAGCACTCTCGGGCGGGAATTCTCGACACCTACATCACTTGCCTTTCCAATTTTCCGAGTCTTGGGACCGAGCGTTCCTGAGGTAGAATGCCGCCGTCTTTCGGGTCGCTCGATGGGCGCTGTCCGGCTTGCGTGGAATGAAACAGGAGAGTGAACATGGCTAGCTTTTTTTTGATCATTGTCGCCATCGTTGTTCTGCTCGCTTTGAGCATAGTTCTTGGTTCCTTCTTCACGGTTGAGACAGCGCAGGTGGCCATCGTCCAGCGGCTCGGAAAGTTTGCGCGCGTCGCCGGCCCTGGGCTGAATTGGAAGACGCCCTATCTGGAAACCGTCGTTCGCCGCCTGAGCATGAAGGTCCAACAGTTCGACGTTCAAGTGGAGACGAAAACTCAGGACAACGTCTTTGTTCAGATACCTGTATCGATCCAGTACAAGATCATGCCCGACGCGGTCGAAGCCGCGTTCTATAAGCTGTCCGATCCGGTCAAGCAGATTGAGTCTATGGTCTACAACGTGGTTCTCGGTCACGTTCCGAAAATGAGGCTGGACGATACCTTCTTGAACCAAGCGGACATCGCGAGCGACTTACGGGACAACCTCGACGCCTCGATGAAGGAATACGGCTACTCCATCGTCAAAGTCCTCATCTCCGACATCGTTCCGGATCAGAAGGTCAAGGCTGCCATGAATGACATCAACGCCGCACAGCGCGAACGCGAGGCTACCGTCTCCCGCGCGGAAACAAACAAAATGCTTCTCGTAAAGCAGGCCGAAGCAGAGGCAGAATCTAAGCGCCTGCAGGGCGAAGGCATCGCCAATCAGCGGAAAGCGATTATCACCGGCTTGAAAGATTCGGTCGAGGATTTTGCCAAAACCGTTCCGGGTTCCACTCCGCAGGACGTCATGCAACTCGTCCTCATGACCCAATACTTCGACACCCTCAAGGAAATCGCTGCAAACGATCACAGCAACACGATCTTGATCCCGCACACGCCCAACACGCTGACGGATATATACAGCCAAATTCGGAATGCCATCGTCGCGGGGAACGAGCTCTCCACTCATCCCTCCATCCCGCCAGTCACGACGCCCCAGCAAACATGAGGGCCCGCCCACCAGTGCGCGCTGAGTTCGCCTTGCGGTCGTGCGTACGCGCGAACTATAATCGCGGGCCGAGTTTATTCGGCGCTTTGCCGGCGGCTTGCGGATAATTTCCAGAGACTTGTTAGAAAACACGGGAGTGATTGTGCCGATCGGAACGGCGGTTCACGACAGAACTTCAAGACTCTGCGAGAGCATGAATTATCGCGAGTGGTCGGGCTATTACGCGGTCAGTGTTTACGAAATGCATCACGACCACGAATACAACGCGATCCGCAACGCCACCGCCATGATCGACGTCTCCCCGCTTTACAAATATCTATTGACCGGCAAGGACGCCACGAAACTTGTGAACCGCGTGATCACTCGCGACATCAACAAAGTCGCCGTGGGCCAGGTGATCTACTGCTGCTGGTGCGACGAGGAAGGCAAAGTAATCGACGACGGCACCATCTCCCGCCTGGCGGAAAATGCGTATCGCTGGACCGCCGCCGATCCCAGCATGCGCTGGTTCCATCAAAATGCTCTCGGCCTCGACGTAAATATCGAAGACATTTCCAACAAAGTTGCAGCTCTAGCCGTCCAGGGCCCCACGTCCGGACGGCTGCTGATCAGAACCGCTCAGGCCGACATCGCAAATTTGAAATATTTTCGCTTCACTCATGGAAAAATCGCCGGAGTGGAAGTGGATATCTCGCGCACGGGTTACACCGGTGATCTGGGTTACGAAATTTGGATGCCGTGGGACGACGCACCAAAAGTGTGGGACGCGCTAATGGAAAACGGCCGGCAGTTTGACCTGCATCCCGCGGGAATGCTGGCACTCGACGTAGCTCGTATCGAAGCCGGGCTCATTCTCATCGAAGTGGATTATTTCAGCAGCAAGCGAGCGCTGATCGAATCGCAGAAATATTCGCCGTACGAAATCGGACTTGGCCGCATGGTGGATTTGAAGAAAGAGCATTTTATCGGCCGGCAGGCGCTGGAAGAGGAAAACAGGCGTGGCCCAAAACGGCTTCTGATGGGGCTCGACATCAACTGGGAAGACGTTGAGCGGCTCTATGACGCCGTTGGCCTGGGACCACAGGTGCAAAGCACAGCGTCGCGCACTCCCGTTCCGGTATATCGCGGCGGATTGCAAGTAGGCAAAGCCACTTCAACCACGTGGTCACCAACGCTGAAAAAAATGATCGCGCTCGCAAGCTTAAATCGCGAACATGCCGCCGCCGGTCTCGAACTGCAAATGGAACTCACCGTCGAAGCCGTACGTCACAAGGTAAGAGCTACGACCAGGGAGTTGCCTTTCTTCAATCCGCCACGAAAGATGGCCACACCGGTCAGTTGAGATTTGCCAAGGGAGACAGGATTTGAAGACCCGTTCCACCGAAGAACCTTCAACAGAACTTCGGTTGCATTTTCTCCTTCCAACCCGCCAGCACAGGCCTCCACGGAGACATTCTTTGCTTCTCGTGACCGCGCTGCTGGTCCTAAGCACTGCGCCAGCCAAGGCCCAGGAGAATAAGATGAAGTGCCCGCCGCCGACGCGTGTGGAAGAGGTGAAAGAAACAATTCACGGCGTGGTGGTGAGCGACCCCTACCGCTGGCTAGAGGATCAGAACAGCCCCGAAACGCGCGCCTGGATCGACGCGCAAAACGCGTGCACCCAAAGCGCGCTGAAGACACTGCCGGGAAAGGGCGCGATTGCCAAGCGGCTGAGCGAACTGATCAAAGTCAATACGATTAATCTCCCGACCGCGCGAGGCGGCCGTTATTTTTATTCCAAGCGCGCCGCCGGAGGGGACCTGTTCGTGCTCTACATGAGAGAGGGCGCAACCGGAGCGGAAGAAGTATTAGTGGACCCAGCTACGTTGAGCGCGGACCACACGACTAGCGTGAACTTTCAGGGATTTTCCGAGGATGGCAAACTCGTCGCATTTGGCGTGCGTAAAGGCGGCGAGGACGAAGTATCGATTCATTTGATCGATACCTACACACGGAAGGAACTCCCCGATGTTCTCCCCCGTGCCCGGCTTTCCGGAATCTCATTCAACGGCGATAACAGCGGATTTTATTATTCGAAGCTGACCGACCAAGGCATGCGCGCGTACTACCACGCCATGGGAACCAATGCGGAGCAGGACAAGGTAATCTTTGGCGCGGGATACGGCCAGGAAAAGATTCTGTCGGTGGACGTCTCCGAAAACGGACGCTATTTACTGCTCGTGGTCTTTTATGGGTCGGCTTGCGAAAAATCTGAAGTTTACTTTCAGGATCTCGCAAACAGCGGTCCCGTGACAGCGGTCGTCAAAACGATCGACTCCTGCTTTCAAGGCGAAATCGCGGGCGACACGCTGTACCTTGAAACAAACTGGAAGGCTCCCAACTGGCGGGTGCTCTCCGTCCCACTCGGCAACCCGGCTCAGGACCACTGGAAAGAAATTATTCCCGAGAGCGAGTCGCGCCTGGAAGATTTTCGGCTGGCTGGTGGAAAAATCATTGCGCACTATTCCCATAATGCGGCGTCGGAATTGAGAGTTTTTGAAGCCAATGGCGATGCCGCGAGAGAAATCGTCCTGCCTTCTTTGGGTGATATCAGCGGAATCACGGCCCGATGGAGCAACCCCGAGGCGTTCCTGTCGTTTCAATCTTTCGGAATTCCGCCCACTATTTATCGCTATGACTTGTCACAACACTCACTCGTCGTGTGGGCCAAGCCCGCCGTGCCGCTTGAGGCCAGCGATTTTGAAGTGAAACAGGTATGGTACGAGTCGAAAGACAAAACGCGCGTTCCCATGTTTCTTTTTTACAAGAAGGGACTGAAACTCGATGGTTCGAATCCTGCGTTGATGACCGCTTACGGCGGCTTTGATTCGAGCGAAACGCCGGCGTTCCGCGACGACGCAATTGTCTGGGCGGAACACGGCGGAGTATTTGCGGTGCCCAATCTGCGCGGTGGAGGTGAGTTCGGCGAAGCTTGGCACCGCGCCGGCATGCTGGAGAGAAAACAAAATGTCTTCGATGATTTCTTTGCGGCCGCTGAATGGCTGATCGCGAACCACTACACGCGTCCTGAGCGGCTGGCAGCCACCGGACGAAGCAATGGCGGCTTGCTCATGGGCGCGGCCATGACACAGCGGCCGGATTTGTTCGGCGCAATCGTGTGCGGCTACCCGCTGTTGGATATGGTGCGTTACCAGAAATTCTTAGTCGCCCGATTTTGGGTCCCGGAGTATGGATCGTCTGACGATCCGAAGCAGTTTCCTTTTCTCTACGCCTACTCGCCTTACCATCGGGTCGTAAAGGGCGCAAAATATCCGGCTGTCCTTTTTCTCACTGGCGACAGCGATACGCGCGTAGCCCCGCTGCATGCGCGAAAAATGGCGGCAGAAATGCAAGCAGCGCAGGGCGGCGACAAACCTATCCTGCTGATGTACGACACCAAGCTGGGTCACACCGAGGGCCGCCCGGTGAGCAAAATCATCGAAGAAGACACCGATGTACTGCAGTTTTTGTTCGCGCGGGTGGGAGTAAATAAATTTTGAGTGGATTCTGAAGTCCCCGACTTTGGTCGCAAATAACATCGGGTCAGCCGCAACTTGCTCAACTTTTGTGTTTCTCTTCTCTGCATGGGTTAGCGAAAGAATAGGGGGAATGATGCGGAAAGCGATGTG
Source organism: uncultured Acidobacteriota bacterium (assembly GCA_963703705.1). Taxonomy (GTDB): domain Bacteria; phylum Acidobacteriota; class Terriglobia; order Acidiferrales; family UBA7541; genus Palsa-295. Next base: position 134,888 of record CAVPFK010000017.1, on the reverse strand, counting down.
GATAGCTGGAATCTTTCTGGCTGCAATAATACTGTTGTCCTGCAGCGCGAGCATCGAGGCGCAAGCAACGGCGGGTCCGATTCGCTTGGTGGTGGATGCTTCGCAAGCGCCGCAGAAAATTCTGCACGCTCACCTGGAGATTCCGGTGTCCGCGGGAGCGCTGACCCTTTACTACCCGGAATGGCTTCCTGGCGAGCACATGCCCGATGGCCCAATCATTGAAGTTGCGGGCCTAAAGTTCACTGGCGCAGGTAAAGCGATTCCCTGGCGCCGCGACCTGGTGGATATGTTTTCGATTCATGTGGACATTCCGTCCGGCGTGATCACCCTAAACACAGACTTTGACTTTCTGCTTGCGGCTCCGGCCACAGGATTTTCGGCGGGCGCGTCGGCAACAAATGCCCTGGACGTGCTGAGCTGGAACCAAGTTCTGATGTACCCTAAGGGCTTCAACATCCACGACATTACTTTCGTCCCGAGTTTGAAGCTCCCAGCCGGTTGGAAATACGGCACAGCTCTCCCCGGTGCCAAGCAGAATGGCGACATGATTGATTTCTCGCCGGTCCAGCTCAATACGCTCGTGGACTCTCCGGTACTCGCCGGAAAATACTTTCGTGAAATTAAGCTAACTCCTGGGCAAGATCCTCCGCATTACATGGACATTGCTGCAGATAGCCAAGCCGCCTTGGCTATGTCACCCGAGACCGAAGCGCACTTCCACCAGCTAGTCGCCGAAGCCGGCGCACTTTTTGGCCCGCGGCACTATCGCGACTACCATTTCCTGCTCACGCTCAGTGATGACGTTGCTCACTTCGGCCTGGAACATCACGAATCGAGCGACGATCGAACCGCCGAACGAAGCTTGATCGATGAACCCGAGCTGATCGCTTTCGCGGGACTCCTTCCCCATGAGTTCACGCACTCCTGGAACGGGAAATACCGCCGCCCAGAAGGCCTCGCCACTCCGGATTATCAGCAGCCGATGAAAGATGATCTCCTTTGGGTCTACGAGGGGCTGACCGAATATCTCGGCAGCTTTGTGCTCACCGCCCGGAGTGGATTGCTGACGCAGCAACAGACCATGGATGAGCTGGCCGGGCTGGTGGCGACCTACGAACTTCGTCCCGGACGCGATTGGCGTCCGCTGCAGGATACTGCGGATGCGGCCCCTTTTCTTTATAACGCTACCGAAGACTGGTCGAATTGGCGCCGCGGTACGGATTTTTACGAAGAAGGTCAGCTTCTCTGGCTCGACATTGACGGCACTTTGCGCGCGCTTACCAAAAACAAGAAATCGATGAATGATTTCTGCCAGATTTTCTACGCCGGCTCCCCCAATGTGCCCGCGCTCAAAACTTACAGGTTCGAAGACGTCATCACCGTTTTGAATAGCTTGGCGCCTTATGACTGGACTGGATTTCTGCGCGCACATTTGGATGGAGTCTCGACGAAAACTCCGATAGAAGCCGTCGAAAACAACGGCTGGAAGTTGATATACAGCGAAGAGCCAAACGAAATGGAAGCGCTCGAAAGCGCGCTCGCCCGGCGAACCAATTTAACTTTCACCGTCGGGATGACCGTTCAGGATGACGGAACCGTGGTTGATGTAATCCATGGCGGCCCCGCTTACGATGCCGGCATCGGCCCCGGCATGAAAATGATCGCCGTCAACGGGAAACAGTATTCTCCGGAGGAAATGAAACAAGCTGTAGCGGTGTCCAAGGTATCCACCACTCCCATTCAGGTGATCGTCGCCAACGGCGCGCAATTTCAGACGCGTTCGGTCGACTATCATGGCGGAACGCGCTGGCCTCATCTGGTTCGCGACTCCAGCCATCCCGACTATCTCAGCGAAATTCTGAAACCGCTGGTTCCTGCGACCGGCATGGCGCAAGTCGCGCCGGCGAACTAAGCGTGAATGCGCCAGGGCGAATGGTCCGATGAAGATTCACCCGTACCTGCTGATGGGGGCGCTCTTCATCGCCCTGGGCATTGCAGCGTTGATTCATCCCAATGTCAGCATGCCCTCCAAAAAGAAAGAAATAGAAATCAGCGGCGTCAGAACGATTATCGAAACCACGCGAATAATCGAGATCCCGAAAGTTCTTGGCATACTTTTACTGGTGGCCGGGGGCTCGTTTATTTTTCTGAGCACGAGAAAAGTCTGACCGCACATTTGATTGCCAGAAAGAGTGAGTGTAAGTTCGCGCGGAATCGACAAGTCGTTGACCGCGCATATCGTTGTGACGATACAGTCCTCGAAACACGGAAACCCGGCCAGTGATAACCCGGTCGGTGATCGACTCGATAGGCCACAACCCCAGCCGATACTGGCTTGTGAAGGCGTGTGAAGCACAGGCCACCCGGTTTCAAAGGTATTGAGCGCGGATGCGAACGCAGGACCAGATAGCTATCCAGGCCAACGGCAAGAAGATTGGAAACGCGAAGTGGAGGTGATGAAAGGCAGCCAGGTTACGCCCCGATTTTCCAGCAGTCGCCCTGAACCACTACCGTGACAATCCGGTATAAGCCCAGGCCTTGCTCACATAGTGATCGAGCTCCGGTACGCGCAGAAGTTTTAATAGAATTGCAAGCAGCAGCACGCCTGCCGTGGTAACCGTACCCAAGAGCGCGAGCGCGCCCCAAATCTTTTGCCAAGGCAAGTAACTCTCGAGCAACAGAGTCAGCCGGTAACACACAATCCCCGCTACCAACGAAGCGCCGGTCATCTTCAAAAAGAACACGACTAAGCTTCCTTCTTCCGGATTTTTCGTACGGCGGTTCAACAAGACAAATAGAACGATGGTGTAGGCGATGATCCCGATCGAGCTGGCCAGCGCCAACCCAAGGTGCTGCAACTGATGCGCCAGCCACCAATAAACCGGGACGTTGAGCGCGGTCATTAACGTGCCCACGATGGCCGGCGTGACGGTATCCCGCGTGGCATAAAACCCGCGAGCCAGAATGTACTGCGCGCCCCAGGCAAACATTCCAATCGAGAAATACGCGAGCGTCTGGCCCGTGGCGTAAAGATCCGGACCGTGCATGCGCGTATGCGAGAACACTAGATTTACGATTGGAACGCTTTGGGCGATCGTCAACGCGGAAATGGGAAGCAGCAAAAATATCAGTCCTTTGAACGTTGCATTCAGGACGCCATTCAATTCCTCAAACCTTTTCTCCGAATATAACTGCGCCAGAAATGGAAACGATGCGACGCCAACGCCTTGGCCCACGAGGCCCAGCGGCACGCGCATCAGGTTTTTGCCATAGGTCAGCCAGGTGATCGAAGCGGCTTGAAGATAGGATCCAAAATATCGAAGGATCCAGTCGTCCGCGAAGGAAACTGAAACGGCCAGCATGATGGGCACCGAGAGCTTTAGAAAAAGCCAGAAGCCGGGATGCTTCACGTCAAAACTTGGTGAGAAACTCGCACCGGCACGGTGCGCGCCATATATCTGAAGCAGAAAATTCCCTGCGATCGCTCCGCCCAGCACGCCGACAGCAAAGCCAGTAATCCCGATTCTCGGCGAGAGCAAAATGCCGCCGAGGATGATTCCAATGTTGTAAATCAGCGGCGCGAGCGAAGGCACGATGAATTGCCCTTTGGCGTATTGCACCGCGCTCAAAATGCTCCCTTCGTAAAAACAAATTTGAGCGGGCAGCATGATCCGCGTTAGAAAAACCACGCGCGCGCGTTCGCCCGGACTGAACCCAGGCGCTATCCAGTTCACAATGTGGGGAGCAAAAACCTCACCAACAAGAACAAGGCCGATGAGAACAAAACCCATCACCGTGATCACCGTAGAAAAAACGCGCCACCCTTCCTCTTCACGCTTCTCTGCCGCGTATTTCGCAAAAACCGGAATGAACGTGACGCTTAGCGACCCACCTGCAATCAAATAATTCAGAAAGTCCGGTAGCGTGAAGGCGGCGTTGTACGCGTCCGTCACCGCGTTTGAGCCCATCTGATGCGCCAGGGTCCAGTCGCGAAAAAACCCCAGCACGCGGCTAAGCAGCACGCTAGCCATCACAATGCCGGTGGCCGCAGCGATGCGGCGGTGCATGGTTCCAGTACCGGAATCTGTCGTCACAAAAACATGGTAGATGGTTTGAAGCGTGCGGACTAGCGCGTTAACAAGAGTTGTTTCCGATGCGGAATGTTCCGCGTGGCAAATGGGGAGACGCTATTTCACATTCGCGTCGTCTGCGGCTAATTCTTCCATTCCCTCGGGAGGACGGATCGGCTCGCGCGCGGGCGTGCCCTCGGGCGCAGCACGCAGATATTCGACCGGCCAAGTAACCGGAAAGCCGAGTTCGTGCGCGACTTTGAGTGGCCAGTAGGGCTCGCGCAGAAATTCGCGGGCCATGATCACTACGTCCGCGTTTTCCTCCCGCAGAATAGTATCCGCTTGGCTGGCGGACGTAATCAGGCCTACGGCACCGGTCATAATATTGGTTTCGTGTCGAATTTCTCGCGCAAACGGAACCTGATACCCAGCCCGAATCGGAATCTTTGCTCCAGGAGCAATGCCGCCCGAAGAACAATCGATCAAATCCACGCCGAGGGGACCAAGTTTTTCGGCCAGTGCCACAGACTGCTCAAGATCCCAGCCCCCTACCATCCAATCCGTCGCTGAGATTCGAACGAACAGCGGGTATGCTGCGGGCCAGACGCCGCGCACCGCGGAAACCACTTCGCATACAAGCCGACAGCGATTTTCGAGTGAACCCCCGTACGAATCCGTGCGCTTGTTTGAAATCGGTGAAAGAAACTCGTGAAGGAGGTAGCCATGCGCGGAGTGAATTTCGATCACCTGAAATCCAGCTTCCAGCGCACGACGCGCCGCAACCGCAAAAGATCTCACTACATTCTGAATTCCCGTCTCATCGAGAGCGAGAGGCTTCGGGTAGGACTCGGAAAACGAGATGGCGCTAGGCGCTACCGGCTTCCAACCGCCTTCCGATTCGGGGACCGCTGCATTGCCTTCCCATGGACGCAGTGTACTTCCTTTCCGTCCAGCGTGAGCCAGTTGAATTCCGGGAATGCTACCCTGCTCGCGAAGGAAGCGAGTAATTCGCGCGAGTTGCTCGATGTGTTCATCTTTATAAATCCCCAAGTCCTGCGGACTGATGCGCCCCTCGGGAGTAACCGCCGACGCTTCGGTGAAAACGAGCGAGGCTCCTCCCACCGCCCGGCTGCCCAGATGCACAAGGTGCCAATCGTTGGCAAAGCCATCCACACTCGAATACTGACACATGGGAGACACGACCATACGATTGCGCAGCGTCACCTCACGGATTGTAAGCTCGTCAAATAACATGGCTCCCCCTTTGGAGCTTTTGCGGTCGAACCGCCCGCCTGAAACCGCCAGTCAATCGTCACGGCGATGCGTTTTCGTGTGCTTATGGTCCGCCACCGGGTCGAGCAATCGGAGAATGTGCGTGCCGGCCTGTTGATCGAATCGATAAATCAGCGTGGCGTCGGCCGCTTCTTCTTCGCGCGCCAGTTCCAGCTCCGGGTTATCGATAACGATGTCACCGTTATTCTTGATTCTTAGCTCGCTTCCCACCTGCAGAACAATTTTCGTTTCATTCGCGTTGGACTTCATGATTTCCTCCGGCGGAGCAACCAAAAAATCACCCGCTCTGGATTTTTAACAGACCAGTGGATACAGCCTTGGATGAGGGAACGTCGCGAAAGGTGCCAGAAATTATTTCGACGAGCCGCCGGCACTCTTTTCTTTTTTCTTGGGTTTCTTTGCGGGTTTGGGATCCCAGGCGGGAGCATCGCTGGCCGGAAACGACTCCTCCGAAGCCTCATCGACGGGGTCGATATCATCAGACTTGGGAGGAATTGCGTCCGGCGCTTTTTTCTTTTTCGATTCTAGGTTTGATTGCGATGCAGAACCCATCATACGAACCTCCCCGGCTCGCAAGCCATCACGAGCATGGGCACGCCGTAACAGGCAGACATACAGAGGATGCAGCCGGACTCGCTAAGTCGTCAAGCCACCAGGACCGCCCTAGAATTTGATGACGATTCCCGCCGTAACTTTCGGGCTGTATTGGTAGGTGTTGTAATAATGTGTGCCGACCATGTCGGCTTCGATCCGATACGACAATCTCCAACGCGCCCGGATGTCCACTCCGCCACCTGCCTCGTAGGCCGGCGCATGCACCGTTCCAAAAGCTGTCTGAGGGGTTAAATGCGAGTACCCGCCCAAGACGTGCGCCCAGATCTCTAATCCACGCGGAGCCGACCACCTGAAACGCGGGCCGCCTGCACCCATCAAGAACCACCCGCCTGTGCCGAACTCGTTCAAGTGCGTCGCATCAAACTCGCCGTCCACTCCGAACCAGTCCTTAATGTAGTACACCATGCTGTAAGTAAAGCCATTCGTGTTCAACGTAATAGCCGGAACCTGGTAAAAGCGTAAATATTCATAGCCGATATATGCTTGCCAGGAATAGGTCTCGTAAACGCTTTGGACTCCTTGTGGCGGTTCCGGATTTAGATTCAACGCGATGGGGGTGCCAGTGATTCCCGGCGTCGGGAGAGCGGCGCCCGGTAACGTGAAAGGATTCGTGAATGGCTCAGAAAGAGCCACTAGCGAAGAATTTCCGGCCTGTGCCGAATTCGCGGGACTTATTTGCGCAGTGGCGTTCAACGCAACTAAAAGGATGGCCCCAGTTAAAAAAGCGGCGTATCGCATCGACTAACCCCCTCAGGCTGCCCAAGGCTCCGAACCTGCACCCATAATTTGAACGAGAAAGGGTAGCTGTGTCTAGCCTAAATTCACTGAACTTGCCAAGCCCGGCCTAAGGGTTCACGACGGTTAGACGACCCAACCCTCTCGCTGTTCAGCACGCCGCCAGCTTCCGCTGTTAAAATAGCTTTACAGCGTTGACAATTTGCGACGAAACTCCTACAAGGAACCCCGATGGCCGGCGAGTACGGCGAGATCAATTCGAGGACTGACTACCAACGCGTCCTTGGCGAGGCGACCGGCATCGCAATTGGCATATTGGCACGCACGCCACAGAATGCAATCATGCAGGGCATCAAAAAACAGCTCGATGCCATGAAACGATGGACTGACAAGGGGCGCACACCGAGCGAGATCGAGCGCCGCAACATCGATGTCGGCCTTATCGCCGCGCGTGAACTCTCCGATTCGACCGGCGAACTGGCCACCCTGGCCCAAAAGCTGTTCGCTCTGAATAACTATTTCGAGGACTGGCCAACGGACGCCGAGGCCGCCAGCGCCTCCGACGAGGATTCTTTCGAGGATGACGACTGACTTCCTCCCCGCCGGCCAGAAATTCCGCCGCCGGCCCGCCATCTCGCCTTCGCAACAAAACGAATTCTGCATGAGCCGGCGCGTCGGCCATCGGTGATAGTGTAGCTATGCAGAACTAAAGTAAGACTCGCTCTTCTTCCGGCGCGCCAGAAACTGGAGAACATAAGCTGAACACAAAGACGCTCTTTTTCGTGGGATTCATCTTGTGCGCGAGTGGCGTAATTTCCCCGCCGCTGGCCCTCGCGCTAGGTTTGCTCTACGGATTATCCTTCGTCCATCCATACGAAGCTGACAGCCGCAACCTTTCAAAATTTCTCCTGCAGGCGTCCGTGGTTGGTCTGGGCTTTGGAATGAATTTGCACGAAGTGCTGCGCGCCGGCCGCAGCGGTTTCTTCTACACCGCCGCCACCATATCCTTTGCGTTGATCTTGGGACTTCTCGCCGGAAGGCTTCTGCGCGTGAATCACACCGCCTCGATCCTGATCTCGGTCGGCACCGCTATCTGCGGAGGCAGCGCGATCGCCGCCGTCGCGCCCATCATCGAGGCCAGCGATGAAGAAATCGCAATTTCGCTCGGCACCGTTTTCATTTTAAATTCCGTCGCACTCTTCGTTTTCCCGCCGCTCGGCTGGGCCCTGCGGCTGACCCAGCAGCAATTCGGCCTCTGGGCCGCGCTCGCCATTCATGACACAAGTTCGGTCGTCGGCGCGACCGCGCGTTACGGCCCGGTCGCTCTGGTAGTTGGCACCACGGTGAAATTGACGCGCGCGTTGTGGATCGTCCCGGTCGCTGTCGGCGCGGCCGTTCTGAAACGCTCCAGGAGCCCGATTCAGTGGCCCTGGTTCATCCTGTTTTTTTGTCTCGCCGCGGTGGCCAGCACGTACCTGCCGGCTCTCTCAAATTATTGGCACCTGCTGAGCAACTTAGGAAGGTTGGGACTCACCGCCACGCTCTTCTTGATCGGAACTGGAATTTCGCGCGCCACACTGCGCCGGGTTGGCATGCCGCCGCTGTTGCAGGGGGTAATTCTATGGATTTTAGTCGGTGTCACATCCCTGTGGCTGATTTTCGCCGGCTGGATTTCAATCTGACTTTGCAGCGCCGGCAGCCCGCCGACTCCCTTACTGTAAGAAAACCAACGCTGCGAGAATCGATTCCTGGGACCTACTCACTTCCCAGCGTGGACGTCGCCAGATCAAAAAAGGATTCTACGCTTTCTTTTCCTTCTGCTGGTTTAAGAATATCGCGGATTGTTGGTGGGCTTCCTGAGAAAATTCCCAGGCCTTGCGGGCGTGTTCCATGGCCTGCTTGGACTGCTCGTGCCCGCTGAGATGATCGCCTTTGCCGTGATGCGCCGCTGCCGCTTGATGCGCGTGCGCAGCAAGCTCGTGAAACTCAGCCGCTCTTATATGCGAATCATTTGCCATATTCTTTTCTCCTCCGACCGCGTGTCAAACGTTAGCGCGTCGCGCCCGCTCTGTCCACCTAACTGGAAAGTCGGAGAAAGGCGAGCTTAGCTTTCCATTCGAGGGGGCGTTAGCGCAGGATGCTCTTACAAATAGGAACTATGATTCTTTCAGAGACTTCCCGACATTACCCAGCCTATACCGTTCTGATACGTTTTGCATTCGGCCGGTGAAACTTTATTTTCAGCTGCGCTGATGGATTTATCCATCTGCTATGTCGAGGAACATCGGAAGCACGAATTTCGCCGTCTCACGGTCTCCTATCAAGTTTTGCTCCTATTCTGCGACTCTTACGTTATCGCCCTACGCTATCTTGAACGATCGCGTTCACCGGCGGACTTGGTAAAATTCCAAGATCTACATAAATAGGCCGGATTAGTTTCCGTATCGATTTCAGCCGCGACGCAAACCAAACCGCCCCCGCGATGCAACAAGCCCCGCTGACCATCACCGTTCGCGGCGCGCCGATGGCGTTCGCCATAGCCCCCGCAAGCAGACTCCCGAATGGCGCCATGCCCACGAACGCTACGGTATAAAAACTCATCACGCGCCCGCGTTTGTCCTCGTCCACAATCGTCTGGATGATTGTGTTGCTGGCCGCCATTTGTTGCATCATGCCGAAGCCGGAGAAAAGCAGGCACAAAAGCGAAAGCCAAAAATTGCGCGACACCCCAAAGAAAATCAAAGCCACTCCAAACATGGCTGTGGAAATATAAATCATGCTCCCCAAGCCAAGCACGCTCTTGCGCATGGCGAGCGATAAAGCCGAAACCATCGCGCCCACGCCCACCCCTCCCATTAAAAATCCCAGCGTGTGCGGCCCCCCCTTCAAAATCCGCGATGCAAAAACCGGCATCAGTACAGTGAACGGCCAGCCCATCAAGCTCACCAAGGCGAACAAAGTGAGAATCGTCCGAATCGGCGCAAATCCCGCAACGTAATCCCATCCTTCTCTCAGTTGCACCAGCATGGCGGCCGTCGCGCGCTTTACCGCCGCAGGCTTCAGCCGCATCGCAAACAGCGAAGCAATCACCGCGAGATAACTGATCCCATCGATCAAAAAACAAGAACCCTCGCCGGAAATCGCGATCGCTATCCCCGCTAGAGACGGCCCCACCAGTCGCGCCATATTTACCATGGACGAATTCAGCGCAATCGCGTTCCCCAAATCTTGTTTGTCTTCCACCATCTCCACCAGAAATGCCTGCCGCCCGGGCATGTCGAACGCATTAATCATTCCCTGAAACATGCTCAGCCAAATGATTTCGTGGATGGTGATCTGTTTAGTCAAAGTAAGCACCGCCAGCGCGAACGATTGCACCATTGCCAAAATCTGCGTGACGATCAAAACGTGCCGTCGGTTCAGCCGGTCCACCCACACTCCCGCAAACGGCGCGAGCAAAAACGTCGGTATCTGCCCCGAAAATCCTACGAAGCCCAGCAAGAACGCCGACCCCGTCAGCCGGTAAACCAGCCAGCTGGTCGCCAGCCGCGTCATCCAAGTCCCCATCAACGAAATACTCTGCCCGCCAAAAAATAAACGAAAGTTCCGATGCCGCAGCGCCCGCCAGGCGCGAGAGATCCCAACGTCAGTCTCAGGCAGGGCCGTCGAATTGTTTTGCGTATTCATTGGCTAGGGTCGAACTTCTCATTGTACGGTTAAATGCAACCTACATCGCAGCAGACCAAGGCCTCGCGACGGTGATGGAACGTTTGTCGAAATCGCGGCTTATTTGTGCAGGCGCGGAGAACGGCCAGACGAGCTTCCTACAGCTTCCAATGTATGGTTTATTTGCCGGAATTGCGGTCAGATGATTATGGGTAACAAGGAGGTTCCATGAAAGCCGTCGTAGGAGTTTTCAAGTCTCGATCTGACGCGGAGATTGGCGCAGCGGAGCTTGTGCCCCTTGATATTCCGAGACATCGAGTCACGATCTTGACCCCGCACGCGAGCGATCAAGCGATCGCGGCTGTGCCGACGGTCGCCGGGGAGCAGCCCGGCATGGGTAAAGCGATCGGTGCGGCGGTGGGCGGAGCCGTGGGCATTGCAGGCGGTGTTGGACTGGTGCCGATGATCGCGAGCTTTCTGATTCCAGGAGTGGGGCCGGTGCTCGCGATCGGAGTTGCCGGCGGCGTCATACTTGGCGCACTTGGTGCTGTTGGCGGCGCCACTGCAGGGGGAAAGTTGGAGGGCGACGTATTCGAAGGATTGCCGGAAGACGAACTGTACGTTTATGAGGATGCATTGCGCAAAGGGCGATCCGTCGTAGTGGTCATGGCCGACGATGGCGAGGCTGACGCAGTTCGCGGCGCGCTGGAACACGCCGGCGCTGAAAGCATCGACCGGGCGCGTGAAATGTGGTGGGTCGGGCTGCGCGAAGTAGAAAAAGAAAAATACGAAACAGAAGGCGGGAAATTCGAAGACGACGAACGCTATTTTCGCTGTGGATTCGAGGCTGCCGTACTCCACAAGAACCGCGATCGAAGCTACGAACAGTGCCATCAAGAGTTGGGCGACCGCTACCCGCGCTCGCATGAAAGCGGACCCTTCCAGCGGGGATTCGAGCGCGGCAAGGAATATCTGAAGACAATCAGTAAACACCAAAACTGACATTTGTAATCCTCCCCGCGACTCTTATGGAAAGATAAAGCCTGAAATCGCGGCGGAGCGCAAATGCTCATTGCCATTGTTTTCGCTTTTCCATTTATCTTTATCATTGGCATGCTCGCTTTCGCGCCGCGAGAATGTACAATTGTCGGCAACGAATTAAGAGTGAAAACCTTTGTAGTTACCCTGAAGTATGACCTCACACAAATGCGCGGCGCGATGGCGGTTAGTCGCGAGGATATTCGCTTCGGAAAAACAATTCGATTGTTCGGCGCCGGTTGGCCGTTAAAACCTTACGGCTACTTCTCGAACGCGAAGTTGGGACGCTTTCTAGCTTTTGTTACGGACTGGCAAAAAATGGTCCTCATTGTATTTCCTGATAAAAGACTTCTAGTTTCGCCGGAGAATCCCCGAATGATCCTGGACCGGTTCGCAGTCTGACAAGTCCCCTATTTCTACCGCAAACGAATATCCCCGCAGTCGCCATTAATTGTTCGTAGTTGAGTATAATGTCTGTCCATGGATTTGGCCTTGCCTGCGCGTATTTCGGAGAACGAGTGACGTCCTGTTCCAAGCTTCTCCAAAACTACATCGACGGCCATTTCGTGCGCGGCCCGCGCGAGTTTCCCGACATCAACCCCGCCGACGGCTCGATCATCGCGCAAGTATCCGAAGCGGATGAATCGCTTGTGGACCAAGCTGTGGATGCGGCGCGTCGAGCGCTTGGCGGAAACTGGGGGAAGCTGACGGTTCAGGCGCGCGCTGCCCTCTTGCACAAAATCGCCGACGGCATTGAAGCCCGCTTCGACGAGTTCGTTCAAGCGGAAGTGGCGGACACCGGGAAACCTGTGTCGCTCGCGTCGAAGATCGACGTCCCGCGCGGCGCCGCGAATTTCCGCATCTTCGCGGATTTGATCAAGCTTGCAGGGTTGGAATCGTTTCGCACGGAAACTTCTGACGGCGGCGCTGCCCTGAATTACTGCGTGCGAAAACCGCTCGGGGTCGTCGGAATTATCACCCCCTGGAATTTGCCGCTGCTGCTGCTCACCTGGAAGGCTGCTCCGGCGCTGGCTTGCGGCAATTGCGTAGTAGTGAAACCTTCCGAAGAAACTCCAGCGACGGCCACACTGCTGGCTGAAGTGATGCAATCGGCCGGAATGCCGTCGGGAGTCTTCAACGTGATTCACGGCTTTGGCTCGGGATCGGCCGGAGAATTCCTGAGCAACCATCCCGGTGTGGACGCAATCACGTTTACCGGCGAATCGAAAACGGGATCGGCGATTATGCGGGCCGTGGCGCCCAGCGTGAAGCCCGTTTCGTTCGAACTGGGCGGCAAGAACGCGGCGATAATTTTTGCCGATTGCGAATTCGATGAAACGATCAAAGGGCTGGCTGACGCCGTCTTCCTGAACACAGGGCAAGTATGCCTTTGCGCCGAGCGCGTTTATGTGGAACGTTCGATTTTCGAACAGTTCGTTTCTGTGCTGAAGCAAAACGCGGAGAGTTTGGTGCTTGGTTGGCCGACCGACAGCAAAACGACAACGGGGCCGCTCATTTCGAAAGAACATCGCGCGAAGGTTCTTTCCTATTATGAACTCGCCAGAAAAGAAGGAGCCACGGTGGTGACGGGTGGAGGCACCCCAAAGTTCGGTGACGCTCGGGACAACGGTTTTTACGTTCAACCCACGATTTTCACCGGCCTTTCCGAGTCGGCTCGGTGCGTGAAGGAAGAGATCTTCGGGCCGGTATGCCACCTTGCGCCTTTCGATACCGAAGAAGAGGCTATCGCGAAAGCAGTTGACACAAAATACGGCTTGGCCGCTTCCGTGTGGACGACAAATTTAAAACGAGGGCACCGGGTCGCTGAAAAACTGCGCGTCGGCATCACTTGGGTGAATTGCTGGTTTCTGCGGGATCTGCGGACGCCGTTCGGAGGCGCCGGACTGTCCGGGATTGGACGCGAAGGTGGCATACACTCACTGAATTTTTATTCCGAACTGAACAATATTTGTGTCAAGTTGTGAGCGGGATTTCGCGGAGATGGCATCGAGGAATTCGCGCATGGAAAGCAAAGTAGTCGAAGGAAAGGCCAAGCCGCGCGGGAGGTTTCCGCATATCAAGCGGGCGGGCGATTTCCTTTTCGTGTCGGGAACGAGTTCGCGGCACGCGGACGATACCATTGTCGGCGCGGACACCGACAAATTCGGCACCACGCATCTCGACATTCGCGAGCAGACTCGCGCGGTGATTGAAAATATCCGCGGTATTTTGGCCAGCATGGATGCCAGTCTGAAAGACTTAGTCGAAATTTCCACTTATCTCGTCAACATGGACGATTTCGACGCCTACAATGAGGTGTACGCGGAATACTTCGACGAACAGGGGCCGACGCGGACTACCGTTGCTGTCCGGCGGTTGCCGCACGCGTATCTGCTGATTGAAATGAAAGCGATCGCTTACAAGCCCGTGTCGCACGGTGAAGCCCAAGCTGGAACCGAAAGGAGAAAATAATGCCGTCGATCAAAACGTTGAAGGCTTTTAACTTCCAAGGATGGATCGATGCCCATCGCGAAAAATTGAAGCCTCCCGTGGGTAACGCGCAGGTTTGGGAGGATGCCGAGATGATGGTCACCGTCGTCGGTGGGCCAAACAACCGCAACGACTATCACGACGACCCGACGGAAGAATTTTTCTACCAGTTGAAGGGAGATATTTTCCTACGCTTGATGCCGGAACGGGGGAAGCCGCCGGTCGAAGTTCCGATTAAGGAAGGAGAAATTTTCCTGCTGCCGAAACACGTGCCGCACTCACCGCAGCGGCTTGCTCCTGGCACTATCGGATTAGTGGTTGAAATGCCGCGGCCTGAAGGGGAAAAAGACGGCTTTGAGTGGTATTGCGCGAAATGCCATCACCGCGTTTATCGCGCAGAAGTTCTTTTGAAAAGCATCGTACGCGACTTGCCGCCGCTATTTGAAAAATTCCATCAAAGCCCGGAATTACGCAAGTGCCCGAACTGCGGCGAGGTTCATCCGGGCAAGCAGCCGCCGCCGAAATAAGGTCACCGAGACGATATGCCCGTCATAGACATCCACACTCATTTTTTCCCCGAGTCTTGGCCCGACCTTGCGGCGCGTTACGGCACTCCTGATTGGCCGTCGATCAAACATACCGGTGCGGGCAAAGCGGACATCATGCTCGGCGATCGCATGTTCCGGCACGTTACTTCCGCTTGCTGGGATGTGAATGTGCGCCTTGAAGACATGGACCGCAACGGCGTGGACATGCAAATCATATCCGCCACGCCGGTCCTTTTCGCCTATGCCCGCGAAGCGAAGCACGCTCTGGATTGTTCACGCTTGTTCAACGATGTTGCGCTCGAGATGTGCCAGCGCTCGAAGGAGAGGCTGAAATCTTTCTGCCAAGTTCCCTTACAGGACATTGACCTCGCCTGCGCCGAGCTCGACCGCTGCATGCGCGATGGACACCTAGGCGTGCAAATTGGAAATCATGTCGGAGAAAAAAATCTCGATGATCCAGGCATTGTGAAATTCCTGCGGCACTGCGCGGCTCAGGGAGCCGCCGTCTTCGTGCATCCTTGGGACATGTTGGCTCGTGAGCGCATGCCGAACTACATGCTCCCCTGGACCGTGGGTATGCCCACTGAAACCTACTTGTCACTCGCGTCGATGATTTTGAGTGGAGCCTTCGACCGGTTGCCGCCAAACCTGCGAATCTGTTTCGCGCATGGCGGGGGAAGTTTTCCTTTTCTTCTGGGGCGCTTAGAAAATGCGTGGAAGAATCATGAGGGCGCGCGGGGAGTGTCGCAATTTGCTCCCAGCCACTACCTAGATCGCCTTTGCGTTGATTCTGCCATCTTCGAACAACGCACCTTGCAATTCCTGGTATCGATCATGGGAGGCGACCGCGTGCTGCTCGGCTCGGACTATCCCTATCCGTTAGGGGAAATCCGCGCTGGCACGCTCATTCGCGAGAGCCAGTTTTCGGCGGAGATGAAAAAAAAGATGCTCGGTGATAACGCGGTCAGGTTTCTAAATTTGTCCGCTTGGAACACAATGGCATCGCTTTCATCATCGAAGATTCAGGAGTCGGAAACCGGCGCAGGCTGTCCGTTTGGCAGCGACATCCCTTTTAAAGAAAAAACGGGCCCTTCCGCCTCTACCGGTTCAAGCGAACAGCGATTGACCTACAGCTCGTACCTTCGCGTTCCGGAATTGCTAGCGCTTCAACGCGGAGTATCGTCGCCGGCGCATCACGATGAACTGCTCTTTATCATCATTCATCAGACCTACGAACTTTGGTTCAAGGAATTGCTGCACGATCTGGACGCCGTGGTGGCCAATCTCCGCGCGGCCGGAGCCGACCCCGCTTCCCGCGACGGCGTTTACGAAGCAGCGCGCTTGCTTCGCCGCTGCACTGAAATCATGCGCGTGCTGGTCGAACAGTTCACCATTCTTGAAACCATGCTTCCCACTCACTTTCTTGCATTTCGGGAAAAACTGAATCCAGCCAGCGGTTTTCAATCGGAACAATTCCGAGAACTGGAGTTTCTGTGCGGGTTAAAAGACGAAAAGATGCTGCGTTACCACCAGCTCACGCCCGAAACGCATGCCATTCTCTACCGCCGCCTGCGCGAGGATTCGCTCCACGATGTTTTCTTCGAAGCGCTGAAAACGTTGGGCAAGCTTCCCCCCCTGAGCAGCAAAGCGACGGACCGAGAACGCTTCGAAGCACGCGCCAAGGCGGTTCAAGCTCTCTATCAGGACGAGCGAAGTCACCGCGACTGGATCGATGTTTGCGAACGCCTTACGGAGTTTGACGAACTGGTGGTGAGCTGGCGGCTGCGTCACATCCAAATGGTGGAGCGCACAATTGGCGTACGCATGGGAACGGGCGGCAGCACCGGCTCCTCCTATCTGAAGCTCACGCTCGAGAAAAAATTCTTCCCGGAGCTTTGGGAGGCCCGGTCGTTGCTGGAAGATTGATTTCCTGCCGCTAACCGGCGGCGATTGCGATTCCACCGATACATGGCAAGTTCGTCCGAGACAATTACACTGGTCGGGGCCGGGCTCACCGGACCGCTGCTTGCGATTTCTCTGGTTCAGCGCGGATACCGCGTTGCCATTTACGAGCGGCGTTCGGACATGCGCCGGGTCCGCCTCTCCGCCGGCCGCTCAATAAATCTCGCCATTTCAGTTCGTGGAATCCACGCGCTTCGGGAGGCGGGGCTGTGGGACTCCATGCGGAAGATCATCATTCCCATGAAAGGCCGTATGATGCACTCTCTTTCCGGCGAGCTCACCTTTCAGCCTTACGGCAAGGACGAAACCGAAGTCATCAATTCGATTTCTCGCGCGGACTTGAATGCTGCGTTAATGAATGAAGCTGAGAAACGAGGAGTTCATATCTATTTTAAGGAACGGTGCGTCGGGTTGGATTTGAACAACGGGACAGCACGATTCCACAATGAAGAGACCGGACGCGATACGGCCGTTGAATCCGGCATCGTCATCGGCGCCGACGGTGCGTCCTCTGCGGTTCGTTCAGCCTTGCTCAAGCTTGGACGGTTTAATTTCTCCCAGCAGTATCTCGATTATGGTTACAAAGAGCTCACCATTGGGACCGGGCCAGATTCAAAACATCTTCTGGAAGCAAACGCACTGCACATTTGGCCGCGCGGTTCGCATATGCTGATTGCATTGCCCAACATCGACGGCACTTTCGCTTGCATATTGTTTCTTCCCTTTGAAGGCGAAGTGAGTTTTGCCAGCCTCGATTCGGAAGCGAAGTTCATGAAATTCTTTCAGGGGCAATTTGCAGATGCAGTGCCGCTGATGCCCCAGCTCCGCGAGAATTTTCGCGAGAACCCTACCGGTGCGATGGTAACCATCAAATGTTCGCCATGGCATGTAAATGCAAAGTCGCTCTTGGTGGGTGATGCCGCCCATGCCATCGTTCCCTTCTTCGGTCAGGGCATGAATTGCGCGTTCGAAGACTGCACTTGTTTGCTCGAACTTCTGGATCGCCACGGCGGCGACTGGTCGACGGTTTTTTCTGAATTTGAGGACTCGCGCAAGGCGAATACCGATGCCATTGCCGATTTGGCGCTGGAGAATTTCGTGGAGATGAGAGATCGCGTTGGCGATCCTCGATTTCTCTTCAAGAAAAAAGTGGAGCTCGCGCTGGAAGCCCAGTACCCGCGGCACTTCGTTCCCAAGTACGCGATGGTGACGTTTCACCGCGTTCCGTATTCGGTGGCGCTCTCGCGAGGACGCCTCCAAGATGCCATGCTGGCTGAGTTGTGCGACTCCATCGACCGTATTGAAGACCTCGACTGGGCAAAAGCAAAGTCGCTAGTCGATCGCCAGCTAACCCCATTGGAGCAATCCTAAAGTGGCTGACACTGAGTTCAGGACGACAAAGGAATTTGGGGCGTCGCAGGATGCCCGGGATCCACTCGCGAGCTTCCGCAAACGCTTTCACATTCCTAAAAAGCCGGACGGGTCCGACTGCGTTTACCTTTGCGGGCACTCACTCGGCTTGCAGCCGAAATCCACGCGTGAATATGTTGAACAAGAGCTGCAAGAATGGTCGCGCCTCGGCGTCGAGGCCCATTTTCATGCGAGAAATCCCTGGATGCCGTATCACGAAATTCTGACCGAGCCTATTTCCCGGCTCGTAGGAGCGCTTCCCATTGAAGTGGTGGCAATGAATTCGCTTACGGTGAATCTGCACTTGATGATGGCGTCGTTTTATCGGCCCACCGCAAAGCGGAACAAAATACTTATCGAAGCGAATGCGTTTCCTTCCGATCAATATGCGGTGAAATCGCAAATCCAATATCACGGTTTCCATCCGGCAGAGTCGCTGATCGAAATCACGCCGCGCCGCGGCGAAACCTGGATTCGTACCGAGGACATTGAAGAAGTAATCGACAAAGAGGGTGAAAAAATCGCTCTGATAATGCTCGGTGGCGTGAATTACTACAGCGGGCAAGCGTTCGAGTTTTCGCGCATCACCGATGCCGGGCACGCGAAAGGCTGTGTCGTTGGATTCGACCTGGCGCACGCCGCTGGAAATCTTCCGCTGAAATTGCACGACTGGGACGTCGATTTCGCGGTGTGGTGCAGCTACAAGTACCTTAACGCGGGCCCCGGCGGCATAGCGGGTTGCTTTGTGCACGAGCGCCACGCGCGCGATCCTGGGTTGCCTCGTTTCGCCGGCTGGTGGGGCCACGACAAAGCAAACCGCTTCCGCATGTTGCCGGATTTTCAGGTCATCCCCGGGGCGGAAGGCTGGCAGCTCAGCAACCCGTCGATTCTGTCCGCCGCCGCATTGCGGGCTTCGCTCGATATCTTCGACCAAGCGACCATGCAACGCTTGCGCGCGAAAAGCGAATTGCTTACAGGTTATTTATCGTTCTTCCTGGATCAGAATGCTTCAAAGAAGTTTTCCGTTATTACGCTGCAGGACACCGCCCAACGCGGAGCGCAGCTTTCGTTGCGAGTGGCCGAAAACGGCCGGGCAATTTGCGACGCTCTCGCGAAAGATGGAATCATTTCGGATTGGCGCGAGCCGGACATCTTGCGGGTCGCACCCGTTCCGCTTTACAACACGTTTTCGGACGTCCACACCTTCGCTGAAAAATTCCTGGCGGCGATACATCGTTAGGATCGTTCTTGCTTTGTTGTCCGGCTCTCAATCAAATTCAGCGTGGCGCGGCCCAAAGTAGTCTCCCGATCTGCCAAACCCAGAACAATGTCGAAGTGATTCGCTCCAGCTATTTCGAATGCCGAGACAGGAAAGTTTGCAGCCTGCAACCGAGAGGCATAGCTTTGGCTCTGGCGTTTGAATTCGCTGGTTTCGTTTTCGCCCCAGGCTACGATGGTTGGCACCGGCCGGCCAAGCGGCAGACGCATAGGACTTAGACCCACGGCGTCAGCAGCGGTGAGATGCAATGGCGCTGCAATGTAGGTTCCCACCAAGGGCTCGATGTCGTAGATGCCGCTAAGCAACACCGCACCGGCAAGCGCGTTGTCCACTACGGCCGCCGTCTTTTGCCAGCCGCTCACCAGCATCATTGCCGCAAGATGTGCTCCGGCCGAACTGCCGGCAACGAACATCCGGTCGCGATGGAAGCCCAGAGCGTCGGCCTGCTTGTGGATCCAGGCGACGGCCCGGCGGCATTGATCGACGATCTTTTCGACATTCGCTTTCGGCGCGAGGGTGTGATTGATGGCGGCAAAAGCGATTCCGTTGGCCACGCAATCCGGCGCGGCGAACAGAGATTCATTCTTTGAAAGTTCCTGCCAATAGCCGCCATGGATGAAAGCGAGCAACGGAGCATTACGGGAAGCAGAAGGAAAAAAATCGAGCGTCTCATCAGGACTATGGCCCCATTGCAGGTCCCGTTGGCAAGCGAGCGACTGCCCAGCATTGCGGCTTCGAATCGCGTAATCGGCTAAAAATGGCTTTTCGGAGGGTACACAGGAACTTGGGGAATATTCTTTTTCTATTTTCACGAGCGGCCAATTGCGCCAAGCCTGGTCCTTCGGGTTCATTCGCCCTCACAAAAGATGTTTGATTCTGCGCTTACTCGTGTTTGAGAATCGACAGGAAAATTGGCATGCACCGATTGCCAATGGACTTTCACGGCTTTGCGGATAGAATGTGCGTTCCGACTTCTAACCGAATGGACTCTTCGGCATC
This sequence comes from uncultured Acidobacteriota bacterium, assembly GCA_963703705.1. GTDB lineage: Bacteria > Acidobacteriota > Terriglobia > Acidiferrales > UBA7541 > Palsa-295. The sequence continues at coordinate 114,783 of CAVPFK010000017.1, read as the reverse complement.
CTACATCGACAGGCCGTCGCCCCGGCCAGGCCCAGCGGCCAAACTTGAGACGCCCGTCTCGGAGGACCGCTAATGATTGTCGGTGTACCGCGGGAAAGCTTTCCAGGAGAGCTCCGCGTAGCGCTAACTCCGGCGGTTATTCCAAGTCTTGCCAAGGCTGGCATTGAAGTAGTACTGGAGACAGGCGCAGGCGTGGGGGCTGGCTATCCCGACGCCGATTACGCTCCAAAAGGCGCTAAGATAGTTCCGCAGCGCGCCGAAGTTTTTCGCACCGCCGACATCATCGTCCAGGTACTGTGCTACGGCTCGAACGATAAATCCGGAAAGGGCGACCTTCCGCTTTTGCGACCCGATCAGATCCTAATTGGGTTTCTTCGCCCGCTTGGAAGTTTGGAAACGGTGCAGGAAATTGCCGCCACCGGCGTCACTTCATTTTCTGTGGAGCTGATGCCGCGAACCACGCGCGCGCAAAGCATGGATGCACTTTCTTCGATGGGAACGATATGCGGCTACAAAGCAGTGTTAATCGCCGCTGACACTCTTCCCAGAATTTTCCCGATGTTAACGACCGCGGCCGGCACGATCACGCCCGCACGCGTTTTCGTAATTGGCGCGGGCGTTGCCGGGCTCCAAGCCATCGCCACCGCGCGCAGGCTCGGCGCCGTTACGTCCGCTTATGACCTGCGGCCGGCGGCGAAAGAACAGGTTCAGAGCCTAGGCGGGAGGTTTGTCGAACTTCCCATCGAAGCTACCGATGCGCAGGATGCCGGCGGCTATGCCCGAGCGCAAAGTGAGGATTTTTATCAACGCCAGCGCGAACTGCTCGGGCGCGTGGTGGCCGAAAGCGACGTGGTGATCACCGCCGCGGTTATTCCGGGCCAGAAGTCTCCAGTGCTGGTGACGCGAGAAATGGTGACCCGCATGGCGCCGGGATCGGTGATCGTGGATCTCGCTTCCGAGCGAGGCGGAAACTGCGAGCTAACCAAGACAGGCGAAGTAGTGACCGAACACGGCGTCACGATTATCGGTTGGATCAACTTAGCCAGCCGCGTGCCGTATCATGCCAGCCAAATGTACGCCCGCAATCTGAGCGCGTTTCTTTTGCATTTGGTGCAGGAAGGAAAGCCGCGTTTGAATCTGGATGATGAAATTATTCGCACCACTCTGGTCACCCGACAGGGTGAAATTATAAATCCGCGAGTTCGCGAATTTTACAAACTGCCGGCTCTCGTCACGCAAGCAGGAGGAGACTAGATTGATGAAATTAGATTTGATGACGGATTTATACGTTTTCATGCTCGCAGCTTTCATCGGATTCGAAGTGATTCGACGCATTTCTCCGCTGCTGCACACACCACTCATGTCGTTAACCAATGCGCTGGATGCGATTGCAGTCGTGGGCGCGATTCTTCTCGTGGGGGCGCACAAGAGCACGCTATCAACAGTGCTCGGCACGATCGCTATCGTTGCAGCCACTAGCAATGTTGTGGGTGGTTTTCTAATCACCGACCGCATGCTGAAAATGTTTAAATCCAGCCGCCCGACGCGCAAACCGTGACCTAGATGCAGGGTCCCCAATACATCATCGAACTCACGTACCTGGCCGCCACTGCTCTATTTATCTTGTCGTTGAAGTGGATGAGTGCGCCCACCACCGCTCGGCACGGCGTCTGGGCCGGCGAGTTGGGAATGGTTCTTGCTATTGCCGGAACGCTGCTGCACCACGGGATGGACTACAAATGGATCGCCATTGCCCTGGTGCTGGGCAGCATCATCGGCGTCCCGCTGGGCATGGTTCAAATGACTGCCGTGCCGCAGCGAACGGCGCTCAGCCACGCGTTCGGGGCGCTGTGCGTTACGTTGGTCGGCACATCTGAATTTTACCTTCGCGGGACCGACATTTCGCCCTTCACCATGTCGGTTCTTTGCATGGAAGTGATCCTCGGCTCTCTCACATTTACCGGCAGCTTGATGGCGGCAGGAAAGCTTCAGGAAGTTCTGCCGCAGCGCCCGATTACTTATAAGGGCCAAAATATCGTCAATCTGGGAGTCTTGGCGATTGCCATAGGACTGGCGGCTTACGTTGTGATCCATCCCGGCCACACGCATGTCTTCCCTTTTATCGTGGGAATCCCTTTGCTGTTCGGTGTGCTGATGATCATTCCAATTGGCGGCGCCGACATGCCAACGGTGATTTCGCTGCTGAATTCTTATGCTGGACTGTCGGCCGCGGCGATGGGATTCGTTCTCGATAGCAAACTGTTGATTGTGGCCGGCGCGCTAGATGGCGCTTCCGGTTTTATTTTGTCCTTGAACATGTCGAAGGCCATGAACCGTTCGTTTTCGAATGTGTTGTTTGGAGCATTCGGACAGGAACAGCCGGGCGGCATCGCCGCGCAAGAGACCCGAAATGTGCGAAGCGCTACGGCCGAAGAAGCTGCCGCAATTCTTTCGGCGGCGAACAAGGTAGTGATCGTCCCCGGGTACGGACTCGCCGTGGCGCAGGCTCAACACAAGGTACGCGAACTTTACGACGCTTTGACTAAGCGCGGCATTGACGTGAAGTTTGGCATTCATCCGGTTGCGGGGCGCATGCCGGGGCACATGAATGTCCTGCTGGCCGAGGCGGATATTCCCTACGACAAGTTGCTCGACCTGGATGAAATCAACGGTGATTTTCCGCAGACCGATGTTGCGCTGGTGATTGGGGCTAACGACGTCACCAATCCCGCGGCTCGGACCGATGCCAGCAGCCCCATTTACGGCATGCCGATTCTCGACGTGGACAAGGCTCGCACCGTGATGGTGATAAAACGCAGCATGAGTCCGGGCTTTGCGGGAATAGACAATCCACTTTATTACCTCGATCACACCCTGATGCTTTTCGGCGACGCGAAATCCTTTGTCGGAGGGATCGTGCGCGAACTCGGCGGCGGCTCTCAAGTCTAACCAATGGATTTTGACGCAAGCGCACATCGTGCCAGGAGGTCTCGCCGCCTGTGGCATTCAGCTTGCAGCCCAACCTATGCGATTTCTCTTGACTTGCTGTTCGGCAGAATGTAAATCGCAAATAGGCAATCAGATAACGCGACTGGGGGTGTTACGTGATTTTGCATCGACTTACGCCAATTTCGAGATTCATCCCGTTTGTCATATTCATCGGGTACCTACTGGTGGCCAATTCGTTGCTGGCGCAGAGCACCACATCGACTGGGAGCATCCAAGGAACTCTGACGGACCCGAGCGGAGCGATCGTAGAAGGCGCCAAAGTTAGCATCACCAACCGGGACACGGGACAGACTCTGCACTTCACTACTTCGTCCGCCGGCGCGTACAATTCTGGAGCTCTGGTTCCCGGCAATTATTCCGTTCGCGCCGAAGCTGTTGGTTTCAAGACGGTGGAAGAGGGTGTGATCGTAAAGGTAGGCGTCGTATCGGGGATCAACTTTAGTCTTCAGCTCGGCGCAGCGAATACGGTGGTCGAGGTCGCCGAGCAGACCGTGGTGGTCAATACCGAGCAGCCAAGCGTACAGGGGGTTTTGAATAAAGAACAGATCGAGAATTTGCCAGTTAACGGAAGGAATTTTCTCGATCTCGCGCAACTCGAGCCCGGCGTTCAGATTCAGGACGGCTCCGATTTCGATCCTACGAAGGTAGGATTCTCCTCCATTTCCGTTGGCGGCCGCTTTGGCCGCACGGCGCGTATCGAAGTGGATGGGGTGGACGTTAGCGACGAAACCGTAGGCACCACCACTGAAAACATTCCCGCCAGTGCTATCGACGAGTTTCAAATCAGCCAGTCAACCCTGGACCTTTCAAACGAACTCACATCGTCTGGTGCCGTAAACGTGACAACGCGCTCGGGAACGAATGATTATCATGGGGAAGGTTTTGCATATTTCCGTGACAGCGTTTTCTCCGCGGCTCTCCCTGCGCCTCCCCCCCCCGCGCCTCCCTTGCAATCGCCATATGCCAGGAATCAGGACGGTGGCAATTTTGGCGGGCCGATCATGAAAGACAAGCTCTTCTTTTTCCTTGACGCGGAGCATACCAATCAAAATCTTGGCTCGCCCGTGGCAATCTCCGCGCCTTTTAGTCAACTGTCCGGGGACGCTGCTAGTCCGTTCCGCGAGACAGACCTGGATGGCAGGCTGGACTGGCAATTCTGGAAGAATGCTCGCATGTTTTATCGATTCACATACTTTGACAGCAGGGTCGTTGCGAGCGGGGGAGGTGTAGGTTTTTCGCCCTTTCAAGACAAAAATTACACGAGAAGCCATGTGGTAGGGGCTGACTTCACCACCAAAGGCGGATACACACACAGCTTTCGCTTTGAATACCTGAAGTTCATCAACAATCTCGGCGATTCGGTGGTGGGCTCAAGCCTGCCATTAGCCGATTTGCCGGTGAGCATTAACATATTAAGTTTTTCCCTTCTCACCGGACCTAACTTGCTGGCCCCTCAGCAAACTTACCAGACGGATCGGCAGATCAAATACGATGGCAGCAAGCTATGGGGCTCGCACATACTCCGCTACGGCGTGGCGTACAACTTGCTACGTGGAGGAGGTTTTGCGAGTTTCTTTTCGATCAGCCCGGTGGTTTCCCCCAATGGAACTTCCAACGAAGTTGCTGCAGCGGCCAGCGGACCGTTCACATGCGGAACCGGGATCGGCGGCTCTGCCTGCCCTCTCAATTACCCTGTAGATGCGGCGACGATAGGAAATGGCTTAGGTTGCGGGTCCGAAATCCCGGCATTCGGAGAGCCGTGCGGTGGAACCCCTACGGACAACCGACTGGGCCTCTATGTCGGAGATAGTTGGAAGGTGAAACCCAACTTCACGCTGACCTACGGAGTGCGGTATTCGCGTGATACAGGGCGAACTAATAGCGACCTCCCTGCCTTGCCTGCTGTAAATGCCGTGCTGCCAGGATTAGGCAACAGGGTGAATCAACCCAACCACAATTTCGGCCCCCAGTTGGGATTCGCTTGGGACCCGCGGAAAGACTCGAAAACGGTTATCCGAGCGGGCATCGGAGTCTTCTACGAGAACGCGATTTGGAATGACGCTGAGTTCGACCGCCCAGAGCGCCTTGCCTCCGGTTCCTTCTTTAACGCGGTGCCTGCGTGTGCGAGTGCGACAGGCCAAGGCGTTCCTTTTCCGGATGGTTCCACGCAATATTTGGGCGGCAGCCAGGCAGCTGCTAATTATGTCTGCGGTACTGTCCCCAACCCGAACCCTATGAATATACCGCAGGCGTTGATCGGTTCTACGCTTGGGCCCACCGCAGGAACTTGCAGCGGGATGACTACGGCACAATGCGTTGGCAGCCTCCAAACCGCATGGAAACAGGCTTCCGCGGGTACCTCCGCGATAAATCCGCTTTACCTACCGAACCTGATTGCTAACAATCAGGCAATCCTGCTCGGCGCCTTGGCCCCCAATTATCGGACACCATACTCGGTGCAGATAAACGCTGGGATCCAACGAGAGCTGATGCCGGGGATGGTGCTTAGCGTCGATTATCTTCGCAATGTGAACTTGCACTACCTGCTTGGAGTCGACGCGAACCACAGCGGCGATACGCGTTACTTCAACTCAACGTTCGCACAGCAAGCCATCTCTACAACGAACGGCCAGTTTGGGTGTCCGGGGTCCACTTCCGCTGCCATTAACTGTGCAATCGCGGCGGGAGCCACTATGACTAGCTATGCCAACAATGGCTTGGACTCGGCGGCCGACCTAGGCGTGGGTGGGTGCCTCGGCGCGCTGGGCTTTAATTGCGCTTTCACCGGAGTCAACCCCGCGATCGGCCCCGCCGTATTCTTGTTCCCCATTGGCCGCTCTGTTTACAACGCCTTGGATGTGAAACTGGTCGACAACGTCAAGAATCCCTTTCGCGGAGTGAAGTACTTGAATTTTCAGTTCGCTTATTCCCTTTCCAGGTTCACCAATACGGGCAGCGCTACGTCCACCGGTCCGTCGGGAGGCGATCAAGACTTCGTCAACGCCGCTCTTGACAACAGGAATCCGCTGCGTTTTAGCGGGCCTTCTGCCCTCGATCGCACGCATCAGTTTTCTTTCGGCGGCTATGCGGACCTACCGGGGCGTTTCCGTTTGGGCACGATATTCCACTTTGACAGTCCGCTAGCGAGCTTGCTTACAGTGCCGAATACGGGGCTGGGAGCCGGAGAAATTTTCCGGACTGACTTTACCGGTGATGGTACCGTCCAAGATCCTCTTCCCGGAACCAAGGTGGGCTCCTTCATGCGAGGTATCTCGCCCGGTGATCTCGCGACAGTGGTCAACAACTACAACACCAATATCGCCAACACGCCAACGCTCGCCGGTCAAGTCTTGATCGCTAACGGTCTCTTCACTGAGACACAACTGCAAGAACTCGGGGCGGTCGCGCCGGTGATTACCTATACAGACGCGAACGGCAATACGATCCCCGGGGTGATCCCTGGCGAAGTCGGACTTACTTGGCTGAAAACGCTTGATATGAGCCTGGCGTGGATCGGCAAGGTGAATGTCAAAGAGCGGGAAATAACGATCCAGCCCAGCGCGAGCGTCTTCAACCTGTTCAACTTCGCTAACTTCAATATACCGGGCAATACTCTAAGCGGGATCCTCAACGGTGGTGCCGGGTCTGCCAATGGCACTACGTATGCGAACGCGACAGCCTTGCGCATCGGCGTAGGCACGGGTGTGTTCTCGCTGGGTGCACCGCGCACGATTGAGTTTGGCTTGAAGATGACGTTCTAGCCGCGAACTCGGCTGAAGGAGAGTCCGCCGGGGAACCAAATGGGGCAGTTAGCGCTGGTAGGGGTTCCTGCGCTGCGAGTTGCCTCATGCTTTCGGTGAGCTGCCGCATCTGGCTTTCCAGCTGTCCAAGCCGGTCGAGCTTGTTGCGCACAACATTCAAAACCTTTTGAAACTCCTCCGCTAGCGGACGATCTATTCTTGTCCCTGCTCTGATTTGAAGTAGAGCGACACGCCAAACTACGCCACGTGTTTCCGGACTATTTCTTCGATCGCTGGTACCAGATCGCTGGTAATCAATGACTTTGTAACGTACCCGCTAGCTCCCACTTCCGCTGCCAAACGCGCGGCCTCGATCGAGTGATGGTTCGTCACGATTAGAATCTCCGCCTGCGGCGAGCCTTCGCGGATCAACTGCGCCGCCTTTAGCCCATCGAGGTTGGGCATGCTGAGGTCCAGCAGAATCACGTCCGGCTTCAATTCAAAAGCTTTCTTGATCCCCTCAAGGCCATCGGAGGCCTCGCCACAGACGGTCATGCCTTCGTGCAGTTCCAGGAACAGTCTCAGACCGTTCCTAACCAGCTGTTTGTCATCCACAATGAGAATTCGGGCATTGAACATAAATCGATCCTCCTTCTCCATGCTGACTGCCAGGCAATGCCAGCGAAATCGGGTTTTTAGTGTATGTGCCAATTCGGCATCAAAAAGGCAACAGCTGTTAACCAGCGCAAGACGGATGTTATTCGCATTTTTTTCACTTGTAGGCGGCCACCACTTGAAGAGATGGAGGCCCTGAGGATGTGTTTAAGACGGAGCACACAGCGTCAAATTACCCTTGAGGTAGATCCTAACGCGGGAACCGCTGTCAACCCACTGAGGAGGCCGTTGCGCGGTCAATAATGGTTCGTCCGTTCACGGACCGAGGCAGCTTGACCAGGAAAATGGTTCCAGCGACCGAAGTTCGTTCCACCATTACGGTGCCGCCATGATCGTGAACGACTTTGCTTACGATCGCGAGTCCCAACCCGGTACCGTTCGATTTCCCCGAGCTCACAAAAGGATTGAATAGCGTGCCGCGGATGGAGTCCGGCACGCCGGGGCCGTTGTCAGCAATACGTACTTCAAACAATTCTGCCAAGGAGGAGACTTCAATCTTAATCTGCCCTTGAGACTGGGCGGTAGCTTCGCAGGCATTCAACAGCAAGTTGAAGAACGCGCGCTCCAACTTCTTCGGATCGAATACTCCGCTCATATCTCCGGCAGTGTTGATGGAGATCGTCCGGCTCCTCAGCTCCGGCCGAGCCCGCACTGATTCCATCGCCCGACGCACGCTCTGATCTAGGAAACCGGGCACCGGAACGATGGAGCTGTCTTCCCGCGCCAGCTCGCGCAGCGAATCCAGTAAATCGATCATTTGATCCGATGCAGTTTTAATCTCTTCGTAAATTTCGTCCCTATTGAGCTTGAGCTTCTCCGCTTCGTATAGAAACTCTGCGTTGGCTACTACCGCGGCAAGGTAGTGGCGCAGATCGTGGGAGATCGAGCTGGCCGCCGTTCCAAATGCGGCGATGCGCTCGGTGGCCAGCTGCTGCTGCTGCGAGGCCAACAGTTCGCCACGCATTTTCGAGAACGCTTCACTCAGTTCGGCCACTTCGCTGCTACCACGCGGGGTAATCGAGTACGTATAATCCCCGGCCGCCAGCGCTCGGACGCCCGCGACAAGATTATCGAGCGGGTGCGTTATCGTGCGCGAAACGAAGGTTAACAGTAGCGCTGCCAAGATAACGGCCGAAATTGCCAGACTGAAGATCGTGCGATTCAGGCGATGGACAAAGCCGTTAGCCGGCTGCAACGACATCAGCACGTAACATTTCACCGGCGCCGGAGGTCCACCCTGGATCAAGATGGACGCTACTTGATACGGATCCGATCCAAGATCGATCTCACGTGTGCCGGCGTCCAAGCCGAAATTCCGCTGCAGCCATTGCTGGAGTTCTCCCTCCTCGCCGGGCGAAAGAGTGGAGGCAATAATCTTGTCTCCTATAGCCAACGCAATCTGGCTGCCTGACACAATCGAGAGTTGTTTCGCCATGGTAGAGTCGACCTGATAGCCGACCGCAAGTATGCCGAGCTGCCTCCGATCTTCCGCGGTCCCTGCCGTGATTGGGCGAAGGAATACTCGATAGAGCTGGCCATCGGCATACCACCACGCCGTATCCTGCCCTTTTTCCAAAGAACTTTTCAGATCGCGCTCGGCGAGCTCCGCTTGCCATCCCGGATTGGTGACGTGAAAACCGAGCAGACGTCCGTCAGGTTTGGCAAGCAGGAAAAGATCGCTTCCGGCGAGTTTCCAAAAGGGTTCTGACGCATCTTGGATGGTCAGCGCGTGCTCGGTGGTCATGGAAGCTTTCAAAGTGGGAAGCTCGGCCAGGAGGGCTGCGGTGCGCGACAGTTGAAGCTCGCGTTCCTGCTGCACGTTTTCAAACGCCAGCAACGACGCGTCCGTGCTCTCTCGCACCTCCTTGGCGATCTCCGAGCGGACTGTGTATCGGACGATGAAAAGCAGGGCACCTGTCAGCGTGCAGATAATCAGCAGAGTTGCAATCAGAAGTTGCGTGCGTAACCGCAAACGCGCCATCAAGCTCCTCGCCGCACCCCCATTATTTTCCGGAAACGGCCACACGCTCGCCGGGCAGGAACTTATAACCGGCGCCGTGCATGGTTAGAAAATACCTCGGATTGCCGGGGTCGGGCTCGAGCTTTTGCCGAAGGCGCAAGACATGGTTATCCACCGTACGAGTCGTGGGATAGTTCTGATAGCCCCAAACTGCATTCAAGAGCTCCTCCCGTGAGATAACTTTTCCAGGCGAGCGCGCGAAAAACCTAAGCAGCTTGAATTCCTGCGCCGTGAATGTCACCGATTTCCCCGCGCGCGTGGCGACCATCCCGGTGAAGTCAACTCTTGCGTCGCCAAACTCGAGTAACTCATGCGGAGGTGTTTCTTGGAGATTACTGGCGGCGTCGGCCGTTTTTGCCCCCGCGCGGCGCATCGCGCGCCTCACTCGGGCCAGAAGCTCCTTGGGACTAAATGGCTTCGTGACGTAATCATCGGCGCCAAGTTCCAGAAGAAGTACTTTGTCTTCTACTTCGGTGTTTGCGCTTAAGACCACCACCGGTACCGCTGCCGCATGAGTCTTAAACGCGCGGCAAAGCTCCTTACCAGGCAGGCGCGGGAGCGTAAGGTCGAGCACCACCACACCAGGGATCTGCTTCCTGAAACTTTCCAATCCGGCAACGCCGTCAGAGGCGATCGCTACCTGCAGGCCGTCGGATTCGAATAGGCGCTGTAGCGTCCGCTGCATGGGGCGGCTATCTTCGACAATCAGAACCGTATCCATAGTCTCCTCGGTCACGGTAACCCGTACGCGCGATCGGTGGAACAAGCGGACTCATTTGATGGTAGTCCGTTAAGCTCACGACCGTCAACGCGCTTGGCGTTCATCTGGCAGGCGAAAGTAAGGATCTGCCGAAGATCGGCCGCATGTTCAGACGACCCGTAACGCCAACTGCAAGACTGAAAGAGCTAAGCGTCTACGTTGTCACGAAGATGCTCGTAACTTGTCAATAGATTGTAAATTCGCCGGGGACGGCCGTTTGAGCAGCGCCAGATCGCCAGGCTCGGTCCCGGAGTAGGCTAGACCAGACTCACGGTTGTACGTAGCCGGGAGCGGGTGGAGGCACGTAGTCTTGACCGTACTTGTTTTTGTGGGCCAGGGTGAAATCCGGATTATCAATGCATCGGATAGCTGGCAGCGAACGCGCGGATTCGGAAACTGAAACGACGTGAGTCAAAGTCTTCAGGCTTTCCGGCGTCCCACGTTCGTACCACACGTGCATGATGTAGCGCCCATCGGGAACGTTCGGAACGCTCACCCGACCGGCCCGATCTGAAATTGCAAAGTACGGAGTATCGACAGCGATCACCACGGCGCTCATTTCCGCATGTATGTTGCAAAACAGAAAGCTCACGCCCGGCCGATCGAAGCGCACCGATCGCGTGGTGCCAGCTTCATAAAGGCCCAAGTCGAATCTCTTGCCGTCATATAACGAGAAAATATTGTGAAAGAACGGATCTTTGTTGGGAAACTGAACGACGGTGCCAACGCGCACTACCATGACATGAGGCTCGAAGCTCTTGTTTCGCTGCACGAGCTGCGGACTCTGAGCTACTGCAGGTTCATCTGCAGAGTTCTGGGCCGAATGGTCGAGCGGGCTGAACCACACTACGACATTCGAGGCTTCCGAAGCGCTGCTGGCGCCTTCCTTCGCTTCCGCGACCTGCATGGTCACGGCACGCTCTTGCGATTTTGCAGCGATCGGCGTCAAGCAGATGCACAACGCCACAAACCCGGCCCAGAACGCCGGAAATCGTGCGATGCCGAATCCTTTCATCAGAATATGTATCCTAGACTAATGCCAACCTGATTCGCAGAGTTCAGATTGTTGTCGAGCGGGTAGGTTTGCAGCCGGCGGTATTCGGCCGAAAACAATACGTCCGAACGCACTTGGTAGATGAAATTCACAAACGGGCTCAAATTCCGCGCAATGGAGTGACCGTAATAATACTGCGACCCTGGATTGCGCCTCAATTCACCGGCAAAGGGATTATCGTCGCCCACTGCCGCGTTTACTTCAAATTTCGCGGTTGGTTTGAATTTCAACTGTATCCAGCCGCCCATCGAATCCAACCCCCGCACAGTGGTCGTCGAATCCGCGAGCACTCCCGAAAGCAAAATATCCTGTCCAACTGCGCCTCCCAGCCCGCCGACCGCGCGGCCCCGATAGAATTCGCCGGTCACGCCAAACATTTTGCCGAGCGGAAGCGTGACGTCCACGGTGCCGGCCCAGCCGTCCACATTGCGGCGCAATCCCCAATTCTGGCGGCCATAATATCCTCCGGCACCAATGGTAAAGTTTTGTTCAAACAATCGGTGACTCCAGGCGATTCGCGCGGCATAGGCGGGCTGCCCCGATTGCTCGCCTGCCGTTGGATTCCGGTAACCCTGCGCTGGGATGTCTCCCGTCAGCGAGTCGAGAATTCCCGTTTGAAACAGCAGGCGCGACACGTCAGACAGCTCCGTCTGATGTTCGATGCGCACTTGCGGCGTCCAGCTCCAGAGGTTTCCAGCATAAGCGAGCGGAGGCGTGGCAAGCGAAGCCAGAGAAGCAGGCATCAACGGGGCAAAGAACAAAGAATCCTGGCCGGCGACTATCGACGTGTTGGTCCAATCCATGCGGATCGTCCCCGTGCGCAGGCGGACAATTCCCATCGAAACTCCGTTCGGTAAATCGGAAAACCCGCCGGCGAAATCAAACTTCACATTCGCGCTGGTACGCGCTCCGGCTATCTCGGGGCCAAATACGTCGAGTCCAATTTGTGACTGACGAAGCGAGGCCCCAAAGGAATTCGAAGAACCACCGGGCGTGCCGAGGGTAGCCACCTGCGGAAAATCAAGATTATCCACCGTGCCTTGCGTATCAAATAAATTCAACAGCACGATTCCGGAGAGCCGCACCCGATACTTCGAGCTGCTTTCAACTTTTGTTTGACTCTGCTCGTTGATTTTGGCGTCGATCAAATCTTGATTCTCTTCTAAGTTGGCCAAACGCTCTTCCAAAGTCATCCCCTCTACAGATCCTGTCGGCAGGGGAGCGTTTAAATTAGTCGCCGGCGGCGGGAATTTCTGACGCGCTGTGGAAGATTCGGAATAGTTCGGCGCATCCGGATGCGATGCCAACTGAGCCCTAGTGAGCTCGAGCTCGCTACGAAGCTCGCGGGCTTCCGCGTGCCAGCGTTGCTCATCGGTGCGCAGCTCGCTCACTTGCGAGCTCAACTTTTGCACTTCAACTTGCAAGCCGCGAACGGCATCCGCCAGTGTGCGCACGTCGGGCGTCGCTTCGGTGGGCGCAGAGGGAGTTGTCGTCGGCGCGGCGGATCCCTGGCCTCTGGCGAGAGTGCAGGTCAGAAAAAGAAGAGTTACACCAACGCTGGCTTTAGAAAGCAATCCTCGAAATCCATTGCGTGGCATGTTGCGCCTCCTCGCCAAATCACTCCGGAAAGATATTCCTACTCCCGCGCCTGGTTGTGCTCAATCTGATGCGGCCGGACCGCGGGTTGAACGGCTAGGAATACCATATTTTTACAATTCTCTTTCACGCAATAACTTTCCGGTCGGAGGAACAGAACGCTGACAAGAAAGGAGTTGGGTGAAGTCTAGTCCAGCTAAGCTGCGCTTGGAAATGCGATTTCGGAAGCGCTCTGGAGCCAACTCGCCGGAAAACTTGTGCGTCTGCCGCTAGCCTTATCTGGCGAACCTATTTTGGCCATCTTGCTTGCCCGAAGTTAACCGATGGGTTAGTGTACGCCGATGGCTAGCCCCCAAGATGAGATTGACGCCCTGACAAAGCAGGTTGCCGCATTAACTGCGCGAGTGTATCAACTCGAGCAATTGAACAGCGTCGTTTCAGAGCCGAGAGCGCAAGCAATCCCCCGGGAGCCGCAATCTCCCGCCCCGCCTACAGCCGCAACAATACCGCCGCCGTCATCTCATCAGCCTGCGACCGTCCCACGTTCGGCGCAGCCGACACCATCGCAGCCAGGCTTCCGGTCGGCCTTCACAAAGGATGAGGCGGGCCTTGAAAAAAAGATCGGACAATTCTGGCTAAATCGAATCGGCATCGTCGCCGTACTCGTCGGCGTTTCCTACTTCCTAAAATTCGCGTTCGAGAGCAACTGGATCGGCCCAGGTGGGCGCATCGCTATCGGTCTTCTCGCTGGTATCGGGCTGATCCTATGGAGTGAACGCTTCCGCCATCGCGGGCATGTAGCATTCTCATACTCGCTCAAGGCCGTCGGCATTGGCACGCTGTATCTATCGCTATGGGGAGCGTTTCAGGTTTATCACCTAATCCCTTCGGCAGCCGCGTTCTTAGCGATGGTTCTTGTGACCGGGGCTACCATTGTTCTAGCTTTGAATCAAGACGCGGAATTGCTGGCGAGCTTTGCGCTGGCCGGCGGTTTCGCCACTCCCGTGCTGCTTTCTACAGGACAGAACCACGAAGTCGTGCTGTTCTCTTACGTCGCCCTGCTGGACATTGCAATTTTGGCCATGGCGATTTTTAAACCTTGGCGCCGCTTGCTGTGGGGAAGTTTCGCGGGGACGGTCATCCTGTATGTCGGTTGGTACTCAGATTACTACACGAAAGATCAGCGCGCGTTGACGATTTGTTTTGCGACATTGTTTGCGGCTATATTTGCCGCGATTCCGCTGGCGTCCCCTTACGAGAAGTCCAGCCGATTCAATGGACCTTCCGTGACGCTGACTTTGATTCCGTTGTTGAACGCTGCGGGATTTTTCCTGGTGCTCTATGCGATGTACGAAGATGAGAAAGTTACACTCACCTGGTTTGCTCTAGCGCTCGCGGCTGTTTACCTGCTCGTTGCCGCCTCTTTTAAGCAGCGTTTTTCAAAACAAGATACGACCTTCATCCGTTTGTTACACGTGGCCATTGCCATTGCCTTCATCACAATCGCGATTCCGTTGAAATTGAATGGCCAATGGATCACCATTTCGTGGCTCGTGGAGTCCGCGGTGCTTCTATGGGTTAGTGTTAGAACGCAGACGAGCTTCTTGCGCTACCTGGCGTCTGCCGCCTTGAGCTTGGGTATTTTGCGTTTGCTCTTCTTTGACCATTTTCGGACCGAAATGCTGGTCTTCAATCTGCGATTTTTCACCTATCTGGTGGCGATCGCTGTTCTGGGAGGAATTGCGGCGTTTGGGAAGCAACATGCTTCGGAAAAAGAAATGCCGTTCATTTACATGTCCGTCGTTGGCCTGAATTTGTTGGCCCTGATCGCGCTTACGCTGGAAGTCTCGGATTATTTCTCGCGGCGCATAACGGAGGCCGGGGCAAATCGTTTTGCCTTCTATCATCAGTTGGCGCTTGGTCGCGATTTCACCTATTCGGCGGTCTGGCTGGTTTACGGTGCAGCTCTGATGACCGTCGGATTTCGCAAGCGTTCGGCGTTCGTGCGCTGGCAGGCTCTCGTCCTGATTGCCTTCACCATCGGAAAAGTCTTTGTGTACGACGTTTCGCAACTTGGCGGCAGCTATAGAATTCTTAGTTTTATCGCTCTCGGCGCGGTCCTGCTTGGAATTTCCTTCATTTATCAACGCGACTGGCTGAAGCTGTCTGCGGATTCCTCGGAGAAACCGGCTTGAAGGACCTGATGATGAGGATCGTTCTGGGGATGCTAGTATCGTTTCTCGCAGCCGCTCCTTCCATTTCCTATTTCAACTACGAGCGTCCGTTGGGACCAATTCCATCCGGCGGACAACACTACATCGCATTGGATGAAAGTGTTTGGCGGCACGTCCGCCCGGATTTGGGGGATTTGCGAATCTATTCAGGGGAGAAAGAGATTCCATATACGTTGACCATCGAGCGCGGCGGGTCGCAGATCGAACAGAAAAAATTGATCGTGCTGCAACCGGGCACCGTTGGCGGAAAAACGCAATTTCTTCTGGAAATGACCGACATCCCCCGGTATGACCGCGTTGAATTGAAGTTGCAGACCAGGAATTTTGTGGCGCATGGCCGCGTGGAAGGAGCCGATGACCCGCACGGAACGCAATGGTCCACTCTCGGCACGACTACCCTTTACGATCTGTCCGACGAAAAGCTCGGTCACAACAGCGCGCTCCAGACCCCCGTGTCAACTTTCAAGTATTTGCGAGTCACCGTGGACAGTGCCGTGAAACCGCCAGACATCGAGAGCGCAACCGCCGGAATGACCCTGGCGCAAGCGGCAGTATGGCGTGACCTGAGCGACGCGCCAAAACAGACACAGCAAGGCCGGGATACCGTCTTTACCTTTGCGATTCCGGAGACTGCTCCGGTCGAGAGAGTTCTTCTATCTTTTGATCCCTCGCAGGGAAACTTCCGTCGCGAGATAGAGGCTCAAAGCGACAGCGCAATGTGGTTTGGCGGCGGTGAGATCAGCCGCATCCACATGCAGCGAAATGGCCAAAGAATTGACGTTGAACAGCCGTGGCTGGAAGTTCACGGAACCGGCCCTGGGCCGCTGAGAGTCGTTATTCGCAATGGAGATGATGTCCGGCTGAAAATCACAGGGGCGCATCTGCAACAGTACGAGCGCCGCATCTACTTCGATTCCGATTCGGGGGCCAATCTCAAGCTCTATTTCGGAGACGAGCGGCTCGAAGCGCCGGTTTACGATTACGCAAAATTATTTCAGAAGGATGCGACCGCCCAGCAGGTTCAGCTAGAGGCCGAAAGAGCGAATGCGGCCTACACCGGACGCCCCGACGACCGGCCTTGGTCGGATCGCCATCCCGCGTTGCTTTGGTTCGCAATTATTGCCGCGGTATTGATCCTCGGTGGCATCGCACTGCGCTCGATGAAAACCACCGCAACATGATCGTTCACGTTCCTCAGGCGCGCCGCTGGCCACGCATTTTTGATCAAACGCGCGAGCTGGCGACAAAACGTAAGACCATGCCCGTTATGAAGAAAACGACGTAAAGAGTGCCCAGCACGCATGCCACCAAATCGATGCGGTTTCCCCCAGGCAGGACCGCTCGGCGGCTTTGGTGCCGACTGAGTAATGTTGCGAACGTGGCCGCGAACCCCAGGGCTTCAGAGCTGGCGTTTATCTGGCTATTTTCTAAAACGTCTGATATTGAACAGTTTTACCTTTCCCGCCGCATTATGATTTTCTATGAATCGGCCCTAGGGGCGTTTGATAACAAGCGAGAGAGGGCCGCGCCGAGGGAAACGCCCACTCGCTGACCTTTTCAAGCTGAAGGACTAAGCATTTCTGAAACGATTTCCCCTATGCTTTAGAAGGGCAACTGCATTGTTTTTGAGGTTGTTAAGAAGCGGTGCCTGTACTCGGTGAAGGTTGTGGCGCAATTCAATAAATCCCCAAACACAGCTTTCTAGAGAGGAATTAGTTATGAGAGTTAAGAACGCAAGGGAACTGTTTGTGACGATGCTGAGCCAAGTACGGCACGGCACGGAGCGTACGGCAGCGGTCTACAAGGAGCTGGGAGAACTGTCCCAGAATTCGGAAATTCAGGAGGCCCTCGAAGCACGGGCTTTGGTGTCTCAGCAAACCCTAGCAAAGCTGGACGAGGCTTTCAAAATGATCCGTGAGAAACGGGTGCACGTCACCGGACGGCTCCAGGATGTATTTGTCGAGGACTTCCGTAGGGAACTTTCCGGGATCCAATCCCAGGAGGCGAGGCGGCTCTTTGTATTGGCAAAGGCCAATCATTTGAGCCACATGCGCTCGGGGGAATACGTCACATTAGTCGCGGCCGCCGATGTTTCCGGCCACCATGGCGTCGGCGCGCTGCTCGAGAGCTGCCTTGGCGATCATTTGGCCTTCGTCGAACGGACGAAGCGTTTGATCCATCGCTTCATCGAAGCGAAGAAGCGCGGCGAGCGGTCCAGACTGAAGGCTCAAATGGCGAATGAAATGAAGGAGGGTTCGCATGGTCCTGGCTCTTCTGCGAGACAGGTCCAAGCGCGTGTTTAACCGAAACTCGGAGTTGTCACGATTGTGCACCAAATTGAACAGATGCAGCCAAGGTCCGCGGTCCAGACGTATGCATCGCTCCTGAATCCAAGGATCTTCCCACTGGAGGCTAAAATGTTTGGGTACGGGATAGTAGGAACCATATTGATTATCTGTGTGATCGTTTGGCTAGTACGAAGAGCGTAATAGCTACGATCATCCTTGATTCTCGCCTTTGTGGGATATTCAATTTGTAGGATATTCAGCGCAAATGTGGGACTCGAATTCTCTATCACATCGCGCAACCATCTTACAGAGCATGCACAATTAGATCCATCTCCCATCCGGGATTGACGCAGACGCGCACCGCCGCGACGGATTCGCCGATGATGCAGCAACGTACGGGGGAAGTGGCATTGACGGATTGCAACGAGCAAACCCACCGATCTACCTAACCAGACAGAATATGCGGAGGATTGTTTCGTTCCCACTGTGACATGTTAGTCGGTAGTTCCCTTCGTGAATTGCGGCTATTTATTTTTTGGCTGTGACGGTAACCTCGACGTGACCACCCTTTTTGAGCTTCACATCATCGCCGTGTTCATCAGTTAGCGTATTTTCGATTCGGAAATCACGGTACCGCGGGTTGGTCTCATCTAGAGCAATCTGTGCTCTTTCGGATTGGCCCTGACGTGGAGATGGAATGATTTTGTCAACGGTTCCGGGCATGGTTGTACTCGGCCGTTCTGGAATTCGCGAAAAATCCAAGTTCAGTTCCGCTATTCTTGCTGACTTGGTTATGCGCGGCTTCGCCATTTCCTTTTCGACGCTGGCACGCGTCGCGTTGCCGGTTTTTTTCTTAACTTTCTTCGTTGGCGCCGACACTTCATGCCTCCAGTTTGTCGCGGATCGGTTTTGTGAACCGTACCTCCATCACGGTTTTTCGACGACTTTCTGCACCTGGCCAATTTTCTTTTGAGCCTTCCCAACTATATACTCGCCGACGCCTTCGGCTTCTAAGTTTGGGTCATTCGTGACTTTGCCCAGCTTTTCCTTAATCTCGCCCTTCACTTCGTGGACCCTACCTGCGATCTCATTCTCGGTACTTGGCTTCATCTTGATGCCTCCGTTGAGACGATTTGAATTCCGGCCTCGGTCGAGGGTTTCGCAACCGCTTGATTCTCAGCCGCCCCTGCGAGTCACCGCAACCCGCCCAGCAGGTACACAACCAACACGATGAGCAGGACCGTTCCGAGGATTCCAAGGCCCCCTCCGGTTCCCCATCTGGAATAACCGTAATAGCCCCCGCCTCCTCCGAACAACAGCACCAAAACAATGATTAGTAGCAGCATCGAAATTCTCCTTCAGCGTGTAAAACGCCTTTCAACTGAACCGCAAGGTACACGCTACACGCACCGCATCTGGTTATCTGTGCTGTTTTGGACAGGTTTGCATTCTGTCCGATGCTGGAAGACAAAAACGGCCCGAGCGGATCAGGAAAATTAGAAAAATAGATTGGTGACTCTTACCATGCCGAGAGCTCTAATGGATTGTGGAGTGTATCCTTCAGCACAGTTTTGCACACCCCTTCAATGACAAAGTGGTCAGCGAACTTCGAAACGACACCACGGTCAGCGTGGCGGTTCACGCCTGATCGGCGAGAGCCTGTGCGTCTGGGGACCGATCCCGGATCACAACTGCGGCATCCTGCCTGAAATGCATCAGCACCGACGATCAACCATCTCCGAAAGCAAGGCGAAACATCGAGTTTACGAGACTGTACAAAATTGGACAGAAATCCCCAAGCCCACTTTCTACACTGAAGCTCCGTCCGTCACGCGCGAATGGGAATAACCATGACCCTACAACGGGAACCGGAGTGGCATCGACTCTACGTAAGTGCTTTATCGGAGACAGATCCAGTGAAACTTGTTGGGCGGGTTGCAACCGCAGAAAAAGCAATCTTATTGCGTGTCGAAGAACTATGCACGAGTTCAGATGGAGCACTCGAGTGGCAGGCTCTAGAAGAAGCTATCGCGGGTATGTCGGTGCTCAAGAGAGAGATACTCAAATATCCGATTGGAACCAAGGTCGAACCAAGGCCTACAGTTGTGACCCCCCGGGCGTGCGTCAACTAATTCCGGGATTCGTGTGGTTGCGCAAGCCCAAGCCGACACGGAACGAGCAGTGGTTTGTCGAACGCAATAACAAGTCGCGTCAGACAAAATCCATCGGGCGCGTGAATTCTCTATAAGGGAGGCAACACTCATGAAAGTACTCGGAGTCATCAGCATGACAGCCATGTTCGTACTCCTCGGAGCCGCAATACCTGCTTTCGCCCAGGAAGAGCACCACGAAGAGAGCGCTAAGCCTGCTGCAAAGCAGGAACAAGCCAAACCTCAGAAACAGGAACAGCAAGCTAAACCTGCAAAGCAAGAGCAGGCGAAACCAGAGAAACAGCAACAGCAAGCTAAGCCACAGAAGCAAGAGCAACAAGCGAAGAGCCAAGAACAGAACCAGCAGAAACAGACACAGCAACAAGCTAAGGGCCAGCAACAGCAAGAAAAGAAACAACAACAGCAGCAGACCAAGACTCAGCAGAACCAGCAAAAGGGTCAGCAGCGCCAAGAACAACAGGCCAACGGCCACGCGCAACAATCACATGCCCAGTACGCACAAAATGGTCAGAAAGACAGCCGCGGACACGAGTACAACGAGAGTCGTTTTGGCCCGGACCATCATGCTCGCTTTGAGGCAAGTGGTGGGCGCGAATACGACGGACGCCGCGAGTACTCATACGGCGGCTATTGGTTCTATGCAGGAGCATATCCGCCTTGGTTTTATCAGCGAGACGTGTACTTCGTCATGGGACCGGACGGGCTATGGTATGCAGTTGCGTATAACGACCCTTCGCTAACTTTCCAAGTCAATATAGAGTAGCCTGATAATCGCCCGGGTGAAGGAGTTGGCGGTCGACGAAACCACCTCGAGATCCTAGTGCTAAGCCGCCGCGACAGTAATTTCAAGCGGCCAACGATCCTCTAGGCCAAGTTGTGGAAGTTCCACGTGGCTCGCCTCGGAAGTGATCGTCTTATTATTCATTTGTTATCTTAAAAGTTAATATACAAACTAGAACTGTGCTGTTTTGTACAGCCGTTTCACACCCTCCTAGATTACATTTTCAGGGATAAATTTAATCAGTACTAGGAGGTCCCGCTAATCTCCGCGGGTTTTGATGCATTTAGCCTCACGAAACGATGTCAATCAACTTGTGCTCCCTCCTGTGTCGCGCGGGCCGGCGAGCAGGCGGCGTCCCTTACGCATCCTGTTTATTCATGGAGTTCCCTTCGAAGTACAGCAATGCTTGCGAGAACTCAAGCGAGCGCGTTGCAAGGTCAGCGCAGATGTAGTTTCTACTCCCGAAAGGTTCATTAAACTTTTGGGCTCAAAGTACTACGACATTGTGCTGGCCAAATATCCCGTGCGCAACTGGCCAGGACCGCGGGTGCTGGAACTGGTACGTGACCGGGAGAGACGCGTCCCGGTTATATTTTTGGCTAACACCATTAGATCGGAGAGTGTCGCGGAGCTTATTACGGAAGGCGCTGCCGATTGTGTTGACAGGGATCACATTGGTCATCTTCCGATAGCGATTCGCCGAGCACTCAGCGAAAACAACCTGCGCGAAGAGCGCGATCAATCAGAGAAAAAACTGCGCCATTCGGAAGCACGTTATCGCGCGCTAGTAGGGAACTTGTCCTACGGAATGTGTCGCTGCGACGGAAAAGGCAAGTTTCTGGATGTGAATCAGGCGCTTGTCACCATGCTTGGTTATGCATCCAGAAAGGAACTCATGGCCGCTCACTTCGCAAGTGAGATCCTTTGTAGTGCCTCCAAACGAGATCAGTTGCTGGGGCTCTCTCCCGGAAGAGACGGCGCGGATGGTGGCGTTCGCCTGGAACTTGACTGGAAACGAAAGGACGGTATGCCCCTGAAGGTCCGGCTCAGCGGACGCCAGGTCAGCGCTGACGGCGAGAAGGAAAGTTACGAGATTATCATTGAGGATGTCACCCAACAGCGCAAGCTAGAGGATCATTTGCGGCAGCAAGCAGCCCAGGACCCGCTGACGGGGCTAGCCAATTACCGCCATCTCGTGGAGATCCTTGACAGCGAGATCAAGCGATCCGAGCGCACCGGACGTGAATTCGCGCTCTTGTTCCTTGACCTGGACGGACTAAAAAAGATCAACGATCGTTTCGGCCACGTGGTTGGCAGTCAGGCGCTCTGTCGGCTGGCCGATGTTTTGAGCAACTCTTGCAGAAACATGGACACCGCAGCACGCTTCGGCGGGGATGAGTTTGCGGTGATACTGCCCGAGACGGGTGAAGTGCCGGCAAACCTAGTGGCCGGGCGTATATGCGACAACCTGGCGCGTGACGGCAGAAAGCCGAAGCTTTCAGTGAGCATCGGTGTTGCGATTTATCCTACAGACGGCGGGAAGATTGATACGCTGATGGGCGCAGCGGACATCGCCCTGTACTCCATGAAGGCTCGGGCACATGGTCGTGAGGGGAACATACAAAACACAACCAGTAAATTAAGCCATCGGCGAGTGCCTGGGCCAAGGAGAACGTGAGTTGATGAAGGAGTCCTCTAAGGAAGCCAAGTCAAGGACGTGAGGTTCAAGGATTCGGGTGCAAGAGTGCTGCTCAGTCGTGCTGACCTTGCCATAGCTCTACGGAACTCGGGAATGTCCCCACAGGCGTGTAGAGTTCAATCAATCCGCAAGAACCGCAAAGGTATGGGTGCATTAGCGCACCAGACCTGTCCGATGCGATTACGTAATCTGGTTCCAACTCCGTACCCACGTTATGCACGAGTATAAGACCCATTGGCACTTTAGATTTCTTTAGAATGGAATTGCATTGGGGACAGTCTTTGTCTTCCGGCACTTTGCCTCCGCTCGCAGCATTCTGGAGAATTTTTTCATTTTGCTGACGGATTTCGCTGATGTGGCTAGTACTTCCCGTTTTGCCGTTATCCAATCGACGATCAGTAGCTAGCCGCTCGAGATTTTCCCAACGTCGCAGGCTGACGAGATCTGATGTCTGTGAGAACGTTGTCAAGGAAACCGATGAATTCACCGGGTCGCATCGCCAAAGAGCCCCAACATAGTTGACCATCCTTGACAGCAGGCAACCACCAGCAACCAGTTTCGACCGGATAAGAATAGACCAAGATCGTGCTTGACCCGACGAGCGAAGCTGCCAACGAAGAAGAACTATCGTCTCGCAATCCAAATTCGCCAAGCACCAGGTCAAATCGATGGTTGCTGACGAACGTCTTTGCCTCTTTGCAAGATGAGGCAAAGTGGATCTCGCATGCCCATTCTTTCAAGCGTTCCGTCAAGAACGACGCGCTCATTGGACTTGCAGCGATCAGTAGAATCTTTGGATTTTTGGCCGCCACGGCGCACCGGAATTGTCAGGTTGCAACGAGAGAGAGAAAGCACGTGTTCACTTTTGCACAGTGATAATTCTTACGGCACATTTCGATGGCTGGAAACGCTGGCACCATTACTGGGGGACGGACGCCAAAGCTTCGCGGAAACTGCCGGCGTAGGCGCTGAAGGTCTATGCCAGTTTCGCGGGCGCGCGTCTGCAAGCGGTCCTTAGCGCGCGGTGCGAAAGGCCCCAGTCGTGTTATAGGATTTCGTTTCGTCCGTCATGCCGGCTGTCCGGCGAGCTCTGACACGGCTCAGGGACGCGTTCAGTGTTAGCATCACCGGCGCGTCCGATGCGCGTTTCTGTAGCGAAGAGGGCAACGCAGATTTTACTTCCCGCAGGAGCGCCTCAAGGCAAAGGTCATCTCACCCGCAGCTCTTGCGTAGAGGATCTGTTGCCAAGCGAGCGCGGCCAAACGACCGATCGAAGCGCTCTCGCCTGTTCGTGGATCGCGGGAAACACCTCCTGGACATCAGGTCCGTGATGACCTTTCCGACGGCCCAGAGGGAACACGTGCAATCAACGCGCATCGGGCCAAAATGGTTGCAGAGTCCTTGCTATTTTCGAAATCAAAAAATCTCGGGTAAAATCATCCACGCGCGCCGCGTTTCGCTAGCTCGTC
Organism: uncultured Acidobacteriota bacterium; assembly: GCA_963703705.1. Taxonomy (GTDB): domain Bacteria; phylum Acidobacteriota; class Terriglobia; order Acidiferrales; family UBA7541; genus Palsa-295. Next base: position 91,287 of record CAVPFK010000017.1, on the reverse strand, counting down.
ACGGATGCTACGCACCTGTTAAAACGTCGCGCACGAGCGGAGCCTGACTATGTCTTCCACTGAAAAACTCGACACTCACCACAAAGCGCTCACGCTGAATCTCAATGCATCCGCCTTCGGCTCTTTCGCCGAAATCGGTGCCGGACAGGAAGTCTCGCATTGGTTCTTTGTAGTTGGAGGCGCATCCGCTACGGTCGCCAAAACTGTTTCCGCCTACGACAAGGAAGTCAGCGACGATCTTTATGGCTCCGGATCGCGCTACGTTTCCAGGCAGCGACTCGAGGCCATGGTGGACAAGGAATGGGCCCAGCTTCTCTCGCAGCTAAGCGATACCCGTGGCTCGCATACACGCTTCTTCTCCTTTGTTGACACTGTCTCCGCGCGTAACTTCGCCGGCACGAACGACCCGCACGGCTGGGTCGGACTCCGATTTCAATTGCAGCCCTCTGGCCCTCCAAACGACGTCCTGCTACACATCAATATGCGCGATCCTTCGAATATCCTCCAGCAGGAAGCCATCGGTATTCTGGGCGTTAATCTCATTTACGCCGCGTTCTATGAATTGCAGACCGAGGAATCATTTCTGGCAGGCTTGGCAGAAGACGTCGTCAAGGAGCGAATCGAGATCGACTACGTTGATCTTCGCGGGCCGGCATTCGAAGGTTGGGATCGCCGCACTCTGCTAGCCCACTTGGTCAGTGGTGGATTCGCCGAGGCTGTATTTTTCCCCTCCCAGGGCCCCACAGTTCCTCCTACCGAAGTTCTCTACAAGAAAGCCTTGGTGCTCGCCCCGGGATACTTTGGCCACGGGGGCCCTTCTCACTCGCAAGTTCACATGCGATTGTTGGCTTCGGCCATTCAGGAGCTTCAGAAGGAGATGGGCGACACAAAGGTTTCGCCCGCTGGCTTTTTTTGCCTGACGGCTGCTCCGCTCACGCCGAACGAACCGGTGCCGCAAGTCCCCGATTTGCTTCGTCGTATTAACGCTCTTCTAGCTGCTGGCGGCGATGTGCTGCTTTTTCGCCAAAGCGAACTCTACAATATGAAGGATCTCGTAAACCGCTACACGCAGGCGCCTGTGCGCTTCGCCGTTGGTCTTTCCCTGATGATTCAAGCGTTTGAGGGCATTTACGGCAATCTCGAAGGCAGACTTCTGGAGGCGCTTGCACGTCTTTTCGCGCAGAACGTCCGCGTCTACGTTTATCCGATGAGCTCGTCGGAACTGGGCGAAAGGCTGAAGGGTTTTTCGGTCAGCGGTTGGGAATGGAGTGAGACGAATGGAATGGTTTCTGCCACCCAGCTGCGGCACGCGCCGCCTCGTGGACACTTGTTTGCCTATCTTCTCGCCAGCAACTTTCTCGTCCCGATGCAAATTCCCGCAACCCTAAGAGCCGACGCTTGACCGCACCTGTGCTGCAAGTAGCGGCGATGGTTTCGCTGTCACACGATTTGTTCACACGGTGCGCGCCAGCTGACTCACGTGGGTCACGCGGCAGTAGCGTTACAGCACTCCAACCCATCGCGTAGTCCAGAGCGACCCTACCCGTTTCATCCTACCAGGTGAATCCTGCCACCGCAGAACCGATCATCGCAACAGAGACTTCTTAGGGCGAGATGCTTTTCGCGAAAACGCAGGGGAGTCCACACCCACTTTGGCGGGTGGTAATTATCAAAACAACGAATTGGTGATGCTGCTCAAGCCTAACAGCGCCATCACCTAATCGAGGACTTCCCTCCGCGCGGGAGTTTTAAGATTCTTAGAATTCTGCATTTCAGAATGGTTCTGACACGCGCCGCTACGCCCAAGCATGACGCTTCGAATCAGGTGGCAGCCTGAAGTTCAAGTAGTGGTTTATCAAGAGTTAGTCTGCCGTTGAAAGAGCTGAATTCAGGTTGTAAAATGCTGTCCTCCTCGTCGATCTCGCATGAAGTCGACGCTTACATCAGCGGGTAAGATCGAACGGTTGTCGCTGCCGCGTTCCCTTGTTTGTTCGCTTCTATGCAGCGCGCTGATAGTAGGGGTCCTTGACGTTCGATCAGCGCTGCCGACCTCTCGGCAGACCCCGGCTGAGCCCTTGAACGTGCCGGAACTAGAAGCTGGCTTTCACCTTCTCTATGAACTGAAGCCAGCGGAAGCTCACAAACAGTTCGAGGCCTGGCAAAAATCCCATCCGGAAGACCCTTTGGGGAGTGCCTCGGAAGCGGCAGCTTATTTGTTCGAAGAGTGCTACCGGCAGGGAGTCCTGACCTCCGAGTTTTTCCTGGACGACAAGCGTTTTCTCGGCAAGATCCCTCTCAAACCGGATCCTGAGATACGCGCAGGATTCCTCGCCGCAGATAAACAAGCGCAGGACTTGGCGCAGTTGCGATTAAAGACAAATCCGGACGACCCCAACGCTCTTTTCTCTATGACTCTGAGCCTGGGTATGCAGGCCAACTATGCCAGCCTCATCGACAAGCGTCAGCTCGACAGCCTTAAAAAAATCCGCGAAGCCGATGTGTATGCCAAGAAGCTGTTGGTGGTGGCCCCGGACGCAGACGATGCCTATCTTGGCTTGGGCATGGCAAATTACTTCATCGGGAGTCTGCCGGGAACCAAGAAGTTCTTCCTCAGCTTCGCTGGAATCCATGGCGACAAGAAAGCAGGAATACAGCAGCTTCAGATCGCCGCCGATCATGGCCACTATCTGCGGCCGTTTGCAAAGATTTTGCTGGCGCTGGCGGCCCTACGCGAAAAACAAACAGAATTGGCCCGCCTACAACTTAAGGAGCTCGTTGCGGAATTTCCGGAAAACCCCCTTTTTACTAGTGAACTGGCAAAACTCAAGGATTCTCCTGCCACGGTTCGATGATGGCAACGCGGCTCGGGAGCATTGATCGTGGTTGCATCGGCTCCCGTAATCCGACAACCAGGCTGGTGGTCGCCACGCTTCCGTATTCGGAGTTTGCCTTCTATTTCGAGGCAAACGATTACGATCGCTTCAAGGCGGAGCAGGAATCGAGAGACAAACAACTAGGATCAAACGCATGGACTCGCAAAACCTACGGAGATTCCGAAATTCGAGATCCGTGGTTGCGGATTGACCATAAATATTTCGCCGTGACGCATCGAGAGATATGACCGTATCAACGACTGAGTACATAGCTGTCGCTCCGGACTCCGTGCTTTCTGAAATCAAAAAAAGTGAGCCTAAAGCTTGCCACGGGCAACCCTTTCTCGCCTCGGCACTTCCAGTACGGGTAAGCTAGGTGCGATCTGATCGGTCTCGCCACGGAGTGCTATATGAAAAACAAGCGAGGTTCGTTTGCCCCGCACCTGCGGTTTGTGAGTGTGATCACGTTGCTTCTTGTTGGCACTGCCGCCATCGCGCAAGAGACGCCGGCACAAGTTGGGAGACCGGAAATCCTGAGCGACACCATGGGCGAGAATTTCGGCCCTTACCTGCATATGAAACTGATGCGGCACATTCGCGAAAACTGGCAATCGGCGGTCACCGCGAAAGGACTCAAGCCGCCCACCGAACGGCAGACGATCGTGGCCGAGTTTACGGTTCTGAAAGATGGCACTCTCGACGGGCTGAAACTGGCGGAGAGTTCCGGAGATGCGGAACTCGATCACACCGCTCTGGACGCAATTGCAAAATCCGCCCCGTTCGCCGCTTTGCCTGACGAATTCAAAGGCCCATCCATCAAGCTACGATGTCCGCTGCACTACGGCCCTGGCCATCCGATGCAGCTTGGACACGGTACGTTCGGTGCCATAAACGCGGCGGACCAGGCCGCTTCCGAGCCAGAAATCGGGCCCAACGGGGAAACCATCTACAAGATCAGCACGGGCAACGGCGTTACGGCCCCCCGCGTGACTTACCAGACCGAACCGGAGTTCAGCGACCAGGCGCGGCGTGACAAAGTGCAAGGAGTGGTGGTCCTCACGCTGGTGGTAACTCCCGATGGCACGCCCACGGACATAAAGGTCACCCACCCTCTGGGAAGCGGGCTCGATGAGACCGCGGTCGAAGCGGTCAAGCAATGGAGATTCAAACCGGGAACAAAAGACGGCAACCCGGTCGCGGTGAGGATCACCGTCGAAACCTATTTTCATTTATATGGGAAATATTAGACGGTCATTCGTCGCGCGTTTGCTGCTCAGGAGCGCGTAGAACTTCGCTTGTACTACTGACGAATCGCGACCGCTTCCTGAGTTACTAGGAGGACTCGTTTTCTCATTGCCGCATTTGCACAGACACAACCAACAAACCTTCCCCCTTGCAGTGGTTCCCGCACGAGAAACGACAAGAAACCGTCCGAATCGTTGACCGGTGATGTCGATCCAGCTTCATGTCGTTGGCAATTCGCTTTCGATCGCGGCCAGCACAGCGGCCTGCAATGCGGGTTTCACCGATTGCCATCCGCGCGCATCGTCAACGATCAATCCCGCGCGGTAGGCTTTCAAAGTCATGCTCTCGATCGTCGCTTTATCAAACCCGGCCTTTTCGAGTCACGACGGGCCAATAGGTTCCCGACGGTTCGCACCGACACGTTGAGGAGAAGGGCCGTCTGCTCTTTCGCCAGGAGCAGCGGCTCACTCGGTGTCCACGTCGGATTGATCGAAGTCGCCATTTGTCGAGTGCTCACAAATCAGTTGTTTCTTGCGCTTTGAACTTTCTCGTACGCGACGACTCCGTTCGGATGTCAGCTATTCGGGGCCGCGATAGCCAATAGCGTGCTTTCTTTCTTCTTCCCCTGGCCTCACTTGCCTGTCCCCGTCAGCGAGACGGTCTGTGGGCTGTTGTTGGCACTGTCGTTTACGTTCATCGTGGCGGTGCGCGTGCCGGTCGCTTTCGGCGAGAACTTCACGCTTATGATGCAGTGCGATTTGGTCGGCACACTGCTGTCGCAGGTGTTGGTCTCGGCAAAGTCGCCCGGATCGGCGCCCGTGAAGGTGATGCCGTTAAAGGTCAGCGCGGTCGAGAGATTGTTGGTGAGCGTTACGGTCTTGGCGGCGCTGGTGGTGCCTACGGTCTCGGCGGCAAACGTCAACGTGGCCGGGCTCACGGTCGCCTGCGACTCCCCCGTGCCCGACAGCGGCACACTCTGCGGGCTGCCTTTCGCGTCGTCGGTCAGTTCCAGGCTCGCGCTCCGCGTGCCGGTGGCCGTAGGGGTGAAAGTCACCTCCACGATGCATGTCTTGCCTGGGGCAATCGAGCCCGTGCAGGTGTTGGTGGCTTGCGCGAAGTCACCGGGGTCGGCCCCGGTGATGGTGATGTTGAAGAAGGTGAGCTGGCCCGTTCCGCTATTTTTCACCGTTACCTTCTTCATGGTGCTGGTGGTGGCAACGGCTTGATTGCCGAATGAAAGGCTGGTCGGGGACAGGCTGACAGTGGTGACAGCCACGCCGGTGCCGGTCAAGCTGACAGTCTGCAAGGTTCCGTTCGTGCCGAGGTTGTCATCGGTCACGGTGAGCGTGCCGTTGTCCGGGCCGTAGATGCCAGGCGTAAAGCTGACCACGATGGTACAGCTCTGCCCCGCGTCAAGAGCGGAGGCGCAGTTGCTGAAGGCGCTGTAGTCGCCGCTGGCCACGATGCTGGCGATGGTGAGCGGCCCGCCGGAGTTATTGGCGAGCATCACCGCCTGCTCCACGCTGGTGGTGTCAACCAACTGATTGCCGAAGTTGAGACTGCTCGGCGAAAGCGAGGCTTTGGGCGGCGACACCAGGAACAGGTAAGCAGCGATGTTGCTGATCAGGAGGCTGGTTCCTGCGTTCTCTGCGCCGCCCACCGTCGAGGTGGCGTCCTGGCCGTCGGTGGCGTAGGCATACAGGATGTGCAGGCCCGGCTGGAGCGCCGCTGTCTGACCGCTGAAAGCGCCGTTGCCTTCTGCCGTTGCTGGAGCCCATGTCCCCTGCCAGGTGTCCATCTGGAACAAGAGGTTATCCGGGTTGGGCGCGAAAGGCGCAAAATTGCTATTGGCCGTGAAGTTGAATAAGGGGGTCATGCTGCTAGTCACATTGCCCGCGAGCGCCGCGATCTCAGCCAGCAGGGGGCTGGGCTGCACTTGCTGTTCGTCGATCACCGTGACGGCGTCGCTAAAGTAGCTGGCCACATAGATTTTGTTGGTCACCGGGTTGACGGCCACGGCATAGGGAGTGGTTCCGGCGCCGGCTGTCGTGGTCGAGAGGGTCGCGCCGTCAATCACCGTAACGTTGCCGCCAAGGCTGTCGTTGGCCACGTAGATTTTGTTGGTCACGGGGTTGACGGCCACACCTGTGGGACCGGTCCCGACGGCGACGGTCGTGGTCGCGTTGGTCCCGCCGTCAATCACCGTGACGTTGTTGCTGCCGTTGTTGGCCACGTAGATTTGGTTGGTCACGGGGTTGACGGCCACGGCATAGGGAGTGGTTCCGACGCTGACCGTAGTGGTGGAGTTCGCGCCATCAATCACTGTCACGTTGTTGCTGCCATTGTTGGCCACGTAGATTTGGTTGGTCACGGGGTTGACGGCCACGGCGTAGGGAGTGGTTCCGACGCTGACCGTGGTGGTCGCGTTGGTCGCGCCATCAATCACCGTCACGTTGTTGCTGCCATTGTTGGCCACGTAGATTTTGTTGGTGACCGGGTTGACGGCCACGGCATAGGGAGTGGTTCCGACGCTGACCGTGGTGGTCGCGTTGGTCGCGCCATCAATCACCGTCACGTTGTTGCTGCCATTGTTGGCCACGTAGATTTTGTTGGTGACCGGGTTGACGGCCACGGCATAGGGAGTGGTTCCGACGCTGACCGTGGTGGTCGCGTTGGTCGCGCCATCAATCACCGTCACGTTGTGGCTGCCATTGTCGGTCACGTAGATTTTGTTGGTGACCGGGTTGACGGCCACGGCATAGGGAGTGGTTCCGACGCTGACCGTGGTGGTCGCGTTGGTCGCTCCGTCAATCACCGTGACGCTGTTACTGGTGTAGTTGGCCACGTAGATTTGGTTGGTCACGGGGTCGACGGCCACACCTGTGGGACCGGTCCCGGCGGCGACGGTCGTGGTCGAGAGAGTCGCTCCGTCAATCACCGTGACGTTGTTACTGTCGACGTTGCCCACGTAGATTTTGTTGGTGACAGGGTTGACGGCCACGGCGTCGGGCGTGGACCCGGCGTTGACCGTGGTGGTCGCGTTGGTCGCGCCGTCGATCACCGTCACGTTATTGAAGCCGCTGTTGGGCACGTAGATTTGGTTGGTAACCGGGTTGACGGCCACGGTTCCGGGGTTGGCCCCGACGCTGACCGTGGTGGTGGAGTTGGTCGCCCCGTTAATCACCGTCACGTTGTTGCTGAGGTAATTGGCCACATAGATTTGGTTGGTAACCGGGTTGACGGCCACGTCAGACGGTTCTGTCCCGACGCTGACTGTGCTGTTGGAGTTGGTCGCGCCGTCAATCACCGTGACCGTGCCGCTGCTGTAGTTGACCACGTAGATTTCGTTGGTGACCGGGTTGACGGCCACGGCGCGAGGACCGGTCCCCGCGCTGACTGTGGTGGTGGAGTTGGTCGCGCCGTCAATCACCGTGACGTTGGCGCTGCCGAAGTTGGCCACGTAGATCTTGTTGGTGACAGGGTTGACGGCCACGGCGACGGGGCTGGTGCCGGTGCTGACAGTGGCGGTCGCGTTGGTCGCGCCATCAATCACCGTGACGTTGGCGCTGTTGGTATTGGCCACGTAGATTTTGTTGGTGACCGGGTTGACGGCCACGGTTTGTGGGAAGGTCCCGACGCTGACCGTGGTGGTCGTGTTAGTCGCCCCGTCAATTACCGTAACGTTGTTGCTGCCGAAGGTGACCACGTAGATCTTGTTGGTGACAGGGTTGACGGCCACGGCGCTGGGGCCGGTGCCGACGTTGACGGTGGTGGTCACCGTTTGCGCCCGTGCGGGCACAGCGCCCGCGAGCACCGCCACGCAGGCCAGCGTGGCCACGTGCAGCCACACGCGTCTCGCGCGTGCGTACCGGCGGCGTTTGGACGCCTCAGGAGACTCAGCCTCACCCACCACGAGCGGAATCTTTGCGAACGCGTTCGATTTCATGACACGCCTCCCAAACAAAGCCCTTTGCGAACCGTGCGCGACATCACACTTCGCGGCTTCTATCTAGGTAATCGGAAATGGGAGGCAAAAGTCGACAGGAGAGGCAAAAAAAAATTACTGGGTCTGGACTGGCGAGCTGGCGTCCGGCGCGATGAGCGCCACCGTTCTCAACAATAAGACGATTGCGGATAAAACAACTCTTTTTGCCGCATCGAATTCTCCTCTCGTGCGCCGCGCAGTTTCAAAAACTTACGCCGAGGCTGTCGAGAGGGTTTTTGCAGCACGCCTCTCCACAGGTTCGACGTCCTTATCCGGCCAAAAAAGTACGACCTTGACCGGATTCTTTACTCCCCAAGGGATTCTTGCGAGCCGATGTTTGAAATCATCGAACATTTCTCCAGCGGCACGTTTAAAGTGACGTTCGCAGAGATCAGTCCACACTGTCGCGCTATGCGAATCGCCGGGACCCGCGCCGGTGCGGTTGCCATGCTCATCTAAGACACCGGGATCGTCGAAGAATACGAAGATAGTTTTCAGCGGAAGCGGTTCGGCCGGATCCACGCCGATTTCTGCTTCCAATCGACCCACTCGTGTTTTTAGGTCCATGCTGGCCACTATTCCTCTGGCGGTGTGAGCTGTTGTTGACACCAGAATTTTCGAGATTTCTTCGGCAATCCCGGCCGCTTCGGCTGAAGTGTAGTTTTCACGGTTCCACCTTCAGGGGTTCGCGCGGCACGGGTTCAGTGTCCGGCCCATCCTGCGACAAATACACGACTTGGGCCTACTGGCTGTGGGGCTTTATGCTTTGCGCAGCACCAGTCTCAGATACTTTTGACGGAGCAAAAAATAACACCTTCTGGATAGCCGGGGCGAGCTTTGTAGCATTTGCTCTCTGGCGAGCAGCGGCAACTCCGTGGGAATGGTTTGTCGTTCCAATTTTGCGATTTCTAGGAGTGCAAACCAACCAGTGAAAAATGTCCCTTCCCCCGACTTATTTCGCGTCGTGTAGCGCAATCAACGCTGAATTAGCTGCGGCTGAGCCCATCAGTGTCCCCTAACGTTGACTTGGCTGACTGTGGAACCTAAGATTGCGCTAATCTCTGCCCATGATTGGCCAAACCATCTCGCATTACCGCGTCATTGAAAAGCTGGGTGGCGGCGGGATGGGTGTCGTCTACAAGGCGGAAGACACCAAGCTCCACAGGTTTGTTGCGCTGAAGTTCCTTCCTGAAGGGTTCGCACCAGATTCACAAGCTCTAAGCCGCTTCAACCGAGAAGCAGAGGCTGCGTCCGCTTTGAACCATCCCAACATTTGCACCATCTACGAAATCGGTGAGCACGACGGCCAGCCCTTCATTGCAATGGAGTGTCTTGACGGGCGGACTCTGAAAGAGCGAATTTCCAGCAAGCGGCTGCCGGTTGAGCAAGTGCTAGAGCTGGGAATTGAGATTGCGGATGCTTTGGACGCTGCGCACGCCAAAGGAATCGTTCACCGCGACATCAAGCCTGCCAACATTTTTGTCACCGGGCGAGGTCATGCAAAGATTTTGGATTTTGGTCTAGCGAAGCTGGCACCAGCGCGCGGTTCCGCAAACGTTTCGGCCATGCCCACGGCCAGCGAACTAGAACAACTTACGCAACCCGGCGCCGCGATGGGCACGCTTGCCTACATGTCGCCGGAACAAGTGCGGGGAGAAGAGCTAGATGCACGCACGGATTTGTTTTCGTTTGGCGTGGTGCTCTACGAGATGGTTACTGGGGTTCTGCCCTTCCGGGGCCAGACCTCAGGCATGATTGCGGAAGCGATACTGAATCGCAAGCCCGTTGCGCCAGTTCGACTGAATCCGGACCTTCCCCCAAAGCTCGAAGAGATCGTCAACAAGGCGCTGGAGAAAGACCGGAAGCTGCGCTACCAGAGCGCCGCTGAAATTCGCGCGGATTTGCAGCGGCTGAAGCGAGATTCGGATACGACCCGTTCAGCCGCCGCGACAGCGCAGGTCGAGTTGAAGTCCGCCGGGAAATCCATTCGATGGGCGGCGGTCGCTGGCGCAACAATTGTGGTCATCGGACTCGCCGTGGGCGGTTGGCTGTTTTTCTCTCGCAAGGCGCACGCGCTGACGGACAAGGACACCATTGTCCTCGCCGACTTCACGAACTCGACGGGCGACTCGGTCTTTGATGGCACGCTGCGGCAGGGGCTGGCGGTGCAACTCGAGCAGTCGCCCTTCTTGAGCCTCGTTTCCGAACAGCGCGTGCAACAGACTTTGCGTTTGATGGAGAAGCCAGCGGACGCGCAGGTGACGCCCGATATTGCCAAGGAAATTTGCCAGAGGACCGAAAGCACGGCGGTGGTGGATGGCTCGATCGCGCGGCTGGGTGATGCGTACGTGATCGGGCTGAACGCCGTGAATTGCCATACGGGAGATGTTCTCGCCCGCGAGCAGATTACTTCCGAAGACAAGGCGCACGTTCTGACCGCGCTGGGAAAAGCGTCGAATGAAATGAGGAGCAAACTCGGAGAGTCGGGAAGCACAGTGCGGAAATACGATATTCCGCTGGAACAAGCCACGACGTCGTCGCTCGAAGCGCTGAAGGCATTCAGCTCGGGGATGCAGGTACTGTCTACGCAAGGTGAAGCCGCCGCTCTCCCTTTTTATAAGCGCGCGATCGAGTTAGACCCGAATTTTGCGCTCGCTTATTCCCTGTTGGGGATCGCGTATTCGTCGACCGGCGAAGCCGGCACTGCTGCGGAATACAGCCGAAGGGCTTACGAACTGCGCGACCGCGCCAGTGAGCCGGAGAGGTATTTCATTTCAGCTACCTACCACAAGGAAGTGACCGGGAATGTTGAAAAAGCTGAAGAAGCCTGCAAGCTGTGGATTCAGGCCTATCCGCGCGAGGTGCAACCACATGTTTTCTTGGCGGGTGCGGTCTATCCGCTCATCGGCGCAAATGAGAAAGTGGTCGAACACGCGAAAGAGGGAATCCGTTTAAGACCTGATTTTCCGATTCCTTATGCATTCCAAATGTTCGGCTATATTTCTTTGAATCGTCTCGAAGACGCGAAGGTCACCTACAAGCAAGCGCTCGAGAGGAAGCTGTTTAGTCAGTTCTTCCCGCTTGCGGTCTATCAGATTGCCTTTTTGGAGAATGATGCATTGGGAATGGCACGACAGGTGGCGGCGTCGGCAGGCAAGCCGGGGATCGAAAATGAGCTGGAGGAGAACGAGGCGGATACGGCTGCTTATTCGGGACATCTCAGGCAAGCCCGTGAATTTTCCCGCCGGGCGATCGATTCAGCGGAGAGGGCGGGAGAAAAAGAGACGGTGGCGATATACACGGCTATAGCTGCATTGCGAGAAGCGTTGTTCGGCAATTTAGCGGAAGCAAGGCGACTTTCGACACAAGCGCTGGAGCTTACAGGTGGTATCGATTCGAAGTACGGCGCCGCCCTTGCGCTGGCCTACGCTGGCGAAGATGCGAGAGCCCATGCCCTGGCGGCCGACCTGGCAAAGACATTTCCGGAAGGCACGCTCGTGCAGTTTAATTATTTGCCGGCTCTGAGGGCGCGACTTGCCCTCAACCAGGGAAAGCCTGCGGAGGCCATTGAAGATCTGCGAGCGGCTGCGCCGAACGATCTGGGGCAAACGACCTACACGCCCTTCGGTTGGACCGCGATGTATCCCGTCTATGTGCGCGGAGAGGCGTATCTGGGTGCCCATCAAGGCGAGGAGGCGGCCGCCGAATTTCAGAAAATTCTTGAGAATCGAGGCCTGGTCTTGAATGAGCCGATCCGCGCGCTGGCGCATTTGCAGCTCGGCCGCGCTCTTGCGATGTCCGGCGACGCGGACAAGGCGAGCGCCGCATATCAGGATTTCTTCACGCTGTGGAAAGACGCCGACCTCGACATTCCCATCCTCATCGCTGCAAAGGCGGAGTACGCGAAGCTGAAGCGAGAGTCGAATTCGTTCTGACATCTAATTAGCGCTCGCCCTTATTTCACAACAATATATCCAAAAATTCCAAAAATCTAATCCCCACGCGGGGGACCAATCACGTTGCCAATGGGTCCCATCCGGGGCGTAGGCCCAATTCCCTGTTGGAAATCGAAATGCGTTCTGTCAAAAGCAGCACTAGGGTAAGAGTCGGCTTGTAATCGCCGGTAGGTCCGCGTGGGGCGAGACAGCAAGGTAACGCGGTTTCGACGCCTACTCGCTACACTTCTCGCTACAGTGGCGTAGAAGCGCCGCCCATAAAATGGCCATAACCTATTGAAAGAAAAGAGTGAGCCGGGCAGGACTTGAACCTGCAACCCGCTGATTAAGAGTCAGCTGCTCTACCATTGAGCTACCGGCCCAGCAAAAGGTAAGTATTGTAACACGATAAAATCTGACGCCCAACCGAACGCGGGTTAAGTCGTATGGCGTAGAGTTGCAACGATTTCCTGAGCCACCTGCCGTGCGCGGACCAGTTCACTGGGACCCAAGGAAATGGCGGCCACGCGCGCGTGGCCCCCGCCGCCGTATTTCTCGCACAAGGAGGCGAGATTCACGTCAGCCGATATTTCCTTCCACGGACTGGTTCCCACCGAGACTTTTGTTCGCATCGGCGAAGCGCTCACGCCCACCGAGTAGATCGCGTCTGGATAAAGAAAATACGGAATAAATTTGTTATAGCCCTCGAGGTCGAGGTCGCTGACGTCGAAATAAATCACGCCATCGCGGGAGTCAGTGCGGTCGCGCAAAATATCGAGCGAAAGCCGGTGCCGTTCGAGTAGGCCGCCCAGGTGCTTCTTCACCACCGGCAATTCCACCATCTGCGCAAGAGGAAGTTCAGCCATATGCGGAATTAATTTCGGGACGAGATCGGTTTCCGGCGCCGCCTCGATCACCAGCGCGAGCTGCATGGCCGGTTCGGCCAGCCCCACTGCAATTTCCGGAGTAGCAAACTGCGCGCCGTCAATAATATTTCCCCAGTGGATCAACTCGGCTAGCGGCCGGGCATCAAACCCAAATTTCTCTGCGGCGATGGTGGCTAGAAATTTCGTGCAAGACTTGTACTCAGGATCGTAGAACTTTTTGCCGGAACGGTCGCGGCGAAAATGCTCAGCATCCTGAGGAGTCAAGAAAGCGCTCTGGTGATGATCGAACCACCAGGTAAGCAGCGGCGAACTGGAATATTTAAAGTCCACAATGGCGTTTTCGTCCCCGTCAAAAATGCCGTCCTCGAACGGATGCGAAGCCTTATGCGTCATCCCCGTATAGAAAAATTCCGCATTCGAATGAATGCGCTCACGATAGAATCGCGTAAACACGGCGGCCGAAGCCGCTCCATCGAAACATCGATCGTGAAAACAAAGGCGAAGCTTCACTTACTTCTCCGGAATACACCTATGCAACTGGTATCCCACTGAGGAAAGCCAATAAAGATGGACGCTCGACCGGCAGATGTCAAGAGCTAAGGTAGGTAAACAGTGGGTGGCAGCAGCGCGACCTGCCCGCGTACCATCTGCCGTCAGGATAAACAACTATAAAGCAGCCCTTTAGATTACTATAACGATTTCCCCGCTAGTTTATCGGCGAAGTCTGCGGCTATAGGCACACGATAACGTTCACCCTGATATGCCTTGACCATTAGCAGAATCCACAGAATCAGACCTACTAGAGAAACCAACCAGAAAAGTATCGCGCCGAGCGAAAATCCTGCGGTAACTCCTACCAGCCCGCCGGTTACGAACATCATGCCAACGACGATGCGGATAACCATCAATGCCCCAAAGACTACAATGGACTGAGCAGCGTGAAAACGGACGAAGGGGCGTTTATCGATGAGAAGAAAAATCAAGCCAGTAATCCAGCCTAGAACGTAGCAGAGTAGCCCTGCCACGTTTTCCGTCAATCCTGACTGCGTCGAAGTGGCGGGCACCGATGAAGAGGCTATTCCCATCGTCGCACCACAACTCGGACAGAACGCGGCATTGTCCGCAACGTTGGCACCGCACTTCGTACAGTGTGGCATGGCTGTCCTCCAAGGACACGTGACGCTCGTTGGGCCGGAAGCCTAGCAAAACAGAGCAATGCCTGCAAGCGCATTCGCCGACGTGCACATGGTCATGAAGTAAAAGCGTTTGCTGTTCCTCATATCCCACACGTCTGTATAATTGAACAAGCCGACCAACGCGGAAGTGGCGGAATTGGCAGACGCGCCAGCCTTAGGAGCTGGTGGCCGAAAGGCCGTAGGGGTTCGAGTCCCTTCTTCCGCAGATGCCTTTCTAAATGCTAGGAAATACGTGGAATATAGCGTTTTTGCAGGGTTTTTGAAGGGTCGTTGGTGCCGCCAGGTGACATGGAGTGCCAAGGAATTGGAGGCATTGGTAGCAACTGGTAGCATCTCATATTTTGAGGGTTTGCCGTTTTTGAGGAGTCGCGCTGTCTTGCAGCCCGAAAGAGTGCTAGATATCAGCGATTCTGCGAACCATGTCAATTTAAAAAACAGAAAGGCTGGAAAAGCCTTTCGGCAACCAGCCCTTGATAAATCGTCAGTTCGCTACCACATGGGATTCCGCTCCGCACCATCCAAGCATGGCTCGGGCACAAGAACTTAGAAACGACTCTTCGGGGATTAAAACACGAGCAAATGACTAACGAATCGCGATTCGCTGAAACTTAGAAAACTGCAATCGCGCGCACTTCAATAGGGGCATTACCTACCAGAGGCCGTATTACTGTCCCGAACACTTTTAAGTGTGCCCGACCGCTCGGAACTATTTCGTTCAATCCTGGCGCAACAGGGGCCGTCACCCGAAACACAACGCGGGGAATCTCAGAGAATTTCTCCACCAGCACAATAGTTCCCTGCGATGTCTTGCTAATCGCGAAATCCCCTTCGACAAACAGCAGACCGTCCAGTGATGCTAACTCGGACTTTAACCCCTCTCTGTTCTGCTCAAGCAGATAGGTCGCAGCATCTTGATCATCTTTTGTCGGACTCTTTGCGGTATCCGCCGCGGGAGTCGGAGATGTGGCTTGCCCGCCCAACAACCCGCGGTTCACTATCTCGTCGTACTGAGCCTTGAAGTCTGCCGCCTGTTTTCGCCTCAGCCAATCGTCAGCAGTCGTCAGATACTTCGATTTATTTCCTTTCAATAAATAATTCATTACCTCAACACATTTTTTTTCAGGCGAGAATTCCAGACGCTGATAGGTCGAACTCGAATTTTGCTGTTTTGACCCACCTATCTCACCCTCGACCGGCCCCGCCTTGCCGCCAATCTTCCCGGTTATCTCCCCAGTGCTCCCAACTGTTCGCTGTTGCTCCACAAGGTCTTGCTCGATTTCGTTGTATAGACCTTTCACTCTTTCGCTGTCCAGGTAATGAAAATCCACCGGCACCTGAATCGTTAGTGGCAAAGATTGAACTTCCTTCAGCGTTAGATTATAAGCCAGAGCATAAAATTGTGCGGTAGAACTGGTCATCGGGTAGGGAGAGCCGTAAATCCGAACAACCAAGACGGTGATCACGACTCCCGCCAACGACCAAGCAATCATCCGAAATGCAAATCGGTCGATGAATGAAAAAAACCTGTCTCGGCGCCTATAGGCTAGGATTAGCAAAACCACCGCAGCGGTGATGAAGACGTAGAACACAAACGGTTGTTTCGTCAACCAGTAATTCAGCCCGTCCATCCACCAATCAGAATCGCGGTAATATCGCTCCCATAGAAGCGAGTAGAACCAATTCGGGAACATCAGGTAACCCACAGTGAGATAGAGAAAGACGATCACAGAGAGGACCGCACAGCAACGCACGCACACAATCCAAACCCGAGGTAACCACGGCCAGCGAAGGGGCGACCACATGACCCCGCATTTTACCACTCTAAGTAGACATTCTTGTATATACCGGGAAGGCAGAAGGCGTCTTGCGACATTCCAAGCGCCACAGAAAGTTTTCAAATTAGGAACAATCCTAGAACCAGTTCACTTGGCGCGCCCGTGTTGGGCTCATCGTCTTTCGTTTCTTCGGGCGAGGTGCGTTTCCCCCGCCGTGTCCGCAATTCCGACCAAATTAAAAGTTTTCCGTAGACCGCCTCAACGCGCTGATATTTTCGGCGTCATGAGTGCCCACAAACCACCCGCCGAAAACGATCTTCGAAATGAGATTAGAGAAGTGCTCGACAAAATCACCGACAGCGAAACTCTGCTGTTCTGTCTGTGGATGTTCAAGAAGATTGCGAACCATGAAGAGTTGCCGCCACCTGAAGAACTCAAAGCGTTACAGGGCGCGTTCGTTCGGATGCCGACTGTCTGGTTTTCCGATCAGATGGTTGATTGCATTGGAGCGCGGCAAGGTACAAGACCTTTCGCTGCCTGAATTTGCCAGGCTGAGTAAGGGGCTCGGGCTCGACACCGGGGGATTTATGAAAGAGTTAGAAAAAAGACTGAATTTGCCAATGCGGAAGGATAAGTTCGAGTCTTCGTGAAAAACCCCATGTGAACCACAGGTTACCGAAAAACTAATCGAGAACCTTTTTCTTTTGCATCTCAGGCATCTCTTGACTGAGTGCCACAGCAACTTCTATTTGTGCGTCGATTTGTCCCAGGTCTTCCTCTACTAGTTTGTAGAACTCATCGAACCGACTCCTCGTCTTGCCCTCGGCTTCGCAGATGATACGTAAATACGCCTGCCACGCCTCGGGATCGTTTACAGGCGGCATTGCTAGATTCGCGATATCAACTCCAATCATTTCGAGCGGTTCACAGCCCACACCTGCTTGGAACTGTGCGAGAAACCTCGCACATACTCGTAATACCTGTATTTGTAAAACATCACCACGGACGATTTCCAACAACAGAGCCGAAAGGATTGTTTCCTTGGG
This sequence comes from uncultured Acidobacteriota bacterium, assembly GCA_963703705.1. Classification (GTDB taxonomy): domain Bacteria; phylum Acidobacteriota; class Terriglobia; order Acidiferrales; family UBA7541; genus Palsa-295. Next base: position 74,345 of record CAVPFK010000017.1, on the reverse strand, counting down.
GTAAGGAAGCACCGAAACATCTTCAATTCTAGTAGGTACCGGAGCATGCCGCTCGATGAATTCGCCGTATTCAGTAATTATCTTGTTGCGGTTCAACGAAGTTTCCCAGTTGTTTCGCGCAACGATGCGCTCTATCTCAGCATGGCGGTCAACGTCTGTCTTCGGGAGGCCAAACAAATGAAGTCATCCCAACTGCCACGTTCGTGCTATTCCCGCTAGCCAAGATTACTGTGGAAGGTGCATCGTCGTTGTCTGTGTTGTCCGAATGGTTGTGTGGAGGGAAAGAACGGTCTACGAGGGAGTCGCATGATTCTTTGAACGGTGCCCGAAACCATTTAGCGGAGTAGTCGCAGTTGCCAGAAGAATGAAATTCATGCGATTCCGCTTCAGCGCAAATTAACTCCAAGACGCACGGGGCAATTACGATAATTCCAGCGAGAGCGATGGTCTTGATCGGCCCCATTGAGCAACATCATAGCATGGCTGCTGATAAGTGTGCGTGATAGGATGACGGCAAAATGACCGAATACCAAGCCAGCAAGAAGAGGGAGACTCCAATCCTCGTGTGGATCGTGGTGGGTGGTATTGTAGCGGGCAGTGTTAACGGTGTCATCTTTGGTTCAGACAATACGCCAGACTGGCTTCTTGAGTACTCCCGTTGGATTTTTGGCCTCATTATCGCTGGATTCGTTCTTTTCGGTTTAGCCCTACGCGGTGATTTAGCCGCATTGCGCGAAGCAATTCATGCTGCGATGGATGCGCGTGGCCCTGGGCAACGATGGCGTGCCGCTTGGGACGCATGGGAACGGGGCAAGAAGTGAAGCAACTGAAGCGAATATGAAAATGAAATTCGTTTGGCTCGTTTTGGCTGTGATCCTTTTATTGATTATCCTGTATCCGCCTGACGCGGAAAAACCCCGACCACCGCTTGATTACTCAAAGCCGATTTTCACGGAGGATGTCGCGATCATTTGTCCCATTGGGATATTGTTCGATGTACGAGTAGACCACGGGCCAGACGCGGTAATAGATATGTTCCTTTCGCCATTCAGCATGCAAAGCAAGGCAGAAAAACTCGGCTGTGAAGTATGGCGCGGAGGAATTCCCGTCAATGCCGTGCGTGCAAACGGGGTTATTCAAGGGAATGGACGATACCTTAACTACGTCCACATAAACGATGCGCTGTTCACCATTGAAGCGGACCTGACAAACAATCCCCAGGCAAGCAAAATGAAAGATTCGGAATGATCATGGCTTGACAATAAGCCCCGTTGCCTCCGGTTTCTTTGACAGTCCGCGTTATTACGTGGCATTATCCTGTCCTTCTCTATCCGAGGTGTTCTCATGACAAGTGAGCATAGAGCGCAACAAATTTGGGCGGTACTCGTATTCGCGGCCAGAGAACAGAAAGTGGTCAGTTACGAAATGTTGTCGCAAATGACGGGGATGGCGAACACTTGCGGACGAGAATTAGGCCACATTCTCTCCTACTGTCAGCAAAATAAATTGCCGCTGTTAAACCTGCTCGCCGTAAGGAAAGATAGCGGACGACCAGACGATGACTGCGGTGTCAGCCTTACTGATTTGCCAGCGCAGCAAGCGCGGGTTTTTGTTTACGACTGGTTCAGCCACGATGCATCCCGATTTGAAAAGTTTCTAGAGACACGTGCGGAGCAGAAAACGATTGGTACGTCGGTCTAAAACTTTATCGGAATGGCTATCTGCATCTTCTGTCCGAACGAAGCCAATTCAAAAGAAGATTTGTTTCACGTTGGACGCTGAGGCTCGTCGAGACCCGCGCCACATATCGGCCAAAACTAATACGCGGTGTGGCCGCAATTCCGACCAAATTGAAAGTTTTCTGTGCGAGTGGCATACAATTTATTTTACCTCTTGAATTTTTCTAAAGCCCTTCGCGTACTCGGTTTGCTGCTCTCCCTTAACCCACTTGGCATCCGTTTCGTAACGCTTCAATACTGTGCGCTGCCATGAGTATTTCTTTTATCTCGCGGATGTTTGTAGTCATCCGCACAAAGCGGACGAGTATTCAGATGTTAAGCGGAACGACGATTAAAAGGAAAACAATCAGTATCGTGTTTGTATCCATTTCACCTTCCGAAATCCTTTTAGATATTTACAGTGCCCTCCAGCAAGGTCACGGCGCAGAGTATAGTGCCAATCGAACGGTTTAGGACAGCGCCTTTACGCCGTGACGTGGCTGTGATACCAATGTCGCGGGAGAACCAACAAGAATGGGAGAACTAAGCCCGATTCATGTTCTCATCGTAATCGCCCGCCGCGACCGGCATTACAATCAGGTTGATGCTGTTGAATCCGACAAGTCGATGATGATTGAAATCCCCTGGGAATCTACAACCGAAATTACTGGCGGTGATCATCTGGGCCGCTCTTTTGATAAGCGCACGCATTCAAATTGTAAACGGGAAGAGCGACTACGCATCGGCTCCCAGGTTAAACACTTGTTGTTCCGGCACGTTACTTCCGGTTCTTAGAAATTCCACAAATTGCTTGTAGAGTGAACCCAACTTTTTCCATTCCTTCGCTCGTTTATCTGAGGAACCTGCAATTGGATTGTCGATGATGTCCCAATGATGACCGAGTCGTTCACGTGCCCCACGCTCTCGGTTCCTGCGAATGTAAGCCTCAAACTGCTGTTGGCACGCCCGGTCGAGGGTGTCGCACAACTTAGTCCGAAGCCGTCCCTGGTATTCACGCGACAGGACATTCCAACAATGGATTGTCTCCTCCAAGTCGCTTTGCAGAATACGGGCTTCTCCGTTGCCCATTAGTTCCAGGACTTTTGGTATCACCAGTTCCGCGAACTCCCACGACTCCGAATCAACATCGACCGGAAAAAAGTAGTTCGGTACGTTGCCCCAATTGATTGCCAACAACGGGCGGAAGACAGCATCGGTCTCATTTGGCCGGAAACGGTTCTCGTGAATAGCCAAACCGTCTTCGGTCACTAGAAGCAGCGGAAAAGCGTATGGACCCTTCGCAATTCCCATCGTTAGCCGTTCCGCATGCTCTTGCAACCCGATGACAGCAACATCGTGGGACCCGGTTTCCTCAACGGCGAGTCCGGCTCGTTCACGCAGATCGTCCTGCGTGACCCTGGAATACCGTCTAAGTTGATCGGCTTCAAAGTTCGGCCCCGACTTCCATTCGAACAGAATCGTGTGGTCAAGTCGTCGTGATGAAACGATCAGTTCTGGAGCCACCTGTTCCTGGTCAGTGTTTGCAAACCGCAGTTCAATCCACTTGTCTACGTACTGGAGGTTGCGGAAATTACGAGGCAACCCCGCGAGTCCCTTGCACATGCCAACAAACAAATTCATCAGCGCAAGATTAAGGTTAGACGGCGGCATTTTGTTCTGAGAAGGCCGGTTGTTCTGAACCGTCAACCGCCTCAACCTGTGAGTTGTAGTGATGTTGAAGATTGGTGTACAGCCGCGCCAAACTGTTGCCACAACCGCCAGGTGCGAGATAGACGCGCATGAATTCAGGCGATAGTTCGAAACTCATTCTCTTACCAACATGGAGATCGATAGCATTGACTCGGAAAGAGCGCGGTCCGGTTGCAATTGGAAGCCCCATAATTCGAAATGGATTCGAGCCTGAGAAAACCCGGTCGCAGAATGCCACTAAGTTCGGAAGCGGCTGAGTGAACCGAATATTTAGCGGCTCGCCATCAATTCTGACCCGCCTCTGGGCGGATTCGAATTTGACCGTGAAGCGTCTTTCATAGTCTTCAATTCGTCGGATGTAATCTCGATAGAGGTTTGTCACTAGCGCGATGTAACTTTGATACGACGTGCCTCGGCCTGTTATCTTGCCGTCGTACTTCATGTCCGCGATGCAGAAAGCGTCGTCGTTTTGATGGCGGTCGAGGAAATATTTAACCTTAACTTTAGAAAGGGTTGTGGCGTCTGCAAACGCTCCCGGTCGGCGGAGAATCTGCAAAACGTCTTTGGCGCGATTACCCCACAGTTGCATCTTCAAAAATTGCATGGGAGCGTCGTCTGCTTCGAAGTCCACATCGGGCACTGATCGTCGGTCGTAATCAAGACCAAGACCGCGAAGGCTTCCGAATGCTGCAATTCTCGACAGCAATTGAATCGGTAGCCAGACATGATCGAACTCACTCGTGTTGTTAACCAACTTCTGAATTAACGGGTCTACTTCAGTACTCCTGGATGTCGAATGGATCAGCCAAAACCTCGGGTTCGAAGCGTCTACATGTAGGACTGTTTCTTCTTCGCGTCCGAACTGGATATTGAAGAAGTGATCATCTTCGGTTTGGCGAATACGAGTTGGGCGTCCCAAGACTTCAGGGTCGAAGGTTGCTCGAATTTTTTGGAGGGTTCTGTCGTGATCTGCCGCGCGGAGTCGGTGGGCCTCTATCAGATAGGTTTTTACCAGGCTTGTATCAGCGTCGAGACGTTGCCTTTCTTCAAGTTGCGCATAAGCATGGCTCATCACCTCTTCCAGATGTTGGGCTAATTCTCGTCGGGTGGTCGGCAGCGGCATTTTCGGCTCTTCGGGTACGGCTAGAAATGAACACTATCACACACGCAACATTCGGTGTATCCGTTCTCGCGAGCCCTCATTTGAATCATTACGCCATCAGCCAACGGACGAACGATCCAATCAAACTCTTTTGTACCTGGATACATCCTTCGAAGCGCGGCCAACCGATGGTGTCCGTAATACCGACCAATTTGAAAGATTTTCGTAGACCAACTCAGTGCGCTGATATTTTCGGCGGCATGAGTGCCTACAAAACACCACCGGACGAGCCGCTCGGGTTGGGTTTCGGCAGGCTCCGACGTGCGCTTATTAAAAGGGCCTACCACACGCAGAGCAAACTGTAGAAGACGAAGTAGGGACCGGTCCAACAAATAAACCTCTGTGAACCAACCCCGGACGCGGCCCCACGTACATTCCCTTCTCAAGGAGCGCATTGCCGCCGTAGAGAAATTGGAGAACTTCTTTTTGATCAGACGACGACAAGCCATCGAACCATTTCTTGAGGTTTTCCGAAGCACTCATACCACCTCCTCAACTATTTTCATTCACTGGAACGTTTCCGCACGCCTGACACGAACCCTGCTTGAACTTCCACGGAGATGAGCGGCACACAGGACAAGTGACTAACGAGCCGCCGACTTCCTTCAGGGTTTCCCGATAAGCCGCCTGCTTTTCGCTCGGTTGCGGCTTACCTAGCAACTCACTGTCTGCTTGTTCACTTCTCACCGCCAAGACTAAGAAGGATTTCGAACTCTCTGAAGTCGCACTGTCGTCGATCAGGAGATCATCTGCCTGCTTCACCAACGCGATATTTTCACCCAGCATTTTTCCGTGGTTGTTAAAGCGTTCCTGCCATCTCGCGACAAACTTAAAAATTGTCATTGCCAAAAGGGTCGCAGCGAGAACTTCCCAAGTCCCTTCAAGGTAGGGCGCGTAACACTTGCCCTTACCTAAATAGCGCACTGGGAAATACAACACCGGCACAATTAGAGCAAGCGCATCGACCGTGAGGATTTTCTTATTCAAGTTTCGCAGGGCTTCTACGTGGAGATATTTTGCGGTGAGACAGTTGAAGCGTTCCTGTTCTATCCGTGCTCGCGTCTGTGGCTCCAGCATAGGTGGAGAGCATAGAAGCAGCGCCCACCCAAACGCAAGGAGCCCGGTTGTATCAGAGCGGTCTCCCACAAGTAGGGCAAATCTTCGGTCCCTTCGCCCCTGATATCTCCTTGGGAGTCGGTCCCGCGTAAATACCGTCGTTTCCTACCGACTTGCCATCCTTTACCTTCTTTTCCTTCGTCACTTTATCGGGTTTTTCACTCACGACGCGGCCTCCTTTTGTCAATATGATAAGCGAAAGCCTTGCCACAGGCTGAATCGCCATTCTAATAAATGACTGGTGTTGCTATCGACACTTTATCGGCCCGATTCGTTCAGTATTGAATGAGCCTTAGCCAGTGTTCTCGATTGCCGTTTCCCATTTTTCCGACGCATTCCTTCTCGTTCAATCAAAACAGGTCGCTCGGACTGGATGCGGGCAAGGAGATCAGAAGCGGATTCGTAGGCGCGACCTTCGCTTCGAGCGAGTTCGGCCTCGGTGGGAACGAGTTCACCCCGGAAGGCTTTAGCGAGGACGGCCTCCGTCAGTTCTTCAGTTCGTGTTGTCGCGACCGCTATCCGGCTTTCAATGGCGTCTGCCAAACTGAACAGGGCCGCGACGCAGCGGACGATCTCGCCTTGTTCCTCAAGAGGGGGAAGCGGTAGCGTGAGGCCGCGTACCTTTTCCCCGTTCAAAGCCGGTTGAGCACCGCCTCGTCCCCCAGCGCGATTTCGCTCATACTCAGCCCTTGCCCAATACCAGACGTAATCGGGATTAATATTCCCAGCATCGAAAACCATTCCGGCAACGTTCTGGTTTGTACAGGCTTCTGTGTCTAGAATCGCAGACTGCCCACGCGTTTTACCTTCGCCGATCATGGCGATCAGTACGGTTCCCTTTGGGTAGAGTTTGGCATTGGAGTTGGCAAGCCCCCCGCGAGTTATCTGCTCTTCCGTTTGGGTAATGCGACAGTTGGCTACCTCGCCTGAACTGACCCAAGCAATATCACCGTTCCAATAGGTCTGCATTTTTCGCGATGGTGTCCCGCCGAGACAAATGGACGAAATCTCATCCGCTCGGCACCACGACCAAGATTCTGGCAGGTCTCGTACAGCAGTCTCGTCTTGCTCTCTGGGTGATCCGGGGACGCGCCCCGACGGGGTCTTTTTAATACCTTGGCTCCGAAACTGTTCAATTTTTTGCAACAGTACCTTCGCGGGTTCAACTTCGTTATGTTGCTTGCGCCAATCGGCGGTGAGGCGGCCTGAACAAGCAGCGGCGAGGACGGCTTGGCGAAATCTTTTTAGAATGGCTGGCACGCGAGCCAGTCGCTCCTGCGTTGCACGGACGCGGGCCAGTAGCGGCCCAACCTTCGCATTGATGCGCGCCTGTTCGGCTGCGGGCGGAAAGGGCACTAACAACGCAGCGAGTTTTGTCGCATTACAATTGGGTTGCGCGTTGCCCGCCACGTTTTCAGAAATAAATTGCCAGTATTCAACGGTTTGAAAAAAAAGGCTCAAGAACTCAGAGTTCACGCCGCCGTTAGGGCTCACTCGAATAAGATATGAAGCGAACACCGCGTCATTCGGGCATGAAACAATTAAGAAACTTTTTCCCGTTGTCGCACCTGTCCGCGCAAAAACGATGTCACCCGGTCTAAGTGCAAATTTTTCGAGGTCACTGCGTTTGATTTTACAGGTCGGAACCGATTCCCAATTCACGTTGCCATTTTGAATATCAGTAATCCTTAGAAACCTTGGCCCATTTAACTGATGGATCGCGGAAGCGGTGTAACCATATTGAATGCGGGAGGCGAGGTCTTGCAATGTCGCACGAGACCATCCTTCTGGAATTTCGTTCTCCGAGACCATCCGCTCACTCACATTCGGCTTGAACGGTTCGCGCACGATTATGAGTCGCCTCGGGTAACATTCAGCGCCGGAATCTCACTCTTCTCAAGAATCGAGACAATCGAGGATAATTCTTCAACAGCCAATTCAAGTTCTGAGATCGCAGCATTGGCTAAGTCCTCGGGCTCACGCAAATCGTCGCCATCGTCGAGGGATTCGTCCTTTAGCCATTTCAGGCTATCAATCTTGAAGTCACGTTTTTTGATTTCGTCAATATGAAAGGACCGCCAGCGATCTTCCTTCGAGTCAGCCGAATTACGCTTCGCCTTTCCGTTCGGGTCACGTCCATAGCAGCGCTCAAACTCTCTAAATTGCTCTGGTGCTAACTTACGATCCTTCTTGGTGAGACTTTCTACATTTGTCCGACCATCGTAAATCCAAGTGTTTTCGGTCGCATAGCCCTTCGCGAAGAAGATCACGTTTGTCTTCGTGCCCGGACTATACGGGGTGAATGTGCCGTTCGGCAGGCGCAAAACCGTGTGCAAGTTGCAATCCTCGGTCAGAATCTTGAAGACTTCCCCTGCCTGATCCGCGAATAGGCAGTTATCAGGTACAACAACTGCTGCACGTCCGCCGGGCTTTAGAATCGTCATTACGTGCTGGATAAAGTTCAACTGCTTGTTGCTAGTGGAAACAGTGAAGTCGTCGCGTGTGGGGGCTTGATTCGCGCCTTTGGTCCCGAAGGGCGGATTGGTCATCACTAAATCGAAGCGGCGGCCATCGGGAATCTCGTAGATCGAGTCGCCAAATTTGATGTTTGGTTCGAGACCGTGAAGGTAAAGATTCATCAGAGTGAGCCGACGAGGCCGAGCCACAAGTTCTTGTCCAAAATAAGTCCCTGACTTAACTCGCTTCGCAAGATCACGAGGCAAGGCACCGCCCTTCGTCTGTTCCATCAGCCATTCGTAGGAGCAGACAAGAAAACCCCCCGTCCCGCACGCCGGATCGGAGATCGTGAACTCGTTATTGGCCCGAGGATCAGGTTTCACGCATCGGACAATGGTCTGAATCAGAATGCGCGGCGTGAAATACTGTCCAGCACCTTTCTTGCCCTCGCTGGCGGCTTTCTCCAGTAACCCCTCGAAGGCTGCGGCCTTTACATCGACATCCATGGCAACCCAGTTCTCATCGTCGATGAGCCCAAGAAGTTTTTTCAGGTTAACTGGATTATTAAAGCGGGATTGGGCCCCGGCGAAAATGTCTCCGAGTAATCCACGCTGCTGCCCGAGAGCGCGGAGGGTGTCTTCGTAATGGTGCGTGACCGCAGTACCGGACTTGCCAACCAATGTCGGCCACGAGCAATCGACTTCGACTTCCCTGCCCTTTTCAGTCCTGATTTTGAGTGCACTTAAATCTATACTGCGTTCGTCGGCCATTTTCAGGAAGAGGAGGTATGTGAGTTGCTCGATGTAGTCGCCGTAGTCGATTCCGTCATGACGAAGTGTATGGCAGAAGCCCCAAAGTTTTTGGACGATATCTGACAAGTGTTAGTCCTTTCAGGTCAATTTTGCGCCCGAGACGGCAAACTGCCAACAGCGTCTGCGAATTGTTCACCGAGTTACAGCGACAGTCTAGGCTGCAATTGCCTCGTTAAGCCGACCGATCATACTGGAAAGTTGGCCTTCAAAAGCCTTGTTGGCACGTCCCCATCCACCTGCCCGTGCGAAGACTGGCAAAGTGTCAAAGTCATCTTGCTCGATGGTCAGGTTTTCGATTAAGTGCGACTCGATCCTGTCGAGCCACTGCTGTTGCTCTAGAGTAAACGATTTGCCAGCCGTTAATTTGGCGACGGCAAGTTTCACCCTTTCTTGTGCCGTGTAAAGCGGCTGCTGCTCGTTTGCTGCGTGCTTCACCATTGAAATGATATCCACCAAAGCCTTGTGATACTGGATTTCGTGAGCCTTACGGAGGTTATCGACGGTGAACCGCTGAGGAGCCGTAGCCAGTTTTTGCCGAAGTTCACTCAACGCGATGGTATTCCAGTCTTTTGGGCGATTCAGAAGAATACGAATGGCCTCGATTTTTTGAGGATTCTCTTTCACGAACTGAGCAAATGCCGTTAGATAATCCTCCGGCTTGTACTCTTTTCCATCTGCTCCACGTACGAGCCAGTGGGAACTGACCGCATCTTGATTGTCATAGGCGACAAAAAAAGTTTTCTCGGCCCGCTGGTAGTGCTGCAGAAGGTCTTGGAATTCCTTTTTGCGGAGCAGACTCATGGTCTCTGTGAAGTTGCGACGGAGGTCTTTAGGAAGTTCTGCTGCGTACCTACCCAAATCACCCTGAGGCACATATGCTGCAAACTCCTCGCGTGCCCTGCCCGACATCTCCTTGTTGATCCGTTGTAGCCGCTTGGTCAAGCAGCCGATGTTGTAATCCCGATCCCGGTTGTTCCAAATATCCTCGATGACTTCAACGATAGTGCGCGATTCACGCTCTGGTGGCACGGCTGTGATCGAAGTTGCGTTGCGGAAATATTCGAGCAGCGTGCCATCGAAACAATCAAACACGGTAAAATGCGATTTGTTTGGAAAACGATCACCCTTGCGCGTACCGCGACCGAGCATCTGCTCGAAGAGAATGCGAGATTTCACAGGCCTCAGGAATACAATAAATTCAAGATCGGGAATGTCCACTCCCGTCGTGAGCATATCCACGGTTACGACGACCGCTGGGTTTTGGCGATTGCGAAATTCCCGAATTCTTTGAAGAGGCCGATCAACACCCTTTGACCCAGTTATTTTCTGGACGAACGATTCGCCCCGACCAAAGACCTCCCGAGAAAGTCGAACGAGTTGGTCAGCATGCGAAGTGTGGGGCAGATCGTTTACGGCGAAAATTAAAATTTTAGGGAAGCGTCCATATATCTGTTCGTGTTCAAGCGCATATTTCTTTATTTCTTCGAGGATTTTCTTGTTGGAATCCGGTGAGGTGATTTTCCCTTCGATCTCGGTAGTCTGAAATTCTCGTTCATCTTCGAGCAAATCGAGTTGCTCGACACCGGACGTTGGATTGACGAGGCCGACCTGTTCGCCTTCTTGTAGAAAAATGCCCTTCATCCGCACGTCGGACTTGACCGCCACGACATTGTAATCAACCAAGTGACCTTCGCGAACCGCTCTCTCGTATTCGTAACGGAACACTACTTCCCGAAAGTAAGAAGTAGTTTGTGCCGCAGGAGTTGCTGTTAGGCCGATCTTGACGGCATCGAAGTGATCCAGTGTCTGACGCCAAATAGCCGCTTCTTTGGACGTATATCCCCGGTGACATTCATCCGCAATCACCAGATCAAAAGCATGGATTGGAATATCTAGTTTCTCGGCGTCATCCTCAATTTCCTCGTCGCCGATTCCCCAAATGGCATTACGTCCCAGGAGGTTAATGGTCATGCGCTGAATGGTGCTGACATAGACAAAGGCGTGACCGGGCTGAGGATCGGTCAGATAAGATTCTGGCAAAGCCTTGGGGTCGAACTTTTGATCTTCGTCGAAGTCCTCCCGATGGAATCGTTGGCTATACAATTCGTAAATCTGGTCGAATTTCAGTCCCGGCTCAGGCTCGAACGATGCAAATGCAAGCACCGCTTGTGCGGCCAGCGCGCGTCTGTCTACTAGGAACAGGATGCGCTTCGCGAGACCTGACTTCATCAGACGGTAGACTTCGTTCACCATTGTAAAAGTCTTGCCTGTGCCCGTCGCCATAGCGATCAACATGTGTCGCTTGCGGTTCGCTAAGGCTTTCTCGATTTCGGTGTTCGCGTCTCGTTGATAATCGCGGAGCCTCGGATGATCGTTCGGCGTTCGCAAAAGCATCTCACACTCTGTATCAAAGTTTTGTGCCAGCCGTTCGACGAGGGCGTCAGGAGTATGAAAATGAGCCATCTTTTCGGAGCGGCTGAGAGGATTCCGAATATCGTGATGCCAGACGATTTCACCGTTTGTTGAATATAAGAACGGGACACGAAAACCATGAAAATTGAGAGGGTTCGCGGTTGCGCCTCTTGAATATCGCTCGGCCTGTGTGAGGACGTTCTGAGGACCCAACGTCAACTTCTTTGCTTCAACAATTCCCACAAGTCTGCCGTCAATGCAGAGTGCGTAGTCAGCAGGGCCGTTGTCCGTCATATATTCTTCGATTGCACAGCGGTTGTACGAGGAAAGTGGTTCGTTGGGATCAAACGGGACTACGCGCCATCCGGCAGCCTTCAGTTTTGGGTCTATGCGATCACGTCGTGTCTGCCGTTCCGCTTCTGTGCGAGAAATAGGAGTCATGCCTTTTTCGAAGAGTGAGTATAACAGGGGTCTTACGTGATAGTTTGTAAACCGGAAGATCGTTATCGGGCTTGACGCATTCTTTCATTGCAGCAATTTGGGTTCACTCGCTCTTTTGAGCGTTTCCCTATTTTCCCCGATGATGCGGACTCCCTTGCCGTGGAGTCCCGCGAACTTTATCGCCTTCCCCAAAAGTGCATACTCGTGGTCCTGATAGTCTGCGGCAAAAGCGTCCTTATGAATAATCACCACGTCAGCCTTGTCGCGGCAGGAATTTACGAAGTCGGGCAATAGACGCTCGACCTCCTCAGCTTTATTGTACATGGGGATTCGCCGGGCAGAATTAGGGCAACTGGACAGTTCTGCGAGCGGGCTTATGGCAAAGGACCCGGATCCAAAATCACTTCCATCGGTTGCTGGCACAGCGAAGCGACAAAGGAGGAAGAAACAGCTCAAGAGGAACTACAACGGAGATAGGTGGTATGCTCTCTCGCAGGGAGGATCGAAGAACATGCGCACCGTTGTTAGAGCCGTCGGTACTGGGGTTCAGAAGTTCGAATTTACTGCGGAAACACCTTCAGAAGTTGCAGCACTCAAGGCCTTTGAACGTGTTTTGAAAAAGGCTAGTGACATGGTTCTTTACCAAGAAGACGTGAAAGTTTTGAACTTTACGTTTCCGATCACGCCCGAGGAAGTGGCGGAGTGGCAGAAGGCAAGCAAGAAGTAAAATGCGGCACGCTGCACTGGAATCTTCCTTCCGCAATACTCAGAAAGACTCCTTGTCCTTTGTGCCGCCCTCGACCACAACCATCAGCCTCATTTGACTGCTGCATCCGCAGCGGTCACATACCCAATCTTCCTCGCTGGGTCGGCTGTGAACAATCCGATTACAATCGTTGCAGATAAAGACAGCCTTTGTACCGAGTTCGATTGCAGTCTTCATGAGCAGTGTTTTGACGCGAGTGTACGCCTCTTGCGATTACTCGGCAATGACGTATTAGTTCCGTATCCGTTGTGGTGCATATCAGCAACAAAAACGCGTGTTACGATAGTACCCATCGAATGATCTTAAATAAGAGGAGTGCAACAAACGTCAATACGGCTAGAGTTCCGACCAAGTAGCTTGGATACCAAATGACCCACATTACCGTTTTGGACATGGTTCGTTCTAACTGTGTGCTTGACTCCGTTATCGGCTTGGGAGGCCAGCCTTCCTCAAACGCAAGAAGGCAAGTTCCGAGAAACAGAGCGACAGCTATCTGAACAGCATGGGAAGAGCCACCTGACCAGTGGTAGACAGACACACCGACCCCGGCGACGATAGTCGCCAATCCGAATATGAGCAGGAGCCTGAGCAAGAATCCCAATCCCATCGGGAATTGAACCTCACTTGTACTAAGAAGCGTTTACGGTAAGCATCGGAACGACGGACGCCAAGTCTCGAATCGCAATTTATGGCAGCGCATCCGTGGTCTCCTCTATGGCAAATTTCCTTCGTGCCGGTTCCGTTCTTAACTCCCCTGAAAGAACGAGAGAATTTTCCGCAGTCTGCCAAAGGATGCGGGGTGACAGCAGACCCCAACCCGGTGAAGTGAAGGGCCAAGATGTGCATTTCTTGTTGTTTGGTGTTGACATGAAGGAATGACACCGATGCCAACGCCGAGTGCGACTCGAACAAAGTCACTGAGGAACTTGAGTGTGCCATCGCCTACGACGAAGATTTGATCCTAATACTCGGTGATGTCCATTTTTTTCCCCTCCGATTGAACTGCGAAGGCATACACACGGCTACGAGAGTCTCCGAATCTGACCCGCCATCCGTTCAAGCTGACTAGTGATTTTCTTGGTTGATTTCTTTAGGCCGATTTTCCTTCCATGAGCCCGGGCGGCTTTTAGATACCAAAGGGTGTGCGCATTGATAGAAAGCGCCTGTTCCTTAGCAGTCAGTTCATCAAACGTCTTTGTGTCTTTCTGATGGCGCCGAACTAGTGTGGGCATTTTCTGTACCCCTCTTCGGGCCGCTCTCTCAATAGCAACGGTCGTCGCTCGACTAGCGTGCGCCGGGCAGCGACTACGTGTCAAGGCGAGGTTCAGTCTTCCAATGATTTGACACGAGCGAAACACAAGACTGATGATGAAGTCTCTGCAAGCGGAAGGGTTTCAGGAAATCAGTTGCGGACAACGAAAAACAGGATTTAGGCAGCCGCTCAGGCTGTTACCGCACAGCCCCGCTAGTCCGTGTTGTCATCGCCTGTCGATTCTTCGGGCGCATCGGGTGCTGGAAAAATGCACCGACCGCCGATGTGTGAGAAGTCGGTTGGTTTCGATGACTTCTCTGGGACGAACGGACCTCGGATTTCTCGACCGCCTATGTGCGAGAAATCGCCGATTCGTTCCTGCTCCAACTCTTCGGCGGGCCAGACTGCCGTCTCCATTTGGTGGTCCAAGAGTCGCTGTTTGGTTTCAGCATTGCGTTCGTCGTGCATTTAAATTTCCTCCTATCATCTTCCGAATAGCTGCTTGGACGTTCTGCAAAACGCAAACATCTTCGGTCTCCCAATTATCTGCGACTGAAAAGTGAACTGAACGCGACATCTGGGTTGCGTCCTGCCATCCGTTGGTTTTCTTTCCATTTATCCATGATTTCGCGTGGAGACAATTCTGCATCCAAGTCCGCAACCGGCGAAGTAGGTTTCGCTCCCTCAAAAATCGTTCCGTTTGCTTTCATCTCGCCCCACGCTTGAGTCAGAGCCGCAACTTTATCGGGTGCTTGTGTCAAACCAAGGGCTGCAACCTTCATGCCGATGAATTCCAGATTCTTCTGCCCGCCCGGCCAATCACTACCAGGACCGTTCAAAAATTCATTAGTCGCATCCGCCCACGATTTTTCAAGCTGCTGGTTAGCAATTTGCTCAATTGAATCCACGGCGAGCCCTTTTCCCGCGAGGTAATCTGCAACCGCACCAGATTGCTCCAGATACTCCTCGGTCGAAATTTCTCCGCGTCGATACATTAAATTTAATTCCGATTTCGTACTTTCGCTGACGGTTGGAGTTGCAGTCGAATTTACGGATGCTGCCGGTGTATCAGGCCGAATTGCATACGCAACTTTGTAGGCGTCAATAACCAACTTATCGACTTCGGCTTGACTAGCCGCTTCGAACGTGAACTCTCGTCCACCAATAGTCTCGACACGAGAGACAGAACCTCCCGCTACAGCCGCTGCGGGCTTTTCGACTTCCAAAAGCACAGTCGGATCAAAAAGATCGGGAACAACAATTTTTTGATCCAACGCCGCCTGGTGCATCAACGCCTTCACTTGCTCCGGCGAGGTAGCCTGTGAAAGAGCACTCTCTAAATCTTTGCTGGTAGAAATTGCAGATCGAGTTAGCTCGGACATTTTATTTCTCCTTGTTTGTACTACTGGTAATGCTCCAAAATTTACTACCACTTCAAAAAACGTTTAGCTTCGCCCCGACAACACCGCTCGGATTTTGGCCTCTTGTTGGTTCAATTCTTCTTCTGAACCACCAAACAGTTCGAAACTAGAGTTGTCGAAGATCACATATCGACAAAATGTTTCTGAAGCCTTCCGCATGTCATTATTGGCGGGTAAAGATGAAGCAGCGGGTGCTGGTTGACCCGGCATCAAACGGTCGTTGTAGCCATCGCCCCGTTGTCGTTCGATAACTCCCGTGCGCTCAAGTTCAGCTTTGATGTTCTCGCGAAGCATCTCGGGGTTGGTCGATTCCGAGGCGATCCGGTCCCATACAGCGGCTGGTGGTCTGATAAAGTCTTGCGACATCGGGATCTCCTATGTTTGCAGCCAACTACTTTTCTCCAAATTCAGCAACCAGTGCTTCCTCGTTCCCCGGATAGGAATACGGTTCTCTCGCCGGAGTTTCGATTTTCTGTAATCCTGTCGGTCGAATTGGCGTCTCTGGTTTTGCCGGTTCGAGTTCTGCCCGCTGGGCCTCACTCATCTGCCGCAGTTGCGCATAATGCGCACGACACCGATTTTTGCAAAACCCCGGTTTACCGCAATTCACTACGCAACAAATCTTTTCGCTCCGATTGCTCATTTTTGAAACCCCTTTAAGCTGCTGCCTGCCGCTTCAGTTTTTGTGATACCCGTATGTGGTTTTTCCACGCCCACGCTTCGTAGTCATGGCGATTCTTTCCGGCACCACATCGACCGTGTCTAAAAACCGGACTTTCTCCGCACCGTGCCGCCGATTGTTCGAGTCGCCAGCAATTGCATGACACGGTTCCACCCGAATGAAGTTGCAACGCTGTACAATTTTCGGCGGCGCACCACATTCGCACTGGACCCAGTAATACGAAACTCCATGTCGGTCAAAGTGATCGAACCGGACGACATTGAGCCGCCCGAATGTTCTGCCCGTCAAATCATCGAAAGCATGAGCCATGATTACCTCACCCTCGAATCACTCAGACGATTCCAAAACCCATCAACTGCGTGCTCCAGTGATTTCTGCAGCAAATCCGCCTGTTCGGCGGGCTTCATTCCGACCTTGGCTGCAAGAAACTCGGCTTTGAGCGAATCTGGAAATGGACGCGCATGAAGATTTTGCGCGAAATCCAGCGAGTTTAAAATATGAAAACTCGTGAACAATTCTTCTTGTTCTGCTTCAGACAAAGATTTAAAAATCTGTTCGGTCGTTCCCATCTTTTTGCTCCTTACGGAATCACGTGGCCGATAGCCTCACCCGCTAAACCAAACCCCGCAAGTTTAACGGCAGCATTTCCTATCCACTTCGCGGCCTGCTGCCACTTCACTGCCGATACACCTGCTTTTTGTGCTTTATCTACGCTATCTAGATAATTTTTCGCACCGTCTTCTCCCATGAACTGTTCGAGGCGATTTCCGCGCTTGTTAAATTGCAGATTCTTATTCTGAGTCGCGAGTTTGTCCACGTTAAGTGTCCCATCAGGGTTGGTTGCTTTAACCAGTGCGTTCTTGAAATCTTGACCCGCCATTCGGGCAGTGTGAAGCGTATCGCCTGCTTTCGGGTCGATTCCTGCGGCTGAAAGTTTTGCTTCGGCTTGGCTGATTCGAGCGGTATTGCTGTCGATGGATTGCGCTATTTTAATGCGCTGCGCGATCTCCTCGGGAGTACCGCCAAGTTGCTTCAAGTTGTACTGGTCGTTCTTCAGTTGAAGTTTGGCTTCCTTTAAATCGAATCCAGCAGTGTCGTCTATTTTCTTGTACGCTGCCGCTTCGTTGGTTCTCAATGCATTGATAGGTTCGTCTACGATGGACGTGCCTCTTCCAATGACTGGGCTGTTCTGAATGTTCGCCGCCACGGATGCGTCTGCGGTTCCTGCCATTTCCGTACCAGCCTGCACTCCGTTACGAGCCGCCGATGCCGCATCTGCTGCCGCCGTATTTCTAAATGGATTCACCCGAAGTTTATTCGCCGCCGAAGATGCGGTATCTGTTGCCGACTCTTGCCAAGAGTTTGGACGTGCTAGCGGTGTCTCCGCACCGACTGCACCTCGTGCCGCTATTACACCGAGTGCGCCAGAAGTCACAGCGTGTGTGATTTGATAGATCGCTTCAGTCGAATCGCCTTTATCGAAGGCTTCCTTAAACCCTTTGAGGTTTTTATACGCATTGGCGATTGCAAGCGCGGAGAATCCACCGGAAAGTAATTTGGTTGCTAGCCCACGCGATGCAGCCGAATCGATAAGTCCGAGACCGCCAGTTCCGTGAAGTATCGCGAGGTTTGCGGGCGTTGTGAGATTTTGTGCGACCTCCGCAACTGCTTTCTCCGCTGGATGTTTATCTTTATCGATGAATTGCGCAGCGTCAACTGCTGGGGCACTTGCGACATTGATGATTGCTCGACCGCTAGCCTTTGCTTCGTCCGACGTGACCGACCCATGAAAACTTGGGTTAATCACTTGCATCGCTTTTTCAAGACGTGAACCTTGAATTACGTGCGGTTTCTCTGCTTCCCAAATTTTGCCTGCACCTTCATTAAAATTGCCGTGCAGGATATCAGAAACACCAGAGCCCTCTTGCTGCATCGACGGCGATAGCGGAGTAGCCAGCCCTTTACCAAGCATCGTAGTGGGACCCGCAACAGCATCGGACAGATTAAAATCCGGTGTTCCGTTCGTCTTCGATGCGGCTGCCTTCGGCATTGCGACGGGGCCAAATTGGTCCCCCGGATCAATGCCTGCGGTTGTCGGCGGCACGGATGTCGATGTCGCAGATGTTCCCTTCGGAAGTGCAACCGGACCAAACTGATCCCCCGGGTCTGAAGTTCCTGTCTGTTGTGGAGTCATTATTGGTTCACCTCAACCAAACCGCTAGTTTGAGCGGCTTTTTGATTCACAGGATCAACCCAATGAGGCTTCATACCCGGAAACTGCATAAGTTTTGCACCGGGGTTCGAACCTATACCCGTGGTTGGTTGTGCAAAGTCTGCCGCACGAATCTGATCGTGAAGGATGTCGCCTTCGCGCTGGGCAATGTAATTATTCGTTCCGATACGACCTGTGACTTGCGAACGCACGCCATCTCGTGTCTGTTTGACTGCGCCATCGAAACCGATATTGCCGATGTTGGCGTTAAACGTCTTTATAAACAGATCGCGCAATGAATCCGTAGGTGTTCCACCACCCATAACCTTGGCAGCATCATCAGCCGAGTTAAGAACTGCAGCACGATACGTAGCCAATTCAGGACTTCCCGCCTGATAATTTTTCCACTGCTCAATCGTATTGAACGACGGAACTTTAGTGGCCCCAAGAGCATCGTGAGCCGTCTGCAATTGGTCGAGCATGCCGCCACCCTGCACAAGTGAACGAGCCGAGCCAAAGAAAACTTGGTTCGATGGTTGACTGAGTGTGTGTTCGCCAACAACTTCGTCGCTGGCGTTATATGTTTTCCCTTGTGATTTGGCGTAATCCTTCGCTGCGTTTGTTGCCGCAATGATTTGTGCGGGAGATGAACCACGCGATTTCAAATCGGCCAAGGTAAGCTGACCTTCGACCAGCAGTTGACCTGCCTGTTTAGGATCGCCCGCCGTTGCCGCCATTTCCGCGTTTTTTGTAGCTGATGCTTTCAAACCCGCCTGTCTTACTTCGTTTTGTTGCGCGATGTCTGCTTTCGCAATTAAACTCTGGGCCTGAGCAAGACCATTGAGATTACCTTTGTTCGCAGGGTCGTCTATATACGCTTTTAGCGTTGCCTGCGCACCGGGGTCAGCAAGAGCCTTGGGATCGGATTGAAATTTGAATAGTGGATTCGCGGCCTGTTGTTTCGACTGAAGATCAGCCTTTTGTCCCGCCGCAGTGGTGGCTTTCTCTTGCAGCCCCAACTGAGTTTGAACTCGGCTTGTCGCCATCCATAAATCTCTCGGTGTCGCCTTCGGGTCGCTAAGAGTCGTCTGCAACTGTTTAACGTACTGGTCATCCGCACCCAAAACTTTCGTTGCGGCTCCAAGTTGCTGTTGAGCGTTGGTTGTGAAAAACGAACCCGCTACACCGCTTTGTCCGCTGGCTGGAGTTGGTGCAGACATCGCTGATTGAAACTCAGTTGGATTCATTCCACCGTGCGATGCTTGGAAATCAGCACCAGTAATCGCTTGATTCTGTTGCTCCCCTGTTACCGCAAGATGAGCCTTCGTAATCTCATCAGGAAGAGTGGCCATCAAAAGAATGCTATTTGCCAGTTTGTGGTTTGTATCGGCAACCATCAACTGTTGAGATATTTGAGAATTTTTCGCAGCATCGCGTGCTTGCTGTGCTTGAATCTGTTGACTCTGTTTCGCCTGTTCAACTTGCTGAACTTCCTCAACACCACCTTCTCGGCCATGAGTAGCAATCGCTTTGCCGAATGAATCGGCACCGAGAGCTAATCCCTGAACCATCGCAAGCAGACGAGCGTGCGGACCAGGAGGTGGAGGTGCAGTTGATTGGTTTGCCAGATCGGAGGCTTTTTGAATCGCAGCCTGCTCTTTGGCTTGGAACGGAGCCATCTGCGCAGTGATTGCGGCAGGGTCAGGTGACGATGGTGCAGCCTGCGAACCTGGTTGAACTAGCGCACCAATAGGAGGTGCTGCGGTTGACGGCGCGGTTGCGTCGGGAGCGACGGCTGCGGGTGCGGCTGCTGTCGGATCGGGTGCGGTTGCGATTGTAGGGTCGAGTGCCATAATATTTTCCTCACTTCAAAAATAAAATTGCAAAATTATTCCTGTTCTTGCGGTGCTGCGACCGGGGCTCGCAACTGCGGCCCGTGACCGCCTTCCTTAATTCCTGAATGGGCACGAGCAACTGCCTGTATCGGTGCAGACGTGGTCTGAATCAGGCCAACGGCAAAATCAAGGCAGTTCATGCCAGCACCCTGATTTTTTCCGATAATATTTAACTGACTCTTTGCCGTCTTCACTGCAGGGTCTTCATCACCAAGCAGTGAGGAAATTTTGTTTAGCAGGGAGCGACATGCCTTAATGGCCGCAATAGCCTGTGGGTTATCCTTCGTAATAATCGTGTTCCGCAATGCTTCACTCGAATGTCCGACCGTGTGACCATCTCCCGAGCCGTAGCCTTTCCCACCAGAATGATGTGCAGTCGTTAGCAAGTTATTGGTGAGCCCACCGGATTGAGCCGCCGCTAGACCAACCGCGTTCACATGCTCATCCATCTGTTGGCCTTCGATATAGGGCACGGTAAAAGCCCGACGCACGCCGCTGTGGTCAAACAGTTCACGAACACGCTCATTCAAAAGTGAGAATGCGTTTTGCAATTTAATTGATCCACCGCCAATGCTCTCATTCTCATCGGGTAGGTTAGAATCGTCCTGCGGTGCGGGAGCCTGTTGCGGCTGCGCTGCTGGATCAGGTGATGCGTTTTGCTGAATCGGTTGTGCTGGAGTCATGTTAGTTTTCCTTTTTACAAATCCAGAAAATACGTTTCTTGCTTCCTATTAAAAAATAAATCGACAATCGTTCGAACATTTGGATTCGCCATCAAATTCTCAGCGACTTGCCGCTGAACGTCTGGTAACAGATTCGGGTGATGCAAGGCGACAGCGTCTGTCAAGTTGTGGTCTACGTCATTGAAGTACACCGACAGAACTTGCTTGGCTTTCGGCGTCAGATTTTTCCACTCCTTCATCGCCGATATTTGAGCTACTGACATTCCCGCCGTATTCGTGTTCATCACAGAGATACTCCCTGATAGTGCTCGACGATTTTTCTTATAACGTCGATGTTGGGAACAGACGATCCCCTGACGGCGAAACCTGCAACGTCTCCTTCCATCTGAAGTTCAAAAATCGTACGCTCCAGTGCTTCGGTGGTGTTCGCAAAAGGATCGATGCCAAGGTCAGGCACATCAACCCATCGATTTGATTGCTGGTCATAGTGACCGCCTCTAATCGTGATCGCAGCCCCGGACAAAACGTAATCGTCTCGTGCGTTCGCTGACATCCAAGCGGGCAAAGTTTTACCTTGTTCAAGCAAGTTGAGTGCCCACTTAGCACGGACCAAGATTCGGCGATTCAGAATTGTGCGTGCGTCTTCACGTAACGCCACATGCTCGGGAGAGAGCGAACCCATGAAGCAGTAGCCGCCTATCTTTCGATGAGGGCGAAGCGGTGATTTCTGATCCGGTATCGAGGCAACATCCACAGTCGCCTGTGCGACCGGTGCTTCGATAGGGACGATAGGTTTCGAAAGATCGAATTTGAAATTATCGGACACTTAATATCTCCTCGACTTGGGTTGGCTTCCCTTCGGCATCAATCGCTAGAACACGCCCGGTGTGTCCACGCTGCGTAAACAGATCGCCGACCGCGTATTTACGACCGGGGGTCTGCGAATCTACGAGCCCGTCTTTGACCTGTCCAAAAAGAAGCCGCTCTTTTTGTGCCAGAAGGCGTTGAGCGGCGACCGATCCTTCATCGGCGGCTTCGAGATTCGCCTCGACTTCTTTAAGGAGCCGTTTGCGATTTTGGTCTGCCTTCGTCGTCACTACTCTAAGCGATGCCCGTTCCGGTGAGTTGCCGAAGAAACAATCCAAAGCAGCGATGATTTTTGAATTGGCTAGCAGCTGATAACCGAACGTGCGGGCGTTCTCATCGGAGCCGCACTGATAGGCTGCCTTTGTGGCCGAGAGAGGATCGAACGCACCAGTGTCGATAAAATTTTGAACGTACGCCATTAGCCACATCGCCATCTTGGGAGAGAGACGATTGAACTCAGGGGTCAGCGAAAGTTCGTAGACGTTCATACGTGCTTCGGATTGGATTGCTACTGACATTTTTTCCTTATGCCGCCCGTTCAACTTCAAAAATTGATTCAAGATATTGGTCCGCATGAAACGCTCGAAGACCCTTGGGTCGCTCGCCCGTGGTTGTAGTCCAAACACCATCGTTTGAGACATGCCAATCGAATTTTTCCTTGAGATGCTTCATCCAATCCGCCCGAGGTGACCAGTACCATCGATCCTTCGGGGTGCTTTTATAAGGAACCAGTTTCAAAATTTCTTTCGCGTATCGGTCGTAGGTCATCTTTGGTTCACCAAGCAGCTGCATGGCTACGCGATACTTCATTTCTGTGGTGATTTTGGGATACTTTTTTCCTGTCCGTCGCTGAGTTGCTGTTCGTTCTGACTCACACAACGCTTTGAATTGGGGATTTAATTTTGTTTGATCGATACTCCACTTTTTCAGCAACGCGTAGGGGATTCTTCGATGAATCATCAGTTGTTTTGCTTGGTCAAAGTAATGGGTCTCCGATGCTGTTTTACCGCCATAGACAAAACCCGATGCAGCGTAGATTCCCCCGCTCGCGTACGGGACCCGCGAAATCCCCTTCTTTGCACCGTTCTGGATTTTGAATTCAGTTTTGAATTTGTTGTGTTCTGGGTCACTGAAACTGAACACTAACTCGACACCGTTGTTCTCGAAGAGGGATGCATGACACAAGGCCAAAAATTTACTGAGCCGGGCGTCATCACCTTCGATTCTCGGTTCACTACGAACAAGTCGCTTTAGTTCGACGCAATTTCGACTCGTTAGCGGCAATCCTGTGAGGTGGCTCATGGATTTTCCGACGTCCATGATTGCTCCGAAACTGCCGTACTGTGCGGCGGCATAGAGAGAGCCATCAACGTACCAACCAAAACAAAACGACTGGCCGGGGGGGAGCAATACCGAATAGTGAAATCGCTCGACCAAACCCCGCATATCTTTCGGAGAGATACAACGAAATTGGAGAGGGGTCGGGTTCGAGCCGCCATCTGCTGGCCGGAAAGCCAGCTGTTCTGCCGTTGAACTATCTCCGCGAATCAACATTTCTTCTCCTACACTTATGGAATCGAAAGTCAAAAACGTAAGTCAAATGTGAGTTACGCCGATGGGTAGTGACTCACCGAA
Source organism: uncultured Acidobacteriota bacterium (assembly GCA_963703705.1). GTDB lineage: Bacteria > Acidobacteriota > Terriglobia > Acidiferrales > UBA7541 > Palsa-295. Next base: position 51,104 of record CAVPFK010000017.1, on the reverse strand, counting down.
GAGCGTCTACACTTATGAAATCGTTAGCCCAAAACTGTGAGTGCACCGTGAGTAAAACCATGAGTAACCGTAAGCAGGATGGGCTTTATCGGGCAGATGAAACCAAGGCGATGGCATGTCGGGCGGAGCAGTGTTCGCGGGATAGTCGCGGGCCTGGTTGCGGAGCTACCCTGGGGCTTTCAGAACCGTGGCTGGATCGCCTGGGTAACAGGTACCTGGGGTTTTGGGTTTATATGGTGATTCGGTGGAGCGGTTAATCACAAGGCACTCACGAAACAAGTTATAGGGGGGTAGTCAAGCCCAGCGGCAGACGACTCCGGTCGGGGTTTTTTCGCCCGCAAGAGCGATTCCAATGGGACCCCCCTACTTATTTCCAGTGGTATCAAGCACTTACAGTGACACGCTGCGAGAGCCCCACGCCAGCGGCATCGAATGCCCATCGGCCATCGAGATCGCAGATTGAGTGTGGGGCGTTCCAGGACCGCTATCTCTAAGATTCAACAGGACTTGATACGATGTTGCGGACGGCTGTCCAGACGCTGCGACATGCCCATAGTCCAGCCGCCAGTTAGAACCTCGCCAGCAGGCTGCAATCGCCACCGCTGGCATGTCTCGTGCCTCGACTTGATAGGACTAGACAATGTAAACTTTACACAGACACAGTTCGTATCGGTCGGAACACCTAACTCGGCATCTATCACGTATTCTCAATAACTTACACGCTTCATTGGTAGCATATCTGGTACCAGTCAGCAAAGGCGAATACGATTCATTAGACTTAGCGACCGCGCGGAGCCATCGAGACTGCGGGATCGTGTTCGAATCGAGTCCGGCGCGTGATTATGCTGGGAGTTATGAAGCGAAACCGCAAAATACAAGCATATATTAAGCAGGACCAGCCATGAAATACACCAAATAACACGCTGAAACAAAAGGATTTAGCCCATAATCGTGTGCATTTTGCCCTTGTTTTTTATCACTTTGCGATACAAAGTGCTTTTCAAAATGAATAACTTCGCGAGAAGTGCCACTGCAATCGATCAATCCCCCGTGCAATCGTAACGCATCGCCACTGCCGTGAGCCAGACGGTTACCCCAAGCAGGACCCAGCAATCACATTTCAAACGACACGTAGAGACGCACCCAAACGAGACCAAGGAGCACGCAATACTGCGAAGCCTGCTCTACGATCCATCTGCCTCAATCAGCCTGTCTAGGAGACTCAGTAAATCTTCTCAGTGTATCTCTACGAAGTGTTTCAGTCGGATAATGGAAAGTGCCAATGAAGCCGCTGTGTTTTTGTTTGAAATGAGCCGTGGAAGGGAGCCCGCGATGCCCCTCTGAAATCAAACGCGCTTCGTGCGTGTCACGGTCCCGAGGCCGGGCGCATCCATCGACCTTCGGGTTGTAATGGTTTGTCACCCTTGACCAAATATTGTGCCGGGCGCTGTAGACGCATCCGAAATCATTCAGGACCACGCCGTTCGCGCGCCCAGTCGCTCCCGGCGTCAGCACCTCAATCCCGAAATGCACTGGATGGGACGAAGGCGTAGAATGCATTTGATGATTCCAAATTTCGACGACCGGGACCACTTCGCCAAAGTCTTGCATGCGAACCTCAGCCCAACGTCGCCTATTGAGTCGCAAGAGCATCTATACGGACGTGAAAAGCAGGTCCGTCAGATTGAACAAGCATTGTACGCTCCGGGGCGAAGTATTTTCATCTACGGTGACCGTGGTGTTGGAAAAACCTCCCTTGCTCAGACCGTTGCGTATTCTCACCAATCGGCGTCAAGTCAGCCTGTTCTACTCGCGTGCAGCCCGGACGCAACGTTCAGTGGACTGATGGGCGATGTGATTGCCGCACTGCGTGGACCGCAGCAAGGTTCCCGAACGACCACAACGACCCTAAAAGCATCTATTCCCAAGGTACCTGCTGGCATCGAGGTGGGTCGCACGCACAAAGAAGAAGCAGTCGAGCATAGTCTTGCACTCGATCTGAACAGCGCCATCGAAATGCTCCTCCAGATTGGCAAGTTACGGAACGGTGAAAACACAGTCGTGGTACTGGATGAATTCGACCGCCTTAAAAACGATGTGGAGCGCACACACTTTGCCGATTTCATTAAACAAATCGGGGATAAGCATATCCCTATCCGTTTCGTTTTCTGCGGAGTTGCAGAGTCAATTCAGAAACTCTTGGGCGCTCACGAATCCTGCTTTCGCTACTTAGAGGGCGTCGCGCTGGAGAGACTGTCATGGGATGGCCGTTTTGAAATCATCGACACGGCGGCGCGCGCACTCGGAGTGACAATTGAAAGTCGCGCGCGAACCAGAATCGCCGCGATTAGTGACGGATTTCCGCACTACATCCACCTGATTTGCGAAAAACTGTTCTGGCAGATGTTTAATGATGAGGCTCCTTGCACGGTTCCTAATGCCGACCATTACCGAGAAGCAATTGCGGAGTCGGTGATGGGGATTGAGCAGCACCTTCAAACGACTTATGAACAGGCGGCGATACTAAAGGACACACCGGACAACGAAGAAGTGCTGTGGGCAGTGGCGGACCATGCGGATTTATTCAGGAACACTGAAAGCATCTACGACTCCTATCTCAAGTTGTTTGGTCCGGACCACTTGGGCCGTCATGCCATGGTTTCACGTCTCAACACGCTAAAGGGCAGTTCGTGCGGACGCATCCTGACCAACTGGAATCAAAAAAAAAGGGTGGTATGAATTCCGCGAGAGCATCATGCGCGGATATGTCCGACTGCGCGCAGAGGAACAGGGATTGGAACTGGCACTCGATTTCGCCGCTGCCACAGGTTCCAGCGCAACTCCTGCTTGGCCTCTGCGCGGCGCTCGACGCGCGCGGATGACCAGCCGGGGTGACTGGGACAAGACGAAGAAACCTGCCGGGTTTTGAGAGCCTCGTCACGTTTTATTAGGAGATCAAAATTCTTTAGTGCCCCGAGGATAGTCAAATCCGGCAAAGAGGTTGCGAACTTGAACTATCCCCAAGGCATCTCTGATCGCATGCGAGGGGTAGTCACATGCAAGCAGATTTGTTTCGATACTACTTTCCGAATCTGGTCTGATTTATTTCACCGTGACTAACCACGGTCACCGACAACACTCCGCGAATCTTCCACTCATTCTTTTTCTTACAATCGGCTCCACAAGTGCGAGTCTTCCCAGTCAGCATGTCAGACGCGCGTACAATTCTAATTTCTCCACAAGAACACGCGACCCGATACATTGCCTGTCTTCGCTCGTTGAATCCAACATGCTCTATTGCCGTGAGCAGCCCGAACGTTTGACCGACAAGCGAAGTAAATTTCACAGGCATCGCGCTCTCAACTTTTCACGGGCAACGACAATGCCGTTATCGACTGTTGCTCTTGGGGCTCGATTCCGAAATGAATTCGGCGACACATCGCATTTTCCAATAAATCCAGGTAACAGGAATCCCCACCATGGCATCGTTCGTTATGCTGGTTCCATCGCCGTTGAATAAACTTCTCATCGCGTTCACACGCGGCAGTTCTCGTGATTGATCGCGAACAACTCCAGCGTAATGCGCTCACCGGATCACTCCATGCAATAGAAGCCAATCACGCGCGGTCTGCTTCTCTTCTGGAGTGCTTAGTTCGTGCTTTAAAATCCAGCGCATCTTGGCTTGGCTGTTCTTCCATTTTTCCATACGGGTCCTAAACCGTTTCCGCGCCTCAACGAGCGGCTGTGCGATTTCCATCTGACTTTCACTGTAAAATTCGTTCACAAATCACCCACGTCGCTCGCTTCCAATTGCAACCACATGCACCCGAGTTTATCTGTCCACTGCAAGACTCTTCGTGAACTCGCAAATATATTCGTACTGGATGACTTCCTGTTTTTCATAATTAAATCGATAATCACCAACGCGCGATGAGGACGACCATCCGCTAAGTGGAGACGCATATTTGTCATCAATGCGATTGCTTCGATCTTGGTAAAACTTTTTGATGATGGTCGATATTCGGTTGCGTTCGAAGGTATCGCAGGAATAATTTTACGAGTCGCGTGGGGTGCGCGCAGCGGTCGCGGTGTGGTCGCGCGGGGTGCGCGAGGAGCACGAGGGACACGCAACGGGAATCGAGGAATACGTCTTCGATATTCGTCTCTTAGATGCCCACAACTTTTCGTATGCCCACCAATCAAACACCTGCTGGAAACTTCGACCTTCGGATGATGTTCGCAAGTGCAAACACAAATCCAAATCACCCGACCTTCTGCCGTTCTTTTTTCTGCAAGACTCAGAACGCAAAGGGCACCGAAGGTTCGACCAGTTAGATCGATAAAGTTGTGTGAATGTTTCACGCCGCTTTCCTTTTGCGACTCTGGTGAAAAGCATGAAGCAACTTCGCCGCGTTATGGCCTCGACGCTGTGCACCTTGTTCCAATCGACTTTGCCATTCACAGTTTGATTTACAGTACCCTGGCAATGCTGCGTCCAAAATTCTTCCGAGCGCGGTGTGTGCTGGACGTTTTCCCATATCGGCCAGGAAATTATCGAAGCCGCGTTTACCCTGCCATCGCTTGCAAACTTTCACGGGTGGGTTTGCGCCGCCGTAATATTTGAAGTGCTCGTTGCGTGGATTGAAGCAGCGTTGATTCATCCACGTCCAACTTCTGTATGCAGGCGATCCGCCGTTCGCTGATTGCCCGTGTAGAAACATCGGCGGCTTGTTTCCTGGTTTGAATCGAGTGTTGCGACAGCCACAGGATTTAATGACTTCTCGACGCAACCGTTCCCATCGCACGGTAAACTTTGTCCCGCAGAAACAGCGAACACGCGCCAGCCTGTGACCATGCTTCCCGCGTCTGGCGTTCGCGAGGAAAGTAATACGTCCGAATTTGCGTTTGATGATCTGAGTTGCAGTACTCATGATGATTTTTCTCCGGTAACTGATTCCGCTGCTGTAGTCGAATTCTTTGCGTAGTATTCGTCGTCAACCTTCGCACGATTCTTTTTCGCTTCAGTGATCGAGCACTCGGCGGTCCAGTTAGATATCCCCACAGGTGGTGGGTTGTCAGCAAGCCACTCGTCAACCGACTCCTGTTCTGCACTCTCGCCGAGATATTGGACACTCTCTAGCCAGTTTTTTTGTCGGATAGATAGAATCACCCCTGCCGCGCCGCCATCAGCAAAAAACACTTTCTCAGCCCAGGCTTTGTCATCATCACTGAGATTTTTGACGTAATCTTTGAAGGCCTCTAAAATCACAAGGGGACGGTAGGATCGGAGCAAAGCCTCAACGTGTTCGGCCTTGGGTGTCTTGCCGACGAGTTGGAATACCTTCGCTTGGATGAGGGTTATATTTTCCTGCCCGCCGTCTTTCTCTGTGGAAAGCCCCGCAGGGAGCGCAGAGAGATGAGAGGGGATTGGGTTTTGGATGCCGACGTTGCCAGATGCATCGGCAGCGGCGAAACTTACTTCTCTCTTCTCTGCTTTTCTTTTCTTTTCTTTGCTTTTCTTTTCTTTTCTTTGCTTTGCTGGCATAGCCTTGGCATCTGCCTTGGCATCTACATCGGCATGTCCCTTGGCATCTGCCTTGGCATTCCCGTTTAACTTCTTGTTTTTGTTCCATCTACGGTTGGCTAAATCGCTTTGTGTGGTGCGATAGTCTTCGATTGTCTGCCAATCTGCGCGAAGACGCTTCTGCCACAACACGTTCACTCCATTGACTGTTTCGCCGATGAGCATCGCGCGGACGGCATCGCGGTGTTCGTCCCAGACATCTTTTGGGCAGCCGATGATGTTCTGAAGTTGGTTGTCGTCGTCTGGCAAGTCTGGACGAGTGCTTAGATGCCATGCGGATTGAAGCAAACAGCGGTACATCTCGCGAGCCAGCCAGTTCATATGTCGCGTGTCGTACATGAATTCTTTGTCGGACCATTGCTGATAGAGGGGAGCCTTTCCTGTGTAGTCCTTCGACTGTAATTTACTCATTGGCCACCGCCTTCTCGCCGACCTGGCGCGCAACGGTATGACCGAGGTATTTGACGTTGGTGGCTTCAAATTCGACCGGAATGTTTTGTGGATGGGATTACCGTGAATTCGACGCGATCATCAACTTTGAGGTATCGCCGATTTTCAACGGCGCGCTGCGGAATAAAGACGCACGATTCATCAGCACATCGTGCGAAAAACCACCCCTTCCCACTGACAAAATCAATCGTTCCTTGCATGATGGTCCTCCAAATAATGCATACTCCCGCGTACTGCCGCTTGCTGGCGTGCGGGAACACCTTGCTACTCGAAAAGTGATGATGACTGCTTACTTACTTCGCCTGCTGCCTCTTCCGTGCGGCGAGACCGGCACTGATGAACATGCGTATTAAATGAGACGATTTCAAGCCAGCGGGGTCTGCCTTGGCTGCCTCGGCTAGTCCGGCGACCATCGCCTTAGAAAGAAACACGGTGGTTCTAATCATTGGCAAAACCTCCATACAAAGGTGCTTACATATATGGAATGGATAAACTTATTTTGAAATTCGAAAAGTGACAATTTGTTGGGGATTTGACGTATTCTTCGCTAAAAAATAATTTTCCAGAGCCTTTACTGCCCTACTTTGGTGCATTTTCTTGGCTGGTTTTGATTCGTGGCAGGCAGATGTTCGAAGACGGAGCCAGCAAATTTTTGGTTCGTTCGTAAACCATCACAGTTTCTTTCACCCGTTGCGGATAATCCAAAAAAGGATATCGACATTTCGATTTTAATTGCTCACGCTCTTCGCTGGTTTCGCCTTCGAACCGGACGTACCGCCTTTTTGGTTTCATGGGAATGGCTTTGTATCCCAGAGCGAACATTTCTCGCTTGGTTAGATTCTGGTGATGAGCATTTTGTGAACTAATCTCAGTGCCGTCTGGTTTTCGCCAATTAAGATGGACATTTCCCTTCGGCCTTCCAATACCTTGTCCGATGTACTTCCAATGAGCCCGTTGATACACAATGCCAATTTCTCCGGCGTCAGAATCAGCATAGGCAATGAAAATTTTCCAGCCGTGATCGATGCTTGCCAGTCGGGTCGCGTGTTGTATCAAATAAGATGGGGCGTGCTTCGGGGCGAAGTGGACACAGCACCCGCGCATCAGGCTAACGGCGAGATGAATGCGACTTTCACCGCAGATATTTCGCGCTTCGTGAGATGTACCAATCCCAAAGACGGCGGCACCAATCAGTTCATCACCAATCTTTAGACCGTAAAACGCAGATGCCCCTCGTCCGCAACTGCGAAGCCATTCATATCGCAGAATCAAAGACTCCGCTTCCGCTTTTGAAATTCTTTCAACTCGGGCACCGTCGAGCGACGCAATCGGTTCTCTTGGATCAATCTCCGCGTACACTTCTCGGATATATCGTTGGAAACACTTCGACGGATTGGCATCGTGCCGCTGCTTGGCTTCTGCGTAAACTTGGTCGGGCGACATCATGCGGCGATTCCTTTTTGCTTTGAGCGGAGAATGGCTGCAAATAAACCATGATGCTTGGCTGTGAATTTTGAAATATCCTCTAGCGCATGGACGATTGCCGATAGTGTTTCGACTTCATCGGTAGTTGGTTGATTCTGTTTGATCCAGGCCAGGGCAATCGGAAGCGTGTTCAGTGGGCATCGTGCGTTTTCGCCGAAGAAAGGCGAGAGCGCATCAAAGGCATCCTGTAGCGGCGACTCATCGTCCGAGTCGGGTTCGGTGTCACTCATCTCTGCACCAATGTCGGCAAGAATTTTTCTGACGTAGCGGTCAGAGCAGGGAAGATTTTGCTTGAGCCATTCGTTCCAAGAAGGTTGACCCTCGACAGGCACCCGGCGACCCTGAACAGCAAACATCTTTCGAGCCGTAGTGAACAACACAGCGTTTTCTTCGATGACTTTCTTTATAGCCCCCCGAGAGCGATCCGTTATCTCCTGCACAGGGATGAAGACCTTCGTCTTCATTTCTTCGATGATGTGAGTTTCAACCTCTGGAACAAGTTCCAGAAGTTCGACTGGGTGTGCGGTCATGGCTTCTCCTTGTCCGATGGAGTGATTACCCAAGCAGGAACACGAGTAAAATCCCACTCCCGCCACATGATGGCTCTGTGGTGTCCGTCAATAATATGAAACCTACCGTCTTTCCGAGCCTCAAGCACGATAGGCGGGTACACACTTGGACACGCGCCATGCGTTAGGCCGGTGCTCGGACAGCCCCGTTCAAAAAGCTGAGAGAGCGGGCAGGACTACAAATGCTGCTCACGCCCCCCTTGACGCTTTACGGAACCAAAGTCTACATCTCAAGGTTATGCAACATCGCGTTGGCGAAATACACGGCGTCTTTAAACCTCCTGGGGCGATACGAGATGATGAATCGCCGATCCGCATCCTCACCAGTGCTTGTGACGGACACCTCGTCCTCGCAGATGTCATCGAAAATCTTCTGAAGGATTTTTATTTCTGTTGATTCTGGTTGGAGTACTATTTCGGTTCCCTGTTGAGTTGCATGATGCACTCTTTCGCTGAAGTCTTGTGAGTGGTCTATCTCGCTCCACGGGTCAGTGCTTTCAGTGTCGATCAGCTTTGTCGCGGCTTCTTTGTTTTCGGCATGTACCTGAACCGTTTCGAATTTCTCGTTTACTTTGCGAAAAAAGTAAAACAATTTGTAGCGATCATCACCGGCGGCTAAAGCCCACGCATTGACCTCCTCGATCACCGCACCAATCACAAAAATGCGACGGAATTCTTCGGGAGATAAACTCGTGTTCATCCGCAGAACAACACCGTCCGTGGAGTGTTCCGAGCCAGGGTATGCCAAGTCAACGGCATCGCCCTCGCACTCCAGCACTTCTTCTTCCCCTAGCCTTTCTTGAACATCTGAGTCCACCCACGACGTGTAAACTTCTGAAACCACTTTCATTTTTCCTGATAGCATTTGAAATCTCCTCTGCGGTCCCGGTTGAGCCGAGCCCGATTAAATCTTTTCAATCTTGTCCGTTGTGAATCCGTGTGCGGCCAGAAACATTTCAAGAGCGAGTCGAACTTTCGTAAGTACCCTTCGACGTTCTGGATTCGGTAGCAGTGTGGTTGTCCGTCTCATGTTTTATTCTCCTGAATTCACGAATTTCAAAATGGGATATTTCACAAACGGCCTCAGCCCTTTCTTCAACAAATAGATGTAACGATGTTTTGGCTCTGTGATACGAACTGCAACGTCGTGACCCATTTGCTGAATCATAGGAACCGAACTGTTTGCGTATAAATTCCACGCTCGTTTGCGGTGCATCTCAACTCCGCCATCAACGATAAATTTACGGCTTGGGGTTGAACGCCCTGTGTATAGCCAGTTGGTAGCTTGATAGATTATTCCGGTGTGGTTGTGTTCCGGGTCCGCGTAACTTATCAATCCGAGGAGATTAGTGTTATTCCGCAACCATCGCAAACACAGCCCTATAAACATACTTTCACTGTGCTTCGGCATTTCATCGATCATGACAAAACGCGTTAATTCACGGCAGTGCTCGATTCCATCGAAAGGCGGCTTAAATATCGAGCCAGTCTTTTCGTTGCCTGCGGTGTGTCCAAAGAGGGCGGCACCAACCAACACATCGTCGTTAACCCTAGCTGAAAAACAATGGCTGATGACTCCATTCTTGGATGTGTGGCTATAGTGGTGCTTCTTCACGAAGTCAGACACCTCGCTTAATAAGCACGGGGCAAATTTAAATTGGGTCGAAGGAGTCGGAGTCGAACCGCCATTTTCCGCCTGGTCGGCAGATGTTTTAGTTAAACTACCTTCGAATTGTTTTGCGTGAGTCACGCCGCTTTCTCCTTTTTTCCGTAACGTTTCAAAACATCCTTCAACCCTGCGGCATATTTATCGACTCTTTGATTTACATCTCTGAGGCTCAAAATAATCCGTGAGATTCCTTCTTGTGCTTCCTGCGTCCAGTCTGCTCGCTGAATCTTCAACAATTCATCCAACAGAGGGTGATTCAAGAGCGTGCCCGCCAGCATGCGACCGATGCGGGCATAGAAATCCTTCTCCGAATAGCGATCACGCATGGTCTTTTTTGCGGGTGTTGGTTTCGCTTCCCGCAATGGAATCTTGCCCGTGCCGACAGCATTATAGAGTTCTGGATTACTTTTCTTGAGTGCCGCAACTTTCCTTAGCTTGCTCTCGGGTATCTTGGACTCTTTGGCGACAGCGGCACGGGTATCGGTCTTAACTGTGTCGGCGGTTTTAACCGAGACAGGACCGGGCTTCCCAGCCTTCACGTCTCGGGCGGCTTGAAGCTGTTCCGCTCTTAATACAACAGACCTTTGTTCTCGAATCTCGTTCCATACGACTGCCCGTTGGTCGTCTGTAAGATTGCGTCGCCCGGTCTGGTGTTCCAGAATAAAAAGTTTCGCATGCTCCCTGGAATCCATTTTGATGTTAATGGTCTGAAAATCACGATGATGCTCACGGCAGATTTTGTATCGGTTATGACCGTCAAGTAGAATACGTTGGTCGTCTTTCTTCCAGACCACCAACGATTCCAGACATCCATCTCGGAGAATGTGTTCCGTAAGAAGGTCGAGTTCTTGTGAGGCTAGAGGCTGAATCAGCGATTCAAACTCGGGATCGATAGTTAAAAATTGTTGGGCACTCATCAGCCAACCACCGTGGTACGTTTCGCCAGATAGGCTTCAACAGCGGATTTTGCAAAAAGAATTCGTCCTCCACGACGCACCGAGGAAAGGACGGGACGCACCCAAACACCATCCGACTTCGTGTATCCGAAGTAATACCTTATGAGGCTTCGCTTCGAACATCGGAGGATCAAGCAGACTTCAGCCGAAAGCAAAAATTGAGTGTTTGGATTTACTACGGGAGTTGAATCTTTTTTGGCACGCATGGATGAACCTTTAATTTAGGTCCAAGTTCCATGCGTTCTACGCAGGATAGATTGGGGCAGTACTACTTCTCACTTACCCCTGATACGGTTGCTTGTTTCAACCGCCGTTGTGTTCGACAACCCGAGAAGCCCTCGGTTAAACAACTATAAAGATAGTAAAGTACTGGTACCTCATTGTCAATAAAAATCTGTCACCGCCTGACACCTGAACCCGACATACTGGTAGCAGTCACTTAATTGCCTCGTATGCCTTGAGCACGTCTGCGGGCTCCTCGACGATTGCGAGATATCGCTCGGTCGTGGAAAGTTCCGAGTGCCCGAGGTCACGCTGGATATTTCTCGCCGGAACACCTTGCAGCATTTGATAGGTCGCATAACTTTTTCGAAAATTGTGCAGGATGTGGCCTCGGCATTCGGGACGGCTGAATGAGTACGACTTCTTTGCATTCTCCGCTCGCTTCTGCAGAGCATTGATTCGGTCTGCGAAGTTTTGGTCCGGCGTTCCCAAGTGCGTCGGGAAAAGCAACTCACTGCCGCTACGTTTTGCGCGATCTCCCTGGCCTGCCTGCCGAGCCTTCAGTCGTGCCTTGAGGATTGCATTCTTGTCCGGCGACACGATGCGCTTCTCGTGGTCTTTCACGCGCCACTGAAATTGCGGTTTGTCCTGCACCGTGATTTTCATTTTGCCGTCGCCGTTGGCCCAGTTGATATCGGACCACGTCAGATGCTGAACCTCTTCATCGCGCAGGCCGGTGCAAAGTAAAAGCATGACCAAGTCTTTCAGGTCGTCCGATAGATAATTTGATTTTTCGTGAACGCCATCCGCAGCGCCCAGCATCGCCTTCAAATCTTCGGGAACGTAGTAGACCACGTCGCCGATGCTAGGCTTCTTCACACGGAGCGCATCTTTGTGGTCGAGCAGGCCGGGGTCGTTAGGATTGAATCGGCGATCTTTTTTAATCTTGATTCCATTGCGGGCAAGGAACTGACCAACGACCGTGAATTTTCTACTGTCCGAGTGTGCGGCCTTCCCTTTCTTTCGTGATACGTTATCGCGAAGCCACTGCTTGAAGTTAAGCAGGATTTTTTCGCCACGCTCTGAGTCTTGGAATTCTGAGAGATGGATGGCTTTGAACTCGGCGCACGATGCTGCGAAATCTTGCATGGCTTTGCGATACGCCACGACTGAGTTAGGTGCCAATCCGTTCTCTGCGCCGATGTGCCAATCCGCTTCGCGTTTTTCGCTGTATACGATAAACTCTGCGACGGCTGCGGCGATAGTTCCCTTCTCGGTTGTTTGCACAGGTGGCACAGCCAACGGAGCAATACCTTTGCGGGCACGGTCGAGATTAGTGAGCGTATTCGCCTGCTGAGTTAATGCCACGTCCAACGATTTGAATGGAATCCACCTTCGCTTGCCGTCTTCGGAGAGCCTCAGATAGAATAGCCCTTCGTAGTCTTGGGTTATGATTGGCTTGCCGCTTTTGAAGGCCACTTTCGAGTAAACGGCATTGGTTCTTGTGTACAGCGTTGCGGTTGCCTGCATTAGCGTTGCTCCAGTTTGAACAACTTAAACACGACTAATGGTAGCAGTACTGGTAGCAATCCGCAAGAACCCTTCAATTGGCGTGTGTTTTAATAGTAATATGCAGAGTCCCTTCTTCCGCACAAATTTTCGCGAAATAGGTCTGGTTGACGCGAGACGCGGTCTTCCCTATACTGAGATTTCACTCGCGGTGAACGCCAGCCGCACTTCCCTGCTCTGCTCCTGGAATCTGGAACGGGTGAAAGGTAATTTGGCTAGAGTTTGCTTTAAATTCTTCCCTGAAAAATTTTGATGACAGAAGCCACATGCAAACGCGAACTCGAGTTGGAAATTCCAGCCGAGAACGTAACGAAAGCCACCGAAAAAGTAGCGCGTGATCTTGCGCGCGTGGCGCTCGTACCGGGGTTCCGCCCGGGGAAAGCTCCGGTCACACTAATTCGCCGGCGTTTCGCGGGCGATATTCAAGGCGAAGTGGTGCAATCTTTGGTTCCTGAATATCTCGAAAAGGTCCTCGGCGAAAAAAACCTTATCCCCGTCACGCGTCCTGAAGTAGACAAAGTCGATTTCAAGGAAGGCGAGCCGCTTCGATTCCGCGCGGTGTTTGAAGTGCTGCCTGAGTTCGAGCTGGGCGATTACAAGGATCTTGCAATCAACATCGATGCCGTCGAAGCTGGCCAAGCGCAAGTGGATAAGACCATCGAAGAGATGCGCGAGCGCGCCGCAACGTTCGTTCCGGTCGAAGACCGGCCAGCGAAAGACGGCGATTATGTCCTCATTAAACTTTCCGGGATGCCGGTGGGCGGCGGCGAGCCTGTCCAAGCCGATAACATCATGTGCCACATCGGAGCGGAAGAGACGCTGGAAAGTTTTACGGAAAACTTGCGTGGCGCCAACAGCGGCGCCAAAAAACAATTCCGCTCGCAGTATCCTGATGATTATCCCGACCAGAAGCTTGCAGGAAAGGCGTATGACTACACCGTAGAAGTTCAGGGCATCAAGGAGAAGAAACTTCCCGAGCTGAATGACGAGTTTGCCAAGGATGCTGCCGGCGAAAAGGGTGGCTTCTCGACTCTGGAAGAGATGCGCAAGCTGATCTTGAAAGATCTGGAAGCGGCCAAAGAAGATCAGCAGCAAGCGCAGGCTCGCGAGAAAATTCTGGAAACTCTGGTAAAGGCGCACAATTTTCCGGTCCCGGAAGCTCTGGTCCAGCATCAGATGGACGTAAGACTGGAGCGCACAGTGCGTATCCTGGCAGCACAAGGCGTGGACCCGCGCGCCGTCAATGTTGACTGGGTCGCGCTGCGCAATCGCCAGCACGATCGCTCTGTCGATGACGTAAAAGCCGAACTTCTGATCGACCGCATCGCGGAAGCGGAAAAAATCGATGCGAGCGATGAAGAAGTGGAAAAACAGATTGAAGCGCTCGCGGAACGCGGTGGCGAATCGGCAACCGCGTTGCGCGCTCGCTTGACAAAGCAAGGAGCGCTCGATAGGATGAAATCTAAGTTGCGCAGCGACAAAACGATAGATTGGCTCTACCGCAACACCCGGATCGAGACGACAGCCAAAAGTGAAAAGTAGGTTCGGGTTCCTCAGCGCGCAAACACACTCCCTATGAGACATACAGACGACGGCAGTCCGCGTGCCACAACACTGGTTCCGATGGTCGTTGAACAGACCAATCGGGGCGAGCGAGCATACGACATTTATTCCCGGCTGCTCAAAGACCACATCATCTTCATCGGCACGCCGATTGACGATCACGTGGCCAATTTGGTGACTGCGCAGCTCCTTTTCCTGGCTTCCGAGGACCCCGAGAAAGATATTTCGGTTTACATCAATTCGCCGGGCGGCTCGATCTCGGCAGGAATGGCTATTTATGACACCATGCAATTTGTGCGTCCCGACGTGGTGACCTATTGCATCGGGCAATCCGCTTCCATAGCCGCCGTGCTGCTGGCCTCCGGGACACCGAAGAAGCGCTATGCGCTGCCTAATTCCCGTGTACTGATTCACCAGCCCTGGATGTCCGGATTGTCCGGACAGGCCACGGACATCGATATTCACGCCAAGGAAATTCTTCGCACACGCGAAGCGCTCAACAAGCTACTCGCCGGCCATACCGGCCAGACCATTGAGAAGATCGAGCGGGACGTGGAACGCGATTTCATCATGACGGCGGAACAGGCCAAAGCGTACGGAATTGTCGACGAAATTATTTCGAAGCACCGTTAGTGGGGTTCCAAAGGGTTAGTATCTAAAGCGATGATTCTCTGCAGCCTGCCCGCCCTTCGTTCTACAATAAGGAATAGATTCGTTGTCGCTGTGGATCGACGAGGGCACACTTTGTGAAGCGCTTCACCCAGAAGAGCCGTTGCGATGTTCCTTCTGCCATAAAACGCAGGAGCAGGTGGAGAAGCTCATCAGCTCTCCTTCTGAATATCCGCGCTCCTACATTTGCAACGAATGCGTGGGCGTCTGCCAGCAGATTCTGGAAGACGAGAAGCGTGAGCAGGCTAGTCCGGTCAATCGGCGGCTGCCGCGGCCTCCCGAGATCAAAGCGTTCCTCGACGGCTACGTGATCGGCCAGGACAAAACGAAAAAGAAGCTCGCGGTTGCGGTTTACAACCACTACAAGCGCATCTTCTTGAACAAGCAGCCTGGCGATGTGGAGCTCGCAAAATCAAATATCTTGCTGATTGGTCCCACCGGCACGGGCAAGACGCTTTTGGCGCAGACGCTCTCGCGCATGCTCGATGTGCCGTTCGCGATTGTGGACGCTACCACGCTCACCGAAGCAGGCTACGTCGGCGAAGACGTCGAGAATATTATTTTGAAGCTGCTGCAGGCTGCTGACGGCGACGTCGCCCGCGCCCAGCAAGGAATCATATATATCGACGAGATTGACAAGATTTCCAAGAAGGACGAAAACCCGTCCATCACGCGCGATGTTTCGGGTGAAGGCGTGCAGCAAGCGCTGCTCAAGATTCTTGAGGGCACCGTTGCCAACGTTCCGCCGCAGGGTGGACGCAAGCATCCGCACCAGGAATTTACGCCGGTGGACACCACCAATATCCTGTTCATCTGCGGCGGAGCTTTCGTGGGCATGGAAAAGATTATCGAGCGCCGCGTGGGCCAGAAGTCGTTGGGCTTCCATGCGGACGTGCAACCGACTACCGCCACGCGCCGCAATATCGAAGTACTAGAACAAGCGCAGCCCACTGACCTGATTCGCTACGGTCTGATTCCTGAATTCGTTGGCCGTTTGCCGGTCGTAGGGGTTTTGAGCGACCTCGACAAATCAGCGCTGGTGCGCATCCTCACAGAACCGAAGAACGCGCTCGTTCGCCAATATCAGCGGCTCTTTGAATTCGAAAATGTTCGTTTGCGCTTCACAGACGATGCGCTGGACACCGTTGCCGAGCTCGCGCTTCAACGCAAAGTCGGCGCGCGCGGGTTGCGCATGATTCTGGAGGATTTGATGCTCGAAATGATGTACCACCTACCCGCCCAGCGAAAACTTCGTGACTTTGTTGTCACCGGCGACATGGTGAAAGGACGCGAAATCAACTGGAGTTTGCTGGAAAAGGCTGGTTAGACCCTTGGCCTTAAAGGAACCGATGTTCAACCGCGAAAAAACTGAAGTAAAACGCGTGCCTATGATGCCGGTGCGGGAGATGGTCATTTTCCCGGAGATGATGCATCCCTTCATCGTTGGCCGCGAAGCGTCTGTGCGCGCCCTGGAAGACGCGCTGGCTGGCGACAAGAAGATTTTCCTGGTTACCCAGCATGATGCCTCCGTGGACGACCCGAAGCCCGAAGAGATTTATCAGGTGGGGACGCTCGCTAATATTGTCCAGAGCGTGAAACTGCCCGACGGCAACATAAAAGTTCTGGTGGAAGGCACCGTCCGGGCCAAAATTGTTCAGGTTACCAGCGACGAGGGCTTCTTCCGCGCTTCTATTCGCGTGGTCACCTCGCCGGTGGAGTCCACGCCGCAGCTTCAGGAAGCTTCTAGCCGAGTTACCACGCTCTTCGAGCAGTATGTGAAGCTTTCGCAAAGCCTGAACTACGACACCATGATCGCCGCCGTTCGTGTCGAAGATGCCAGCAAGCTTTCTGACGCGATCGCTGCAAATTTGCAGATCCCTGTCGAGGAGAAACAAGAACTCCTCGAACTTTTCGACCCGCTCGAGCGCTTGAACCGCATCGCCGACATCCTGGAAGTGGAAACTGAAAAGCTTAACGTTGATCGCTCGATCAACACGCGCGTAAAACGCCAGATGGAACGCGCGCAGAAGGAGTACTACCTCAACGAAAAGCTGAAGGCCATCCAGAAAGAGCTGGGCCGCGGGGAAGCGAACGAAATCGAGCAGCTCAAAAAGAAGATTGAAGCCTCCGGTATGCCGGAGGGCCCGCAAGAGAAGGCCATGCAGGAGTTGAAGCGCCTCGAAATGATGCCGCCGATGTCCGCGGAATCCACCGTCTCGCGTAATTATCTCGACTGGCTGCTGGCTGTGCCGTGGAAAAAGCGCTCCAAGGAAATTCGCGACATCAAGCGGGCCGAAACAATCCTCTCTGAAGACCACTACGGCCTGGAAAAAATCAAAGAGCGCATCCTGGAATATCTTGCCGTTCGCCAGTTGGTGAAAAATCCGAAAGGCTCGATTCTCTGCTTCGTCGGACCTCCGGGTGTCGGAAAGACTTCCCTGGCGATGTCCATCGGCCGCGCTACCGGCAGGAAATTCGTGCGGGTATCGCTCGGCGGAGTTCGTGACGAAGCCGAGATCCGCGGGCACCGCCGTACTTACATCGGGGCATTGCCCGGCCAGATCATTCAGATGATGCGCAAAGCCGGCACAGTGAATCCCGTATTCGTTCTGGATGAAGTGGACAAAATGTCCATGGATTTCCGCGGCGATCCGTCCGCAGCCTTAATGGAGGTCCTCGATCCCGAGCTCAACAACGCCTTCACCGACCATTACCTAGACGTGGAATATGATCTCTCGAAGGTAATGTTCATCTGCACCGCCAATGTGCTGCACACGATTCCACAGCCCCTGCAGGACCGCATGGAAGTCCTGCGCATCCCGGGCTACACCGAGCAGGAAAAACATCAGATCGCGCAGCGCTTCCTGGTGCCGAAGGAGATTGAAGCCACCGGCCTGACCAAAGCCAACCTGAAATTTACGGACGAAGCAGTTACGCACATCATTCGCCACTACACTCACGAAGCTGGCGTGCGCAACCTGAGCCGCGAAGTTGCTAATGTTTGTCGCAAAGTGGCCCGCAAAGTGGTGGCAGACGGAAAAGGCGTGGAGATCGCTGTCACTGATACAAACGTCAACGATTTCCTCGGTGTCCTCAAGTATCGCGATTTCCTGGCCGAGAAGAAAAACGAAATCGGGTTGGCCACCGGGTTGGCTTGGACTGAAGTCGGCGGTCAGGTACTCTCTACCGAAGCTATGCTGATGCAGGGCAAAGGTCGTCTCACACTGACCGGAAAGCTCGGCGACGTGATGCAGGAATCGGCGCAAGCGGGCATGAGTTACGTGCGTTCGCGCACCCACCTCTTCGGCCTACCGAAGGATTTCTACCGGCATCTCGATATTCACGTGCACGTTCCCGAAGGCGCCATACCGAAGGACGGCCCGTCGGCTGGCATCACCCTCTGCACTTCGATCGTCAGCGCCCTCACCCGCATTCCCGTTCGCTGCGACATTTGTATGACCGGCGAAATCACGTTGCGTGGTAAAGTGTTACCCATCGGCGGAGTGAAGGAAAAGCTTCTTGCCGCGCATCGGCTCGGCTTCCGTAACGTAATTCTTCCGAAGGATAACGAAAAGGATCTGGCGGAAATTCCGCCGGAAATCCAATCTCAGATGTCCATCCATTTTGTGGAGAACATGGACGAAGTGTTGCAGATCGCGCTCGAACATCCGCTGCCGATTCCAGGGCATCCGCCGGTCGCTGGCGTGGATCCCAAGTTTGTTTCAGATGTAGCGCAAGACAGCGAATTGACCAATTGAAACCCTCCGGCTCTCTCACATCCTGCTAAGCAGGTTCGGCCCGCAACCGGGGGATTCAGATTGTCTGTAGCTCAGCCCATTAGTGATTTGGAAGTAACTTAAAAAAAGTGGCAGGTTCGAATTTGCGCCCGCCCGTAGTCCATTCAGAAATCAATCACGCCTGAAAATCAGGCTTAAGAAGGAATAAACTCGATGAGCATTAGCCTTGCAGAACTAAAAGACAAGAACATCACCGACCTGGCCAAGATCGCCAAGGAACTTAACATCCCCGGCGCCTCGGGCATGCGCAAGCAGGAGTTGATTTTCCAAATCCTCCGCGCGCAGACCGAGAAAAACGGCCTGATCTTCTCCGAGGGGGTGCTGGAATGCCTCCCCGACGGCTTCGGCTTCCTGCGCGCCCCGGAATATAACTACCTGCCCGGCCCCGACGACATCTACGTCTCGCCGTCGCAAATCCGCAAATTCGATCTGCGGACCGGCGACACTGTCTCCGGCCAGGTACGCCCGCCGAAAGACGGCGAGCGCTACTTCGCGCTGATTAAGGTCGAAGCGGTCAACTTCGAAGACCCCGAAGTTGCTCGCAATAAAATTTTCTTCGACAACCTTACGCCGCTCTATCCCCAAGAACGCATCCGCCTGGAAACCACGAAGGAAAACCTCACCGGCCGCGTGCTCGACATGCTTTGTCCCATCGGCAAAGGCCAGCGCGGATTAATCGTTGCGCCTCCGCGCACCGGCAAGACCATGATGCTGCAATCGGTGGCCAATTCCGTCACCACCAATCATCCGGAAGTCGCGCTGATCGTTCTGCTCATCGACGAGCGCCCGGAAGAAGTTACTGACATGCAACGCACCGTGAAAGGCGAAGTCATTAGCTCCACCTTCGACGAGCCGCCCCAGCGCCACATTCAAGTCGCCGAAATGGTGCTCGAAAAAGCCAAGCGCCTGGTGGAACACAAGCGCGACGTCGTGATTCTGCTGGACTCACTTACGCGTCTCGGACGCGCTTACAATGCCGTGACGCCGCCATCCGGCAAAGTCCTTTCCGGCGGTATTGACGCCAATGCGTTGCAGCGCCCGCGCCGCTTCTTCGCCGCCGCGCGAAATATCGAGGAGGGCGGGTCGCTCACTATCATCGCCACCGCCCTCATCGACACCGGCAGCCGCATGGACGATGTCATCTTCGAAGAGTTCAAAGGTACCGGCAACATGGAAATCAACCTCGACCGCCGCCTCGTGGACAAACGCGTGTTTCCCACCATCGACATCAACCGCTCCGGTACGCGTAAGGACGAATTGCTTTTGCCACCCGACGAGCTGAATCGTATCTGGGTGCTGCGCAAGGTTCTGAGCCCCCTATCCACTGTTGAAGCTATGGAACTTTTGTTGGGCCGCCTCTCCAAGACCAAGACGAACGCAGAGTTTCTCTCCTCTATGTCCAGCCCAGCCTAACTTCGCGTTCGTCAACTGAGGGCTTCTTCCAAAAAACGTCTACTTTCGATTCCTTACTATGATTCTTACTTTCTTGATGTTTCCCCAGCCTTTTCCCGGCGCGGGAGCGACTTTGAGAAGAGCCCTCAAAGCTGCAGTTTCCAAATCCGATTTGCTCTTGCCGGTGCCTTCGAGAAGTTCCTTGGGATCGGGCAACTGCATGGCATAGGCAAATGCCCAGTTTCACGCCCACCTTGGTCGGCATGAGCATGCAGACCTGGTCCACGTATCGGGAGCTGTACCCGTATCCGATGATCCGAATGGAATACCGCTAGGTCAGCCTTCGCAGTTCCCGTTGGCCAGCTTCCCTCGCGGACTCAACTTGTCACTCGTGAAGGTGTATGTTACTTTCGCGATTCATGATTCGTAGTTACCTAGGCCACATTCCGCAAATCGCCGCAACTGCTTACATCGACATGCAAGCCGTGGTTATCGGTGACGTCGTCATCGGCGAACATTCCAGCGTGTGGCCGTGCGCCGTGCTTCGCGCCGACGTGAACTTCATGCGCATCGGCGCGCGTACCAATATTCAAGACGGTTCCGTCCTTCACGTGATGCGCGACACAAATCCTTTGATTCTCGGCGACGACGTCACCGTAGGCCACGCCGTCGTCTTACACGGCTGCACCATCGAATCGCGCTGCCTGATCGGCATGGGCAGCATCATCTTGAACGGTGCCAAAGTCGGCACAGGCAGCATCATCGCCGCTGGCACACTTGTCCCTGAACGCACCATCGTCGCCCCTGGCAGCCTCTTCATGGGGCAGCCCGGCAAACTCCGCCGCACTCTGATCCCCGAGGATTTCGAAGCCATCGACCGCTACGCCCAGCGCTATGTCGAATACAAAGAAACCTACAAGTCCGATTCGGGAATTTAACCATTCAGCTAACGAAATTCCTTTGCTTGCCTACGTGTTGTAAAATGGCCTGATGGGCGGCGCGCCTAACTTTGGGCAGAGCGGTGGCCCGGCGCGATTCCTGCCGGGAATAGGATGAGCATCCACAATATTTCTAATCGCGAACTCAATTTATTAGAATCCGTCGTAAGCTATTGCAAACAAAGGAGAGTCTCGTTCTAATCACGAACTATGAACCATTCTGCACACGACAAACACTCGACATCCATGACCGAAAATAAACGCCAATTCAAAGCCATCAAAGGCACCCGCGATATCTTGCCCCCGGATTCCGCGCTCTGGAATTGGTTCGAGCAAACCGCCCGCAATACCTTTGAATCCTACAATTTCCGCGAAATTCGCCTCCCCATTTTTGAGGAAACCGAACTTTTTGCCCGCTCGATCGGCGCAGACACCGATGTCGTAAACAAGGAAATGTACACGTTCAAGGCCGGTCAGGATACCGACGCCAAGGAAGATGCTGTTGCCTCTCAAACATATTCCCTGCGGCCTGAGGCGACGGCTAGCGTCGCCCGAGCGTATATCGAACATGGAATGCAGACGCTTGCCGGTAACCTAAAGCTTTACTACGTTGGCCCGAAATCCACATTATCCTTAAACATGTCTCTATTTTGAAGTCGAAATTTGACCTCTTCGTCAAGTAGTTCCTTGAGCCGTCGTTCGGCAGATTTTATGATACGGCCTGCCTTCGATGCCCACCATGGCAACGCTTTCGACTCAGGAGTCTGCAATGCGACTTCATACGCTTGAACGATAGGGATAAGTTCTTTAGCGTATTTGTCCGCGAAAGCATTTCCCATTATTGCATACATCACCACTGTCATCACGAGTGTCGAAATCTCATGAAATAATGGCACGGCTTTTCTGGTCTCACACCAGGTCTCAATTTTCTCTCTCAAGAGACGTTCACCCAAATTCGCCCAAATCTTCGCGGTGCCAGGATTATTGAGGAACGAACGCATGATGGGGTGAGCAGTTGCCATCCCTCCGCTTGCATCCAGAGCTGAAATAAGTAAAGAATAGGAGACTTATACCTTTTTCAAATGATTTACCCAAGAAGTAGTTAGTAGCCTTATACAGACTGACGCCTGAAGCCTCAGTTGCCGGATTACGGCGTTTGTCCCATCAGGGCCAAGGAAAAAGGCCATACTCACAACGCCTAGGTCTACCAAGACTTCATCTCCGTGAACTAAGCGTTGTGACGCAAGAAATTGGATGGGATCGCGACGAAAGAAAGGCGCGTTGCCGGTAATTGGAAGCCTAGGAGTGGCATGAGGTATAGATAGACGTTGTTGCTTAAAATACAGATAAACAAGGCAGGCGAGAATGAGACAGATGAAAATCCCGTCGCTCGTGGAGATCATTGTATCAATTCTTGCTGCCAGGGGGGCCTATAAATACAAATCAACTCTATGGGGTTTGCAATTCGGAAATGGGGGTGTTCTTGGCAATCGACGCCTCCCGAGAAAGCGAGATAACAACGGTTTTTGCATGCAATACGATCCACGGTTGAAGTGTCGTGGAATCCTATCTACTTCCAAGATGATCCGGCCCTCTACCCGTATTCCCACCGCTGCCGCAGACTCCATCGTGGAGGGAGTTCCGGCGTAGCTTCCATGGCTGTGCGTGGAAAAACACCGATCCATTGCACGGGCATATACGCCATGGCGGAGGAAACGCTACAGCCCCTGCATTTCCTGGTTGACAGTCCGAGGCTAGCGGGACCAGCGGGCTGGGGTCAGTGAGAGCAGGCGGCTGGTTGTGAGTGCAATCGCGTCTGTTTACGCCACTCTGAGGAGGGCGGCTGGCGCGGGCTGGCCAGTTCTCTCTGCACGAAGAATGAAAAGCCTCAGTGATCGCAGGTCTCCTTCGCATGGGAAATGGGGGTAGCTAGTGGGGAACGCCCACGCGCCTGACAAGATCCTGAAATCTCGGGTCACTGCGAAGTGGATTCATTCGGGGATCCACCCCGATCCATGGCATTCAAGTAGAACGTTCAAGATATCCTGTTTCGAGAGACTTAAAGGCCTTCTCTTTTTCGCCGAGATCGACATAGACGCCAGCCACAATGAACCGGCAGATATAGCGGTCCTGTGCCAACGCCAATGCCCGGTTGAGGAACTGTGCGGCCTTCGCCTGCTTACCCGCGCGGGCCAGTGCTGACGCCGCTGTTGCCACTACACTTGGGCTGTCTGAAAGACTCATTACGTTTTCTGCCGCACGAGCAGCTTCGAGTGGTTGGCCCAGGTCGGCATAGGCTAAAGCAAGCATCGCATAGGGCAGACCTGCCCGTGGTTCGAGTTCGATCGCTGCCTGGGCCTGCTCCACCGTCTCCCGCATCCGCCCGGAGAAATAGTAGGTCCAGAGCGCTTCGGCGCGGCTCTCTACTGCCAGCGGATCACTAACGTAAGCCTGCTGAATGTGCGAGATTGCTTCATCAAACCGCCCCAACGTCGCCAGTAGTCGGAATAGCCCAATTGCGCTTCTGGGAGGCTCGAATTGATCTCCAACGCGCGGCGATACTCTGCTTCTGCCGTGACCCAGTCCCAATCGAAAAGCATGGATACGTCGCCCAGTGTAACGTGCGCGACTGCTAAGGTGGGGTCGATTTTCAAGGCTTTCAGCGCTGCTTGCTTTGCCCGTGGCATCACTTCAGCCGGAGAACTGTAATAGGTGTGCAACGCAAAGTATGCTTGAGCAAAGGCGGCATAGAGGCTGGCGTCTCGCGGGTTCTTAGCGATGCCTTCCTGGAAGTACTGGACTGCTTTGTCTTCGCTTTCTCGCGTGCCCTCTCCTAGTTCATGCATGCCCAGAAGATATTTATCGTAGCTTTCCAGATTGACTGGGGATTTGGCAGGGTGACCACGATTCCCCGGTAATAACCGGATGGAAAGAGATTGAGTGATCTTCTCCGCTATTTCTCTCTGGATGCTCAAAATATCAGTGAGGGGTTGCTCATAACTTTCAGCCCATAGGTGCGTCTGATCGGTTGCTTGAATCAACTGTGCAGTGATCCTCACACGCTGACTCGCCTTTCGCACGCTCCCTTCCAGTAGATAGTTCACCCCCAGCTCGCGGCTTATTTGAGCGGCCCTCCCTGGGAGTTCTTGTATCGCATGGCGGAAGTCCGCGCAATCACGCCTAGACTCTCCGGCTGCAACTGTCCCAATTGCGCAATCATTTCTTCGGTCAGCCCATCGGCGAAGTAGTCTTGGTTCGAGTCGCCAGTCAAGTTTTCAAACGGGAGAACCGCCAACATTGCTCGTTTGGGAGAGAATTGCGGCGCTGGATTACGCCACCCAGGCCAGTAAACCGCAAACGCGAATAGAACGAGCACCGCGGCAACGCCAAGAGAGGCCCTTTGCGGCAAGAGAGTGCCTGGCAATGTGTTCCGGCGGTGCTTGCTCTACCTCCTTTGTTTCCAGTTGATGCTTAAGGCGCTTCAGCTCTGCACTGAGATCAGAGGCATGCTGAAAGCGCAGGCTGCGATCTTTGTCGAGCGCCCGGTTGATGACTTCTTCCAGCTTCGGCAGGACGTTCCGGATTAAGCCGCACGGGAGCCACCGGCGCACGATTGAGAATGCCATCGAAGATCGAAGCGGTCGTATTACCCCGAAAGGGCATGCTGCCCGTCGCCATCTCGTATAAGACCGCGCCGAAGGAGAACAGGTCTGTGCGTGCGTCCAATTCCTTGCACATGACCTGTTCCGGCGACATGTAGGCAACAGTCCCGACCGGCGTGCCGGGAGCGGTCAGTCGTTCTTCCAATGTTACCGTCGATTCCTCCATCGCTCTAGAACCGGCGTTGCCGAGGGCAGGCGTCATCATCGCGAGCCCGAAGTCCAGAATCTTGGCATGACCGCGCTTGGTCACAAAGATGTTGGCGGGTTTGATGTCCCGGTGGACTATGCCCTTGGAGTGTGCCGCGTCCAGCGCATCGGCAATCTCGATAGCGAGCGACAGAATCAACTCCGTTTCCATGGGTCGGCCAGCGATACGGTGCTTAAGGGGCAGGCCATCAAGGAACTCCATGGCGATGAACGAACGACCATCATGCTTGCCGATTTCGTAGATCGTGCAGATGTTCGGATGGTTAAGTGCGGAGGCCGCTCGTGCCTCACGGCGGAAACGTTCGAGCGCCTGCGCGTCTCGAGCTACATCATCGGGCAGGAACTTGAGGGCGACGAAGCGTCCGAGTTCAGTGTCCTCGGCCTTGTAGACCACACCCATGCCCCCACCACCCAGCTTCTCGATGATGCGGTAGCGCGAGATGGTCTGGCCGATCACTGGAGCGAAATCCTACGACTGCGCAATGGGGCAAGTCAATGAAGACCGTGGAGTTGGCCTCACCGAAGCAGCCAATGTGGTGGCGGTCTTTCACATCGCCGACAATCCCGGCCGCAACGACCCGGGGTCAGGCGAGATCAACTATCAAAACGTTTACAAGGCGATCCGGAAAACAGGGTACAACGGGTACGTCGCCATGGAATACCTGCCGCTCGGCGATCAGGTGGAGAGCCTGACCAAAGCGCTGAAAGACTTCCGCGCGGCAATGGCATAAGCAGCCAGGCAAAACCAGATGAGGCTGGCATGCGTCAAATAAGACAGGTGAACCTTTATTACGATGCGGCCACGGCAGTTTCTTTGGCTCTCGATTCGATCCGCGCGCATAAGCTTCGCAGCTTTCTGACCCTGTTGGGCGTTATCATCGGCGTTGCCAGCGTCATTCTGGTGGGCGCGGCCATCGATGGGCTGGGCGTTTACGCCGAGAACATCACGGCGAAGGCTTTCGGATCCGACAGCTATCTTGTGGCGCAGATCGCCTCCGTGGGGCGGCTCACCCGCCGGCAGCTCGCCGATAAGCAGCGCCGGAATAAGCGCATTCGTCCTGACGATGTAGCTTACCTGCGCAACGTCACCGGCGATAGCATTATGTACAGCGCTTACGCGCAGCGTTTTGATGACGTGAAAGGCGAAAACCAGGTCTATGAAGGGGCGGTGATCCTGGGAGTAGCGAGCACACTTCCTGAGATGCGCGACATTCCCGTGGAGGAGGGCCGCTTCTTTACGGAAACCGAGGAGCGCATGCGCAAGCCAGTCGCAGTGGTTGGCGTGGATATCCGCGATACGCTGTTCGCCGGGGCCTCGCCCATCGGGCGCACGATTCGGGTTTCCGGCACAGTGTTCACGGTCATCGGTCTTTTGGAGCGCCAGGGTTCCTCGTTCGGGCGAAGCCTGGACAATCCCGTGTACATGCCCATCACGATTTATAATCAGCTGTACGGCGGGCAGAAGGGCGAAGCGGTGTTCGGCAAAGCCCGTCCGGGATCCGGCCTCAGCATGAGCGAGGCGTTGGACGTCACGCGCGCCGCGCTGCGCAGCCGGTTTCACACGGTTGTCGGACAGGAGGATAATTTCGACACGCTGACGCCCGACTCAGTCCGCTCTTTTGTCGATCAAATCCTGGGAGTGATTGCCGCGGTGGTGATGCCGGTTACCAGCATCTCGCTGGTCGTAGGCGGCATCGTGATCATGAATATCATGCTGGTCAGTGTCACCGAACGGACGCGTGAGATCGGGATTCGCAAGAGCCTGGGCGCGCGGCGGAGCGACATCATGCTCCAGTTCCTCACCGAATCCGTGATCCTCTCGCTCACGGGCGGCGTTATTGGATTGCTGGCCGGCGCCCTGGTTTCGCTCGGTCTTTCGGCGCTTTTCGGCGCCACGCTTAAGATCACCTTGCCGTATATCCTGCTCTCCATCTTCGTCTCCAGTGCGGTCGGAATTATTTCGGGCTGGTATCCCGCAAGAAGGGCGGCACGCCTCGATCCCGTCGTGGCGCTCCGAGCCGAATGACCGCGCCATTCCAAATTAGCCCGAGAGAAACACTGGCGATGGCGCTGCACTCTGTTTGGGCGCACAAGTTTCGTTCGGGCCTGACAATTCTCGGCATCGTGATCGGCATTACCACGGTCGTGACGGTAGCGTCACTTTTGACCGGGCTTCGGCAAGGCATCGTCGATTTCTTCCAGGAGTTCGGCCCGGACAACATCTTCGTCGCGCGGGTCAGCGGAGATCCCAGCGGCCAGAACGCCCGCCCCAAGGAACTCAAACGGAAACCCATTCGCCCCGAATACGCCGCCTATTTGAAGTCCGTGGTGCGATCCCTGGATGACGTGGGAACCAGCCTGTTCATCCTACCTCTTCCCGGGAGCGTCCCCATTGCTAAGGTTCCGGGCTATGAGTCCGACAATTTTTTTATCGCCGGCGCCACCCCCAACCTATATGAAATCTCGCCGCGAGAACTGCAGCAGGGCCGCATCTTCTCGACCGAAGAAGCGGCTAGAGGACAACGGGTGGCGCTTCTGGGCTCGGGTATCGCCGACGCGCTGTTTCCCGCCGGCGATGGGGTCGGCCGAACGCTGTTCGTCGACGGCGGTGAATATACCGTTGTTGGTATTTTCGCGCCGGCGAAAGGTGGATTCTTCGGCGAGAACGGCCTCGACCGTCAAATCGTGATTCCGCTCGAAACCGCGCGCTTGCGCTATCCGCAATCCCAGAACTTTTTTCTCACGGCGAAAGCCCCTCCGGGCCTTCGAGCGGATGCCTTTGAAGAAATCCGCGGAGCGCTACGCAAGCTCCGGCATACGCCCCGCAACGAAGAGGATGACTTCACTCTCTCCACGGCCGATTCCATCATTGAGAACTTCGACAGGATCACCGGCATGATTCTGCTGATTTCCATCGCGATCTCGGGATTGGGCCTGCTGGTGGGTGGCATTGGCGTAATGAATATCATGCTGGTCAGTGTGACCGAACGCACCCGCGAGATCGGCGTCCGAAAAGCCATTGGCGCGCGCCGGCGGGACATTGTCCTTCAGTTCTTGAGTGAAGCGGTAACTCTTACTGGAGCCGGCGGCCTCATCGGTATTGTTTTCTCGATCCTGGTCACGCTTCTGCTGAGCTTATTGTTCCCGAGCCTTGGATCTCAGGTTCCCGCCTGGGCGGTCGTGACGGGCTTCAGCGTTTCGGTTGCGGTGGGAGTCTTCTTTGGGGTTTGGCCGGCAGTCACAGCATCTCGCCTCGATCCGGTCGAGGCTCTACGGTACGAGTGAGCCGGCGCTTCCGCACCGGGCGATGCTTTGCATCGCACACACGGCGACGCGGGCGAGGAGAGAGTGAGCGGAGTCAGGCCTTACCGGGAAAGTACTTTAGGGGTTTATCCTGACGGAAATACGCTTCCCGTGCTTCGGGAAACGTATGTTTTTCCACATTAGATAAAATTTGCAGGAAAAAATTGCTCTGGGATAGGGATAGGGCGGGTGATACCCGCCCTATGTTTTAACGTTGTGCCGCAGTTTGAGGACTGGTAAGGTCCGCCGTAAACATCCGAATTTCTACACGGCGATTCTTCGCTCGAGAGGCGCGGTTCCGTCCCTCATCAGCGGGCTTTTCCTTGCCCAAACCCACATCCTGGATGCGAAACACCGGGATGTTGTGCTGTGCCACCAGATACGCCATCACGCGCTCAGCGCGGCGGCGGCTCAGGGCATCGTTATAAGAAGAGGAGCCGGTCTTGTCGGTAAAGCCTTCGATTGTAATAAAGTAACGCTTCGAGTTCGAGTGCTCTTGGACGAACTGATCCAGTTGCTGCCTGGCCTCGTCGCTCAGCGTGTCTTTATTGAAACCAAACGGAACTACCGTTTCCGCAGCCATCTTATAGTCGTCCAGATTTCCTAGAGTCGTCTGGATTGAACTGATTTGCTGGGTGTTCTGATTGGCAACATTAGCGGCATCGGCGGCCTTCTGGTCCGCTGTCTTGGCAGCAGCCATAGCGTCGCTTGCAGCCTTCTCGGCCGACATAGCGCGCTCTTTAGCTGCGTTAATGCCGGTCTCATGCCGCTCGATATCTTTTCGGGCTTCCTCAATCGAAGTGCCCTGCTTGTTGGACTGATCGCTTACCTGATCGACTTTGGTCTGGATGGGCGCCGCAGTCTCTTGGACATACTTCTTGGTGGCGCAACCACTAGACAGCAAACCCCCGACCAGCACGATCGATAAACCTAGAATTTTTTTCATTCGAAGTGACCTCCCGCACGAAACATAGCAATTTGGTGGCCTTTCCTTGGACGGCGGGGAAGAGTAGAATGATTCTTAACGTTTCTTCACTCCCAAACAATTTTTGCCCCTCGCGAGGGGAACGTCGCACTCGGGTAAAGTCCCGGAGAAAGGTACACACATGGCTGAAAATGCATCGGTAAACCGTAGAAATTTCATAAAGCAGGCAGCAGGCGTCGGCGCTGCGCTGGGAGTGGCTGCAAAGGGATTCGCCGCCCACCCCGCCAAGACCAGCGGGAGAGTTGTCGGCGCCAACGACAAAATCAATATCGCGGTGATCGGTGTGGGCGGCCGCGGGTCGTATCTGGCGCACACGTTCGCCGGGATCTCGGAGCGTACGAACGACTGCAAAGTTATCGCCGTCTGCGACGTGTATGAAAAGCGCAAGCGCAAGAATGCCGAGAGCCGTTCGCGCAAGCTTTGGTTGGCGGTTTTGAGTTCGGCGGTTCGTTCTTCCACTCGTTTTTCAAGATTGTCGTGAGCTTCGCTCAATGATTCGAGGATGAGCCGTTGCTCGTCAACGTTTGTATTCGCGCCATACCAACGGACGACCTTCCCGTTGAGGTCGTGCACAGGACGGATACGGGTGAGGAACCAGCGGTAGACTCCGTCAGCACCGCGCAGCGGAAACTGCATCTCAAACGGCGTTCCAGTTTCGAGGGACGACTTCCAGCGCTCGAGGACTGACGGGAGGATCTCGGGATCGTGAACAGATTGCCAGCCCCAGCCTTCCATCTGCTGCGGGGTGGTTCCGGTGTACTCATACCAGCGCTCGTTGTACCAGAAAACATGACCGTCAGGGCGGGCCATCCAGGAGAGTTCCGGCAGAGAATTTGCGAACGCCTGAAATTGTTCTTCACTGCGGCGAAGGGCGCCTTCGGCTTCTTTGAGGCTTCTAATATCCTGACTGACGCCGACGATTCCAATGTTAACCCCGGCGTGGTTGCGAATCGGAGACAGCGTTACGAAGGCGGCCATGTAATTGCCGTCCTTACAACGGACCTGGAATTCTCCCGCCCAGTTGTTGCCCGCCTGCACCGATTGCATGGCCTCTTTTGCCGCCTGCTCGGTTTCTACACTGACAGTGATCTCCATGATGTTGCGTCCGACGACATCCTGGAAGGACCATCCGTACAAGCGTTCTGCGAATGGGTTCCAGTAGTTGATGGTACCCGCGACATCGGTGGCGATGATGGCTACTTGAGCCGCTTGTAAGAATAAGCTATGAAGCTTCGGCAGATCGGTCGACGAGGCTGATTCTGGTGAAGGGGAGGGGAGAGAAATCGAATCGACCATGGAAGGAGCAACCCATCCGGAAAGCCGGTTAGTTAAGTATGGCATAGTCGAGAGAGTCCGGTGGAACGCTGCGGTCTCGAACCCACCTTAGCAAAGGAATAGGAACGTGCAGAAGCGAAGATTGAGAGTCACCAAATGGCTTGGTACGGTTCCGGTGATTGCCATTTGCTCGGCTTGCGGCCGTGAGTTTAAGGTCCCGCTCACCGTGCTCAACCGGGTTTTGGAGGCACAGCAGAGTCTTCAGCAGCAATTCGACGGACATACTTGCGAGGGTCTGATACCTCGGTGAAAAACTAGGCTCGCAAATCTGGATTCATTGGCAACGCTTGGCAGGAATGGTGGGATCTTTGTCTTTCGTCATGTGGTTCAAACGATGAGGCACGCCATCAAAACAATTGGCAGCAGGCAAAGACATTGGCGTTTTTCGACCTCAGCCGCCGGATAATTTCCGGCTCGCTCACAGGCCGCCGGCTAAATAAAGCCGACAGCAAGGTGTCACGCAACATCTTCTCAAGGAGGACCAGCATGCACAGTTTTGACTCTATGTTAAAACGCAACAAAGACTTTGCAGCTCAACAGTCTGCTGCAGGCACACTAATGCCCTCGCTTCCCCGGGCGCTCCCAAATGTAAAGGCAATCATCATCGGATGCGCTGATATGCGTGTGGATCCGGCTCACGTACTTGGAATTAAAGCGGGCGAGGCGGTCGTGATACGCAACATCGGAGGTCGCATCACGCCGGGATTGTTGGAGCAATTGGGACTACTCGGGCGAATCGGTGAAGTTGCCGGAGAAGTCCCTGGAGGCGGCGACGAGTTTCACATAATCCTACTTCAGCATACGGATTGCGGCATCACTCGCCTTGCGGGCGACCCTGCCATGCTGACGCACTATTTTCAAATACAGGAAGGGGAACTCAAGAAAAAAGCAATTACTGACCCCCACGCGGCGGTTGCCGTCGACGTTGCTTCACTCCGGGCGATCCCGGCGTTGCCGGCCAAGTGGCTTGTATCAGGCCTCGTCTATGACGTAGCGACCGGACTGGTTGAGATCGTCGTGCCGCCGACGCCGATCCGCGCTGCATAGATATCAGGACCCGTATCATGGCCCATATCATAGGGGCGTAGCCAACACTACTAGAAGTCGTCCTCGCGGCTTGATTAGTCCTGGCTCGTAACAATCAAAGCTCATCACTACTTACGAAGGCGGCGCTTGAGTGTTGACCCTGCCGGGTGTAGAGTGTCGGTCTGCTGAAACGAACTCGAAGGAGGAAGCCGACATGGGATTCATCGCGTGGATTATTTGTGGACTGATCGCTGGTTGGCTGGCCGGACAGGTGATGAAGGGCGGTGGCTACGGCGTGGTTGTAGACATCATTCTCGGCATTCTTGGAGGCGTACTTGGCGGCTGGGTCTTCGGAATGTTGGGGATCTGGCCGGGTGGCGGCATGATCGGCTCCATCATTGTAGCGTTTGTGGGCGCGGTGATTTTGGTCTGGATCACCCGCTTGTTAAAAAAAGCTTGAGGGGAGTTCGCGGTTCTCCCTTTCGACATCCTGAGCGCATGCCAGGATTAGCCGCCGGCAGTGTTTCCGGGGACCGTCGCGTTTTTGTCGGCTTCGAAGGTAACGTCCACCTCAGCTCCTTTCTTAAGCCGCACCTCATCGCCGTTTTCGTCGGTCAGCGCGTTTTTGACACGGACTTCGCGATATAAGGCATCGGCCCCTTCAACGGAGATCTGCGCTTTTTCGTCTTCCCGTGGATGGGTAGATGGAATAATCTCTTCAACCTTTCCAGGCAACGTCACGCTTGGTTTCTCGGTCATAAAATTTTTCCTTTCAGCTTAGAACCACACGAGATAGAGCTATGAGCTATCTCTTTTCAACGCCACCAGAAAATCGGCAGACACTTCGCGGATGCGTTTGAGCCGTGCCTCCTGTAGTTTCAAGTCCGTTTCGTCGAGTCCGGTAAAGGTTTGTTTTTGCAGACTCTCAATTTGTTCCGTCATGAGGCGGTGCAGTTCATCACGCAGTTCCGCGGCACTACGACGGTCCATAAACACCCGTTCTTACGTGAGCCTGATCTGATGCAAGGTTCGGGTACGAAGGTTTACAGGTTGCCTTACTTTTTTGGCGGCCTTGCTTTGTCGTACTTTACTGAGGGGAGCCCGGCTAAGGGACCGATTCAGCCGCAGCGCCCGTCAGGGTTATTTTGATTGGAGTTTTGTCTCCGCTCTCATCGACCGCGACGAAGCCGGTCGCTGCGCCGCTACGGGTGGGCGAGAACGAAACGCTGAGAGTGCAGCTCTGGCCACCTTGCAGGGTCTCCGCGCAAGTTTTGGCGGGCACCGCGAAGTCGCCACTTACATTGATGCTGGAGATGGTGATCGGGGTGGTCCCATAGTTTTTCAAGGTGACCGTCTGTGGGAGACTGGTAGTTCCCATTGCCTGGGGCTGGAATGCCAAGACTGACGGCAGGAGTGAGGCAACGCTCCCCCACCCGACGAGGAGTACAGACTGCGCCTTAGTCGGATCAGAATCGATGAGCGACACAGATCCCACTCTTTTGCCGGATTCTGTGGGCTTGAAGGTTACCGTCACCCTGCACGACGTACCTGCACTCAACTGTTTGCCGCACGTATTTTTTTGCTCGAAGTCTCCGCGAGTTTTGATGTTTTCGATTTGAATCGCTTGTTCTCCGATTGCTCGGATGGTGAACTCTTTAGGTTCGGCCGTCGCACCAACAACGGTACGATCCCAGAGGATTTCTAGTGGAGCGATCTCGATCCCGGTGGCGATTCCGTTGAGCGCGATCACGTGTGGAGATGCAGGATCGGAGTCATTGATGATGAGCCGCCCCTCGAGCGATCCCGAGGTATGGGGTGTAAACGCGACTCCTAGGCTGCAAACGCGAGATGCGGGGAGCTCTCCTGGGACCACGCAAGGAAGTATCCCCGGCACCAGAACAAAGTTGCCTTCAACCTTCACGCTATCAATACGAAGTGCACGTTCAGTGCTCGAATTTCGAATCGTCACATAGCCGGGTTTACCTTGTGTCCCCACGATCTGTGGCAGGAAAACGACGTGCGTGGTGGAGAGGGTGGTCGCGGTAGCGACTCCTGTTCCGGCTAAATGAACATTGATTTTGTTTTTTTCGGAACTGATGAGCAGATCACCTTGATGCAGTCCTTCGACATCAGGGGAAAAACGTACCGCTGCCGTGCAGCTTGCGCCCGGAGCAAGAACAAGGGGCTGGTGGGGGCAACTGTCTATGGTCGTGAACTCGTGCGAATCGGTGATCGATAGTTTGTCGACGACAATCTTCGCCTTCCCGCAGTTGGTGATGGTTACGGACGCAGGCGCAGACGAGACGCGCAAACCTACCTTGCCGAAGTCTAACGAAGTGGGAAGAGCGCAAAGGCCCGCGTTGTGTGCGTCATTGTTCAGCGGTGTGGCAGCGCCGCTATTGCCGAAAGCAGAGAAGCAGATCCCGAGCAAGAGGGCGAGAGTCAGACTTCGAAGCGTTTTGAAAAGAATATGGCTCGTGTTCAGCACAGGCTCTGGCAGAAGAAAATCAAGGCGGGCAGTCCCCCCCGACTGCCCGCGCATCACGTGCCGTCGCTAACTGTCATCTCCGCGAAGAAGCAACCGGGGAGGGAGCACTCGCAAATGGCAACGACGCGGTCAAGTGCAGTTGCTGCTCGACCATTTCACGTAGCGAAGTATAATCCATGGCTCCGCTGAAGAAATGCCCGTTGGCAAAAAAGCTGGGAGTACCCGAGAGCCCGAGCTTCATACCCTCGTCCTGATCCTTTTTCACCCGGGCTGCCTCTTCGCCGGAATCCAGACAGGCATCGAATTTCGCGCTGTCGAGATGGAGAGACTTCGCGTCCAGCTTGAGATCGGAAGTCTCCAGCTTCTTGTCCTTAAAGAGCAGGTTGTGGTACTCCCAGAACTTGCCCTGCGCCCCCGCGCAACGAGCCGCCTCGGCCGCCTTTTCCGCGTGAGGGTGCATTGGCAGCGGAAAATCTTTGTAGATGATCGAGACTTTGCCTTTGTAATCTTGCAGGAGCTTAACCAGGTCCGAGTTTGCTTTCTGGCAGTAAGGGCACTGATAATCGGCAAATTCAACCAGCTGAACTGGAGCGTCGTGACCGCCTTCGATCGCGGCTGCGTTCTCAGTATCGACCTCGGCTAGCGGGGGCGACAATTCGATTTCAATGTTAGCCTTTGTGCGGAGACCTAGCAGGAAAGCCTGTCGCAGCTTGGCGGAACGGATTTCGCGGATGTGGTCACGGATTTTGTCCCGCATCTTGTCATAGGGCTCCTGCTCCTTGGCACTTACACCCTCATAGTAGACTTTCAGTTGATCTTCGGTAGGATCCTTCACTTTGTCATCGATTTCCTGCTTGAGAAGCTGATCGACGGTGATCCCCAGGCGACGGGCTTCGGTCTCGAGAACACGCTGATCTATCAGTTCGTCGAGCGCTTTTCTCTCCGCCTGATAGTATTGGTAACGTGCCTGCAGCAGCCGGTTTCCTTCTTTCTGGTCCAAGTCATTCTTTGTCAAGGTTTCGCCGTTTACGCGCGCCACCGCATCGGGGTTGTGTTGAGCTGCGGCAAGGCAGGCTGTGAAAGCGATGACGGCCACAATTAGTGCGTATCGATACACTCTTACAATCACGATAGAAATCTCCTAGGAAGTCAAAGCGCCAGGAGAAACCCTCCTGGCGCGAGTTGGATTGTTTGTCACAGCTTTATCTTCACTCTGCAAAGAAGCCGCAACTAGTCGCCAAATCCGCAGCTGCAGACCCCGGGTCCGCTCCCGCTGGTGAAAATGGCGCTGCACTGGTTTTCGAGGAACAGTATTTCGTTCGAGCTGAGCGGAGCCGTCTCAAACTCTTCCTCGGTTTCCGCGAATCCAGTGGGTCGAGTCTGGATGTGCGTGGCCCACAACCGCAGGGACGGGGTAGGTTTTACGGCACCTCTATCCCCGGTTGGGTCACAACCTGGATCCGGGGTTGCGGAGATGGTTTTGATCACGCCATCATTCGTAACCAGACGCGGGTTGTCTGGATTTCGCAGAAGGTTAACGTCGATGTTAATCGTTCTTTCGCTGTCCGGCGTGAGAATGCAGCCGCAGCACTCGACGACCTGTTCGTCGTTATTCAGCACATAGATGTCGGCGCACAGATTGCCGTTCAGCGGCCGTCCGTTCGCATTGATTTTAGTCAGGGCGGTGCCGGGATTCACGATATGCACTGTACCACTGGGAGCTCCCGGCACCAGCGCATCGCTGTAGTAGGTGAGATAGTAGAAGTCTGATTGGGCGGAGGCAATGCCCGCGGCCAGACAAACAATCACTAGCGTAGGGACTGCAAAACACAACCACCTTGAATCTCTTTTACGAAGCATTTAAATCCTCCTAGATTTTGTGCGCTCATTGGCGCAGCTATGCTCAAACCAAACGGGGAAGGCAGAATTCATTCCGAGGCTGTTCATGTCGTGCCTTAGTTGCAGATCTCGGAAGAATTCGCAACCCCCTCGGCGCAAATTCCGAAGCCGCTACCCACACTGGCGATTCCGTAGCATTCTTCCTGAAGACTGTCTAGTTCCCCTTCACTCAATGTTGCCGGCTGAAGCTCGTCTTCAGTAATGGCGCCGTCCGTTTGCACGTGTGTAGACCAACCGCGAATGTCGGGTGTGGCATAGATATTCAGCGCATAGCCGCCGTTCGGTAAGATTCCGCCGCCGGTGGGATCGCATGGAACTCCGCCAAAGAAATCATTCGGGAGGGCCGACACAACCTTAATGTCGCCATTGGTGGGCCTAATCCCCGTGAACGTGTTCGAGGTCAAGTTGTTTTTGACACTGAGTTCGAGCAATCCGTCGGGACTAATCAGGCAGCCACAGCATTCTTGTAACTCCTGATCGTTGTTGAACACATAGATCATCGCGCAGAGATTGCTGGGTGGGTAGGACGGCGCGTATGCGCCAGGATTGATAACCCTTACTTCCTGGTCTAGCGCACCTCCATTGTTGGAGAAGTAGGTGACATGGAGCAGGTCGTCCCCCTGTGCAACCGCCACAGTTGAAACCACCAAAACAAGACATGCGAGTGTGACCGCGATGGCAAGCCATCTGGAATTTCCGCTTGGAAGCATTGAATTTCCTCCTTGATATGCGCGGCTGGCCTGGAGGGAATCGGCAGTAGCGCGGAAGGATAGTGCTCTTAGGGCAAATGTAAAGCAATTCCCTGAATGGGGCAGAGCAAAAGGGGGAGCAGCCGAGAGGTACGAAATCGGGGCTATAGAGTTGGTGCTAGTACGTAAGAATTACGGCGTTTGTTTTAGCCCTATCAGCAACTGTGCAAGACTTTGGCAACAATTTCGGAGCGGGAGGCAACATCCATCTTCACCATTACCATGCGCAGAAACGTTCTTACCGTGTGATGACTGATCTTCATGCGCTCGGCGATGTCTCTGCTGCTAAGGCCGCGCAGAATGAGTTCGACCGTCTCCTGCTCACGGGTCGAGAGGCCGAATCGGGTGGCCGCCTCCATTAATGCTTCCACGATAAACAACTCGCTGGAACTTCGATCCAGGATCAAGGCAAACGAACCGTCGCTGCCTTTCCCCGGCAAGCCATCAAGTGGAACCCTCCGGAAACGGTAGGTTCGCTTACCCGACTGAAACTGGCTAACCGTTCCTGGATTCTTTAGATAAATAAGGAGCTTTTTCCGAACCAGCCTGTGGATGCCCCGGATTTTCGAAGGATCGTGGGGATAACTTAAGGCCTTGACCGCCTCGAGGTTAGCTCCCGTCAGGTTGCAGGCGGCATCCGCAAAGACCAGACCAAGCCGAAAACGCGAGTGGTTGTTCATGGCTTGCGTCGGGATTCTGAAGTTTCCCATAATTCTGCCATCGGAGGGAGCGGTCTTCGGTGATCAACACGCGTTAGCCATCCACACACGTCAAGGAACTGGTGCTTGACCAGACCGAGCCTAATCTACCGTGAAAGTGGGTGGCTGGAAATAGCCTGATGGTGACGCCGACCAGCACGGCGGTGCCAATGCTGATTCTTGCACGGTAGGACCGTGCGTAGATAAGGGGGCATTTCCTGATTTCGAGACTCGCGGTCCCAAGTCCTTCCTGCCCATTGAAAAACATATTGCCGCTAAAGCACTTGACTTTCAAGGTCCGGATTGACGGGGATAGATATATAGGGCGAAAAATTCCTACACTGCCGCCACGAAACAAGCTGTTGACTTTGGTTTGGGCCTGGGCGACTACTTCGCGCAATCACGTCTCATCACGACTACTGAACCCGCTCTCCTCCGGACCCGGAAAGCCTGGTTAATTCTTTCGAGAAGCCGGCCACAAGTATGTCAAACTCGTCCGCCCTTTCTCGCCCAGACGTTGCTTCGATAGCGGTGAGCAAGGTGCCGGTGAGTGCATTTAAACCGACGCGGAGGTCAGAAGGTGCGAGGTTACTCATTGTCTGGCCTACTTCGATGGTCAAATGGCGGACTCTTTCGGGCCGGTCTTCAATCGTCACAGGTTTTGGCTGCGCTTTCGCCGCCAAAAGGCGCTGGATGAACCGGCGAGCTTTCATAGGCCAACCGCGAGGCCCTTCCACCGGAATCAAGCGTCCTACTGGCAGATCACGCTCCGTCGGTTCCGGGAAGCTGCTTACCTCCTCGGAAAAGCGAAACGCAAGCTTGTCGAACTCGTCCTTTTCGCCGTACCGCTTTCCGAGGACATTGAGCATCAATGCGGTAAGCGCGTCTAGTGCGTCGGCCAGTCTAGTTTGTCGATTAGCCAGAAGTTCCGTGACCTCACGCTGCAAGCGTACTTTTCAGGCTCTTCGCCGCCGCGTTGGTGTACCCGAACCCATTTGCCGGCCCGATTTACATGCGTTTCTATTCTCGTTTCTATTTTTCGCTCCATATTCACTCTCGGCCCGCATTTTAACGATGATGGAGAGATAGTCAAGTGATTTAGGATCACACGAAAACGGTAGATTCAATTACACCCGCGCATGACTCGGTCAGTCATTCGGTGAAAAATCGCGATTTCACTCATTGAGGGTCATGAATGTAATCGCAAACCGTTATCCTCTGACAAATCCAACTAGTTGATCTGTGGGACACTAGTGGGAGGAAACGGGTGAAGACCAGTGGGCGTCGCGAAACTGCCATCGTCCCTCGCGATACTCTGCAAGTCCGGTAAAGTATCCCGTTTCGGTAACGCTGTGCCCGGCGGTGTCGACTTGAATCTCGCGCCATGAGACCGCGACCACGGCGAACTCGTTGGTGAGCGGATCGACGCGCAAATCTTCTCCCCATCTTAACTCAATGTGACGGATGGTCTGGGCAAACGTGCGAGTACCTTCCTGTGCCGCAGCAGCATTCGGGAACGCCATCTGGCTGTTGACGGCCATAAAGAATGCAGGACCCGCATCGAAATATTTGATCCAAGCCGCGGGGCCATTCTGGGTGACAGAATGGGAGACGGTTTGCATGAACGCGCGCACGGCTTGGTCAACCGAGGTAGCTGCGTCCGGGGTCACGGAGGGCGAATGGCTCGAGCCAGCCGCGCAAGGAACGGAGGCCGCCAGCGTGACCACCAATAGCAGAGAAAGGATTCGCAAGTTGCGCGAAAGGAACAGAGCACGAAGAATGCGAGTCGAAGACCACATAGAAAACCTCGATCGACCGCCGACCCCGGAATAGCGAGATATAACAAAGGGAATCTACCGTGTCAATTGGTGAAAAATCGCGGTAGTGGGCCAGTTTCCAAACTGGCGCACTACCAAAATCGCGATTACACTCACTGATCCGGCTGCGAGTGAAAATCGCCCTGATTGCAGTCATTTCTGTGGCGCGTTGAAGCGGAGTTCAATCGACGATTGCGTTCCATCTGGAGCAGGGACGTACTTCCAGTTCGCTACCGCCTCTTGCGCGGCTTTTAACAACACCGGATTCCCACCCACCGGCTCGACCAATTTGACCGAATCACTGGGGGCGATCGTAGCCCGGAGCTTCACCACACCGGAAATACGCGGTCGCCTCGCCAAGTCCGGATAGATCGGAGCCACTTTGCGTTCCACCTCGCGTGAAGTGTCCGAATCTTGGGCCGATACGGCACTAGCCGCCAGCGTCAGCAGGAGGAAAACAACAATAAGGCGTCGCCACATTTAACAAATCCAATAGTCACTCCAATCTACCGAGGTTCGATTTCACGACGAAATTACGAAAGTCATTGGTTCAGTGCGGTTGGCGAAAAATCGTGATATCACTCATTGAGGTCAATGAGTGTGAACGCCTGTGGGTCTTGAAAAACTTCTGTTGTGTCAAAACAGTCGAAATTTGAGAGATAGAAAATGTCTATCAAAACGGAGATTGTCGTTTGTAGGGCTTCCTATCGCAAAGTGTTTTCGGCGATTTTCCGGCGAGTGAGTTTTTCAACAGCCGCGCCTGATTTCGCCAACTGACTTCCGAGTTGCCCGTCGTTCTTCGAGTTCGCGACAAACCGCGATTTCGTAACGCAACGCCGGAGAGGGAGATGACCCGCACTTTATGCCTTAGACAAACCCATGATGGCTACCAGACCCAATGAGGGTGCTCACTGAACCAAACGTGGACGATGAATGCCAAGATGCCACCGAAGAAAAGTATTCCGATAACGCCGTAAAGTATTGCGACAAAGGTGCAGACGGGGCCGCATTGCTCTCTACGCCTCCCTGCGTCGTAGGAATCTTCTTCGACTAGAGTTCGATGAAAACTGCCGTCCACAGTAGAGATGTAATTGGCTGGGTTGTTGCCGAAGAGATTGGACACTGGAATCTCCCTTCTACCTCAGAGATCGATAGGAATTCTAACACCTGCCCGTCAGCGGGATGCAGCCCCTGCCCAAACCAAAGTCAACAACTTGTTCGGTGGCGGCGGTGTAGGAATTTTCCCACCCTATATGTCTAACCCGGGTTCGGATTGACCCTCTGAGGGGAAGTCCTTACACTTGATGGTAGTTTTCCGTGGGCACAACCCTCATGCTGTGGAGGATTTGCTGAGTTTGCGATTGCGAGGCTTA
Source organism: uncultured Acidobacteriota bacterium (assembly GCA_963703705.1). Lineage (GTDB taxonomy): Bacteria > Acidobacteriota > Terriglobia > Acidiferrales > UBA7541 > Palsa-295. The sequence continues at coordinate 10,699 of CAVPFK010000017.1, read as the reverse complement.
TTTCTTGCGGCCTTGTTCGGGCTGACGGCGCAGTGGTGTGCGGCGCAGGTGCCGGCTGCGCAGGTGCCGGCTGCGCAAGCTCCGGCTCCCCAAACTCCGGCTTCGGGGAGCCAAGCTCCCGAGAGCTCGTCGCGAGATTCGCAAGAGCCATCCCAGGAAACGCAGCCACCGGCGAATCAGCCGCCTCAAAATCCTTCTCCGCCGAGTTCGTCCCGGCAAAAAGAACCGCAGCCGAAGCAGCCGGCACCTTATCAGCCTTCGGGTAATTCGGGTCCGATCACGCTTGATAACAGCGAGACGATTTTTTCCTTTCTCACGGCGCTTAACACTTGTGGCTATGATCAGGATTTGCCGATTTCGGATGCTACTCGGAGCAACGTAAGGACTGAAGTACAGAGGAATCTCGCGGAGTCAGAAGAGGCGCGGGCGGCGCAGGCCGCGGTCTGCGATTTCTACCAGAAGCATATGGCATCGAAAGATCCCAATCGCAACTTGTCGCAATATATTTCGCTGGCGCTGTATGTGGACGGCGCGCCGCATTTCATGCCGCGCATGAAAGAGGAGGATCTGCCTCCGGATGCGGCACAGATTGCTGGCTTCGGCACGTTGATGGAACATTTTTACGAGAAGACGCGAGTGCATTCGATCTGGGAGCGACATCGCAAGGACTATGCAGAGGCGATACGGCGTTATCACGAACCGCTGGCCAAGATGGTGCTGGACACCGAGGTTTACCTGAAGCAGCCATCCGCGCAGTATTTGGGACGCACGTTCACTATTTATCTCGACTTCATGGGTTCGCCGAATGAGACGGACGCGCGCAACTACGGCACCGCTTATTATGTGGTGGTGTTTCCTGCCCCGAACCTGCAGTCGGGAAATCCGGCGCAATCCGGGCTGAAGATGGAGCAGATCCGGCATACGTTTTTGCATTACGAGATGGATCCGCTGGCGGAGAAACATTACAGCTCCATCAAACGGCTGGAGCCATTGCTGCAATCGGTGAGGCGCGCGCCGCTGGAAGAGAGCTTCAAGACTGATATCTCGCTGCTGGTGACCGAATGCCTGGTGCGGGCGATTGAGATTCGCACCACGGGCAGAAAGGCCGAAGAACCGATGCGAGCCCAGGCGGTAGATGACGCTGTGAAGCAGGGATACATTCTGACGCGGTACTTTTACGAAGCGGTGGTTGCGTTTGAAAAAGATCCAGTCGGAATTCGAGGAGAGTATGGAAACATCCTTGAGAATGTGGACCTCAAAAAGGAACAGAGAGCGGCGGCGGAGATTCAGTTCGCGAGTGTGGCATCGCCGGAACTGGTGCGATTGTCCCGCCCAGAGGAGCGGCGGATGCTGATCACTGCGGAAAAGCGGCTGGCGGCGGGCGATCCGAAAGGGGCTCAGGAGCTGGCGCAGATGGCGCTGGAAAGAAAAATCGGGGACCAGGGGCGGGCGCTGTTTATCCTGGCGGAAGTCGCGGTGGCGAATAAGAACCGGGATGGAGCGGAGGACAATTTTCAGAAGGCGATCGCGGCGTCGAAAGATCCTACGGTGGTGGGATGGTCGCATGTTTATCTGGGAAGAATTTTGGATATGAAAGAAGACCGCGAGGCGGCGTTGCAGGAGTATCAGGCGGCGCTGAATACGGGCGGAGGATTTCCGGAGATCAAAGCGGCCGCCGAAAAAGGTATGCAGCGGGCGTATGAGCCTCCGGCTAAACCGCAGCCGCAACAATAGTTCGGGGTTTGCTCAGAAACAAAGACAATCTTTACAACAGAGGATACAGGGGATTCGAGGTCGATTCGGGGAAGCTGAAATCGTTCGAGCCTAAGGAGAGATCATGAAGCAATCGGCAATTATTTTTGCGATGCTGGGCGTCTCGGTTTGGAGTTTCGCGCAGAGCACTCCTGCGGGGAAGAGTACGCCGGCAGGTCAGTCGAGCGGACAAAGTGCGGGACAGGCGGCTGCCCCGGCGGGCAAACGCCCGCCGCAGGCCAAAACACAAGAAGAGTTCAAAGCATACAACGACGCCGCGGCGTTAACTGATCCTGCAGCCCAGGAAAAGGCGGCGAACGACTTCGCGACAAAATTTCCCGACAGCGAGTTGCGCCCTTTGCTCTACAAAGCAGTGATGCACGGATACCAGCAAGCCAACAACGCCGACAAGATGCTGGATATGGCGCAGAAAATCCTGAGCTACGATCCCGACGATCCCGAGGCTCTGCTCGGAGTGTCGCAAGTACTGGCCGAACGCACACGGGATACGGACCTTGACAAGGATCAAAAGCTGGCGGAGGCCACGAAAAACGCGCAGCGCGCGCTGGTTACCGTGGACACAGATATTCCTACCGCGGGCTTACCACCGGAAAGGGTTGATGCTTTCAAAGGTTTTGTACGGTCGGAGGCTTACGCAATTTTAGGAACGATCGAGTTCAACAAGAAAGCCTGGGCGGATGCCGAAGGAGATCTGAGGAAGTCGATCGATGCGTTCCCGCAGCAGATCGATCCGGTCGCGGTATTCCGCCTATCAGTGGCGCTCGATATGCAGAACAGATATCCAGAGGCGCTGAAGTATGCCAATCAGGCGGTGGAATTGACGAAGGAAGGCACGAATGCGGGGGATGCAGCGCGTAAGGAAAAAGATCGCCTGACGCAGTTGAGCGGCGGGGCGCCACCCGCTAAGAATTGATCGATAGGGAAGCGACCCGTACGCGCGATCATCGCGGGCGATGCTTCGCGCCGAATCGCCAAATTGCTTTCGGCGGGGCTCAGGCCAGGCTCTCACGGCGTAAAGAACCCTTGGTTTTGTTGTTCATTACATCCGCATGAAGGAACGGGAAATCTCCGCGCTTGAGGAGGCATTGGGCTACCACTTCCGCCGCCGGGGGGTGATCGAGCAGGCCCTGACTCACAGCTCGCAGGCGCGGGAACTTGAGTCGCAACAGCCCGGAGACAGTAAGTATAAGGTCAACGACAACGAGCAGCTGGAGTTTCTGGGCGACGCGATTCTGTCGCTGGTCACGAGCGAAGAGCTATTTCAACGCTTTCCCCGATTTCGCGAGGGTGAGCTTTCAAAATTGCGCGCCCACGTGGTGAGTGAACGGCATCTTATTCGAGTAGCGCAACGCCTCGAGCTGGGGCACTATCTGCGGCTGGGCCGCGGCGAGGAAAAAAGCGGAGGGCGCAGCAAGACGGCGTTGCTGGTAGATGCGTTGGAAGCGATCCTGGCGGCGATCTATCTGGATGGGGGTATGGAGCCGGCGCGCGAATTCATTCTGCGGGAGATCCTGGCACCGGAACTGGCAAACATGGAGCGGGAGGGGGGCGCGCTCCCCATGACCGATTTCAAATCGGCGCTGCAGGAAACTTTGCAAGGATTGGGAATGGCACAGCCCTCCTATGTTCTGGTGCAGCAAGCTGGCCCGGAGCACAACAAGACGTTCACTGTCGAGGTCCGTCTGAATACAAAGAACGGCGAAGGCGGAGCGGAGTTCGTGGGAAGAGCGCAGGGTTCTACCAAGAAAACGGCGGAGCAGGATGCGGCGCGGCAGTTGCTGGCTTATCTGGCTTCACGGCCGCAATCGGCGGGGGCCAAGCTGGCGCGGGAAGCACGGTCCGAGATTAAGTAGAGTTATTGCAGAAGCAGAGTATGAATTCTCCAGATCATCTTCCCGTGGAACACCTTCCTGAACAGCCTCCTGCGGAACAGCCTATTGAAGAGCAGCAATTTCGCAAGCAGCATTTGGCCGATCATTCTCGGGATCAGTCGCGCGACCAGTCTCGCGACCAGTCGGGAACTGCGAGGGCTTTGGGTACGAATGTGATCGGTTCGTTGCAGTCGTTATTGGGAACGGTGGTAATCGCGGTTTTTGTCATCACTTTCATTGTGCAGGCATTTCAGATTCCTTCACCGTCCATGGAGAACACGCTGCTGGTGGGCGACTACCTGCTGGTGGACAAGCTTTGTTACGGCGGAGGCGTTGGCGCTCATCTGATGCCTTATCGGCGGGTACGGCGCGGCGACGTTGTGGTGTTTCATTATCCGATTACTCCGGCGCAGCATTTCGTGAAACGGGTGATCGGGGTGCCAGGCGACCGCGTGCGGCTGGTTAACAAGCAGGTTTTTGTCAACGGAGTGGCGTTGAAAGAGCCTTACGCTCATTTCAGCCGGCCATCCAACGATTTGTTTCGCGATAATTTTCCGAGGCTTGATGTGGCGCCAGGTGAGACACCGGAGTGGTGGATACTCCTACGTAAGCTGGTGGAGGATGGGCAACTGATCGTTCCCGAGGGGCATTACTTTGTGATGGGAGATAATCGGGACGACAGTTATGACAGCCGGTATTGGGGATTTGTGCCCGGGGCGAATATCATTGGTCGGCCATTGTTGATTTACTGGTCGGTGCGCGGCGCTGAGGGCGAGAGTGTCTTGCCTTCCTCAGTAAGTGATAAGCTTTATCACTTTGCCTACGCGGTAACGCATGTGTTTCAAATTACGAGATGGAATCGCACGCTAAGGCTGGTGAATTGATTTTGACGCCTCTCCCGAGAGGGTGAAGGACTTGCTCCCTCGCGGAAGACGGTTGTCCGCGGAGGTTTGCGATTTTACGCAAGGTGTGAAGCGATACCGCTAATACGAGCGGGATTGAGAAAATTAAGATTGGACGGAATGAGTGGCGAAGAAAGATATCAAGGTTAGGGACGTCGAAGAAAAACCACGCGAGACTACGGTAGAGTTTTTGGCGTCACTGGCCGCCGTGCTGGTGACGGGACTGTTCATCATCACATTCGTGGTGCAGGCGTTCGAGATCCCCTCCAGCTCGATGGAGGATACGCTGCTGATCGGCGACCACGTGTTTGTGAACCGAGTGCAGTTCGCGCCGCAGACTGCGTCAGTGGGACCGCTGCTTCCCTACCGGCAGGTGCGGCACGGGGACATCGTGGTGTTTCTGCATCCCGATGCGGCTTACGCGGGAACTTACGTAGTAAAACGGATCATGGGCGTGCCCGGCGATCGCATTCATCTGCGCAATGGCGAGGTCTATCGTAATGGAGAGAAACTGAGCGAGCCGTACATAAACCATGACCGGGATGAGCCGTCCGATTATTACCGCAACAATTTTCCCGCGGTGCCGCCAACGGACCCAAATATTTCGCCGACCTGGGAAGCGCAGTTGCCTTCCTACATTCAAGGAGACGATCTGGTAGTGCCGCCGGGCCACTATTTCGCCATGGGTGATCATAGAGGGGTAAGCCTCGACAGCCGCTATTGGGGATTCATTCCCAAAGAAAACATCATCGGACGCCCCCAGCATTCTTTGTATCACGCTGCACGATATCGATATCGCGCATTCGGGAACATTTTCGCTCTTATGTGGATGCCATTCAGAGGTCCGACCGGCGGCGCGGAGATCTGGAACGCGATTCAGTCCGACCCCGAATACGCGGGCAAAACCACGCTGGTGATTTTGCCGGACTTCGGCCGGGATTCCGATACCGATCCGGGAGGGAACGGATTTCAGCACCATCGCACCGGGGATCCGTTATCGCGGACCACTTGGATGATGGTGTTGGGCCCGGGCATCCGCGAGAATGTGGTGATCGATCGCCCGGTCGAGCCTACGGATCTGGTGCCGACCTTGGGATCATTGCTTGGCTTCTCAGCCGATCAATCGCAAGGCAAGCCTTTGGCGGAGATTGTATAGCCATGTCACCGGCCGATCTCGCAGCAGCTCACTTCGCCGGTTACCCGCCCCAGGCCGGGCATCTGGCCATCGAGCATCTGGAGCTGTTGCGTCGCCTGCCGCTTGCTTTCGTACCGCTGCTGCTGCGGGAAGTGATCGCCTATGACTGGAAGTTCCCAGCCGAGCGCAGGGAATTGGACAACCAGTTTCTATATCTCGGGGAATTGGATGCCGGGCGATTTCAGCAGGTGCTCCAGCCGTTTGCGAAGTTGCAGCTTTCCTCCACGCTGGAACGCGCGAATTGGGTGAATGAACCGGCCCTGTTCAGCGAGCAGCTTACCGCGCACCTGTGGGCCACTCATCAAATTGACCAGTTTCGAACCGCTGCCGTGGATTACGTTCGCCAGCTCAACGCAGCCGCAACCGCAACCATCGTTGCCTGCGCCGCGGCTGGGGATGGTACTAATCGGACAAGGCGTCGGCCAGAACAGATACAAGCTGTTTCGCAAACTCCGCCCGCACGGAGTTTATTTCAGCAAAGTGAATCCGGCGGACGGCCGCAAAGTGTTGATGGATACATTATCCGCCAGGGCTGCGGCTCACCCCATGCCGTTCGCGCACTGGTACGTGGACGGCGGCGCTGGTGAACCGATCAGTGGCAAAGGGCTGAGCCTGCTGTCTCCTACCGGGCGCTCGATCCAGTGAGAGCCCAGATCGTGGCCAACATGACCAAAGTCATGGAGTCCGGCATTGGACCGGAAGCCCTGCGCACTAGTCGGCCCGCATGACGCCGGAGGAACTCGGCATGCAAGGCTCCGCCGGCGATGTAGTTTTAAACCGCTTCCAGTTGAGCGTGCTCACGGGAGGGATCGGGCACGCAGATCTACAGCACTACCTTTGTCCAATGGGCCACGCGCGAACTGCTGCGGCGCGCTCAGCCGCTCACGTTGCTGGCCAGATTTGCTCCCCGGTTGCGAGAGCAATCGATCAAGGATTTGCTCGCCCAGGAACGCCAGAAACCGGTGCTCGATGCGGAAGGCTCATTGCGCGATGGCGATATGGGCGCCTACTATACCTGGCTGAATCAGCAGCGTTTGCCGGGGGCCGATCAATCCCGGTTTCTGGCCTGGTTTGAGGATCACAACGAAGCTATTGCGATCGGGCCCGGATGAAAGCCGGATCGGGGGAAAGCCACCGAATCAATCGGCCAGGAGTTGGTGAGCCGGCTGGCCTGATGCCGCTGGCTACGCGTCCGGCGCGATGGCTTCGTCAAGGAGAATGCTGAACTCGCGCGCTTTGTGTTCCACCTTTTGCTTCAGCGCCGTGAGTCGCTCGTTCCAGCGTGTCGAGTTCATCGGCTAGATGCAGGCAGGCCAGCACCGCCGCGCGGTGGCATCGATGTGGGAGCCGCGGGCCGCGATCTCGGACATAAGATCGTCCACTCTTTGGGCGAGTTGTTCGATCCGCCCCGGCTCCTCGCTGGCAACCAGCGAATAAGTCTGGTTGAAGATGGTCACACGGACGCCTTCCGTGTTGGGCATTGCTCTAGCTTGCCACTCGACGCGCGCCGCCAAGCAATTCCATCTGGCCCAACAGCTTCTCGATGCGCGTCCGCACTTGCCGGCGTTCGGAGCGCAGCTCGTTCAGCTCCTGGCGCACAGCGTTGCGTTCGTATACCGCGGAGCTCAATTGCGTTTCCGAGTTCGCTCGTTCTCCGACTCGAAGTTGTTGACCAGCTCCGCCGGCCCGGGTAACTCTCTCCTCCAGAGAGCCACGAGGGCATCCAGTTCGTGTTGCGGTGGTGTGCTCATGAGAGAAATCTTAAGACTGAGCGTGCGCGGCCTTAGGCCGTCAGCCACCAGAGCCGGAAACGCCGCCTCTGGTCGCTGACCGCCAGTCTGCCAGAATCTTGCGATTCAGTTCGACACCGGCCTTCTTCAGCCCGCTGATGAATTTGCTGATAGGAAATGTCCGCGGCGCGGCAAGCAGCCCCGATGCGGATAATCCACAGCGAACGGAAATCGCGCTTCTTGCGGCGCCGTCCGACAAAAGCGTAGCGCGGCGCCTTCTCACGGCTTCCTGCGCCGCGCGGTTCAGCTTGCTCTTGGTTAGAAAAAAACCTGACGCCCGGGCGAGCGTCTTTTGACGATAGGCTCGGCGTTTGGTTCCTCGTTTGACTCTCGGCACGTTTAGCTCCTTGTTGATGATTAAACCGGCGATAACGGCACGTGCGGCGCCGTTTCGCTCGGGCATCCGCTTAGTACGGAATCATTCGTTTCAGCTTGGCCTGATCGGACGGATCGGCCACTACAGCATGCTTCAACTTCCGCTTGCGGGAGCGTACCTTGGACGTCAGAATGTGGCGGGCAAACGCATGGTGCCGCACCACTTTGCCCGTTCCGGTCTTCTTGAACCGTTTGGACGCACCCTTATGTGTCTTCAGCTTGGGCATGGGAATGTTCCTGGAGTAAACCGTCAGTCTAGCACAAGAACTCAAATGAGGTGTTCTACTCACCAGCTACGCTACGTGAGTTAGAATGCCTCGATTCCTGGTCACACTGAATTTCCTTGTAAGCGCAACTGCATTCGCGCAAACCATCATCACCTACGCCGGCGGCGATAACATCTTCACCAGCGCGGGCCAGCAAGCCACGGTGGTGCAGATTGGCCAGCCCGATGGCGTGGCGGTGGATGGCCAGGGAAACGTGTACCTATCCTCCAAGGGCCTTGCCATGGTTCTCAAAGTGGCGCCCAGCGGCGTGGTCACGGTGTTTGCGGGCAACGGCCTGGCAGGCATGGAAACTATGCAGGACCCGCGGTCGGCGCTTCGCTCACCATCCCGGGCGGACTTGCGTTCGACCATGCCGGGAATTTGTATATCGCCGATAGCGGCGCGTCCGTAGTGCGCCGCGTGGATACTTCCGGCACTATTTCCACCGTGGCAGGCACCGGCGCTGGTGGTTATTCCGGCGACGGCGGCCCAGCCGTCAGCGCTCAGTTGCAGGTGCCGCAGGCGGTGGCCTTTGACAAGTCCGGCAACCTTTATATCGCCGATAGCGCCAATTTCATTCGCAAAGTGACGCCGGATGGGACCATTTCCACACTGGCCGGAACCGGAGCCGACGGCTATCGGGCGATGGCGGCAAAGCCACCAAAGCCACCTTCGGCAATCCCAATGGCGTGGCAGTGGATGCAGCCGGCAATGTCTATATTTCAGACCAATTCAACTGTGCAGTGCGAAGAATCTCAACGGGCGGAATCATCACCACCGTAGCGGGCGGCAAGTGCGGGTTCGCGGGGGTCTCAGGAGACGGAGGCCAGGCCACCGAGGCCAGGCCACCGAGGCTCCGCTGAGCTATGTGGATGGCATTGCCATAGATTCTTCCGGCAACCTATACATCAGCGATGGAGTGAACAGGCCGTATCGCCGCGTCTCTCCTTCCGGAATCATCAGCACCATCGCCGGAAACGGGAAGACCGGATTCGGAGGCGACGGAGCATCCGCACTTCAGGCTACCTTCGACGGACCGTCCCAACTGGCGATCGATACCACCGGGCGCTGCTGGTGGTGGACCTCGGCAACAATCGCTTACGGAGGATCGTGGTGGGAGGCGCCATCACTACCATCGCGGGCGAGACTCTTTTGGTCGGCGATGCGGGCCCGGCCAGCGAAGCGATCCTTACGTTGCCCTCTGGCCTTGCGACTGACACTGCAGGTAACTTGTATATTGCCGACTCGAGCGCGGAACGGGTCCGCCAAACGGACCTTCCGGCATCATCACTACATTCGCAGGTACCGGGACCGGTGGAAATGGTCCCAACAACGTGCCCGCAACCCAGTCGAACCTGGCTACTCCCACCGGCGTTGCCGTTGATTCGAAAATAAATGTTTTTATCGCGGACGCCGGGGATGGAACCGTTGCCTCGGGGTGGACGCGGTCACGGGCGTAATCTCGGTATTCGCCGGCTGCGGCTGTGGCACTTCCTACGCGGGCAATGGCACCGGGGGAGACGGTGGCCAAGCCAGCCTGGGCGTCGCTGGGTTACCCCACAAGCATTGCCATGGATGCCAGCGAAAACGTGTACATCACCAACTGGTGTTCCTGAGTTCGGGCATCTATCAGGGCGCGCGGGTCCGGCGCATCACGCCGGACGGGATCATCAATACATACGCCGGTGGAGGCGTGGGCTTCGGGGGCGATGATGGTCCAGCCACAAAGGCGCTTTGGGCTCCAACCTGCAGATCGCGCTCGGGCCCGACGGAAGCTTCTATATTGGCGACCGTGAATACCAGCCGCCGGCGCTGCGTGTTCACACTGCCACCGGTATCATCCACACGGTGGCGGGCAACGGTCAGTTCGGACCTTCGGGCGATGGCGGACCGGCCACATCCGCGGGCGTGACGGTTGTGCTCGGTGGCCGTGGACAAAGCCGGCAATCTCTACATCGGCTCCGTGGGGCTGGTGCGCAAAGTCAATGGCGAGGGTGTGATCAGCACATACGCCGGGAACGGGCCGATCCTGTACAACGGAGATGGTGAACCGGCCAAGGACGCCTCCATCGGGGTCGCCGGGGCCAAAATGGACGGACGCCGCGGGCAACTTGTACTTCGCCGCGGGCCGGCGGGTTCTGATCGTGCAAGCGGTCACTCCCGTGGTCGCGGTCGCTCCGGTCCTTAAATCAACAGACCTCCAAATAGCTAATAAGCTGCCTCTCCCTCATTGTAACAATTATCATATTTCAGATAATCCACACCCCAGCTTGCGAAAGTATTGGCATCTGTCGTTTCATAGCCCAAACTCCCAGCATATCCTCCGCAGGTATACTTACCCGCATCAGAATACATGCCAAAGCCCAGTCCCAGGGCATGTAGATCGTCAGCAACAGCAGCCATGCCGCGAGGAAATTTCGTCAAGTTAGGAATCGAGTTGTTGTTTGAGGCATTGCGGCCGGCGCTCCCCCATCATGGAGGAAATATTGTCCCCAATAATATAGCAATACGAACCTACGCGTCAACA